>NZ_JBYFBS010000002.1:0-592354 GCF_057652315.1 Prosthecobacter sp. Pr1 | reverse complement strand
TATAGATCAATGGCAGCGCAACCACGATCACCACAATGACTGCGGTATTGGATTTGTGTTTTCTGTCTTCCCTCATGGTTGAGTAAAGCCATTACCGCCAGCCTCCAATATCGCCTCCATCATCCTTAACGCCTCCCGGTTCGGCTTCACGTCATGCACGCGCACGATTCTTGCGCCATGCTCGCGGGCGTAGGCGCTAAGGGCGATGGTGGGCCAGAAGCGGTCCTCCATGGCTTCGGAATGCATGACGCGGGCGATGGTCGATTTGCGAGAGATGCCCACGAGCAGCGGACGCCGGGTGCAGAGCTGGGGAAGCTCGCGCATGAGGGTGAGATTGTGCTCCAGGGTTTTGCCGAAGCCGAAGCCGGGATCGAGCACGATGCGCTCGGGATCGATGCCCTCGTTTTGCAGCACGCGCAGGCGGTTCTCAAAGTAGTCCGACACGGCAGCGACGACATCGTCGTACTGCGGATGGGCCTGCATGGTCTGCGGCGTGCCGGTCATGTGCATGACGACGAGCCCCGCCTTGGATTCCGCAGCGACACGCGGCATGGCGGCATCACCACGCAGGCCGGTCACATCGTTGATGATGTCAGCGCCGGCATCCAGAGCGGCACGGGCGACGGAGGCCTTCATGGTGTCGATGGAAATGAGCGCCTTGGTTTGTGAGCGCACGGCGCGGATCACGGGCAGCACGCGGTGCAGTTCCTCGGCTTCGCTCACTGGCTCGGCACCGGGGCGGGTGGATTCGCCGCCGATGTCCAAAATGTCCGCACCTTCCGCCAGCAGCGTGAAGGCATGCTCCACGGCACGACCGGGATCATTGAAGCGACCGCCGTCCGAAAAGCTGTCGGGCGTAACGTTGACGATGCCCATGATGAGACCGCGATGGGTGAGATCGAGATCGTGGTTGCCAAATCGCCAGCGGAACATGGGTGGTGGGGGCGGCTCAGCCCGGTGCCGGGTATGTTGAGTTGGAACGGGTTTCCGCCAAGCAGAAAAGTACGCGGAAAAACTGCCCGTGATATTGCCCGCACCGCTTTCCCGCTGCATGGTTTGATGATGAAGCTCAACCCGGCCACCCTGCTGATCATCCTCCTCGCGCTCGGAGGTGCGGCGGCATTGTTTCTGGCGGGAGTGAAACCGGAACCGCCGCCAGCGGCCGGCATGCAGCCCCAGGTTGCGGCGGTGAAACAAGAAGCGGCACCGATCGACGTCACCAACAAGGCGGTAGAAGACCTTAAAAAGCAGATCGTGCTGCTGGAAGGCCAGATCGAATATCTCCAGGGCCAGAATGACGCCCTGAAAGATGAGAATGCGCAGATGATTCAGAAACTCGGCATGCTGGGCATGAAGGACGTGCCGAAGATGGCACCCAAGGGTGGTGAGGATGATGTGGCACCTGACTTTGTGGGCATGGGCTTGGAGATGATGAAAATGCGCAAGCTGCATGCGCTGCCTCTGGTCACGACAGCGGTCAGCCAGGAAGAGGTGGAAAAAGTCATCCTTGCCTGGTTGAAACGCCAGCAGCCGAACGAAGAAGGAAAGAAACTTGCGCGCGGACTCGCAGCGCTGGGCTGGATTCCTGAAGCGATTGATCCCCTGCCGCTGCGCGCCGCCCTGCTGGCCCGCCAGTTGGGCGGCTGGTATGACGACGAGTCGGAGACGATGTTCACGATCGAAGCCTCCACGGCATCCGGTCCGGCAGTGACTTCGAACGAGCCGCTGGGAATCGCCTTCGGGCAGCTGCTGCGCGAATATGGAAGCATTTTGTATCAGCCTCAGCATGGCCCCATGAAGACCGACATGCGGCTGGCGCGGGATTCATTGATCGCCGGAGATGCGGCGCTCACTCGCTTCCTGCACTCACTGCAAAATCCAGCTTCCGAGCTGAAGGATGATCTGCCTGCGGAAGATCCGGATCATCCGATCAACCAGGTGCCCATGCCGGCTTACCTGCGGGAGCTGGCGCTGTTCCCTTTCAATCGTGGTTTTGATTTTGCCCAGACCCTGCACAGCGCCGGCAGTTTCCCGCAGCTCAATGCTGCCTACAGCCGCCCCCCCATCAGCACGGCGGAGGTCATCGAGCCGGAAATCTATCTCGATCAGGAGCGCCCCGCTCCGGTGGAAATCCAACTGGGGGAAGTGAAGCTCAAGGGCGTGCTGCCATATCTCGACGACTGCCTTGGCAAGTTTGCCTGCGTCACAGCCCTGCGCACCTACAACAACGATGAAGACGCCGCGCTCGGCGCACGCGGGCTGGTGGCGGATCGTCTGCTGGCCTGGGTGGCGGATGGCGGTGCCAAGCGTGACCACGCCGCATGGCAGACGCTCTTCATGGACAAGTCCTCCGCCGATGCCTTTTACAAGGCGATGCTCAGTTCTTTAAAGCAACGCTACGAAACCAAGGGTGAAAGCGAATTCACCGCGCAGGGCCGGTTTGTCAGCCTGCTGCGCAATCGCAGCGATGCGGGAGTGGTGTTGATTGAAGCGGCCAGCGAAGAAGCCAGGGCCGCATTGAAACTTTTGATGAAGTGATGACCGCAAAACATGTTCTCTATTCAGGCCGCGTCCAGGGCGTGGGCTTTCGCTACAGCACGAAGCGCATCGCCTCGGGCTTTGATGTGACCGGCTGGGTCAAAAACCTGCCCGACGGCCGTGTGGAGTTGCTGGCACAGTCACTGGAGGCCGATGAACTGGACGCCTTCCTCGAAGACATCCAGCAGAGCAGCCTGGGCTCGCACATCAAGCAACGAGAGGTCCAACCCATAGCCGCAGAGCCAAACTTGCGTGGATTCAGCATTCTGCGTGATTAACCTTTCCCAACCCGTATGAGCGCCGCGCCCGCCGTTTCCGTCAACCACTTGACCAAGGTCTTCAAAGGCCACCTTGGCAAAGGTGCCTTCCGCGCCGTGCATGATGTGTCATTCACGGTGGAGGCAGGTGAAGTCTACGGCCTCATCGGGCCGAATGGATCCGGCAAATCCACCACGATGAAGGCCATCCTGGGCCTGCTCAATGCGACTGAAGGCAACACCAGCATCTTCGGCATCCCGAGCACGGAAGTGGCCAGCCGCCGCAGCGTGGGCTTCCTGCCGGAGAATCCGTATTTCTACAAGCACCTGACCGGACGCGAGACCCTGCACTTCTACGGCAAGCTGTGCGGCATGACCGGGGATGAATTGAAATCCCGTGCAGAGGAAATGCTGGCGCTGACCGGGCTTGAAGATGCGGCGACGCGGCGCGTGGGCGGTTATTCCAAAGGCATGCTGCAGCGACTCGGCCTGGCGCAGGCCCTGATCCATGAGCCGCAGCTGCTCGTGCTGGATGAACCCACAGCCGGTGTGGACCCCTCCGGCTCGCGCATCATCCGCGATCTGATCATCGAGTTCCGCTCGCGTGGCATCACCGTGCTGGTCACTTCGCATCTGCTGGAGCAGATGCAGGAGGTATGCGACCGCGTCGGCATCATGGCGCACGGGCGCATGGTGCGTGAGGGACGGCTGGACGAACTGATCGCCGTGGAAAATCAAACCGAGCTGGTTCTTGAAAATGCCTCCTCTGACCTGCTGGCAAAAATTGATGCGCTGGTGAAGGCCGAAGGCGGCGGCACGCGCCTGCTGCGCAGCGGCCACCCGCGCACGACGCTGGAGCGCCTGTTCATTGAAGCAACCAACGAACCGAAAAAACCATGAGCCAAGCCACCCCAAGTTCTGCCGCCGCCTCCGTGGCTCCGGTGCGCTTCTCCCCCCGGCGCGTGTGGACGCTGGCCTATGCGACAATGACGCAGCTGATGCGGATGAAAATCCTGCCCTTCCTGCTGCTGTTTTGCGCGCTGGTGGCGGCCATGGGCTTTGGCTTTTCCACCATCAATCCCGAGCAGCAGCTCAGCCAGTTCAAGACCATGTCCCTGGGCGTGCTGCAGGTGTTCAGCATCGTCTTCGGCATTGTGGCCACCGCCCTGCTGCTGCCGAAAGACCTGGAGGATCGCACTCTCTACACGATCCTGTCAAAGCCGGTGCCGCGCTTTGACTACCTGCTTGGCAAGCTGCTCGGAGTGCTGATGCTCATCGCCTCAGGCCTTGTCATCATTGATGCCGTGCTGAGCCTGATCTTGTGGCTGCAGCAGTCCATGCTGTTCGCCTCCGCCGTGTCTCAGCTGCATTCTGAAAACCAGGATTCACCCGAGGCGGTGGCGCAGATCCGTGAAATCGTGGCCCGACAGGGGCTCACCTGGAACCTGCACTGGGCGGTGTGGGCCATCTTCCTGAAGGCCGCCGTGGTGACCACCGTGGCCCTGCTGCTTTCCTGCATCGCGAGTTCGACGCTGTTCACCATCGTCATCACCTTTTGCATCACCATCATCGGCCATGGTCATGCGATGATCCGCGAATTCATCTTCCAGCCCAATCTCGGCAGCACCGCCACGCGCATCGCCACCTTTCTGCTGGCCACGATCTGCCCCGACCTGGCACAGTTTGATGTCGTGGACAGTGTGGCCAACGGCGAAATCGTGCCCTGGATTGCGGTTTATGAAATGACCGGCATCGCGGCGCTCTACATGACGGTGTACCTCTTCGTCACTCACCTGGTCTTTGTGGAGAAGGAACTATGAAACGAAAACTCCAGGCTGCTGCTGTGCTGCTGATTTTTGGTGTGCTGAAACTGCCGCTGGAGCAGCGGGTGACGCATGATCTGCGTACGATGCATCTGGTGGATGAGCCGCTGCATCTGGGCGTGAAGGGCAACATGGGGCAGATGGGCCTCGCCGCAGCATTCGGCGGTTTGCGCGGGCTCATCGCCACCGTTTTCCAACTGCGAGCCCATGTGGAGTTCACTCGGGTGAACTGGGCGCAGGTGGACAAATACTATGGCTTTGTGACGCAGCTCCAGCCGCGCAATGCCCGCTACTGGGAGGAGGCCTCATGGCACATGGCATACAATGCGGCTTCGTACTACCTCTACAACAAAGAGCTGAAAGGAGGCCTGCGTGGCACCTTGTTCCATGACTATGTGAAGCGTGGCATGGACATTCTGGAGGAGGGCTTGAAGATCATGCCGGACAATCCCCGACTGTGGCAAAAGCTGGGAGACCTGCACTGGAACCGCAGCAAGGACTTCAAAGCCTCTGGCGACGCCTACCTGAGCTCCTTCCAGCACGGCGGCCTGAATTTCACCGAGCGCTTCGCTGGCTTTGCCTATGCGCAGGCCAACGATCCCGACTCATGGGCCAAAGGCTACGCTATTTTGAAGAAGCTCTACGACGAGAAAAAGGCCACTCCCGGGCTGATCGAATTCCTGAAGATGCTGGAACAAAATCTCCATATCCCCGCAGCTCGGCGCATTCCTGATGCAGGCCCGGTAAGAACGATCCCAGATCCTCAGTCCGGTCCGCAGCGGCAGTAGGCTGGTGGCCTAGCTTGGTTGACATCCGATGCTTTCGGGTGAATTTTCACATTGTTCAACCAATGCCTGCCAAAATAGACATCCCCCGCAAGTCGATCTACCGCCTGTCGATCTACCAGCGCTGCCTGCAGCGTCTGCGTGAGAACCAGGTGGACACCGTGTCGTCTGCCGCATTGGCAAAAGCAGCCGGGGTGAAATCCACGCAGCTGCGCAAGGACTTGGCGTATTTCGGCCAGCTCGGCACCCGGGGTCTGGGCTACAATGTGGACGCCCTCAGCGGCACGATCGGGGATGTGCTGGGGCAGAATAAACTGCAGCCGGTCATCCTGGTCGGCGTCGGGAATCTCGGTTCCGCACTGCTGCGCTACGGCGGCTTCCGCAAGGAGGGCTTTGAAGTCGCGGCCGCGTTTGATCTCGCTCCCCGCAAGCAGCCACAGGTCACAGTGCCCGTGCTGCCGATGACTGAAATGGCCGAATTCATCCGCCGTCAGAATGTGAAAATGGCCATCCTCACCGTGCCCGCCAGCAATGCCCAGTCCGTGGTCAATGATCTGGTGCAGCACGGCATCCAGGCCATCCTGAACTTCTCCCCCACCGTTCTCGATGTCCCGGAGAATGTCGTGGTGAACAGCGTGGATCTGGCCGTGGAGCTGGAGAATCTGAGCTACTTCATCCGCTGATTTTTCGGTGCCTTGTGGCTGAGAATGAGTTGAAGCAAACGCGCTGCGACATGCGTTGATGTCGGACTCACCATCCGCCCCTCACCATGCTCCGACTTCTCGCTGTACTTTTCGCCATTGTCTCCACCGCCTCTGCGGCACATCCGTTTCTCTGCTGCGACTACGGCGGCGGGAAGGTGTGCGTGGTTTCAGCCGAAGGGAAAATCGAATGGCAGTGGGACTGCAAAAGCCCGCAGGACTGCTGGAAGCTGCCGAATGGAAACTACCTCTTCTGCTTTGTCAGTGGTGCCCTGGAGGTGACACCGGACAAGAAAATCGTGTGGGAGTACAAAGCGCCGACGGATGTGAAAGTCGAAGTCCATTCCTGCCAGCCACTGCCAGATGGGAATGTGATGATCGTGGAATGTGGCACCAGCCGCATCATTGAGGTGGATCGCGCCGGCAAGATCGCCAAGGAGATCAAGCTGACCGCGGCTCCTGAGATCAAGCTGCACAACCAGTTCCGTGGCACGCGCAAACTCGCCAACGGCCACTACCTCGTCTGCTTCAAGGGAGAAGGCAAAATCGTCGAACTCGATGCCGACGGCAAAGTACTGCGCCAGATCAAGGTTCCTGGAGATCCGCATGAAGTCGTGCCGCTGCCTGAAGGCCACCTGCTCATCACCTGCGGCGACGGCCATCAGGTGCGCGAACTCGACGCCAAAGAAAACATCGTCTGGGAGCTCGCGGAAAACGACATCCCCGGCTACGCCCTGCGCCTCATGGCGGGCTGCCAGCGCCTGCCGAACGGCAACACCGTCTTATGCGTTTATCTCGGCCATGGCCACATCGGCGAGCAAGCCCAGGTCATCGAAGTCACTCGTGACAAGAAGATCGTCTGGAGCGTGGCCGACCACGCCCAGTTCAAGACGATCAATCAGATCATGCTGCTGGATGTGCCCGGAGACGTGACGAAGGGCGAGGTGCTGCGCTGAGCTATAAGCAGTGGCATCGGCCACAGGAAATATGAGTTCATTTCATATTCCCAATCACCACCACCATTCGGCATCGACTCCAAGTTTTTTGAGAATGATTTCCGCAAGATTCTCGAAGTCTCCATGAGCCCCCTGCACAGCATAAATATGCGCGCCAATGGCTCCATCCACTGCTTTCAGGTCAAAAATCGGCTTGTGAGCCTCCATCGCCATCGGCACCAAAGAGCGATAGTTTTTCAGCATGGCAAGTCGATGATCGTCAACCTCCTCGCCGTCCTGCTGCAATCCCTTTTGGCCTAGAATGAAGTCAGCATATACTGCCGGAATCTTCTTCGCCCATCTGTCATAGGCCTTTACGAGGCCTGAATCGCGTTGTCCAAACTGCATTACCACATATCCCAATGCAGCCAGTTCGCCCGTGGGAAGATTGAGATCATCAGCAGGATTGTGCTGAAGCCTCACCTTCCATTCAGACCTCCACCGCTTGAGCGTCGGACCAAGATTACGTAAACCTTGGATAGAAAAAAGATCTGGAGCCAGAGGAAGCACGATGGAATCAGCACAGATCAGGGCCGCCCGGTTGATCGCACCGAGATTGGGACCAACATCAATCAACAAGATGTCGGCTTTGGCAGCTTTGCCAGCCGCCTGAACAATGCGGTAAAATGAACTGGTGGTTCGAAACGCAGGCTCCTTGCCATCAAGACACTTTCCCCAAGCCTCGGACAGTTCGCCTTCGAACTGCGCCAAGCCCAGATCACCCGGCACCAGCCACAAGTTGTAGCTCAGCTGTTGTACTGGCGTTACATCAATATCCCCCGTCCCTTTGATGATTGGCTGCAGCGCCCTCATGATGCTTAGGCTGGGGCCTGTATCATTCCAGATCTCCTCCAGCTTTTCCTCCGGTAGAAACATGGAAGTTAGATTTGCCTGCGGATCAAGATCCGCCACCACCACCTTTCTACCCATCTTCGAAAACATCCAAGCAAGGTGATAGACGAGGGTTGTTTTACCCACGCCACCTTTATTATTAAAGAATGCCAGTGTCTTCATCGAAGCGGATGCTTGAACACAATTGCGAGGAAATGGGTAGTTTCGCAGGTGAACTGCGCCGGAGAGCTGCCATTCTCCTGCAATAATGCCTGCGCCCGAGTCACCCCTCTGCCAAAGCGATTGGCGTAGCCCAACGAGACCATAGCCTCGGCCAGAATTGGGTTTCGATAATCATTCACGGAAGGGAAATTCTGCGGATTGGCCTCTCCGTAAAGCCCGCCTGCATTTTGTATCTCGATACGATCAGAGAAAAAATAAAACCTGGTGGGATGATTTGACTGATAATCGCGGTGAAGAATTGCATTCATCAACAGCTCACGAACCGCCTTTTCGGGATAATCCCAGACTAGGCGCTCGCGCAGAACTGACTCCACAACAGGTTTTTGGGTGAACCTAGCTTTCACAAAGAAATCAATCTCACGCAGCACGGCCATCAAACTTCCTGAGAATTGCTTCTGTTCAACAGGCTCATCAGCTAGGGTCTCTCCATCATAGTGCACAAACTGCACGTAGGCTCCGGGAAAAAAGTTCAGCGGATCCTTGCCAAACATGATCACCCCTGCGTTCGTTGGGCACCTTTTACCCAAGTTGTAAAAACGCAAAGCTGCCAGTTGGGCTTCAATTTCGCGGCCATTTTCGCGAATCACCTCAGGATCCACAGCCTGACGCCTGTATGTATTTTGAAAAGCGTCCAAATCCAGATCATCAAGCGTGGCTCCAAGACAAGGCCCAGCATCAAAAGTGCGGAAATGTACACTCCGCCGTTCGCTGAGCCTGCGCTCCTCCGACTCGCTGGCAATAGCCTTGCGAGGACCGACACGGATATGTACTCGCCCACGGTACCGCACGGGCGTCAAATCACTGGGATGCACTTCCACCACCAGGAATTCTCCACCTGCGGGATGTCTCTGCCTGAACACGGACATCACTGGCTGCGGCAAAATCTGGCCATCATCACGATATGAGGCGAATTGTTTTTGCAGTTCGTCTGTGATGCTCATGCCTGGAGAAAGGGATCCGTCGTCCTCCACTCCAATCAGTAGGTAGCCGGGCTTTCCATGCCCAGGCATGTCATTGGAGAAAGCGCAAATAGCCTCCCGGAACTTATCTGTGTTTGTAATCGAACGAGTACGCTCGATCCGATCAGCCTCAGTTGAGGTGATCAGCTCTTGCACTTGTTCATTCGATAGCATCGTGGGGGAAAGTTGGGCGGAAGTTCTGAATTAATAACTCCGCGCAAACACCACGCGGTGTGAGCTTGGCTTGCCGGTGAGGAAGCACTTGCCTTCCTCGGCAAACTGATCGCCGTGGGGGATGCAGCGGATGGTGACCTTGAGGTCTTTGCTGAGGGTGTCCTCATCGTCGCTGCTGCCCGCCCAGTTCATCAAGGCAAAGCCGCCTTCGGAGTCTTCCGCAAAGAAGGCTTTGAATTCCTCCAGCGTTTCGAGCTTCTTCATGTTCGCATCACGCAGTGCCGTGGCACGTGCGAGCAGCGCGTCCTGAATCTCCTGCAGACGCTCGGTGACGGACTGAATGAACTCTTCCTTGGGCACGAACTCCTTGGCCTTCGGTCCCTGATCGCGGCGGCAAACGGCCACGCTGCGACTGGTGATGTCACGCGGTCCCATTTCGAGGCGCATCGGCACGCCTTTCTTGATCCATTCCCAGTTCTTCGCGCCGCCCTGGAGGTCGCGCTTGTCCACGTGCACGCGCAGCGGCTCGCCGGCGAACGACTGCAAACGCAGCGTCTGCGCCAGCGCCTCGCAGGCGGCGATGACTTCATCCCGAGTGTCCGCCTTCGGCGTGACGGGAAGGATGACGATCTGATTCGGTGCCACGCGAGGTGGGATGATGACGCCGTCGTCATCGCCATGGGCCATGATGACCGTGCCGATCATGCGCGTGCTGACGCCCCAGCTCGTGGTATGGGCCAGCTGGCGCGTGTTGTCACGACCAAGGAACTGGATGTTCGCCGCCTTGGCGAAGTTTTGACCCAGGTAGTGCGAAGTGCCGGCCTGAATGGCCTTCTTGTCCTGCACCATCGCTTCGACGGTGAAGGTCTGCACGGCACCGGGGAAACGCTCGCGCTCGGTCTTCTCGCCAGGGATCACCGGGATGGCGAGGTGATCGCGCATGAAGTCCTCATACACCTTGTGCATGGTGCGTGTTTCCACGATGGCCTCCTCGGCGGTCTCATGAGCGGTGTGGCCTTCCTGCCAGAGGAACTCGGCAGTGCGCAGGAACAGGCGCGGGCGCATCTCCCAGCGCATGACGTTGCACCACTGGTTGATCAGCAGCGGCAGGTCGCGGTAGCTTTCCACCCAGCGGGCGAAGGCGGCGCCGATGATCGTCTCGGAAGTTGGACGAATCACGAAGGGCTCGGCCAGTTCTCCGGTGGGGATCATCTTCGTGGTGCCGTCGGGCTGCTTCTGCGCCTCCAGGCGGTGATGTGTGACCACAGCGCATTCGGTGGCAAAGCCCTCGGCGTGCTGCGCTTCTTTTTCAAGATAGCTCAGGGGGATCAGCAGCGGGAAGTAGGCATTGACGTGGCCCGTGGCCTTGAATTTCACATCGAGCTGGCGCTGGATGTTTTCCCAGAGGCCGTAGCCCCACGGCTTGATCACCATGCAGCCGCGGACCTCGGAGTTCTCCGCCATGTCGGCGGCACGAACGACCTGCTGGTACCATTCGGGAAAGTCTTGGGCGCGTGTGGGGGTGATTGCGGTGGCGTTGCTCATGGTTATTAGGGACACGCAGGATAGAAGCATTCCGCAGGCGGTCAATGATCGGCTGGCCTGACATCGAGCACCTTCAAGTGCCGGTCGGCGAAGTCCTCCCAATAAGCAATGGCGTAGCCTGCATGAATATGCACATCGAGCCGACGACCCACGGCATCACGCTCTTCGTAGTCAGCATATCGAGCTGGATAGCTGGTGATCTCTAGAAAACGCTTCATCAATCGTTTCCGATCCGCCGACTTGAGGGAGTCGAGAAACACGATGACCTCATGCGCCAGCAACAGTCGGTATTCGATCATGCATCAGCCGCGTATCTCTTGTTCAATTCCTCCAACGTCACCCAATGACCGGGCGAGTTATCATCGATCCTGCGGGCCATTTCTTCTGCAAAACTTGATTCGTCAGGCCCTCTAAGCGTGGTCAAGAAGGCTGCCAGACGGCGACGTTCCTGTTCGCCAAGCTTGCGAGCTTCTTCCATGAGGGTTTCCAGACTCATGCTTTAAATTCTATTTCTTGGCCGATTGAAGGCAAATGAAACTTTGCCGTTGCGCCAAGATGACCTCCCACGGCTGGAAGATCACTTAGATGCAGATTTTCTTCATTGCCCTGCAAGACTCGGCCCGCATAGACTGACTATCTCGAACCTATGCGCTCCCTTCTCTGTCTCGCCTTCCTCACTTCGGCTGCTTTTGCAGCCGACACCCATAAGCTGACCCGTGTTTATGAAAAGCTCCCCACGGAGCGCCCCATCGCATTGGTGATCCCGGAGGATGGCAGTGGTCGTGAGTTCCTCGCACTCCAACGTGGACAGATTTTGATCCTGCCGAAGGACGAGCAGGGCACGGAAGCCAAGACATTCCTCGATCTCTCCCCCCGTGGCATGGAGGCGAAGGACGGCTTTTTTGAAGAAGGCCTCAACGGCCTGGCCTTTCACCCGAAGTTCAAGGACAACGGCCTCTTCTACCTCTGCTACACGCTGCAGAAGCCCAAGCGCCTCGTCATCACCGAGATGAAGGCCAACGGCGACAAGGCGGACGAAAGCACCGAGCGCTCTCTGCTGGAAATCCCGCTGGTGAACTGGAACCACCACGGCGGCAACATCGTCTTCGGCCCGGACGGCTTCCTCTACATCGGCGTGGGCGACAACTCGAAGCGCAACGGCGAACTCAAGATGTCCCAGCTCAACGCCACGCTCTACGGCAAGATCCTCCGCATCGACGTCAACAGCCGCGAATACTCCAAGGCCTACGGCATTCCTGCCGACAATCCGTATGCGAACGGCGTGAACGCCCTGCCACAGATCTACGCGAACGGCATTCGCAACCCTTGGGGCCTGAGCTTTGACGCCAAAGGCCACCTCTGGTGCGCCGATGTGGGCCAGGACATCTGGGAGGAGATCAACTGGATCACCAACGGCGGTAACTACGGCTGGAACTTCCGCGAAGGCCCTGCCGCCTTCCCCCTGATGACCGACACGCCGCCCGCCGACGCGAAGTTCATCGAGCCTGTCCACGCCTACAGCCACGCCGATGGCCTCAGCATCACCGGTGGCATTGTTTACACCGGCAAAGTTCTGCCAGAGCTTCAGGGAGCCTATGTCTACGGCGACTTCATCCTCGGCAAAATCTGGGCGCTCAAGACCGATGACAGCGGCAAGGAAGTGAGCAATGCGCTGCTTTACACCAGCCCGCAGACGCCTGCCGCTGATCCCAAGAAGAAGCCCACCGTGCTGGTCAAACCGACCGCCTTCTGCGCCAACGCCGCCGGAGAAATGCTCGTGCTCGACTGGAACGGCGCGATCTACAAGCTGGGCAAGTAGTCTAGATCTTGCTTTTCGACCGCAGCCGCGCCTATGATTCGTCTTCCAATGGACGAATGGCATTATCTGCGCGGTGAAACTACCTTTGGCCCCATCAGCGGGGTCATGCTGCACAGCCTCATCAAGCGCGGGCGTTTGCAGAATGACACCCGCGTGAAGAGGGCAGGCGAGGCGGAGTGGAGTACCGTCTCACAGGTGATCCCAAGTCTGCCCACCATCCCGGACTCCCCGCCTCCGGAACAGTCCGCGAATGCCATGCCCTTCGACTCCAGCCTGCCGGGGGCATCAGTCGTTTATGCGCCACCCCAGTCAGCCGTGACAGCGTTGCCTTCGACGGAACTGCCTGCAGGGCTTTGGTTTGGCATGATCTTCAGCAGCGCGGCTTTGCTGTTGGAAATCGCCTGCTGGACTTTGGTTTCGATTCAACCATTCCAATCTGCAAAACAGGAGTTCAGATGGATCCCCTCTCTCCCCCGGTCTTTGATGGAAGGTTCTGCATTTGAGACCGCACTGCTCGCATCAGCCATCAGCATTGTCGCAACCGCCATATGGCAGGGCTGCGCTTTTGCTTCGCTGAAGCGTTTGTACGGAGACATGGTCCGTCGCAGCGTCTGGTCAGGACTCTGGTGGTTCGTGCCCATTGCCAATCTGTTTAAGCCATTGCTGTGTCTGCGGGACATGCGGCACCTCAGCCGAACACGGCGCGACTATGTGGACTTCCAGGTGCCATGCGGCCCTTTGCTCATCACCATGGAGGCTCTGATTGTGGTTCGCGTCCCCATCAGCATTTTCGAAGTGATGAACGTCAGCCCTCATGCTGCGGCCGGGTCTAACCTGGACTTGGCACAGGCTTCGAACTTTGCCATCATCGCCTTGGCCATGATCCTGCTGGCCATTGTCATCCGTAATTTTTTCCAGCAAAGAACACTCTATGCCCACTGGAGGGATGACGAGTACTGGAAAAATGTGGACATCCACTGACAAGCCGGGGACGATCCCCTGCCCGGCCTAATGATCATGGAGCGGACGCCCGTCGATGAGGTTGGCGATGTTGTTGGCGAGCATCAGCGTTGCGACAAGGGCAACCACCAGCCACAACAGCCCCAGCACCACGGCCTCCACGCAGAACCCTCTGACGGAACGCGCAGGCTGGCACAGCAGCTGCCAGCTCAGGAACGACAGCGAGCCCACATACACCAGCAGTAGAGGATAGTAAGCGATCAGCACCAGATCCCGCAGCCAGAGGGGATACCCGCCGACGTTTGTCCAGAAGTACGGTGTCTCACGCAGCCAGACAAAAGGCAGCAGAAACCCGGCCTTCAAAAAGGCCGCTACGTAAAATAGCGGCTTGAAGAAGGTGATGGGCGGGCTCTCGTTTTTCATCATTCCCATAAAGAAAGCACTCTCACAGGACTTGGAAACAGCCCAGTGATGAGGATGCGCCCCCGCCATTCTACGCGTTCCTTTAGCGCATTTATCCCCGCCAGGAAGATTGAACGCCAAGATTGCCCTTCTTGACACATTTCTTGGCCACCGCCCCTCTGACGAAAGTCTTCACCCCCCACGTGCGTAATTCACCCCATCATCCATCTATGATGTCCAAAACCACCCTTTCGCTGACTTGCGCGGCCTTCGCTGCAGTGTCCCTTCATGCCCAGGACGCTGCCGAAAAAATCACCTATCAGGATCACATCCGCCCGCTGCTGGAGAACAAATGCTTCTCCTGCCATAATCCTGATAAAAAGAAGGGTGACCTCGATCTGACCAGCTTCGGCGCCCTCATGAACGGTGGTGGCGGCGGGTCCGTGGTCGATCCCGGCAATGTGGACAGCAGCCGCATCTGGAGCACTTGTGCCAAGAAGGAAGAGCCCTTCATGCCGCCGGAAGGCGCGCCGCTGGGGCCCAAGGATCTCGATCTCATCGCCTCATGGATCAAAGGCGGCATCCTCGACACCAAGTCGAGCATCGCCAAGAAATCCGCCAAGCCGAAGGTGGACATGGCGGTCAGCGTCACCAGTGGCAAACCCGAAGGCCCCATTGCCAAGCCGGAGCACGTGCTGCTGGAGCCCGTCATCGTCACCCAGCACACCACCGCCATTACGGCCATGGCTGCCAGCCCGTGGACTTCGCTGATGGCTCTGGCCGCGCCGAAGCAGATCCTCCTTTACGACACCGACACCAAGCAGCTCGTCGGCATTTTCCCCTACACCGAAGGCTACGCGCGCAGCCTGCGCTTCAGTCGCAATGGCTCCCTGCTCATCATGGGTGGTGGTCGTGGCGGCAAAAACGGCCACGCCATTGTGTGGGACGTCAAGACCGGCAAACGCATCACCGAAGTCGGCAAGGAGTTCGATCAGGTCATGTCCGCAGACATCAGCCCGGATCACAAGAGGATCGTGATCGGCAGCCCTTCGAAAAAGGTCAAAGTGTACAGCACGGCCAACGGCGAGGAGGAATACGTCATCAGCAAACACACCGAGTGGGTGATGAGCACCACCTTTAGCCCGGATGGTGTGCTGCTGGCCACCAGCGACCGCAACGGCAACGTCAATGTGTGGGAAGCCGAAAACGGCGGTGAATTCTACATCCTCGGCCAGCACAAGGCCTCCTGCGTGGACCTCTCCTGGCGCGCCGATTCCAACATCCTCGCCTCTTGTTCCATGGACGGCACGATCAGCACTTGGGAAATGAACGAAGGCAAGCTGGTCAAAAATTGGGCCGCTCACGGTGGCGGCGTACAGTCCGTTTCCTTCACCCCCGATGGCAAGATCGTCTCCTCCGGCAACGACGGCCTCGTCCGCGTCTGGGACATCAACGGCAACAAACTCGGTGAAGCCCCCAGCCAGGGCGATCTCGTGACCAAAGTGGTCTCGCTCTTCGATTCCAAAAACGCCATCTCCGCCAACTGGCGCGGTGACATCATTCAGTGGACCTTTGGTGCCACGGCGCTCCGTGAGAGCGGCCGCTACACCAGCAATCCTTCACTGATCGCCCAACGCATCGTGCAGACCGAGCAGCGTCTGGCCGAACTCACCACCAAGCTCCCGGCGCTGCAGGCCGCCATCAAAACCGCCGAGGCCGATGCCAAGGCGCGTGACGAAGCGCTGGCCAAAGTCCGTGCCGAAGTCGCCGCCAACGAAGCGCGCAGCAAAAACCTCCCCGGCGAGATCGCCAATGACGAGAAAGCCCTGGCAGCCCTGAAAGCCGCCCGCACCAAGGCCGAGCAGGACAAGGCCGCACGCACCGCCGCCATCAAAGCCTTCGCTGAAAAGTCCGCCAAGATCGCCGCGCAGGAAAAAGAGCTCGCCCCTGTGGCTGCTGAAGCCGCCAAACTGGCCGCTGCTGACAAGGCCGTGGCAGACACCAGCGCCGCGCTCGAAGCTGCCAAAAAGGAACTCGCCGCCAAGGCCGGTGATGCCGCCCTGACCGCCAAGGTCAAAGACAGCGAAGGAAAGCTCGCCGCCGCCAAGGCTGAGCAGCAAAAGATCGCCCCAGTCAAAGCCAAGGCCGATCAGCTCACCGCCGCCCTCGCCAAAGCCAAGGCCGAGCTGGGTGCTGCGCCTGCAGCTCCGACAGACCTCGACAAGCTCATCGCCGAGACCGACGCTAAGATCAAAGCCACCGCCGATGGCATCGCCGCGAAGAAGGCCGAACTGCCGAAGCTGCCCGCGCTGGTCAAAGCCGGCCCGGACCGCATCAAGAACGCCGAGTCCAATGCCGTCACCGGCAAAAACAACCTCGTTGCGGCGCAGACCGTTGCGAATTCTGCGAGCACCGAGATCGGCATCCTGCAAAAAGTGCCGACCGCGCTCAAGGCCGCCCAGTTCAACACCGGTGTGCTCGCCGAAAAGGAAAAGCTCGCCAAACTCGAAGCTGATTTCACCGATTTCACCGAAGCCAAGAAAGACGCGGAAGCCGCCAAGGTTTCTGCCGCAGCACGCATCGAGGAATCCAAAAAAGCCATCGCAGCATCCACCGCCGCCCAGCCCGGACTGGAAGCCGCGCTGAAGAAAGTGCAGGGCGAGCAGGCCGGCCTCGAAACCGCCATCAAGCCTGCCCGTGACGCCGATGCCGCTGCCGCCGCCAAGGTGAACGAGCAGAAGACCATCATCACCACCAAGGAGGCTGAAATCGCCGCCGCGGCCAAAGCCAAGGACGAAGCCATCGCCGCCGCCAAAAAAGCCGCCGAGGACATCGCCAAGCTCATCGAAGGCAAGAAGAAGAGCCTCGCAGAAGTGAATGCCAAGCTCGCTGCCCCTGAAAAAGCCGTGAAGGCCAAACAGGATGCCGTCGTTCCTAAAGACGCTGCCTTGGCTGCCGCCAAAAAAGCCCACGCTGACGCCACCGCTGATCTCGCCAATAAAGCGAAGACCGACAAAGACGCCGAAGCCGCCCTGGCTGCCGCGACTGCCGCCCAGGCCGCTGCTGAGAAAGCCCTCGCTGACACCCGCGCCAAGCAGAAGCCCGTCACTGACGCCGTGGCTGCTGCCAAGAAAGAACTCGCCGCCAAAGCAGGCGATCCCGCTCTCACCGCCAAAGTTGCTGCAGCTGAAAAAGCAGCGGCTGACATCGCCAATGCCATCAAGGCCGCCGAAGGTGACGTCGGCGCGAAAAAGAATGCCAAAGCCGGTGCAGTGAAAGCTCATGATGTGGCACACGCCGCCAACAATCCGCAGAGCGTGAACAAAGCCTTGGCCGCGATCAAGACCGCCGAGCAGCAACTCGCCCAGGCCAAGAACGAACTCGCCGCCGCCGAGAAGCAGGCCGCCACACCCCGTGCACAGCGTGACGCCATCCAGAAGGAGATCGAAGCCCAGTCCAAGGCCCTCGCCGAGAAGCAGGCCGCGCCAGCTGCGATTGAGAAAGACTTTGCCGCCAAGATCGCTCCGCTGAATGCCGCCATCGCCGCCGCCAAGACCGCCCTGCCGCCGCTGGAGCAGGCCTATGCCGCCGCCCATGGCAAGCTGGACGCCGAGCAGAAGGTGCTCGACGCCAAGAAGGCCGAGGTCGCGAAGGCAAACGGTGAATTCGAAGGCGCCAAGAAGAAGAAAACCGACGCCGAGGCCACCATCGCCGCCGCCACCAAGGAAATCCCCGAGAAGGACAAGATCATCGCCGAAGCCAGCGCCGAAATCGCCAAGCTGCAGCCACAGCTCGACCCGATGCGCAACAAGGTGAAGCAGATGAACGACCAGTACCTCACGATGCTGCCGAAGTGATCTTCAAGGCACCCGTGATTGGCAGACCGTGAAGCGTTCTTGAGCGCGGCGTCGAAAGCGCCCGCGCTCATGCATGCGCGGCAGCATCTTGGACTGCGGTGACAAGCCTCGGCGCGGCACCGCTTTCGAAGGAGTGAAGAGAGTGCGCGGCCACAGCGCAGCGTCCGGAGCACTGATTACAGCGAAGAAAACTCCATCGTGAAATAACGCCGTCCGGCTAACGGGAAACGGTGTCGCCGATGCAGGCTGCACCGTGCATCTCTGCCACCGCACTTCAAGACGCTGTCGCGTTTTTCAGATGCTCCTTGTCTACTGAAGCGTGCCCCCAGCCACAAACAGCCATTTCACCATACAGATCTCGATAAAACATCTAGACATCCGGGACAGGTCGCTGCTACAGGCCGTGCACCTATGAGCGTCTATCAGGTCACCCGTGAAGGTCAGAATCTTGGCTCCTTTGAAGCTTCCCAAATTCAGGAAGGCCTGCAAACCGGCCAGTTTTTACCCAGCGACTGGGGCTGGTGCGAAGGCATGTCAGGCTGGAAGGGACTGACTGAAATTTTCGGTAATTCCCCCGCACCGCAGCCTCGGGCCCTGGCATCCTCCCTGAGCGCTCTGGTCAGGAAATCCCCAGCCTCAAAGCCAGCCGAAAGCATCAACCCCTACGCCGCGCCTGCATCGGACAGGGTGATCTCGCGCAGCAGCGGAGAGCTGCCGTCTGACGTCATGCTGGAGCTGCAGAACACCCGGCCCTGGGTGCTGTTCATCGCCGTGGTGATGTGGATTGTCGGTGGAGGCTTTGTGTTGCTGATGCTGTTTGGTCTGTTGTTCGGCACCTCCACCTTGGGGAACTCCTTTGAAACTGGCGGTCTGGCCAAAATCTTCAGCTATCTCATCGCCATCGGGCTTGGCTACATCATCATCTATCCCACGCTGAAGCTGACACGGTATGCGTTGAACATTGCCCGGCTCACCAAGTCAGAGTCGTTCACCGATCTGGCAGCCGCACTCTCTGAGCAGCGTCGTTTCTGGCGGTTTCAGGGCATCGTGCTGCTCGCGAATCTGGGCTTTGGCCTTCTGATATTGATTTGGTCGCTGGCCGTGCGCTGAGGTCTTGGCCCCGGCCGTCCGCTCAAAACACCTCGCCACTTGGGCATGGTCACTGCTGGGAGACCGGCACACATGAGCGTCTATTTGGTCACCCGCGAGGGGCAGGAACTTGGAAACTTCAAAACCTCCAAGATCGAAAAAGGTCTGCGGACCGGCTTTTTTCGGTTGTCGGATCTGGTCTGGCGCGAAACCTCCGGCTGGCAGGGCTTGTTTGAAATCGCGGGTTCAGCCAATACCGCAGCATCCCCTTCAGGCGTGAATCCTGATGGCTTCCATCCGCATGCCGCACCCATGGCCGATGCCCGCGCAGCAGCCAGCATCGTGGTGCCGCCCACCCTCATAGAGGAACTCGCCGAAACCAGGCCGTGGGTGCGATTCATCTCTGTCGCGATGGGAATCGGCTGCGCATTGATGATACCGGCATGTTTTCTCCTGGCGGTGGATGGAGCGCGTTCATTGATCCCCATCTGCCTGCTCGCCACCCTCCTGCTCCTCTACCCGGCAATGAAGCTGAGCAATTATGCCTCAAACATTGCCTCGCTGGCGAAGTCGCAGTCGCTCGCAGATCTGGCCATGGCGCTCACGGAGCAGCATCGCTTCTGGAGATTCTGCGGAATCATGCTGCTCTTGCTCGTGTGTCTGGGCCTCCTGGTTTTCGTCGGCAGCTTCTTCGTCACCCGGGTTCATTGAGCCACGCCACCCAGGGTGGCGCAGGGAACACTTGAATTGCAGGAGGAAGGGGGGCATGGAATGGCGCGTCCAACCATGAAGCCCTACTACATCACCACTGCCATCGATTACACCAACGCGCCGCCGCACATCGGCCACGCTTATGAGAAGGTGCTGGCAGACGTCATGGCCCGCTTCCAGCGGCTGAACGGGCGTGAGGTGTACTTCCTCACCGGCGTGGATCAGCACGGGCAGAAGGTGCAGAAAAGCGCCGACAAAGCCGGGCAGTCACCGCAGGAGTTTGTGGATGGTGTCACGCAGCATTTCACCGCGCTGTGGGACAAGCTGAACGTGCGTTACGACGGCTGGGCCGCCACCACGGACATCAAGCACAAGCGCGTGGTGCAGGCCATGCTGCAAAAGCTGCACGACTGCGGCCAGCTTTACAAAAAGAGCTACGGCGGCTTTTACTCCGTGCGTCAGGAGCAGTTCCTCACCGACAAAGAACGCGGTCCTGATGGCAACTTCGGCGAGGAGTGGGGCGAAGTCGTCGAACTGCAGGAGGAAAACTGGTACTTCCGCCTCAGCGATCACGTGGAATGGCTGAAAAACTACATCCGTGGCAATCCCGATTTCATCTACCCGCCGCACCGCGCCAACGACGTGCTCAACTCCCTCGATGGCAACGCACAGGACCTCTGCATCTCGCGCCCGCTGGAGCGCCTGAGCTGGGGCATTCCCCTGCCCTTTGACGAGAAATTCGTGAACTACGTGTGGTTTGACGCACTGACGAATTACATCAGCTTCGCCGGCTATCTGGCCGATGAAGTGGGCAATGAAGGCCTGCCGCAGTTTGAAAAAATCTGGCCCGCCGATGCCGAGATTATCGGCAAGGACATCCTCGTGCCTGCGCACGCTGTCTACTGGCCCATCATGCTGCATGCGCTCGGATTCCCCGACGATCAGATCCCCAAGCTCATCGTCCACGGCTGGTGGAATGTGAAGGGTGCGAAGATGAGCAAGAGCATCGGCAACGTGATCGACCCGAACGTGCTCTCCGACACCTTCACGCCCGACGGCCTGCGCTACTACCTCATGCGCGACATCGCCACCGGCTACGATGCCGACTTCAGCGACGAGCGCATCATCATGTCCTACAACAAGGAACTGGCCGGCGGCCTGGGCAATCTGCTCAACCGTTCCATCAACATGGCGCAGAAGTATCGCAATGGTGTGCTCACGCCCGGTGATTACGATGACGAGATCAATCAAGCCCTGCGCCAGACGGTCGCCGAGGCCACGCCGCTCTACCTTGAAAAAATGAACGGCTGGGACATCCATGAAGGCATCGCCGCCGCGTGGAAGATCGTCACGCATGCGAATGCGTTTGTGGACAGCACGAAGCCCTTCGGCCTCGCCAAAGATCCCGCTCAAGCCACCCGCCTTGACAGCGTGCTCTACCATCTGGCGGAGGCGCTCACACACGTCAGCGTGCTGCTCAATCCCATCATGCCCACCGCCATGGCCACCGCCCGTGCCCAGATCGGCTGGACTCTGCCGGACGGCTTCAAAGTCAGCGACCTCAAGTGGGGCCTGCTGCAAAGCGGCCACCAGCTCGGTGCGCCTGTGCCGTTGTTCCCGCGTCTGGAGATCGTGGAGGAAAAGAAGTAGCGCGTAATCCCGCTGTAAGTTGGGTGTGTTTGGCGCACGGTGTTTTCTCAATCACCCCAACTCCCTTCGCCAAACCGCCCGACTGCGAGGACGTCCGTACGCCTTGGTGTTTGCCGCACGCTCGCAGACGGGCGGGCTGTCGCCTCATCCGTCCTACGGTCTAAGCAGCGCCCGCCCCCTCTTTTTTCGCACCTTTTTGCGCCTCTTTGCGGCCATCCTCCGCGTATTCCCTTCCGTCCCCAGTCTTACCCCTTGCACCCCCCGCCCTTCTGGCTATGACCAGCGGCGCAACCTTGATGAAGAAAGCCCTCCTCGCCCTCGAAGACGGCCGAGTGTTTGAAGGCACGGCGTTCGGCGCCGATGCCACCCACACCGGCGAAATCTGCTTTAACACCTCCATGAGCGGATATCAGGAGGTTCTCACCGATCCTTCCTATCGCGGTCAGATCGTGACCATGACGTATCCCATGATCGGGAACTACGGCGTGAACCCCCTCGATCTGGAAAGCGACCAGCCCCACGTGCGCGGCTTCGTGATCGAAGAACTCTGCGAGGTGCCCAGCAACTGGCGCAGCACCCAGAGCCTCGACTCCTACCTCAAGCAGTGGAACATCCCCGGCATCCAGGGCGTGGACACCCGCGCGCTGACTGCCCACCTGCGCACCCGCGGTGCCATGCGCGCCATCATCACCACCACCGCCACGACTGAAGAAGCGGTGAAGCAGGCCGCCAGCAGCCCGCCCATGGAAGGCAGTGACTACGTCAAGGAAGTCACCACCAAGACCCCCTACCTGTGGGATCCAGAAGGCCTCGAAAGCGGTGACTGGGACATCCCCAGCCCCAGCCAGAATCGCGAGCCCGGTGCCGACGGCCACGTGCGTCATCCCCTTCCTGAAGCCAAGCACCACATCGTGGCCTATGACTTCGGCGTGAAGCGCAACATTCTGCGCCGCCTTCGCCAGCATGGCTTCCGCGTGGACGTGGTCCCCGCCACCACCAGCGCCAAGGACGTGCTCGCCAAGAACCCCGACGGTGTCTTCCTTTCCAACGGCCCTGGCGATCCCGCCGCGCTCGACTACATCCACAAGGAAGTGAAGGAGCTCATCGGCAAGATGCCCATCTTCGCCATCTGCCTCGGCCACCAGATTCTCGGTCACGCCTACGGCGGCAAGACCTTCAAACTCAAGTTCGGCCATCGCGGCGGCAACCAGCCCGTGAAGGACCTGCGCAATGGCAAGGTGTCCATCACCAGCCAGAACCACGGCTTCGCCATCGATCCCTCCTCCCTGCCCGGCAACGTCGAGGTCACGCACATCAACCTCAACGACGGCACCGTGGAAGGCATGCGCCACCGCGAAGCCCCCGTCCTCAGCGTCCAATACCACCCCGAAGCCGCCCCCGGCCCGCATGACGCGAAGTACTTCTTCGCCGAGTTTGCCCGGATGATCGAGACGGGAAGGTAAGCTGCGAGCCGTCAAGACACGGACAAAAGTCATGCCGCAGCCATCGCGCTGCGGCATTTTTGTTTTCTCAATTCTCCTTCAGCCGCTCGATCAAATACGGTGCCACATCCGCATGCTTCACCTCCGGCGCTCCGGGATAGACCAACTCGCACTCCACTCGGAGGGTGCGGCAGCGCTGCTGCAAACCCACGCCGAAGTTCGCACTGTGCGCCGCACTTTCCTGCGGCTGCCCCATGGCAGGAGGCGTGTTGTAGAAGAGATACATCGGCGGATCATCGGCGGTCAGCAGCGCATAGGGTGAATACTCCGCGATCCACGGCAGGATCTTTTCCCGATTGACGAGAAACTCCGTGAACGGTGTGATCTTCGTTCCCGGCTCCCCTTTGAAACCGAAGGCATGCGCACCGTAGTTGCAGTTGGGAATCCACGTCTGCATCTGCTGTGGATCCAGCGAGGTCTGTGCCCGCACCACCGCCACGCACCACAGGCGTGTGGACTCACGCGCCACGGGGTCCGCGCTATCAGCATCTGCCATGTCCTTGTGAAACGCCAGCCACAGCGCGCTGCACGAGCCCGCCGAACTGCCCGTCGCACCAATGCGCTGTTTGTCGAGGTTCCACTCCGCCGCCTTGCTGCGCACGAACTGCAAGGCCCGCGCCGCATCCCGCAGCGGCCCCTGCACCGGCGGCATCAGCCCGTCCGCCTCCGCATCCGGAATCAGCCGGTAGTTGATCGACACCACCGAAATGCCCGCATTGAGGTAGGGCTTCTCGTTGTTGAAGGCCCCCTTGTCCCCGTTCAGCCAGCCCCCGCCGTGGATGAAAAACACCACCGGCGTCGGCGTCTCCGACTTCGCTTGGTAAAAGTCCAGCCTCTGCCGCGCATGCGGGCCGTAGGGCTCATCGGCGAGAGTGGGCTTGCTCGCAGGCGCGTCCGCAGCGTGCAAATCCACAATTGAGCCAAGCAGCAGTAGGAGGAGAACAGCGGCAGCGGATTGCATCGCGGTGAAAAGGTGCCAATGGGGGCGATCTTTCAGTTTCATCGCAGGATGCCTGCCCGCCATACTTGTCGGCACGAAAAGCTCAGGCGGGTGTTGGTTCGCGCCAGCGTCCTGGAGTGCGCCGGTCCTCCGGCGCTTTCGAGCGTCCAACGGCCTACGAAAAGCTCCAGAGGACTGGAGCACTCCAAAACGCAAAGCGCACGCAATGCTTTTTTCCTATAGCCACCACCACATATCAAAACGCAGTCGCGACTTGCCAAAAACCTCGCTCTTCGACAACCTCGCATCATGCCAAACATCATCGACTGGCCTCATGCGCCGCCTCATCGGCTCACCGAGCGCGGGACCTATTTCGTGACGGCTGCCACCTACCTCAAAGCGCATCATTTCCGCAGCCCCCGGCGCCTTGAAGTCGCCCAACGTGGCCTTCTGTCCGTCGCAAAAGAATACGGCTGGGACTTGGAAGCCTGGGCGTTTTTTTCAAATCACTACCACTTCGTCGCCAAATCACCTGCTGATCCTGGTTCGCTGCAGGACATGCTCAGAGTGCTGCATGTGAAACTGGCAGGCTGGGTTAATAAACTGGACGAAACTCCGGGCCGCAATGTCTGGCACAACTTCCGTGAGACCCAGCTCACGCATACGACCTCCTATTTCGCACGACTGAACTACACTCACACAAACGCCGTTCATCATGGGTTGGTCCCCATCGCCAGAGACTACCCCTGGTGCTCGGCGGCATGGTTCGAACAAACCACCAGTGCAGCCATGGTGAAGTCCATTCAGCGCTTCAAGACTGACAAGGTGAAAGTGGAAGATGATTACGATGTCGATCACGATTGGTGATTCAAACCCCGCGGCCAGCTTCCTAGAACCGAAGCGCACGCATGGCTCTGGACCATTTGCCACGTGACAGCGTCCTGGAGTGCTCCAGTCCCCTGGAGCTTTTCGCAGGCTGGGGAGATGTCGCAGACCACGAGACGCTCGAAAGCGCCGGAGGGCCGGCGCACTCCAGGACGCAAAGCGTACGAGGAGCTCAGCCTTATAAACAGCTATACCGCGATCTCCGCTTTGATCGCCGGATGCGGGTCATACCCTTCCAGCGTGAAGTCCTCGTACTTAAACGCGTCGATCTCCTTCACGTCAGGATTCAGCTTCATCACCGGCAGCGCGCGGCACTCGCGGGTGAGCTGGAGCTTGGCCTGTTCGAGGTGGTTTTTGTAGAGATGGAGATCGCCGAAGGTGTGGACGAATTCGCCGGGCTGGAGGTCGCAGACCTGGGCGACCATCTGGGTGAGCAGGGCATAGCTCGCGATGTTGAAGGGCACGCCCAGGAAGAGATCCGCGCTGCGCTGGTAGAGCTGGCAGCTCAGCCGGCCGCGATCCACAAAGAACTGGAACAGGCAGTGGCAGGGGGGCAGCGCCATCTTCTCGATGTGCGGCACGTTCCAGGCGCTGACGATGTGGCGGCGGCTGTAGGGATTCGTTTTGATGCCGTGGATGAGGCTGGCGATTTGATCGTGTGTCTCAGCCCCCGGAGCCCCCTGCCAGCGCCGCCACTGCGCGCCGTAGACGGGTCCGAGATCGCCGTTTTCGTCCGCCCATTCGTCCCAGATGGTGACCTTGTTGTCCTGCAGGTACTTCACGTTCGTGTCTCCTTTTAGAAACCACAGCAGCTCATGAATGATGGAGCGCAGGTGCAGCTTCTTGGTGGTGACGAGCGGGAAGGTGGTGCTGAGATCATAGCGGCTCTGCTCGCCAAACACGGAGTACGCCCCCGTGCCGGTGCGGTCCTCACGGTAGCTTCCGTGTTCGAGCACTTTGCGCAGCAGGCGGTGGTATTCTTCCATCGTCCAGCCATAGCGGGATGTGGAAAGGATGCAAAGGTTTCGGCGAGTGGAGCGGGAATGCCGGAGGGATGGCCGCAAAGAAACGCAGAAAACGCAAAAACCGGAGTCATAGGAGGGACCATTCCTCCCTCCACCACTTCACCTTTTTTGTGTCTTTTTGCGGCCATCCACTTCCGTATCCTCAGTTGCACCAAACCTCCCCTGCCCCGATGTTGAGGCATGGCCGATCTGCCTGATGACCCCGCGTTGCGCACCCGCATGCAGAAACTCCGCATCCGTGAGGAGGATCTGGAGGAGTCGTTCATTCGCGGCGGCGGCGCGGGCGGCCAAAAGATCAACAAGACCAGCTCCACTGTGGTGCTGCGCCACGTGCCCAGCGGCCTGGAGGTGCGCTGCCAGCGCGAGCGCTCGCAGTCGCAGAACCGCCTGATCGCCCGCCAGGAACTGTGCGACCGCTTGGAAGCGGCCTTCAAAAGCGCGCAGATGGAAATCCAGAACGACCGCGAAAAAGTCCGCCGCCAGACCCGCGCGCGCCCGCGGGGCCTGAAGCGCCGCTACGTGGCGGGCAAGCGTCACCGCGCCGGCATCAAGGAAGGGCGCGGCAAGGTGGGCGGGGAGGAGTAGCGGCAAAAGGCGAAGGTGCTGCATTTGGAAGGGAGGAGCTGGCCGCACACCTCCGCGTGCCCACGGAGCGTATTGTAGCACCTGCTTTAGCAGGCTCTGGATGGCGCGACCGGAACCTGCTAAAGCAGGAACTACAATACATGCGCCGCATGTCTGCGGAGCCGTGGGACAATGCATAAATCTTCCGCCACGAGCTTCGACATTCGGATTTACTCATTCGTCATTCGATTGACTCACCTCCCTCCCCAGCAGCCAGAGCAGCCTCAGAATGCAGCAGGCTGAAACAACTTCCCTCCTTGCCTCCGGCCACACTCGGGGCATGATCCGCGCTCCCCATGAAAGCGCTCGTCCTCACCGCCCCCTCCGAGTTCAACTACGACCTCGAATTCCCTGAACCCACCGCAGCCGCCGGCGAAGTGCTGGTCAAGATCGCCGCCTGCGGCATCTGCGGCAGCGACATCCACGGCATGGACGGCCGCAGCGGCCGCCGCCAGATGCCCATCGTCATGGGCCATGAAGCCGCCGGTGAAATCATCGCCGTGGGCGAAGGCGTGACCGACTGGAACCTCGGCGACCGCGTGACCTTTGACTCCACCGAATACTGCGGCGAGTGCGAGGAGTGCAAAGCCGGCTTCGTCAATCTCTGCCCAAACCGCCGCGTGCTCGGCGTGTCCCCCGGCGAATACCGCCGCCATGGCTGCTTCGCAGAAAAGATCGCCCTGCCAACCCGCATCCTCTACCGCATCCCGGATGACCTTTCCTATGAGAAGGCTGCCTTTGCTGAGCCAGTGTCCATCGCCCTGCACGCGGTGAATCTGGCCGATGGCATCGAAGTGGGAGAAGCCTTCCAGCACGTCCACACCGAAGGCTGCGGCCATGACTGCGAGCACAACCACGGAGCCGAAGTCGAAGACGACACGGACGAAGCGAATGGCGGCGTCGCCGTCGTGGTGGGTGCTGGCTTGATCGGTCTGCTGGTCATTCAGGCGCTGAAAGCACGCGGCTGGGAAAAGGTGATCGCCGTGGATCTTGATGACAGCCGTCTGGAACTCGCCCGCAAGCTGGGTGCCGAAGAAACCTTCAACGCCAAGCAGGAAGGCCTGGCCATGCACATCCGCCAGATCTGCGGCGGCGACGGTGCTGACGCCAGCTTTGAAGTCGTGGGCGCCGGTGCCCCGCTCGATCTCGCGATCCGCAGCGTGCGCAAAGGCGGCCAGGTGGTGCTGATCGGCAACCTGCAGCCCAACACCCCCTTCCCTCTTCAGGAAGTCGTCACACGCCAGCTCACCATCAAGGGCTCCTGCTCCTGTGCCGGTGAGTACCCCGAAGCCATCCGCCGCATTCAGGACGGCAGCATCCAGGTGGAGCCGCTGCTCAGCGCCGTGGTGCCCCTCTCCGAAGGCGCAGGCTGGTTCAAGCGCCTGCATGACAACAAGGAAGGCCTGCTCAAGGTCGTGCTGCAGCCCGCCTGAGGAGCCAAGCCAATGACGAATGCAGAATGTCGAATGACGAATGACGAATGACCACGATCCGCGCGCTCACTCGATTTCTTCTTCTTAACATTCGTCATTGATTCGCTCCGCCCCCCCCCCTGGGCTCACTTCGTTCGTCTGTCTCGCTTCGCTCGGCTCCGAATTCATCATTCGACATTTTTTATGATCCGCCTCTTCCTGCTCCTCTCGCTGCCTCTCTACATTCTCGACCAGTTCTCCAAGAACTGGATCGTGCAGCATTTCAGGCTCTACGAGACCGAGCAGGAAGTCATCCCCGGCGTCTTCTGGCTGCACCATGCCTCGAACACCGGTGTGGCCTTTGGCATGTTCAACGGCACGCAGTATGCGAACTACGCCTTCACCGCCATCTCGCTGGCCGCGCTCGTGTTCATCTACGTGATGCATGGCAAAGGCCTGTTTCCCGGCAAGCTGAGCCGCACCGCCGTGGCGCTGCTGGTCTCCGGCATCTTCGGCAATCTCACCGACCGCCTCTTCCGCAATCACGAAGGCGGCAAGCTTTTCGACGGCACGTTTTTCGACGGCTACGTCGTGGACTTCCTGCGCTTCGACTTCGGCTTCTGGCCATTCCACCCCTGGCCTTCCTTCAATGTGGCGGATTCCTGCGTCGTGTGCGCCGCCATCCTGCTGGCGCTGGCGTCGTTCTTTGAAACGCCGGGGCAGCCAGTGAAGAAGGCGTAACGAAGGATGACACAGGCTGCCAGCCTGTGGATGTGCTCCCTTATCTTCGCTCGAGCACTGAGGCGAGCATCATCTGCGCGCTTCCTTGCAGCCTAAGGGCTTCGACGTGATTGTAGGATGGGGGTGGCGACAGCCCGCCGTCCATCAGCGTACGGCAACGCACCATGACATAAGAACGCCCTCGTAGTCGGGCGGTTTGGCGAAGAGGCATTCGCGTGTTGATGAGTGTCTTGTTCGCCAAACACACCCAACCTACGCTCTGACAGCTCTCCCCTCACTCCTTCGGCACCGGCGACCAGCGGTAGATGCCGTCGAACCATGACAAACTGCCGGGAGGGGTCGCTTTGCGTTTGGTTTCCACCCAGAGAAAGCTGCCTTTGCGCTTGAGCGTGATGCTAACCTCCTTGGCGGCTTCCGGCACATCTGTCTCGGCGAAGACCGCAGTAGCGGTGGTCTCATCGTTCTTGGAAGTCACCGACTCAGGCGGTATTTGGCCGGCCAGATCGGAGCCCTGGTTTTCGTTCACCCGCGTGCAGTTCAGGTTCACACGCAGCTTGCCGTCCTTCGCGCGGCGGATGCTCACGTGCCCGCCAAAGCCGTCGTCATACTCGCCATCCCAGGAGGAGCTCTTCAGCACCACCGGCTGCTGCATGAAGCCGTAGGCTGCCGCCGTGACTTGGGCAAGCTTGAGCCAGTAGTTCACATCCCTCTCCGGCGTCGGCGCGTCTTTGCCCGGAGCAGAAAGCGGCGCAGGTTTGGCCTTCACAGGCTCCGGGGGCTGATAGGCGATCTTCATCCAGCGGCCCAGCAGCGCCGGCCAGCGGGCCTTCCAGTCGGCCGGCACCGTCTTGTCCACGCCAGACCAAGTGTGCGAGGCCTCCTTCAAGGCCACGCTCAGGCGTTCATCCGCCGCCTGGGATTCTTTGCGGGCCAGTTGCAGCCGCTTCTCATCACTCACGCGGCGATAGATGCCAAGGATGCCAGGGTCTTGCGGCATCTTCTGTCCCGGCTTGAACAGGATCTCCATTTTCGACTCCCCTCCCTTGGCGATGAAATACGATCCGCGATCCTGCCCCTCATCCACCAAGGCGGCAAAGGTAAGCAGATTGTCTTTGCGGGTCCCCTGCCCCGTCCACACGCCAGTCGATCCTGGTTCCGAGGCCCAGCGCGTGATCACCTCCACGCTCGTGGCGGAAGTCTGGCGCAGGGTCAGGTAGCGCATGCTTTCCTCGTCATAGAAATAAGTCGTGGTCAGAGGCTCCGCACCACGTCCGCACGCAGCCAGAAGGAAGAAGGCCAGAACCGGTATTCGAAGAGGCTGCAGGCGTGATTTCATGGAGGCCCATTCTCAAAGAAGACGCTCCATGCGCAAGAATTAGAAAAGAGTGATTTTATGCCTTCTCTATAATGATCGTATTTTGCTGCCAATTGTAACAAAGAAGCCCATTTTTCTTTCTCTTTTGGGATTAACTCGATTCTAAAATGGCGAATTCGCGATTATGCGAACAACACTCGTCCAATATAAACTACTGAAAATGAGTTTTTTGTATAGTGGTTATACAGATATGTTTATCACTTTTACAAATATTTGAGTAATTTCCGATATGGTTGTTGCACGTTCTATAATTTCTGTTATAAATACTAGCAGAAACAAGAGCCACACACGCAGCCATGAAAACACTCATCCGCCTCGCACTCACCGTCAGCCTCCTCGCCATCGCTTGCGCCGCGAACGCCCAGAACGGTTACTCTGCCGCCGGTTACTATGCCGCCCCTCAGGCACAGGCTGCTTACGCTCAGGAACAAGCCAATGCGCAGGCTTGGGCCGCTTGGAACGCTCAGCAGCAGGCCAACGCCGCTGGCTGGGCCCGCTACTACGCTGACCAAGCCGCCGCTCAGGCCGCCGCCCAGCAGGCTGCAGCTCAGCGCGCCGCCGCTCCCCGCGCTGCCGTCGGTGGCAATTCTCAGATCCGCTTTGACGGCCGCTTCGCTTCCGTCGGCCAGACCGCTCCTCAGGCCCTTCAGTTCGCCGTTTATGCAGCCAACACCCTCCAGAACAAGCCCTACGTGCTGGGCGGTGGCCATCGCAACATCGAAGACAGCGCTTATGACTGCAGCAGCAGCACTTCTTACGTCCTTATGAAGGCAGGATTGCTGAACCGCTGCCTGTCCAGCAAGGAGTTCGCCAACTATGGCCAGCCTGGCGTGGGCCGCTTCATCACCATCTGGGTGAAGCCTGGTGAGCATGTTTTCATCACCATCTGCGGTCTTCGCATGGACACCTCCGGCCAGATGACGGGCGAAGGTCCACGCTGGCGCACCCAGGGCCGCAACTATGCTGGCTTCAGCCCTCGCCATCCTGTTGGCTTTTAATTCTCATTTTTGTGACTCGATTATCACACTCGTAAACAAAGCTTCATTCAAATCTGAATCGCACCGCCTGAATCCCCTCAAAATTCTCAAATTTACGAATCATATGAAAACGAACACCACCACCTCCACCGCCTCCAACAAAGAAATCTCCCTCGGCTGGAACTCGATGCCTGCTTACGGTGAAGTGATGAACAAGGTCATCGGCACCGCCCACACCGACGTCCAAAGCAGCATCAGCCTCGGCAAGAAGAGCGTGCTGAAGACCTTCTGGAGCACCCTGAGCAACATGAAGTAAGCCGGAGGCTGAAGGCAGCGGCTGACGCCCTTCACCTTGCGCTCTGCATCGCCACTGGTATGGCTCACCGCTCCAACGCATGCAGGTTCTTCGCTCCATCGACGCCCTTTCCACACTTCCCGGCCCCCTCGCTCTTGCCGTGGGCGTGTTTGATGGAATCCACCTCGGGCATCAAGAGGTCATTCGCGCGGCCCAGGAACACGCCACGCAGCACCACGGCACCGCAGTCGTCGTGACTTTCGATCCGCACCCCATGCAGGTGCTACGGCCGGGCTCCGCCCCCAAACTGCTCTGCGGTCCGCGCCATCAGCGCCTCATTCTCGCCCAAACGGGCATCTCCTGCCTGCTGGCATGCCCCTTCACCGCCGAGACGGCCAAAACGCCCGCACGCGATTTCCTCCAGCAGCTGGTGAGAGCCTCACGCCCGCTGGGCTGCATTTCCGTCGGCTACACCTGGAGCTTTGGACATGGGCGTGAAGGCAACATTCACCTGCTCATGGAAATGGGGCAGGAGCATGACTTTGCCGTGTATGGCGTGCCGCCTTTGAAAATCGACTCTGAAGTGGTCAGCAGCACCCTGATCCGCGAGGCGGTCTCGAAAGGGAATTTCCACAAAGCCGCCACTCTGCTGGGGCGCGAGTACTCCGTCTTTGGCACCGTGGTCGAAGGCCAGAAGCTTGGCCGTCAGCTCGGCTTCCCCACGGCGAATGTCGATGTGGAAAACGAGCAGCTCCCGCCCCTCGGCGTTTACGCCGTGGAGGCGCGCGTGGGTGAGCAATGGTTCCCGGGCGTGGCCAATCTCGGCCGTCGGCCCACCGTCGCGGCAGACGCCGATCCTTCCCTCGAAGTCCACCTGCTCAACTGGAGCGGCGACATCTATGGCCAGGACATGGAGGTGCGCTTCACCCGCCACCTGCGCAGCGAGATGAAATTCAGCAGCCTGGATGAGCTCAAGGCGCAGATCGCGCGAGATATTCTGGCCGCACATTCGTAACGCATTTTAAATGCCGTGAACCGTTAGGAACCGAGCGCGGCGAAGACAAGTACGACAGACACTCCTGTCTGTCGTACTTCAGAGTCAGAGGCCTTACTTCTTCGGCTTCGGCGCTTCCTGCTTCGGATAACCTTCCAGCTTCACCACGCTCACCGCGGTTTCAGTCGGGAAATCCGCAGGCACGGCTGCTGTGCGCTCCACCTTGCCGGTGGCCGCCCATTCGGTGCCGCGCTGGAGGATGGTGTAGAAGCCGCGGTCCAGCATCGAGTAGTCCGCATGGCCCAGCGTGGTGTGAAACACCCGGCCTTTTTGATAGTTGAGCACCAGGTTGTTCGGCTCGCTCACAGCGGTGAGGTCAGACACAGCCGTGGTCAGCACCTCCACATTTTCGGCAGGGCCGCGCAGCTTGCTGTAGAGCTCGTCCTTGGCGTGCAGCCAGCGCTTGGGGAGTCCTTTTGTGATCGGATGATTCGAATTCTGAATTTCGACGATGAACTCATGCTGCGCGCCGTGAGCGCCGCCATTCCCCGTCACGGTGTCGCGGAAGAGTTTCCCATCCTTCACATACAGCCAGGGGCCGGACTTTTCATTACGACCGCCCCAGCCGCCGACACCGATCATGTCATTGTATTCCTTCCACTCGGGAAAGGAATTGTTTGCCGCATGAATCGAAACAAAGCCGCCGCCGTCAGCCACGTACTTCGTGAAGGCATCACGCACATTCTGCGGCCAGGGCTCGCCGTTGTAGTTGCTCACCACCGCAGCGTAATCGGTGAACATCGGTTTCCAGGCATGCCAGGCTTCCTTGGGAGATCCTTTGGGCGGCGTGGTGGTGACTTCGACGGTGAAGGCGCCGCTGCTCTCCAGCGCATTGCGCAGCACGGGCGTGGTGATGTCCCACTTGTGGTTGTTCTGCCCGTCCACAATGAGGACTTTCAGTTTGTCTGCGGCCTGCAGGCTGGCGGCGGCACACAGGAGGAAGGTGAGGAGGATGGAGCGCATGGTTGAAACGTTGCTATCAGTACGTCACAATTTTGGCAAGAACGAACATTTGGAACACTTCGTAATTCACCTTGACCCTCGGTGCTGCCACCACCCACACTAAGAGGTCTCTCAATGCCCCTGTTTGTTGCCTTCCTTCTCTACTTCGCGCTGCTCCTGCTGCTCGCGGTTATTTCTGCTGCGGAAACGGCCATCCACAGCGCGCGCGATGTCGAAGCGCAGCTGCTTGCAGCTGGCGAAGGCGCCGTGGCGCAAAGACTGCGAGCCATCACCGCCAATCCCTTTGCGCAGCTGCACCACACTTTGCTGCTTTCCGCAGCGCTGAATCTCTCCCTCGCCGCACTTGGGCTGTGGATTGTCACCGGTCCGCTGCTGGCATCTGGGTGGAATGTGTGGCTCACAGCATCCGTAATATTCTTGGCAACGGTCCTGCTAGGAGACATGGCTCCCAAATTTTTTGCCGCTCGCAATCCCTCCGTGGTTCTGCTCGGCAGCCTGCGTTTGCTGCACCCGCTGAGAAATGTGATCGACCCTCTAGCGCTGCTTGTTGATCGCACCACGGACGCGCTGCTGCAAAAATTCGTCACCCGGCACATCAAGATGCGCATGCCCGTGACGCGTGATGAATTCGAAACCCTGGTGGAAATGCGCCAGGAGCAGGGCCTGCTGGACAGCGATGACAGCGCCATGATCCATGAGGTGCTCGACATCGAATCACTCACCGTGCGCGACTGCATGATCCCGCGCGTGGATCTCGCGCTCATGAGCAGCGAGGACTCACCGCAAAAAACAACCGCCATCCTGGAAAAATCCGCCGGACGTTTTGTCATTGTGTATGGCGAGACGCCCGACTCGGTCGAAGGCGTGCTCGACACCAATGCCTGGAAACTCGCGAACCGTCCGGACTGGCGCACACTCCTGCGCACGCCGGCCTTTGTGCCCGAGACCATGCCCGTGCTCGAAGCCTTGCAGCACCATCTGCAACGTGACGAACAACCGGCGCTCATCGCGGATGAATACGGCGGGCTGGAAGGCATGATCACCCGCCGTGAGATCGCCGACTGGCTGCTTTACGAAGCCGCCCCCTGGCATGGTGAGACCTCGGAGATTCGCGATCTCGGCGGCGGTCGTTTCCTGCTGGATGGCGGCACGCGGCTGGATCACATCAAAGAAGAACTCAATCTCGATTTCAACGTCGACCTGGATGTCGGCGGCATCGACACCATCGGCGGCCTTGTTTTCAATCAGCTCGGTCATGTGCCCAAGCCCGGTGAACGCATCAACCTTGACGACGCGGACATCAAGGTGCGCCGCATCGTGCGTGCCCGCATTCAGGAGGTGGAGCTCCGCCTCAAACTCAAATCTTCTGACGAATCCAGCGCCGGCTAATTTCATCCCACCCACATGACCTGGCTCCTGCTCATTCTCTGCCTCGCTCTTTCCTTCATGCTCTCCGGACTGGAGAGCGCGGTGATGGCCGTCAGCCGTGTGCGTGTGCGCCATGCAGCCAGCGCCGGCGACCGCCGTGCACGCGGCCTGCTGCCGCTGCTGGAAGACCGTGACGCCTTGATCGGCTGCATCACCGTGGCCAATCACCTCACCAATCTCGCCGCCTTCCTGCTCGTCGCTTTTCCCATCATTCACCATGCGACTCTGTGGGGCTACGTGCTGGCCTTCACGCTCGCGCTGCCTGTTTTCCTCATCGGCCTGGAGGTCATGCCCAAGAAGCTCTTTCGCAGCTATCCCTTCCGCTCCATGCGCAGTGTCTCGCCGCTCGTCCATCTCGTCGGTCTGGCGCGTCCTCTATTTCGCGTGGTGACCGGCAAAAAAAGCACCGCCACCAGTGAAGTCCCCAGCGAGGCACGGCAAACACGCGGGCGCGACGATCTGAAATCGCTGGCGCAGGAGCTCGCCGCCCAGCATCAGCTTTCTGCCAACGCCATGCATCTCATCGAACGCGTGCTCGACTACAAAAAGCTGAGCACCGGCGACATCATGCAGCCGCTGGCACGCAGCATCGCCCTTGCCGCTGAGATCCCGCTCAGCACCGCTTTGATTGTGGCCCGTGAGCAAAACTGCACGCTGCTTCCTGTGCTGGGAGACAATGGCAGCTTCATCGGCTTGCTCGACACCACCGACCTTCCCGCCGTCATCCCCCCGGACCGCCTCGTGCGCCACCATATGCGCACGCTGGATGCCATGCCCGCCAGCCTGCCTGCCCTGCACACGCTGCAGCGCATGCGCAAATCCGGCCGCCGCCTCGCCATCGTGGTGGATGAACGCCAGCAGCCCATCGGCCTTATCACGGAGGAGCGACTGCTGGAGCCGCTGATGCATTAGCGGGGATTGATGATTTACGATTTCAAGGACGGCCAAGCCGCCTGTCGAAATCGGGTTCCCAAATCATAAATCGTAAATCATAAATGGAGCCGGTTGAAAACGTCCACCGCCACCGCCATCCATAGGCCATGCCTCAGCTCGTCTTCGCCACCTCCAATGCCCACAAGACTGAAGAAGTCGCCGCTATTCTCGGAGAGGATTGGCAGGTCGAAGATCTTCGCGCTCACCCTGGTGTCACGCTGGATGAAGAGACCGGCGACACCTTCGAGGCCAACGCCATCATCAAAGCCGTGAGCGGCAGCCGGGGGGTGCCCGGCCTGCTGGTGCTGGCGGATGATTCGGGTCTTGAGGTGGATGCGCTGGACGGTGCGCCCGGTGTGCGCAGCGCACGCTATGCAGGAGAGACCGCCAATGCCGCAGACAACCGCGCGAAATTGAAAAGCGAACTCGCCAAACTGCCGCAGGACCTCCGCTTCACCGGACGCTTCCAATGCTGCATGGTTCTGGCGCGTGATGGCGAAGTGCTGCACGTCACAAGCGGCAGCGTGGAAGGCCGTCTGCTCACGGAGGAAGTGGGTGCGGGTGGCTTTGGCTACGATGCGCTTTTTATTCCTGATGGCTTTACGGACACGTTCGGTGTTCTCCCTGCGGAAACGAAGAACCAGCTCAGCCATCGTGCGCGCGCCCTCGCGGCGATGAAGGAACAACTCGCCTCACTGGCCTGAGCTTATGCGCCCGCTGATCTTCATCCTCACCCTGGCACTGGCAGGCTGCAGCACGCCTCCACCGCCCGCACCCGCGCCCGTCCAAGCAGAGTCAGGACAGCCGCCCCTCGTCCCACCCTACCCTACGGTGGAGGAAGTGGCCGTGCAGACTCCTCCGGCCAAGTCAGCTCCGACAGCAAGCTGGACGGCCATCTCCGATTTCAAAGGCCAGCCACTCGTCGGCGGTGCCTCGGTGATCGAATACAAAATCGGCCGCGAGCGCCACTCCTTCCAGGTTCAGGTCGTGGTCTTCGACGACCGCCAGTTTGATCTCAAGGTCATCGACCAGCCGGAAGACTGGTCCGGCGGCAACCGCCTCACCGACTGCATGCGCGGTGCCGCAGCCGTGGCTGGCGTGAACGGCGGTTTCTTCACGCCTGAATTCAAGCCCATGGGCCTGATGATCGCCAGTGGCAAGCGTACCGGCATCTGGCAGACGGGCCCGCTGCTCACCGGCGCGGTCATTGTCACTTCTCAGCCCCAACTGCTGTGGAATGCGGATGTGAATCCCGAAGGCACCAGTGAACTCCTGCAGGCCGGCCCGCGTCTGGTCGATGGCGGTCAGGCCGTGGCTGGACTCGATGCCAAGAAGCGCAGCACCCGCACCTTCATCGCCAACGACGGCGGCAACCAGTGGTGCCTGGGCCTCGCGCAAGACATCACCCTGAGTGAACTCGCCGAGCTGCTCACCACCCCCGGCGTCATGCCCGCATTCACCGTGAACCGTGCGCTCAATCTCGATGGCGGCCATTCCTCCGCCCTCTATTTCCGCACCAATGACGGCCGCGAACACACCCATCCCGGCTGGAGCACGGTGAGGAATTATCTGGGCATCGTGCCGAAGTGAGGGGCCACACTTCCAAGGCGGACGAAGCGCTTCCTCAGCCACAAAGACTCTAGCACCCGCCTATGCGCTGCCGCAGTTCTTCGCACTCGCGCATCGTTCTTTGGATGGCAGTGCGTTTCTCGCCGGTCTTTTTTTGAATGCGTCCGAGGAATTCCACCGTCTTGCCTTTTTCATACTTCAGATCGTCACCCGTGAGCAATGCGCAAGCTTGTTTGAGCTTGCCTTTGAGGATGTTCCAGGTGCCTTGGATTAGGATTGTGTTCATCGACGTTGCTGATTGGGGGTGGAGGAACCTCATGCCGCAAAAGCGGAAATAACGGTACCATCCTCAATTCGTCTCCACCTGCTCCAGCGGTCCCCTGAGCCACTCATCGGGGAATGTTGCATGCACTCTGCCTGGGTGACTCAGCGCTTCTCCACGGGCTTCAGAATGGCTCCCATCCAGGTGGTGAACTGGGTCATGAAATCGGGTGGCCGGGCGTGCTTGGAGACGCCTTCATAGAGCTTCAGAGTGACGTGGGCACCCAGAACCTTCTCCAAATGTTGCGCATATGCCTTGGTGAGGCCGACGTTGCCTTCATGCTCCTCAGCGCCACAAAAGCAGAAGTAAACCTGGGTGGCGTGAACCGGCAACCTCCGCTCCGCAACCTTCGGTGCCCCCATGCCTCCGGGCGACATCAGGATGGCTCCTCGATATGACTCCGGATACAGGGTGGCAAGATCCGCAGCCACCATCGCGCCTTGGGAGAAGCCGAACAATCCGACCCGGGTCAGATCCACTTTCAGCCCCGTCGTGAGCGTTTTCAGCCTGTCCTGAATGTAGGCGTGGTCTGCCACCGGCTCTTCGGACCACTGCTGCGTGTCATCGCCCAGGTCTGTGGTGGCGGGAAAGCCGAGGATCACCGCGCCGAGTGTATCGGCCAGTTTCTGCATGGCCTCCGTCGTTTCGCCGGGCATGGGGCCCAGAGGTGAATATCCACGATAACCCTGCAGCCACACGGCCACAGGCATAGGCTCCGCGGCATCCTTCGGCACAAAGATGAAAGGCTTCGGCTTGGCCGCCTCTGAGACTGTCGCTAGAAAAATGAGAAGGACGGTGGCGAGGAGGTGTTTCATGGGGAAAAGCGGCGCAGATAATCGCAAGCTATAGCCATGCGCCACTTAAGGTGCAACCACGGCCACCACGCCTCCAGTACGCAAAACCGCCTCCGACGGCTTGCACCGAAGGAGGCGGGTGAGGTTTGAACGGACGGGCGGGCTTAGGCAGCGTCTTCGTCCACGATGGCAGGCAGCGCAGGGCGCTCGGTTTCGTGGAGTTCGAAGTTGCGGTTGCTGATGAAGCCAGTGCCGGCCGGGATGAGGTGACCCATGATGACGTTTTCCTTGAAGCCGCGCAGGAAGTCGGACTTGGCAAGGGTGGCGGCTTCGGTGAGCACACGGGTGGTGTCCTGGAAGGAAGCAGCCGAGATGAAGGATTCGGTTTCGATGGAAGCCTTGGTGATGCCGAGGAGGACAGGCTCTGCCTCTGCAGGCTTGCCGCCTTCTTCGGAAACACGGTTGTTTTCCTTCTCGAACTCGCCGCGGTCGATCTGGTCGCCCCAGAGGAACTCGGTGTCGCCGGTGTCGGTGACCTTCACCTTGCGCAGCATCTGACGGATGATGATCTCAACGTGCTTGTCATTGATTTCCACACCCTGAGCGCGGTACACTTCCTGCACTTCGTTGACCAAGTGCTCGCGGAGAGCCTGTGGGCCAAGAATTTCGAGGAGGTCATGCGGAACGACTGGACCGTCGGTGATCTGGTCGCCTTTGCTGACGTGGTCGCCGTTGAACAGCAAGATGTGCTTGCTGCGGGGGATGAGATGTTCTTCCTGCTGGCCGGTCTTGTTGTCGGTGACGATCACGCGGCGCTTGCCACGGACCAGACCGCCGATTTCAACCACACCGTCGATACGGGCGATTTCGCAGGCGTCCTTCGGCTTGCGGGCTTCGAAGAGTTCGGCCACACGAGGAAGACCACCGGTGATGTCCTTCGTCTTGGAGGCCTTACGAGGCGTCTTGGCGATGGTGGTACCAGCCTCGACCTTCTCGTTGTTCTTCACGCTCAAGTGAGCGCCCGCTGGAATGGTGTAGCTGGCGAGAACTTCGTGCGTCTTCGGATTCACCACGACGACCTGCGGATGGAGGTCTTCCTTGTGCTCGATGACGACGGTTTCTTCGTTGCCGGTGGACTCGTTCTTTTCCTTGGTGATCGTGATGCCGGAGATCATGTCGCGGAACTCCAGCTTACCAGCCTTCTCGGTGATAATCGGCACGTTATACGGATCCCAAGTGACGACCTGCTGGCCCTTCTTGACCTTGCCACCGTCTTCGACGGAGATAACGGCACCCGTGACCAGCTTGTGGCTTTCGAGTTCGCGACCGTCGTCGTCATGGATGGAGAGGATGCCGTTCTTGGTGAGGGCGATCCAGGTGCCTTCGATCGTGGTAACCGCACGCATGTCGGTGTATTTGACGGTACCAGCGTTTTTGACGTTGATGAAGGGCTGCTTGAAGGAGGCCGTGGCAGCACCACCCACGTGGAAGGTACGCATGGTGAGCTGCGTTCCGGGTTCGCCGATGGACTGTGCGGCGACGATGCCGACGGCTTCGCCGATCTTCGCCATGCGATGCGTGGCGAGGTGGAGGCCGTAGCACTTCGAGCAGCAGCCGCGCTTGCTTTCGCAAGTGAGCACGGAGCGGATCTTGAGCTTCTCGACGCCGATCTTCGCAAGGTGAGCGGCTTCTTTTTCGGAAGCGAGCTGACCTGCCTTGATGACGATGCTCTTGTCCACGGGATCATGGATCGTTTCGCAGGAGACACGGCCATAGACGCGGGTCTTGAGATCAACGATTTCTTCGTCACCCTGATAGATGGAGGAGAGCGTGATGCCGTTGACGGTGCCGCAGTCTTCCTCAGTGACGATGACGTCCTGGGACACGTCGACGAGCTTGCGGGTCATGTACCCGGAGTCAGCCGTCTTCAGAGCGGTATCGGCAAGGCCTTTACGAGCACCGTGAGTGGAGATGAAGTATTCGAGCACGCTCAGACCTTCACGGAAGTTCGAGGTGATCGGACGTTCGATAATTTCACCGGAAGGCTTGGCCATCAGACCGCGCATGCCGGCAAGCTGCTTGATCTGCGTACGGTTGCCTCGGGCGCCCGAGTTCACCATGACGTAGAGCGGATTGTGGTGCTTCTTGCCCTCGTTGTATTCCAGGGTGCGGAAGAGTTCGTCGGCGACGATTTCACCCACCTGCGTCCAGATGTCGATGATCTTCTGATAGCGCTCACCGTTGGTGATAATACCACGGCGATACTGCTTCTCGATTTCTTCGATCTGCTTGTAGGCGTTTTCAAGACCAGCGGCCTTGGCGGTCGGGATGACCATGTCGGTGATACCGATGGAGCAACCGGAACGGGTCGCTTCGCGGAAGCCGAGCTGCTTGAGACGGTCCAGCGCGTGGACGGTTTCCTTCTGGCCCACGGTCTGGAAACAACGCCAGATGATGTCGGAGATCTGCTTCTTGCCGACGGTGGTGTTGATGAAGCCGAGGCCTTCAGGCCAGGTTTCGTTGAAGAGAACACGACCTGCGGTTGTCTCGATGACAGCCTTGGTAGGATCGCCATAAGGACGCTTCGGCAGATTCCAGTCGGGATTGCGGAAACGAATCTTGTCGTTCACCGTCAAGCCGCCTTCGGAAATGGCGAATTCAACTTCAGGGGCGTCATTGAAGATCGGCACGCGACCTTCCACATCACCCTTCTTGGCCTTGGCGTCTTGGTTCGGGAACTCACGCAGGTAGGTAAGGAAGTAGCAACCCAGAGGAATGTCCTGGGAGGGATTCATCACCGGCTTGCCGCTGGCAGGGCTGAACAGGTTGTTCGGCGCAAGCATGAGCAGGCGGGCTTCCATCTGAGCTTCGATGGAAAGCGGGACGTGAACGGCCATCTGGTCACCGTCGAAGTCGGCGTTGTAGGCCGTACAAACGAGGGGATGCACGCGAATGGCCTCACCTTCGATGAGCTTCGGCTCGAAAGCCTGGATCGAAAGACGATGGAGCGTCGGAGCGCGGTTGAGGAGAACGGGGTGCCCCTTGGTCACTTCGTCCAGAATGTCCCACACTTCAGGCGTGCGGCGTTCGATCATCTTCTTCGCGGAGCGCACGGTGTGCACCAGGCCCATCTCCTTGAGACGGCGGATGATGAAGGGTTCGAACAGCACGAGGGCCATCTTCTTCGGCAGACCGCATTGGTGCAGCAGAAGGTCAGGTCCGATCACGATGACGGAACGGCCGGAGTAGTCGACGCGCTTGCCGAGAAGGTTCTGACGGAAGCGGCCGGACTTGCCCTTGAGCATGTCGGACATGGACTTCAGCGGGCGGTTGCCTGCGCCGGTCACCGGACGGCCATGGCGGCCGTTGTCGAACAAGGCGTCCACAGCTTCCTGCAGCATGCGCTTTTCGTTGCGGATGATGACATCCGGCGTGCGGAGCTGAAGGAGGTTCTTGAGACGGTTGTTGCGGTTGATGACGCGACGATAGAGGTCGTTCAAGTCGGAGGTGGCAAAGCGGCCGCCTTCGAGGGGGACGAGGGGGCGAAGGTCTGGCGGGATGACCGGCAGCACTTCCAGAATCATCCACTCAGGACGGCTGTGGCTTTCGGCAAAGCCCTGGCAGAGCTTGAGGCGCTTGGCGAGCTTCTTGCGGATCTGCTTGGAGCGCGTCTTGGTCATCGCCTCTTCGAGTTCCTTGGTCACTTCGGCCAGGTTGAGCTGGGCGAAGATGTCACGGATGGCCTGAGCACCCATGCCGACGCGGAAGGCGTCTGCACCGTACTGCTCTTCGGCTTCACGAAGGTCGACTTCGGTCAGGAGCTGGCCGCGCTGAAGCGGGGTGCTGCCTGGATCGATGACCATGTAGTCTTCATAGTAGATCACGCGCTCCAGCGAACGGGCGGTCATGTCGAGCATGAGGCCGATGCGGGAAGGCATGCACTTGTAGAACCAGATGTGCGTCACCGGCACGGCGAGTTCGATGTGGCCCATGCGCTCGCGACGAACGCGGGAAAGGGTCACTTCGACGCCGCAGCGATCGCAAACGACACCCTTGTGCTTGATGCGCTTGTACTTGCCGCAGGCGCACTCCCAGTCACGGGTGGGTCCGAAGATACGTTCGCAGAAAAGGCCGCCCTTTTCTGGCTTGAACGTACGGTAGTTGATGGTTTCTGGATTCTTAACTTCACCGGAGGACCAGGAGCGGGTGCGGTCCGCAGAGGCGATGCAGATCGACACATAGTCGAACTCCTCGCCGTGTTGGGGTTCCCCGAAGATTTCTTTCAAGCTCGCGTCAGCATTCATGATGTGTGGAGATGGGTGGCAGGTTTTTGCGCTGGGTTTCTGGGGGAAGGAGGGTTAGGCACCCGCCGAGGAGGCAAAGTTTTCAAGGGCTTCCACATCTGCATTGGCGTTGGCGCGCTTGTGCACCTTGACGTCAAGACCGAGGGACTGCATTTCCTTGATGAGCACGTTGAAGGACTCAGGCGTGCCGGCTTCAAGAGCGTGGTCGCCTTTGACGATCTGCTCATAGATGCGCGTGCGGCCCTGAACATCGTCAGACTTGACGGTGAGGAGTTCCTGCAGCGTGAATGCGGCACCGTAGGCTTCAAGGGCCCACACTTCCATTTCCCCGAAGCGCTGGCCGCCGTATTGGGCTTTACCACCCAGAGGCTGCTGCGTGACGAGCGAGTAAGGTCCGACCGCACGTGCGTGGATCTTATCGGCGACAAGGTGGTTCAGCTTCAGCATGTAGATGTAGCCGACGACGACATCGAGGCTGAAGGCGTCACCTGTGCGGCCGTCGAAGAGCTTCGACTTGCCGTTGAGGCCCATCCATTCATACCCAGGAACCTTCTTGGCTTCCTTGATGTATTCCATGATCTTGGTTTCGGGGATACCATCGAACACCGGGGTGGCGATCTTCATGCCCAAGGCCTTGGCGGCGAGGCCGAGGTGGGTTTCAAGCACCTGACCCACGTTCATGCGTGATGGCACGCCGAGGGGGTTCAGCACGATGTCAACAGGCGTTCCGTTTTCGAGGAACGGCATGTCTTCTTCAGGAACAATGTTGGCGACGATCCCCTTGTTTCCGTGGCGGCCGGCCATCTTGTCACCCACCGAAAGCTTGCGCTTGCTGGCGAGGAAGACGCGCACCTGCTTGACCACGCCGCTGTCGGCGGTGTCTTCGCTGGACTCGATCTTGTCGAGGTTGCGCTCACGTTCCATGTCGGCGTCAGAGAACTTCTGTTCGAAGGTCTGGATGATGTCGAAGATCTTGTTACGGATCGGGCTCGGATCGATTTCGATGGTGTCGTAGCTTTCGGCCACGTGACGAAGCATCGTCTTGGTGATCTTCTTGTTCGCGCCGACGAGGGGCTCGCCGGTCTGACCGTTCACGATGTCGAGAGGGATCTTCTCGTTGAGAAGGATGTCAGAGAGACGCTCGGTGAGCTGCTCGGTGAGGTCTTCCTTCTTCGCACGATAGTCTTCTTCGATCTGCTTGATGTGCTTCTTGTACTCGGACGGGGAGAGCTTCTCCTTCTCAGAGTCAGCACCCATGCCGCGCTGGGCGATGCGGACATCCATGATGATGCCGGTGCAGCCGGAGGGCACGCGCAGGGAGGTGTCCTTCACGTCAGCGGCCTTCTCACCGAAGATGGCGCGCAGGAGGCGCTCTTCAGGGGCGAGTTCGGTTTCGGACTTCGGAGTGATCTTGCCGACGAGGATGTCGCCAGGCTTCACTTCAGCACCGATGCGCACGACGCCCTGGGCGTCGAGGTTCTTCAGCGCTTCATCACCGACGTTCGGGATGTCACGCGTGATTTCTTCCGGCCCGAGCTTGGTGTCACGTGCGATGACTTCAAAGTCTTCGATGTGGATGGAGGTGTAGATGTCCTCCTTGACCACGCGGCGGCTGATGGTGATGGCATCTTCGAAGTTGTAACCGTTCCAAGGCATGAACGCGACGAGCATGTTCTTGCCGATGGCAAGCTCACCCTGGTCGGTGCAAGGACCGTCGGCGATGACATCGCCCTTCTTGATCTTCTGACCGCGCTTCACCAGAGGCTTCTGGTTGATGCAGGTGCCGGCGTTCGAGCGGCCGAACTTGCGAAGAGGGTACACGTGGGTGCCCTTGTCTTCGTCGGTCACGCACGACTTGATCGGGTTTTCGAGGAACTTGTCGTCCTTGACGGGCAGGTTGCCGTCCTTGGTGACGATGATCACGTCAGCCGTCGCAGCGGCGACGGTGCCGTTGGCGTCAGCGACGATCACGGAGCGTGAGTCACGGGCGGCCTTGCCTTCCATGCCGGTGCCGACGAGCGGGGACTCACCTTCAAGGAGAGGCACGCCCTGGCGCTGCATGTTGGAACCCATCAGAGCGCGGTTGGCGTCATCGTGCTCAAGGAACGGGATGAGCGCGGCAGCCACGGAGACGAGCTGCTTTGGCGACACGTCCATGAGGGTGACGAGCGCGGGCTCGACTTCGATGAACTCGCCGCGGTAGCGGACGGTGATCTTGCTGCCTTTGAAGTTGCCTTTTTCGTCGATCGGATTGTTCGACTGGGCGATGTAGTGCTTCTCTTCCTGGTCGGCGGTGAGATACTCGATCTTCTCGGCCACGACGCTGTCCTTCACCGGACGATACGGCGTTTCGATGAAGCCGAATTCGTTGATGCGGGCATAGCTGCCGAGGGAGTTGATCAGACCGATGTTCGGACCTTCAGGAGTCTCAATCGGGCAGATACGGCCGTAGTGGGACGGATGAACGTCACGAACTTCGAAGCCGGCGCGGTCACGGTTCAGACCGCCAGGCCCGAGTGCGGAGAGACGACGCTTGTGGGTCAGTTCGGCCAGAGGATTGATCTGGTCCATGAACTGGGAGAGCTGGCTGCGGCCGAAGAAGTCACGCACGACGGCGGAGAGCGCCTTCGGATTGACGAGCTTGGCAGGAGTCATGGTGTCCATGTTCACGTCGAACAGGGTCATGCGCTCTTTCACCAGACGCTCGGTGCGGGAAAGGCCCACGCGGCACTGGTTGGCGAGGAGTTCGCCCACGGCACGCACACGGCGGCTGCCGAGATGGTCAATATCATCCAGAATGCCCTGACCTTCACGCAAGTGGAAGAGGTAGCGCAGAGCGGAGATCACGTCCTCAGCGGTGAGGATGCGGGTCTCGGTGTCGATCTTCAGCGAGAGCTTCTGATTGATCTTGTAACGGCCGACGCGGGTGAGGTCATAACGCTTCGGATCGAAGAACAGGCGCTTCACAAGGGCGCGTGCATTCGGCGTGGTGGGCGGATCGCCCGGACGCAGACGGCGGTAGATTTCCTTGAGGGCTTCATCTTCATCCTTGGCGGTGTCTTTGCGCAGGGAGGTGATGAGGAGATCGTCCGGGGAAGCGGTGACGACCTTGACGGACTTGTGACCAAGCTGGATGAGCTGGCGGATGACGCCGGAGGTCAGCGGCTCGTAGGCACGGGCCACGATGAGTTCGCCGTCCAGGATGTCCTTGAAGAGGATCTTGGTGGCGACTTCTTCTTCGGAGAGGCTGTCCTTGAGCTTGAGGTCCTGGATTTCGTAGAAGAGCTTGAGGATGTCCTCATCGCCCGGGAAGCCGATGACGCGCAGGAGCGTGGTGGCCAGGAACTTGCGACGACGGCGGCGGCGGTCGAGATAGACGTAGAGGAGGTCGTTCGTGTCGAACTGCACTTCCAGCCAGGTGCCGCGGTCAGGGATGATGCGGAAGCCGTGGAGCCAGCGGCCATTGAGATGCTGGCTGGTTTCAAAGCAGATACCGGGGGAACGATGGAGCTGGGAGACGACCACGCGCTCTGCACCGTTGATGACGAAAGTGCCGCGCACCGTCATGAGGGGGATTTCACCCATGTACACGCGTTCCTGCTTCGCACCCTGCTCGTCCTTGAGCTCATAGGTCACGTACAGCGGGGCGCTGAAAGTCTCGGCCTCATGGATGGCTTCGAGGGAGCTGAGCTTGGGCTCGCCGATTTCGTACATGACGAAATCGAGCGTCATCTTCTCATCATAGCTGGTGATCGGGAAGACCTCCCGGAACACGGCCTGGAGGCCGAGGTCTTTGCGCTTCGAGGGCAGGATGTTTTTCTGGAGAAATTCCTCGTATGAGCGGAGCTGGATCTCGATGAGATTTGGGGGCTCGGCGACTTCGTGGATTTTGCCAAAGTTGGTGCGCTGGGACATAAGGCAGTGATGAGGCGGTTAGGGGGCGATGGGCGGTGGCACGGGATGCGGAAGGGGAGTTCCGCGAAGCAACAAAAGAGCAATGTCAGGCGGCCAGCCCGGCATTACTTGCGATTGTCGCGAAAACGAAGCAGCCGGAATCCAGGTGTGAGCCGGGATTCAGGCCATGAAAATTGTCAGAAGCAGGCGGCACTTCGCGTGGTGTCCCGGAACCGTAGCACTGGCTGCGGAGGTTCAAGCGGGGATCACGGGCGGTTGCGGGCATGCGATGGAACGAAACGAACGGGGGATTGAGACTGACTCTAACTTGAAAAGGCTCCTGACCGCGCGGCGCTGCGGATGATGGCAGACGCCACGCGGAAAAGAGCAGGAACGTGAGACTACTTGATCGTGATCTTGGCGCCAGCGGCTTCCAATTTCTTCTTGATCTCTTCGGCTTCTTCCTTTTTGCAGCCTTCCTTGAGGGTCTGCGGAGCGCTTTCGACAAGCTTCTTCGCTTCTGCAAGGCCAAGGCCAGGAACAACGCCGCGGACTTCTTTGATGACGCCAATCTTGTTGGAGCCAGCTTCGGTCAGGATGACGTCGAACTCGGTCTTCTCTTCCACTGCAGCAGCAGGGGCAGCACCACCAGGGCCGGCGGCAGCGACAGGAGCAGCGGCGCTAACGCCCCACTTCGTTTCGAGGGATTTCACAAGTTCGGCAACTTCCAGGACGGTAAGTGTGCTCAGTTCTTCAACGATTTTATTCAGGTCAGCCATAGTATTTTGTCGGTGTCGCCGCGGTCCGCAGCTGCGGATAAATTAAGAGCAAAAGCTTTTGCTCCGGCGAGGAACCATTGGGTGTTGGGGTATTCAGGCCGTTTGACGGGCCATCTAATCAAATGGGGTTTACGCGGGTTGTTCAGCGGGGGCAGCCTCAGCAGCAGGAGCGGCTTCAGCAGCAGCAGGGGCAGCTTCTTCAGCAGGAGCGCCTTCTTTGTCGACCTTGGCCTGGAGCACGCGGGCGAGGGCGGAACCAGGAGCCTGGAGCACACCGAGGAGCTGGGCGAGGAGCACTTCGCGGGAAGGCAGATCGGCAAGGACCTTGATGGCGGCGGTGTCCAGAAGGTTGCCGTCGAGGACGCCAACTTTCATCACCGGCTTTTCAAACTCGGCCTGGAAATTCTTGAGGATCTTGGCGGCACCGAAGACATCCTTGGCACCCGTCACGAAGGCGCTCTGGCCTGTGAGGTGGGCACCCAGATCACCAGGATAGCCGGCCTTTTCAGCAGCCTTCTTCACCAGGTTGTTTTTGAAGACGTGAATCTCCGATCCGACAGCGCTGAGGCGCTTGCGCAGTTCGGCGAATTTCGCGACCTTCAGGCCGGTGTAATCCACGACGAACAGGAATGGGGAGGCATTGACCCGCTTCAGAAGGTCATCAATGAGCAATGTTTTGAGTTCTTTCATGATACAGTGCTTCTATAAATTAGAGTTTGACGTACTTCGACACGTCGATGCGGAGAGCAGGTGACATGGTGGCGGCGAGGGTGATGGTTTCGACGTAGCGGCCACGGGCGGAGGCGGGCTTGGCGCGCACCACGGCTTCGATGAGGGAGGTGGCGTTTTCAGCGATCTGGGCCACTTCGAAGGAAGCTTTGCCGACGGAGGAGGCGATGTTGCCATTCTTGTCGAGCTTGAAGTCGGCACGGCCTGCTTTGACGGCCTTGACGGCGGCGGCGGTGTCTTCCGTGACGGTGCCGGTACGAGGATTTGGCATCAAGCCACGAGGTCCGAGCTGCTTACCGAGTTTGCGAACTTCATTCATCGCAGCCGGAGTGGCGATGGCGACGTCGAAGTCGGTGAAGCCTTCCTTCACCTTGGCGATGAGGTCTTCGTTGCCGACGATGTCAGCACCGGCGGCCTTGGCGGCTTCAGCAGCGGCGCCCTGGGCGAAGACGGCGACGCGCACAGTCTTGCCGGAGCCGTGAGGCAGGGGGCAGGTGCCACGAACCATCTGGTCGCTCTTCTTCGGATCCACACCCATGCGGAACGACAGGGTGACGGTCTGGTTGAACTTGGTGCCAGGGAGTTTGCGCAGGAGCTCGGCCGCTTCTTCAAGCGTGAATGCCTTGCCTGCCGGAACCATCTCGGCTGCTTTCTTGTAACGTTTGCTTCTCTTTTGCATGGTAGGTGTGCAGTGGTGGCGAACTGTGACGTTCTCCTGCTTCGGTTGAAGTGATTAGTCGATGATTTCGATGCCCATCTGGCGAGCGGTACCCGCCATGATGCGGGACGCCATGGTGAGATCGGAAGTGTTGAGGTCGGCGATCTTGAGCTTGGTGGCTTCAAGAAGCTGGGCCTTGGTGATTTTGGCGACCTTGATCTTGTTCGCTTCCTTGGAGCCGCTGGCGATGTTCGCGATCTTCTTCAGGAGGTTGGAAGCAGGAGGCTGCTTGGTGATGAAGGTGAAGCTCTTGTCCTTGTAAACCGTGATCACGGTTGGAAGGACGTCTCCGCCGAGCTTGGAAGTGGCGGCGTTGAACTCCTTGCAGAAGGCCATGATGTTCACACCGGCCTGACCGAGAGCAGGGCCGATGGGCGGTGCGGGGTTGGCGGCACCAGCTTTGATCTGGAGCTTGATGAGTTTGATGATTTCCTTGGCCATGTCTTTGTGTTCCTTGCTTGCTTGAGTTGAGATTCAGGGGGCGGCGGGTCGGCTTATGCCTTCTCGACCTGCCAGTATTCGAGATCGACCGGTGTGGAGCGCCCGAAAATATTGACGGAGACGCGCAGCACGCCGCGTTCCGGATCGATTTCCTCGACGATGCCGTTCTGGCTTTCGAAGGGACCGTCGGCCACACGCACGGTGTCACCGAGATTGAAGGCGATTTTGGGCACGGCGCCGTCGGCCTTGTCGCCCACCTGGGCCAGCATGGCCTCGACTTCCTTGGCGCGCATCGAGATCGGGTGATCCTTGGTGCCGGCGAAGTTCAGGACGCCGTCGGTTTCCTTGACGAAGTACCAGGTCTTTTCGATCAGGCGGTTGTGCTCATCGAGGAGATGGCAGTTGGCGATGACGTAGCCGGGGAAGAACTTGCGGTTGCTTTCGGAACGCTTGCCTTTCTTCACTTCGGCCACGCGCTCCATCGGCACGAGAACCTGGAAGACGTAGTCACCCATCTCCTCTTTCTCAATGCGGCGGAGCATGCTGTCACGGACCTTCTGTTCAAGGCCGGAGCGGACGTGGATGACAAACCACTGGTCGCGAGGTGCGGGGATAGCTCCCATAAGAGAATTTGGAAAAAGGGGTGGGTGGGGAAAAACGGAGAATTAGGCACCCAGCTTCTGCGCGGCCTCAAAGGCCCACTTGAAACTGATGTCAAACGCTGCAACGAAAGCTCCGAGGAGGATCATCGCGATGAAGACCACCACTGTGGATTCAATCAGTTCGCGATATTTGGCAAAGCCCTTTTCTTTAGGATCCCAGGGCCATGTGGCCTTCTTGAGTTCAAGGATGACTTCGCCGATGTATTTGCGGATGCGACTCATGTGAAGCGTTTCGTTTTCTGCGGATGTTTCCGGGGAATTTTCGCTGGCAGGCCAGGAGGGACTCGAACCCACAACCAACGGTTTTGGAGACCGCTACTCTACCAATTGAGCTACTGACCTGTGTTAGCGAGAAAGACTTCCCGGAATGGATAACGGATGGAATCAAATTTGCAAGTCCGGCGCCTCTTTCCTCTCCCGGCTGGGAGACGAAATCACCGCCGGGTCTGTGCGCCAGACCCGGCGGGATTCGAGACAAACGAACTAAAGCGGACTAGTCAAGGATGTTGGCAACGCGGCCAGCACCCACGGTTTTGCCACCTTCACGGATAGCGAAACGGATGGTCTTTTCCATGGCGATCGGGGTGATCAGCTCGACTTCGATCGAGACGTTGTCACCAGGCATCACCATTTCCACGCCTTCTGGAAGCTTCACGCTGCCGGTCACGTCCGTGGTGCGGAAGTAGAACTGCGGGCGGTAGTTGTTGAAGAAAGGGGTGTGGCGGCCGCCTTCGTCCTTGGAAAGAACGTACACCTCAGCGGTGAACTTCTTGTGAGGAGTGACGGAACCTGGCTTGGCGATGACCTGACCGCGCTCGATGTCGGTCTTCTTCGTGCCGCGAAGCAGAAGGCCGACGTTGTCGCCTGCACGACCTTCGTCGAGCAGCTTGCGGAACATTTCGATGTCGGTGACGGTGGTCTTGACGGTCGGACGGATGCCGATGATTTCGACTTCGGACATCTTCTTGATGATGCCACGCTCGACACGACCGGTGCAGACGGTACCACGACCTTCGATCGCGAACACGTCTTCAACTGGCATGAGGAAGTCCTTGTCGATCGGACGCTCTGGCAGCGGGATGTAGCTGTCCACAGCTTCCATGAGCTTGAGGATGTTGGCTTCGTGCTCAGCATCGCCTTCGAGGGCCTTGAGAGCGGAACCCTTGACGATCGGGATGTCGTCACCTGGGAAGTCGTACTTGGAAAGGAGGTCGCGAACTTCCATCTCGACGAGGTCGAGGAGTTCTGGATCGTCCACCATGTCCACCTTGTTCATGAACACCACGAGGGCAGGAACGCCGACCTGACGGGCGAGCAGGATGTGCTCACGGGTCTGGGGCATCGGGCCGTCAGCGGCGGAAACGACGAGGATACCACCGTCCATCTGAGCGGCGCCGGTGATCATGTTCTTCACATAGTCAGCGTGTCCGGGGCAGTCGACGTGAGCATAGTGACGCTTGTCGGTCTCATACTCCACGTGGGCGGTGTTGATCGTGATGCCGCGTTCCTTTTCTTCAGGAGCTGCGTCGATCTGGTCGTATGCACGTGCCTGGGCGAAGCCTTTCTTGGAAAGGACGGTCGTGATGGCGGCGGTCAGGGTGGTCTTGCCGTGGTCAACGTGGCCAATCGTGCCGATGTTGACGTGCGGCTTGTTGCGTTGGAATGCTTCTTTAGCCATGGGTGGAGTTAGTTGAGGGGGTGCGCTTGGGACTGGTTCGTTTGTCGTGTTTCGAAGATCCCCACGGACTGCCACTGGAGCTGTTAGAGGGACTTGAACCCTCGACCTCGTCCTTACCAAGGACGTGCTCTACCACTGAGCTATAACAGCGTAACCGGCGGCGGTTTGGTGAGAAACCTCCTCCTCTTTCGACAAGAAAACCGGGGATAAAACAACCTCCATGACTGGCGTCAGGAGACAGTACACCCCGGCTTTGTTCCGAAAAAGTGGCGCGATACTAGGACGATTGGGGGCACAGTCAAAGACTATTTCGACTGTTTGCGAAAGAAAGACGAATATATTTTCGTCATTCACCTTCCTCCCGCTGCCCGGCTGTTCTCACTTTAGGGCTTGGTTATGAGGGCTTCAGGTTCATACTCTGGGCTGGAAAATGCGCCACTCCCCTTCCCATGGGCAGGCTTCTTCACTCCCGCAACTAGCAGCCGCCATGCGCCTCGTCCTCGCCAGCCTTGTATTCCTGCTGCTGCTCACCGGTCTGCACGGAGCGGATGAGACGGCAATGCTCAAAAGCCTCGTGAAAAACGCCCGTGCTGGAGACCAGGAGGCACTGGCACCGCTGAAGGATCTGCACGCACAAAAGCTGGCTGGCGATGCGGTGCTCTCCCTCGTGGGAGACAAGCGCGTGGGCCTGGGCATGAAGCTGCGCCTGGCGGAAATCGTGGCCGAATGGCCTGCAGGCGAAGGGCGCAAAGCCTTGGTGGACTGGCTTGCGAAGCACCCCGCCTGCGATGACGACGCCCTGATGTTTTTTTCAGGCGCGAACCTGATGGAGACGCGCACCTATTTCTGGAATCTGCTCGCGCAGGCGAGAGGCCCGCTCTCAGCGGTGAAGGAGCCGGAGCGCATCGCCCTCGCAGCCCGGGCGCTGGGCGCGTTTGAGGACAATCCGGACCCCGTGGTGGCCCGCGTGGCCACGCTGCTGGAGCCAGCCAATGCCCACGTGATGCGTGCCTGCGCAGCCGAGGCTCTGGGCGGCATGCGCAGTGCCGTGGCGCTGCAGTCCCTCCTGCCCTATCTGAACGACGAAGCCATCGGCGATGCCGTGCACGCCTCGCTGTTTCAGCTCACCGGTCAGGACTTCGTGGACGACCCGGAGAAATGGAAGGCGTGGATCACTGCGCAGGGCACGAGCATCCCGTGGAAAATGCTGCCCCGCAGCGAATACGCGGACTTCCTCAAGCTGCTCAAGCCGCTGGAGGAAGATCCCGCCGTGAACATGGCCTCGTTTTACGGCCTGGAAATCCGGGGCAAGGGCGCGCTCTTCATCCTGGATGTGAGCGGCAGCATGAGCCGCGACGACCGCATCGGCAAGCTCAAGGGGCAGATGAGCAACCTCCTCACCGCGCTGCAAAACAAGCCCGCCAGTCTGCGCTACGGCATCCTCACCTTTGGCGAAACCGTGGACTCCTGCTTCTCCTCACGCGGCATGGCGCTGAACGACGAGAAGAACCACAAGCAGGCCGTGCAGTTCGTGGATCGCATCCAGGCCGACGGCGGCACGCCCATGTGCCAGGCCTTCAGCCACGCCCTCACCCGCATCCTCCCTGAGGGCAACATCGACACCCTCGTCTTCCTCAGCGACGGCCAGCCCAGCGACGGCACCCCTGCCATGGTGCTGGATCTCGCCCAGCGCATCCACACCCAGTACAAGGTGCGCATCCACTGCATCAGCATCGGTGAGGAAGCTGAGCCCGGCAGCACCGAGCCCTCCTTGCTCAAGCAGATCGCGGATGCGTGCGGCGGGACGTTTACGGTGCCGCCGTGAGAGGTGGGTGATTGGGGGGGGATCCTTGATGCCGATGCCGCCAAGGCCAAACACGGGAACCTTGGAAAAGAGGGAAAGCGATGGGGCCGCACCCACGCTGGGACGAAGGAATCTACGGACGCGCACAACGCGTCCCTACCGAGCGCTGCGTGCTGCGGCACCTCAGGGATGGTAGGGAACCGCTGCGCCGGGTCCGTGATTTCGGGTCTGCAGCGTCTCAGGCGCTCAAAAAGGTGCGCCGTCCTTGGAGCAATGATCATTGCATGGACCGCCTTGCTCAGACGCCACCCGCCAACATCAGCGCCGCCCTCCCCTGAGTTGCCGGTTTCCACGCCTAAGCACGGCAACTCGGCAACTCGACCTTTCAGAAATCGCAAACCTGCGCAAACAGAAGCCGCCGATGGCACTGCGTGGCAATCCATGGTATTTCATGGCTGTAAAAGGCCGACCCTCACGGCAACTTATGGCCTCCTGCTGGTTGCCATGATTTCTGGGCGTGCAAGCTGCGGCTCAGGATGATCCCTTTCCTCCAGCAGCGAACGCGGAGACTTCCACTGTTTCCACCGTTTCAACGGGGGCTGGTGTGAGAACAATCCTGCGCCGGCGGGCCATGGCAGGCTCCGAAGCGTGAGCAAAAAACATGGCAACCAAAACACCCCTTTTGGTTGCCGTCTTTGGCGCTTTCACGGCCTCAATGGATTGCATCGGCCTGCACTGCGTTGCCGCCTCATGCATCCCGTTGCCACTTCCTGCCCCAAATTTTCGGGCTGTCTTATCCCCTCGGTTGCCGGTTGCCCACCCTAGATTCTCGCGATGGCAACTGGCAACCATCGGCGGTGTGGCTTCGCCTGCCGACACATGACTTCCACTGTTTCCACCGTTTCAACGGGGGCTGGTGTGTTTCCGACCCAAGGCCGCAGAAGAAAGTTCGCCAACTTCTCCACATTCGCCGGGGGGGGATGTACACACGCAGCATGCCAGGTGGACAAACACCTCCTCGTTGACCGCCATTTTTTCCGCTTTTCCTGTGGCATGTGTTTCCATCTCCGGCTTCCCTGCCGCATGCACACCGAGCTCCAGCCCCTCGACGCCCTGCGGGATGAATGGCAGGCCCTCCAGCCTTTGTCGGCGGAGAACGTGACACGCCTGTGGAAAAAGCTGCGCCTGGAATGGAACTACCACTCCAACCACATCGAAGGCAACACCCTGACCTACGGTGAAACAGAACTCCTACTGCTGCATGACCGCACCACCGGCAACCACAGCCACCGTGAGTATCTGGAGATGAAGGCCCACGATGTGGGTATCGAACACGTGCGAACTCTCGCTGCAGACAAAGACCGCCTCATCTCCGAGAGCGACATCCGCGATCTCAACCGCATCATCCTCAAAGAGTCCTTCTGGAAGTCCGCGGAAACAGCGGACGGCCAGAGCACACGCAAGGAGATCATTCCTGGCCAATACAAGACCACCCCCAACAGTGTGCGTCAGGCCAACGGTGAAATCATGAGCTTTGCCAGCGTGGAGGAAACACCTTCACGCATGGGCGACCTCGTGACATGGCTGCGCCAGGAGTTGACCTCCCCCACCCTGCCCATCGCCGCCTGCATCGCCAAGCTCCATCACGACTTCATTGTCATTCACCCCTTTGAAGACGGCAACGGCCGCGTGGCCCGCCTTCTGGTGAACTACGTGCTCATCCGCAGCGGCTACCTGCCCCTCATCGTCCGCACCGATGAAAAGGAAGCCTACCTCACCGCCCTGCGCCTCGCAGACGCTGGCGAACTCTCCGCCCTCATGACCTACCTCCAGCGCCGCCTGGAGTGGTCGCTGCAGTTAGGCATCAAGGCCGCCAAAGGAGAAAGCATTGAAGAGCCCAGCGACCTGGAAAAGGAGGTGGCCATCTTTGTACGGAATCAGCAGGGACCAAAGGGTGAAAAAAAGCGGTCAGCAGAGTCACTACGTGTACTTTTTGATGTAGGGCTCCGGGAGTTCATTGAAAAGTTTGACGTGAAGCTCAGTAAGCTCGCACCCCTATTCACGGATCACACCGTGACGGCTCTGCCACATAAACTCAACGATAGCGAAAGTCCCGTTAAACCGTTGGAGCACATGATCCAATTTCCCGATCATATTTCTGTATTCTTAGTGCAGCATCATTTCCGTGGTTACGGAGGCCAAGCCCCAGCTCCGTTTGATATTCAGATCGGATTTGAAATGTACTTTGGTGACTATCGCTACACAATAAAGATCAACGATCAGGAGCAGCTGCGCAGGTCATACACCGAGCCACTCCTCCCAGACGAAGCCGAGAGCCTTGCCAACAAAGCCCTGGCCCACGCCTTCGCTGAGATTAAAAAACTCAGCGGCAGTAAGGAATGAACACCGCCATTGGGTAGCAATCATGAACAGCATTCAATTAAGCGCATGCATGGTTGTGGATCAGGCTGGATGTCCACGAGCCACGCGACAGCGTCTTGGACTGCGGTGGCAGAGATGCACGGCGCAAGCCTGCATCGGCGACACCGCTTTCGTGAGGTGTTGAATGCTCTTGGGCCTTACCTTGCCGTCCGGCCTGCGAAAGCGGCGTCGCGCCAAGGCTTACCGCACGCATTGATTGATTCGCTGCGCTCACCCTTTGGGCTCCTTGCAGTCGTCTGACTCACTTCGTTCGGCTCGCTCCGCTCACCCTTCGGGCAGCCTGCGGCTGTCTACCTTCGCTGCGCTTCGGTTCCAAGACGCTGTCGCGCCGTTCCAGCCTCCATTCGCACAGAGCCAACTCACACCAGCCCCCGTTGAAACTGTGGAAACAGTGGAAGTCTCCCATCGGCAGACTGCGCCCGCCCCCCGCTGGTTGCCGGTTGCCATCGCGAGAATCTAGGGTGGGCAACCGGCAACCAAGGTGCTCACGGCCCACGCCAGACACTGTGCAGGAGACTGCAGCAGGACGCAGCCGTTGGAAAACGGTGGCAATGCGATGCAAGCCGCTGAAGACGCTCAAGTCCGAAAGCACCTCCAAGGATGGCAACCAGAAGGGGGGGTTGGGTTGCCATGGTTTGTGGGCATGCCCTGCATGCTTCTACGCCTTCCATGGCCCACTCGGCATCGGTTTGATTCACACACTCCCCCGTTGAAACGGTGGAAACAGTGGAAGCCTCCCATTGGCAAGCGGAGCCTCAGCGACGCGAGTTGCCAAGTTGCCATGCTGAGGTGTGGAAACTCGGCAACTTCGGGGCGGCTCTGATGCAGGCAGGCCGCGTGTGAGCAAGCCGCCCCCTGCATTTTCATCGCCTCACGGACGGCGCACCTTTTTGAGAGCCTGCGGGGGACACAGACCCATAATCACGGACCCGCACAGCGGTTCCCTACCACCCCGAAAACGCCGCAGGGGATGGTAGGGACGAGTTGTGCGCGTCCGTAGATTCCTTCGTCCCAGCGTGCGGTGTGGCCCCATCGTCCCCCCCCTTTTCACGGTGCCCGCGTTTGAGCCTCTGGGCGGTGAAGGCATCGGGAACGAAACCCATGCAACGTTTCCGAAAGAGAATGAAGATTCCGCATTCAATATCCAGCGGCGCTACAGGATCGAGGACGAGAAGGAGAACGAGGACGAATCATCCCCCCGCACTCCCCGCTTGAGCCTTTCCGCCCCTTGCACTAGTTTGCGCCACCATGAAAATCATCGCCTCTTTCCTCATTGTCGCTGTTTTCTCCCTCGCTTCCTGCCGTGGCAGTGGCGGGCCCATGACGCGTGCGGGCCGTGGTGTGGACCACGCCATCCACAAGACCGGTGAAGGCATCGAGCACGTGGGCCGCAAGATCGAGAGCAAATTCTGAGGCGCAGCCCGCTGCGACCCCCGAATGCTTCCTGCCAGCACCTTCCTCATCACCGGGCCCACGGCCTCGGGCAAAACGGCCTTGGCCATCGCCCTGGCGAAGCACGTGGGCGGGGAGATCGTGAATGCGGATGCCTTTCAGCTCTACGCGGGCATGGACCTCCTCACGGCGAAGCCTTCCCCGGCGGAGCTGGCGAGCGTGCCGCACCATCTCTATGGGGTGATCCCTCTCACGGAGGCCTGCGATGCGCAGCGCTACCACGCGCTGGCACTGCCAAAGATAGAAGACATCGCCGCACGTGGCCGCGTGCCCATCGTGGTGGGTGGGTCCGGGCTTTATATCAAGGCGCTCACCCACGGCCTCTCTCCCCTGCCCGCCGCCTCGCCGCAGCTCCGGGCGCAGTTTCAGCACCTCAGCCCCGGCGAGAAAATCGTGTGGCTGCTGCAGCGCGATCCCGAAGCCGCCACCACCGTGAACCTGCGCAATCCCCGCTACGTGGAGCGTGCGCTGGAGATCTGCCTGCTCTCCGGCCGCCCGCAGTCCGGCCTGCGGCGCTCCTTTGAGCAGGCCGAGCCGCAGGTGAATGGCGTCATCCTCACCTGGGACCGCGAGACGCTCTACCGCCGCATCAATCAGCGCACGCTGGACATGGTTGCCGCCGGGCTCATCGAGGAAGTCCGCGCGCTGGGCCCGCTCTCCCCCACGGCGGAAAAGGCCATCGGCGTGCGGGAAATCCGCGCGCATCTGGCCGGGAACGTTTCGCTGGAAGACACCCTCGCCGCCATCCAGCAGGCCACCCGGCACTACGCCAAGCGACAAATCACGTGGTTTCGGCGCGAGCGCTGCTTCCAAACGATTTGCCTCGATTCCGTTCCGGCGGCAGAGTACGCACTCCCCCATCTCCTCGAACTTTTTCCATGCCTCCGCCCGTCCAGCCCGTCCGCCCCGTCTTCGTCAATCTAGGCCCACGCAGCTACCTCGTTCAGGTCGGTCGCGACATGCTCAAAACGCTGGGTGAAGAGGTGAACAAAAAGCTGCCGGACCGCACCAGCTGTGCCGTGGTCACGGATTCAAATGTGGGCCCGCTCTACGCTGAGAAGGTGCTGCAAAGCCTGCGCGATGCCGGCAAAAAGCCCCACCTCATCACCGTGCCTGCCGGGGAGTCCTCCAAATCCCTCACCTGGAGCGAGTCCGTGCTCAGCGAGATGGTGCGCTTTGGCCTGGACCGCAAGAGCTTCGTCGTCGCCCTCGGCGGCGGCGTCATTGGCGATCTGGCAGGCTTCTGCGCCTCCGTGTACCAGCGCGGCATTCCTTATGTACAGGTGCCCACCACCGTGCTCTCCCAGGTGGACAGCTCCGTGGGCGGCAAGACTGGCGTGAACCTGCCCAATGCGAAAAACATGGTCGGCTGCTTTCACCAGCCGGTGCACGTCATCGCGGATCTCGACACCCTCAGCTCCCTCCCCACCCGCGAGTGGAACGAAGGCTTTGCGGAAATCATCAAGCACGCCTGCATTCGCGATGAGTCCATGTTCAAGGCCATCGAAGACATCGCCGCCGGCAAGGGAGACATCGTCGGCCTCATCCGCCGGAACATCGCCATCAAGGCCGTCATCGTGGAGGCCGATGAGTACGAGACCATCGGCACCCGCGCCCTGCTGAATTTCGGCCACACCCTCGGCCATGCCATCGAAGCCGCCGCAGGCTATGGCAGGCTGCTGCACGGCGAGGCCATCAGCCTCGGCCTGCGCGCCGCCGCCTGGCTCTCCACCCAGGTCTCCGATCTCACCAGCGACCATTACGAGCGCATCCTCAACCTCCTCAAGCTCTGCGATCTCCCCCTGCGCCTGCCGGACGATCTCGACACCGAAGAGATCATGCGCATCGCCCGCACCGACAAGAAATTCGAAAACGGCAAGATCCGCTTCGTCCTCCTGCGCAAGATCGGCGAAGCCTACGTGAGCAAGGATGTCCTTGAAGGGCATTTGAAGCAGGCGCTGGATGAGCTGAGAAAGTAGGGGGGGCCTCTGAGCCGTAGGATGGGTGTGGCGACAGCCCACCCGTCTGCGAGCGTACGGCAAGCACCATGGAGTACGGACGTCCTCGCAGTCGGGCGGTTTGGCGAAGAGCCCATGTGTGATAGCGAGACTCACACTCGCCAAACACACCCAACCTACGATCCGGACCGGACACCCCTCCGCAACTCTTCGACTTTTTTGCTTCTTTTTGCGCCTCTTTGCGGCCACTCTCCCGTCCGTCACTCCTGAATGCGCTTCCTCACCCCCAGCTACCTGCACCTCCTCTGGCTCGCGCTGATCCCGCTGGTGCTGTGGCTCTTCCGCCGGCAGGCGAAGCGGGTGCCGGTTTCCACGCTGCTGTTTTTCAAATCGCTCGCGCGTGAGCACCAGGAGTCCGCGTGGCTGCGCCGCATCAAGAAATGGCTCTCGCTGCTGCTCACGCTGCTGGTGCTGCTTTTCGCCATCCTGGCGCTGGCACGGCCCAGCGGGAATCTCTCCGCCGATGCCATCAGCGCCGTCGTCATGGTGGTGGACTGCTCCGCCTCCATGGCCGCGCAGGATCTGCAAGGCCAGACCCGGCTGGACGCCGCCAAGCAGCGCGTGAAGGAACGCATCCGCGCGCTGCCAGACCAGACCGTGGTATCCCTCATCGCCTTTGATTCGCGCGCCCGTGTGCTCCTCTCCCGCAGCCGCAACCACCGCGAGTGCCTGCGCCTGCTCGAAGAGCTCACTCCCACGCCCATCGAGGGCAAACCGGAGTCGGCACTGACCGTGGCCCAGCGCCTCGCGGATCTCGAAACCCACTCCCGCATCTGGATGGCGAGCGATGCACAGCCTTCATCAACGAGTGCGGTCGATTGGATTCCCGTGGCCCTCAAGGAGCCGCTCAACGTGGGCCTCACCGGCTTTCAGATCCGCCACAGCCCGCTGGCGCGTGATCGCTACGAGGCCTTCGTGAAAGTCAGCGCCTCAGCCGCCAACAAGGACAAGGCCACCACCACGCTCGAAATTTCCATCGCCGGGCGCATCGCTCAGTTGCGTGAGCTGGATCTCGCCCCCGGTGAATCCAGCGCTCTCATCTTGCCGCTGGAAGGCGTGCGCGGCCAGCAGATGGAGATCCGCCTGAAGACCGCCGGCGACTGCTTCGGCTGGGACGACGGCCTCGCTGCACCGCTGCCCAAAACGAGACCTCTCACCGTCGCGTGGTTTGCTGACAAGCCCGATCCCTTCACCGAGCTCGCGCTCTCCGCCCTCATCGAAAACGGCCGCATCGAAATGCGCAAAGGCGACCCCAAGGCCTGGCCGCCGAAGGAGCAGCCCGACGTGTTTGTGTTTGAAAACTGGCTGCCCAAGGAACTGCCCACAGACCGCCCGGTGATCGCCCTCACCCCGCAGAGCAGCTCCGGCCCGCTGCAGGCACGCTCCATTAAGAGCATCCCGCATGACAGCGTGCGCTCCGTGCAGCCGGATCATCCCCTGCTCTTCCGCGCCAGCAGCAGCCGCATCGCCGTCACGCAGACAACGCTGCTCAAACTGCCCGCCTCGGTCGAGCCGCTGTGGTTTGCCGGCAACGAGCCCGTGCTCGCCGCCGGAGAGTTCAACGGCCAGCGCCTCGTGGTCACCGCGTTCTCGCCCTCGCAGTCCGAGCAGCTCGCCCTGCTGCCCTCGTTTCCGCTGATCCTCGGCAATGCGCTCTACTGGTGCGCCGAAAACAGCGAAGCCCTCACCGACATGCGCACCCTGCACACCGGCGAGATGCTGCACACCGACAGCCTCGTGCAATGGCACGCGTGGAACGGCGAGTCCTTCATCGAAGTGTCCGACGATCCCGCGCACGGCCTCCTCGCGCTGAACCGCATCGGCAGCTGGGAAACCGGCAAAGACCGCAGCGGCGCCTGCGCCCTGATCTCCGCCGCCGAAACGAACCTCCCCGCCCTCGCCGCCGATGCCGCGCATTCCGTTCAGCCAACTGCCCCCGTCATCACCGCCTCCGCCTTCAGCACCTGGCCCAAGCGCCTGATCTGGCTCGCGCTGGTCCTGCTGCTGGCCGAGAGCTTTCTGTTTCACCGCAAGGCGGTGTATTAGCGGAACGTTTTTTGGAGCGCCAAATTTATTCCGCAGCAGGTCGCAAGCACGCTGCGGGTGGGGCTTTGCTTTGAGCATCACAAACACGCTGGCCCCGAGACGTGAAGGAGGAGCAGGTGAAGCGCGGACTTTTGTGAGTAGCGGAGTGCTGCGGAATAAATTCCGCGCTCCTTAATTACCCCGCCCTTGAAAACTTGTTCACAGCCGCTACGATTATTCACAGGAAAAACGTCCTGAAAAATCCCACATCTTGTTTAAGATGTCTTAATGATCCCCAAGATAGCGTGGATTTTTGCGTTCGCTCTTGCGGGCATCCGGCGCGGAATGGTTCAGTCCTTCTCAGTCCTTCTCAGTACTCACCGCGAAGTCATTCGTCCTTCGGATTTCTTCACCCGCCTTTTCATCTCCGCCTATTCACCGTCATGTATCTCAAAAGCCTCACCCTTCACGGCTTCAAGTCCTTTGCGGACAAGACCCATTTCGAGTTCCACAAAGGTGTCACCGGCATCGTGGGGCCGAACGGTTGCGGCAAGTCGAACGTGGTCGATGCCATCCGCTGGGTGCTCGGTGAAACCTCCGCCAAAGCGCTGCGCGGCGATGAAATGGCGGACGTCATCTTCAACGGCACCGACAAGCGCAAGCCCGTGGGCCTCGCGGAAGTGACGCTGACGATGGCTGATTGCGAGGAGTCGCTCAAAGTTGATTTCAACGAAGTGGCACTGACCCGCCGCGTGTTCCGTGACGGTCGCAGCGAATACCGCCTCAACAACACCGTCTGCCGTCTCAAGGACATCCACGATCTCATCGCCGGCACCGGCATCGGCCGCGCGGCTTACTCCATCATGGCGCAGGGCCAGATCGACATGCTTCTGAGCTCCAAGCCGGAAGACCGCCGCACCGTTTTCGAAGAAGCCGCCGGCATCACCAAGTTCAAATCGCAGAAGCGTGAAGCGCTGCGCAAGCTCGAATACACAGAAGCCAATCTGCTGCGCGTCGCCGACATCGTCGCAGAAGTGAAACGCCAGATGGGCACGCTGCAGCGCCAGGCCGCGAAGGCACGCCGCTACCAGACGCTGCTCGAAGATACCCGGCTGCTGGACACCCACCTTGCGCACAAGCAGTACACCGAATTCGCCGGTGAAAAATCCGAGTCTGAAAATCAGGTGCGCATGATGGCGCAGCAGATCGAACAACTGCAGGGCAAGCTGCAAGTCGCCGAGACGGAAGCCGCACAGACCCGCGAGGCCTACCACGCGCTGGAATCCCAGATCAGCCAGGCACGCCAGCAGGCACAGGAGCTCCGCTCGCAGATGCAGAGCGCCGAAGGCCGCCTGGGCTTCAACCGCGAGCGCAGTGAGGAACTCGAAGGCCGTATCCGCCAGAACGAAGAGCAGATCGCCGCGAATGAAGACCTGCTCGATCAGGCACGTCGTGACCTCGCCAATGCGGACGAGCAACTGCTTGCCATCACGGACAACATCCAGACGCGCCAGCTCGCCATGAACGAGCACGCCAGCCAGCACCAGAGCATCCTTCCAGAGCGCAACCGTCTCGAAGCCGACCGCCGCGCCATCCGCGAATCCATCCGCCAGTTCGAAGGCCAGATCGCCTCCAGCGAAGCCCGCGCGCAGTCCCTGAGCAATCAGATCTCCGGCGACCGCCAGCGCCACGAATCCCTGGCGCATGACCGCCAGACCGCGCAGCAGGCGCGTGAGACGAGCCAGATCGAATTCGACGAACTGCAGCGCCAGATCCAGGAACTGGAAGAGACGCGCAACCAGCTCGACGAAAAGGCCAAGGACTGCGCCCGTGAAATGATCGAACGCCGCCGCCAGCGCGACGCGATGAACAACGAGCTCAATGACCTCCAGCGCAATCTGACGCAGCGGAAGTCACGCCTCGAAATCATCGAGCAGCTTCTGCAAAAAGGCGAAGGCCTCTCCGCCGGCACGCAGAAGGTCATCAGCGGCCTGGACAATCCGGAAGTCTACTCCGTCGGTGTGCGCGGCCTGCTGGCCTCCAGCATCGAAGTGGAGCCCGAATACATCACCGCCATCGAAGCCGCGCTCAAAGACCACCTGCAGGCCGTTCTTCTCACGGAGAGCGAACTCGCCGCGCAGATCATCGACCGCCTTACCGATCACAAGATGGGCCGAGCCGCCCTGGTGCCGCATGATTTCTGCAACCTCCGCCGCGCCTCGGATCGCGAGCTCCTGCCCGCTGGCGCCATCGCCTGGGCCACGGACAAGGTGCGCGTGAAAACCGGCGTGCAGAGCCTCATTGACCACCTGCTGCACAACGTCGTCATCGTGGACGATCTGCACACCGCTTTGCGCATGAAGCGCGAGATGCCGCACCTCGCCATCGCCACGATGCGCGGTGAACTCATCACGCATGACGGCATCATCACCGGCGGTGCCACGAAGGAGGAAGGCTCCTCCACCCTGCGCCGTGAGGCCGAAGTGCGCCAGCTCCGCACGGAAGTGGAAGCACTGGAATACCAGTACATGGAGAAGGAAGACGCGGTGAACAACATCAGCGCGCAGCTGGAGGAAATGCAGCGCGAGGAAGTGTCCCTGCGCGAGCAGTCCCAGCGCGCCCGCGAAGGCTTCTCCCAGTTCCAGGGCAAGATCAGCGTCGTTCAGCGTGCGCTGCAGCAGGCCACCACCAAGCTCGAAAGCGTGGAGTGGGACCAGAACCAGATTCAGGATCGCATCAGCGGCTCCGAAAGCCAGATCCAGCAGCTTCACGAAGCCGTGGCCATCGCCCAGGAGCAACTGGCCACCTCACGCGCCCTCGAAAACGATCTTGAGCTCGAGATGGAGGCCTTCCTCCGCCGCGAGCTTGAATCCAGCGAACGCCTCAACAAGCTGCGCACCGCTCTCGCCCTTGAGCAGAGTGCGCTGCATTCCATCGAGCGCCAGAAGGCTCCCCTCGGCGTGCGCTTGCAGGAGCTGCAGGCCGGCATCAATCGCTTCTCCGAAGAGATCAACACCTGGCGCATGCGCATCCAGCAGAGCGAGGCGGAAAACGCCCGCTTCCAGGAGCAGATCGAATCCCAGCGCGACACCATCGCCGCCATTGAAGAACACCTGCAGTCCAAGACCGAAGAGCGCGCCGGATTGTTTGAGCAGGTCAGCCAGCTCGAAGCGCAGCTCACGCAGCTGCGTCAGAGCTTCAACGGCCTCAACGAATCCCGCAACCGCGCCGAAGTCGCCCTCACCCGCGTGGATCTGCGCCTCGAAAACCTGATCAATCAGGTGCAGGAGCGTTACAGCTTCCACATCGAGGCGTTTGAGCCTGACTACCACGTGCTGATGGTCACCATCGAAGAGCAGAAGAAGAACCGCAACCGTGGCAAGAAAGGCACAGCCAATGCCGCAGGCTCCAGCGCAGCCGCCGATGGCGCCGAAGCCAGCAACGAAGATGCTGAAGACGCCGAGCCCGCTGCCGAGGAAGCCGAAGCTCCCGTCATCCGCGCCGTCTCCAATCGTGATGACGATGCCGTGGACATCGACGAAGTCGTCATCCCCGGCGAAGAAGCACAGCCCGACTGGGCCTTCGTCATGGAGGTGGTCTATGAACTGCGCCAGAAGCTCGAAGGCATCGGCCCCGTCAATCTTGATGCCATCCAGGAGTTCGAAGAACTCGAAGAGCGCCACAACTTCCTCGACACCCAGCACAACGACCTCGTCAAATCCAAGGACGAGCTGCTGCAGGTCATCGCCAAGATCAACGAGACCACGAAGACCATGTTTGTGGAGACGTTCACCCAGGTGCGCGGATTCTTTAACAACAACTTCCGCGAGCTTTTCGGCCCTGCCGCCAAGGCCGACCTCATGCTGGTGGATGAAAACGATCCGCTGGAGTCCGGCATCGAAATCATCGCCAAGCCCCCGGGCAAAAAGCTGCAGACCATCAGCCTCCTTTCCGGTGGCGAGCGCAGCATGACCGCCGTGGCCCTGCTCTTCTCCATCTACCAGGTGAAGCCCAGCCCCTTCTGCGTGCTGGACGAGCTTGATGCACCTCTCGATGAAACCAACATCGGCCGCTTCCTCAAGATGCTGGACGCCTTCATCGACAACTCCCAGTTCATCATCGTCACTCACAACAAGCGCACCATGAGCCGCGCCGATGTGATCTACGGTGTTACCATGCAGGAGTTCGGCGTCAGCAAGCCAGTGGGCGTCCGCATGACCACGGAGGAAACCCGCACCATGGACAAGACCGTCCAGGAACTCGCCCTCGAAGCCCCGAACCAGCCCGGCCGCCGGAAGAAGGCAGCAGACGACGATGCCGAAGCCTCAGCCGATGAGCAGGCCGAGACCATCCCCGTCAACGAAGACCTCGATGAAGAGCAGGCCCGCCTGACCGCCATCGAGGAGATGGAGGAACAGACGCCGGCGGCGCTGGTGTGAGGAAAGTACTCGCGAGCTTCAGCTCGCTCCCAGCGCATCAAGACGTCAAGCCGTGCGCCATTCGGCAATGGCTTGCGACTGCAGAGTTTCTTGTCGTAGACCGAACTTCCAAGCTCGGTCTACCTCAAGCCTCGCCCTCATCCTGGCTCCTTGATCTCTTGGCAGCCTCCGCCTCGTCCCTCTCCCTCAAGAGCCCTTCAAACCTATCGCGCAGTTCCTCATCCCGCACACGCTGCGCCAGCTCGATCACCTCCAGATACGCATCCCGTTCCTCGGGATAATAAAACAAGATCTTCTCATACTCCTGCACCGCAGCCTCCACCTTGCGCTCCTGGCTGTAGCGACGCGCCAGCTTGTAGGACAGCGGCGGCTTCTCAAACTCATCGGAAGGAAAGAACAGCTCCGCGAACGGCTTCGCAATCCACTCCGCCAGCTTGAAAGCCGTGTCCGGAGCCAGCAGCAGCACCGTCGTCACGAGCAGCAGCATGCTCCCGATGACCCGAAAGGCCGCAGACAGCCAGTCCATCTTCAGCGCTGCAGACATCATCCACACACTCGCGACCAAGGCGAGTCCGGCCAGAATCCTGCGAGCTTTCTGCCAGTTCATGCGAAGGGATAACTCCAATCACAAGCTCTGCAACTGCGAGGCAAGCGCCTTCGCGTGCCGCACGCACGAACAACCTAGGTCGTGTTTGAAAACGTGTCACCGCCTGCGCTATGCGTTTTGGACTGCGCCGGTCCGCCGGCGCTTTCGAGTGCCTCGTGGCCTACGAAAAGCTCCAGAGGACTGGAGCACTCCAAGACGCTCCGCGTTCTTCTCCGCGCTCCGGCCTGAAAGTGCGCCACACCGCCCAGCGCTATTCTGTCTTTGCGCGGCTAACTCTACTTCACCGCCTCATATAGCGAAGCGATGCCAAGCGTGAGCTGGCGTGAACTCGCACTGGCGAAACCATTCTCGCAAATCAAAGCCTCCATCTCACGGCCGGAGGGAAAGCGCTCAATGGAACCGCAGAGGTACACGTAGGCTTCGCGTTTGCCAGTGATCCACCCGGCGACACGGGTCATGATCTGCTTGAGATAAAACAGGTACAACTGCCGGATGCCGGGAATGCGCGGGATGGAAAAATCGAGCACAAACAAGCGACCGCCGGGCCGCAGCACGCGGTTCATTTCCTTCAGGGCCGCAGGCCAGGAAGCCATGTTGCGCAGGCCAAAGGCCACCGTGAGCACATCGAAGACACCATCCTGAAAAGGCAGCGCGAGTCCATCTGCGGCGACGAGGCTGGTGAACTGACGCTTCTGCGCCTCACGCATCATGGGCACCGAGAAATCTGCCCCCAGCACTTTCGCCTGCGGGCAGGCGGCCTGGATGGCCTGGGCGAGATCTCCACTGCCAGTGGCGAGATCGAGAACGCGCTGCGGTTTCAGTTCCGCGATGCGCTTGGCCGTGGTGCGCCGCCAGAGGCAATCGATGCCGAGACTGAGGACGTGATTCGCCAGCACATAACGCGATGCGATTCCCGCAAATGCCTGCCTCACGAATCCTGCGTCTTGCATGTGACTTTCTGTTTAACCGGTTACCCGAGGCGGCACTGTTGCCGCTGGATGGTGCTCACGACTGGACTCGAACCAGCACAATGTTACTTACTAGAACCTGAATCTAGCGCGTCTACCAATTCCGCCACGTGAGCAAAGGAGTCGGGTTAACCGGGTCGAGAGTTTTGACCAAGCCGCAGAATACTCAAGCGAGAAAATGACTTTCTTCTGGCGACATGGCGGGCTTCGGGTAAGTCGCGTGGCATGTCCTTTCGTCTTGAGATGCTGCAAGTCGCACGCCTGGCCCCCAAACTCCTCGGTGAGTCGGCGGAGCTGGTGGAGTCCTTCCTGCGTTCGCGCCTGTCCCCCGAGGGCGGTTTCCTGGATCGCAACGACAAGCCGGATCTCTACTACACCGTGTTTGGCCTGGAAGGCCTGCAGGCGCTGTCCGTGGATGCCGCCACGATTCCCGATGTGCGGCCATGGCTGGCTCCATTTGGAGATGGGGAGCGGCAGGATTTCGTACATCTGTGCTGCCTCGCGCGCTGCTGGGCGAATGCCGGCATGCAAGATTTTCCCATGGCCTCGCGTGAGGCGCTGGCGGCACGCATTGAGGCCTTTCGCTGCCCGGACGGTGGCTACCATCAGGCACCCAAGCGTGCCAAGGGCAGCGCCTACGGCTGCCTGCTGGCCTGGGGTGCTTACCAAGATCTCGGCGGCATCCCGCCCGAGCCTTGGCGGCTGGTGGAATGCATGGGCGGCCTGCGCACACCGGATGGCGCATGGTCCAACGAACCCGGCATCCCCGTGGGCTCCACCACAGCCACGGCAGCCATAGTGGCCCTGCACCGCCACATGGACATACCCCCGCCCGCTGAGGCCGTGGACTGGCTGATGCGCCAGTGCCTGCCTGCAGGTGGCTTCCTGGCCCTCCCCGCCGCTCCCCTGCCCGACCTGCTCTCAACCGCCGTGGCCCTGCATGCTCTGGATGCCGTGCAGGCGGATTACTCCCGCCTCAAGGAACCCTGCCTCGACTTTGTCGATTCACTCTGGAATGCCACCGGCGGCTTCCACGGCAACTGGACCGATGACATGCTGGACTGCGAGTACACCTACTACGGCATGCTGGCGCTGGGGCATCTGGCGTGAATACTCATCTGCTCCAGCTACCGCCTTTTTCCGCTGAAGTTCTTCAGAGACGGGTTCACGCAAAGGCTCCGTGGCGGGTCTGATGGATCATCTCCCATATCACATCTCTTTCACCGTTCTCGATCAGCGTCCACGGGCTGCGGTCTTTGAAGCCTGGATTGGGTTTTTGCAACCATGCAGACAGATCCTCCGCCGGGATCAATTCCAGCAATGCCTTCACAAGGCGCACGGCTTCTGTGACCTGCGCCTGCACTGGAGCGGAAAGCTTTTTTTGCTTTTCATAGGTGGCAAGGGTCCGCTCCGAAAAATTGGATAGCCGCGCAAAGACACACCGATTTAAACCGATGTTTCTGCGCCATACGAACAACGCGGTCCCGCTCTCCCTGGCCTGCTGCCAAGTCACGGGCTTCTGGGTCGCAGCGCTTCTCATGAAACAACCATGCCTCTGACGCCCGGGACGCGCAACAACAATCCTGCAAAATTGCAGGATTGTTAAGGCGATATCATTTCTTGATCCACTTCAAACTGGCTGCCCGGTAGCAAATTTTCAGGGAAAACGAGTGCGTTCACGCCAGAGGAATCTGCGGCGCTCGGGACGATGACCGCTTCGAAACCGGTGTCAGCGAAGGCTTTCCCCCAAGCCTGTGTGATGGACTCCTGGCCCGACTGGTTCTCTACCCGCCAGTCCAGATGGCGAATGGTGTCTTCGGAGAGTTGCAGTATCCGGCGCACCTTTCCGTCCCGCAGATCAAGCACGCGCCTGGCTTTGAACTTGAGGGCCACCAGTGTGCGAGGAAGAGCCTTGCTGGGCGGCAGCGCGTAATAACGCACATGAGCCTGCGCTTCTGCCAGTGCGGTCTCCGGCGTAAGCGCGGTATAGCTCAATCTGGCAGCTCCCTTGGTGTGCCATCTGCCCGAGGAGTGCAGGGCACCGGCACCGCTCGTAATGTCAGCGGCTTTTGAGTAGGTGGGATTGACGAAGCGGTACAGCATCTCATTGCAGCTCACATCACAAGTGTTGCCGATGGTTTTCAGCCGATGCTCCAGTTTTGAGCTGTCTGGGTGAACGGTAGTCTTCACGGGTGGGTACTGTCGTCTGACTGGCGTTCTTTTACAAGATAGCTATGCCCACGCTGAACAAATTAAGCGCAAAATGCGCTGGCAGACTTCGGGCAGAAGTCATCCCAGGCTGTCGGCGCGTGCCTGAAACTCCCTCTTCTCGAAGAAAGATAAGGGCATGATCCCTCGTCATGGACGGAGAGAGGGAAAACCGCTAGGGGTACGCTGGATAGATCGAACTCCGCATTGCCTGAAACAATCTGGGATCAAGGACGAGTTCGAGCAGGAGGACTAGGACGATTACAGAGGAGAGGAGGCCTGGCGCAGTACCCAGGCACAAAAAACCCGGACATCGCTGTCCGGGTTCTCTGAATATTTTGCTGAAGCCTCGAATTACGCGAGCGCTTCCGTGAGGATGCGACCGCCGTTGACGATGTCGATCGGGCGACCGCCGTCGGCCATGATGCGCTTCTCGCTGTTGATGCCGAGGAGGCGATACATGGTCTTGGCAAGATCTTCCGGACCCACCGCATCGCGGTCGGGCTCACCACCGAGGGCGTCAGACGCACCGTGGATGTAGCCTTCCTTCATGCCGCCACCAGCCATGGCGACGGAGAACACGCGTGGCCAGTGGTCACGACCATTGGTGCCGTTGATCTTCGGTGTGCGGCCGAATTCGGAGCTGACCATGACGAGCGTGCGCTTGAGCATGCCGCGATCAGCGAGGTCGGTGATGAGGCGGGCGAAGGCCTGATCGAAGTTCGGAGCCTGACCGGTGAAGGCGTCCTTGATGTTGGAGTGGTGATCCCAGCCACCGTAGTTGACGGACACCATGCGGACACCGGCTTCAACCAGACGGCGGGCCAGCAGGAAGCGCTGACCGGCGGTGTTGCGGCCGTATTCGTCACGCAGTTTGTCGGACTCCTTGGTGAGGTCGAAGGCTTCACGGGCCTGCTTGCTGCTGATCAGGCCATAGGCGGCCTGATAGAAGCTGTCCATGGCGCTGATGGAGTCGGCTTTTTCCACGTTTTTGAAGTGCTCGTCCACGGTGCCCAGAAGGTTGCGGCGGCGGTCAAAGCGCTTCTCATCCACGTCTTTCGGGGTGAGGAGATCGCGAACGGTGAAGCCTTTGTCAGCAGGATCGCTGCCGAGGGCGAAGGGACCGAAGGCGCTGCTCATGTAGCCGGTGCCCTGATCAGGAGCGACCATGTTTGGCACCACCACATAAGGAGGCAGGTTGTTGCGGCTGCCCTGCTCGTGGGAAATGACGGAGCCGAAGCTTGGGAACTTGATCGCCGGGCTTGGACGGTAGCCGGTGAACATGTTGTGCGTGCCACGCTCATGAGCGGCTTCACCGTGCGTCATGGAACGGATGACGGTGAGCTTGTTCATGATCTTGGCGATGTTCGCGAACTTCTCACCGACGTATTCGCCGGGGATGGAAGTTTTGATCGGGGTGAACGGGCCGCGATAGTCAGGCGAGGCAAAGGGCTTCGGATCCCAGGACTCATGCTGTGCCATGCCACCTGGGAGGTAGATGTGAATGATCGAGTCAGCGACGGGCTTGAAGGTTTCCACTTCAGGCATGACCTGCGCAGCCTGCAGGCGCAGCATCTCAGGCAATGTCAGGCCGAGGCCGCCGAGCATGCCGACATAGAGGAAGTCACGACGGCTGGCACCGGAGCGCAAATCAAGGTGATTGCCTTGGCAGAGTGAGTGCATTTTCATAAAGTGAAGGAGGGGTGTTGTTGCTGGATTCGAGAGGAAATACGGGTCCCCCCCGGGGTTCTTGCATATCTTGCGAAAAATGACACAAATCGTGGTTTCGCACAATCAGGGGGTCACCCAGCCAGCCTGCACCAGTTCACTGATCCACACTTGGAAATCAACCGGAGCATCCGGAGGAAATTTAAGCCGCAGAATCATCGGCACGGTGGCGTCCTCACTCAGTTGCAGCTGGTAATCCAGCGCCTTGGTGATCGCAGCGCCCTTGTCGGTATAGCCATAGACCACTTTGGCCCCGGGTTCGGAAATGTTGCGCAGGCTGTAGCACTGGAGCTTGGAGGGATCACCAAACTGATTTTCAAAGTGACCCGCAGGAGAAACGAGCACCCGAAAGAGCGTGGGGGCGGCCTGCTTCAATTCAAGGAAATCCGACCAGCCCATCTCACCTGCGCCCACGAAGGACTCCCAGTCCACACGCGGCCCCGCCGCAGAGTGCTCCACCGTGGCAACGCGCCGGCCACCACCTTCGAAAACCACCACATGCTGGCTGAACTTGGGGGAGAGTTCCGTCGCTTCGACGATGGAATCAAACGCCTGCGGGCCATCCGCATTTTTTGAATAGTAGAGGCTCATCAGCGGTGCCACGCGCAGGCGGTCGCGCACCAGCAGCACACGCTGTTTCCAAGTGGGAGTTTCCAGAAACTTCCCGATCACTTCCTCTGCGGCAGCCAGCTTCGCCAGGTCTCCGCCTGTGACTTTGGGCAGGGCGCTGGCGGTTTTGAGGTTCTCACTGCCGGGTGGGCGAAACACCAGATTGCCAGAATTCACCTGGGGCAGCGGCTCTTCAGGCTGCATCAGCGCCACGTCAGGCGGCAGCACCATCTTCCCGCCGTTCTCATTCTGCGCTTTCGAATCCCCCGCTTTGGCCAGCTTGGAAGCAAGCGATTCAGTTTTCTTGGCCGGTGAAGGCATCAAGCTCCAGACCACAAGCAGGACCACGATGACGCCCACCACACCCGCGCCAATCATCAACTTCCGCCGAAACTGCTGGATCTCAGGATCCATGCGCATGCGGTCAAAGGCATCCCCGGGCAGCGGCTGCGGTTCCTGAAAAGCAGCCGGACTCGAACTCGGAGCGGGTGCTGCGCTGGTCGGCTCATTCTGCGTCATCAGCAGCGCACGGCGCTTCGTCTTGGTGGTCTTCTCCGCCATCTGCAGCATCACCATCTGCCCGCACTCAGGACAGGGGCGTGAGCGCGTCACTGAAGAAACCTGGATTTCGACAGTTTTTTCGCAGTGAGGGCAAACGAGGATGGTGGCCGGCATTCTTGGCTGGACGTTGATGAAGGGTGGGCACTCTGGCGGCTGGATTGAACCGCCGCAACTTGTGGTTGGTCAATTTCCCGTCCAAGCATCCGCGGTGAAGGCGCCACTGGAGCGCAGCCGCTGCAATCCCCAGCTCATCATGATGCGGGCGTCCTCCCAGATGTACTTCGTCTTGGTGCCGAGCTGCACCAGGATCACTTCCCGCCCGCCACTGGCGGCACTGGAGATCAAACAGCGCCCGCTGGCCACGGTGTAGCCGGTTTTCATGCCGTTGCATTCGGGCATGGCGCCCAGCAGTTCATTGGTGTTTGTGAGCGTGACCACACGCCCGTCCGCACGCCGGAAGCTGAAATACTTCCGCCGCACCACATCACGGATCACCGCATTGCGATACGCCGCCATCGCCACCCGGGCCATGTCGCGTGCCGTGGAGTACTGCCCGCCCACGGTGAGGCCGTGCGGGTTTTTGAAATTGGAGTTCGCGCAGCCCAGCGCGCGCGCCTTGGCATTCATCTTGGCCGTGAAGGCGCTGATGCTGCCCGCGTTGTCACGCGCCAGAGCATTGGCCACATCGTTCGCGCTCTTCACCAAAAAGGCATAGAGCAGTTCCCGGCGCGAGTACACCTCCCCCGGCTTGATGCCCAGCCGAGTCGGCTCCACGGCCACGTCGGAGGCCTGAATCCGCACCATCTTGTCCAGATTTCCCGCATCCAGCACCACCAAGGCGGTCACCAGCTTTTGTGTGCTGGCCACCCCACGTGCGGTTTCAAAACTGCGCCCCGCCAGGTGCTGCCCGGTGCGCGCATCCAGCAGCAGGTAGGAGGAGGCACGGATCGCGGGTCCTGAGGTGGCCACGAGCATGGGCCGCTCTGGCAGCATCACGGGCATGATCTGCGCACTGTCGCCCTCGGCGTACATGTGCTGCGTATTCGGTGCGACCGGAATGGCACGCACCACTCCCTGTTCGGCACAACTTGCCAGCAGCCCTGCGGCCGCCCCTGTCATCAAAAAGTGGATCAATCTCATCATCGTGAAGGAACGCCAGACCAGCCCGCAGTTTTCATGCCGGGCCAAGCAACCATGGCGCGCTGCATCTAGGCCACCCAGGGTTTGTTGTCAAACCTTGCGCCCTCCGCGCCGCGCTCCATGTTCGGCCCATATGGCACTAATCATCAACGGCGAACACATCGACGACGAAATCATTGAAGCGGAATTCCGCCACATCAAAAGTCACTACGAACGCACCCTCCAGGTGGCCTGCTGTGAGCGTGACCCAGAATTCCGCGGCATCGCCAAGGACAACCTCATCTCACGCGCCCTCCTGGGCCAGGAGAGCCGCCGCCGCCATCCCGAGGTCTCCGAAGAGGATGTCACGGCACGCCTTACCAAGCTCATCGACGAGGCCGGTGGCGAAATGCAGTTCTACATGAACATCGGCATGCAGGTCAAAGACGAGGCGCTCGTCCGCGAGAACGTGGCAGGCGGGGTCCGGCTGGACAAAACGCTGCAGGAAATCTACGCCCCTGAGCCGGAGCCGACCGAGGCCGAGCTGCGGGCCTGCTACGAGGCCAATCTCAAGCACTACATGACCGACGAGGAGATCCAGGCCTCCCACATCACCAAAGGCCTCTCAGGTGCGACCAGCCGTCAGGAGATCTATCAAGCGATGCGCGATGTGCGCTCCCAGCTTCTTGCCGGGGCTGACTTCGCCAAGCTCGCGGAAGAACATCGCTCTGGCGACCAGCAGCAGATTGACCTCGGCTGGTTCAAGCGCGGCGAGTTCATGGAGGAGTTTGAAACCATCGCCTTCTCCATGGGCGAGGGAGAGATCAGCCCTGTCTTCAACACCCAGCTCGGCTTCCATGTGTGCACGGTGACAGGTCGCCGCCCATCCGTGGCGCGTCCGTTTGATGAAGTGAAGGCTGACGTGAGAAACCGCTTCCTTGAAGAATACCGCGACAAAAAATTCAACGCCCTGCTCGAGGAGCTCAAAGCCACCGCCAAGGTGGAAGACACCAATCCTGAAGGAGAGAGCTGCGGGCATTGAGCACGAGCTGGATGAACTCCAGTTCCGCCCCGATCACGACTTGGAGATCACCGACACCGGAGTGCGATAAATCGCCACCGGTTCCGGCAGCGAGTCCATGGGCGGTGGTCCGGGGAAATTGTCATCCACAAAGCGCCGCCAGGTGTCGCGCGTTTTCACGGAGATAAAGCCCTGCACGGTGTCGCCACACTTGCCGCAGATCATCACGCTGTGCAGCAGGGAGATTCCTTCGCACACGCCGGTGATCACAAAATCATCCATGCCCGGGGCATCGCGCCGCGCATTGCACACTGCACACGATTCCAGGCCGCGCTCCAGCGTCACCTGCTCGTCCTGAAACTGCGCCAGCCGCTTCTTGGACTCCTGGGAGAACTCCTCCATCATCTGCGAGCGGCAGTGATCGCACAGCGCATACTCCATCACGCATTCACCGCGCTTGTAGGCCTTGGAGATTTGAAAGCCCCCGGGGAAGTCCGGCAGGGACTCGCCGCAGCGCGTGCAGTTCTGAAACGGACGCTCCTCATACTCACACCGCAAGTCAGGCGGAATGGGCGGCGGCTGTTGGAGATCGTGATCAGACATCGGCTTGTTTGCAACAAAGCGCACACCATGGCAGTTTCACAGTCCAAACTCATGCGTTCCTCGCTTTTCCTCTGCCTCCTCCTCCCCGCCCTTCTGCATGCCCAAACGGCGGAATGGCCGGACTCCCGTGGCAACGCGGCCATGACAGGCACCTCCCCCGTCGAACTGAAGTTCCCGCTGGAGCTGGCCTGGCAGTTCAAGCTCATGGACAAGCCGAAGGGGCAGCCCGAGATGCTCGTCTCCAGCGCCGTCGTGCGCAGCGGCAAGGTCTATCTGGGCAGCAAGGACGGCAAATTCTTCTGCCTCGACCTCGCCACCGGCAAAGAGATTTGGAAGGCCGAGGCCAAGGGGGCCTTTGACGGAGCCGCCGCTTTTGCGGGTGAACTCGTCGTCGTGGGCTGCCAGGATGGCTTCGTGTACGCCAGGAACGCCGACACCGGCAAAGAAGTCTGGAAGTTTGAAACGCAGGCCGAAATCCACGCCGCCGCCAATGTCTGGACGAATCCCGAAACCAAGGCGCAGAAAATCATCATCGGCAGCTACGACTATTCCATCTACTGCCTCGATGCCAAAACGGGCGTCAAGGAGTGGGCCGCTGAAACCGGCTACTACATCAATGGCGGCTCCGCCGTTGGCGATGGCAAGGTCGTCTTCGGCGGCTGCGACAGCGTGCTGCATGTGCATGACGTGAAGACCGGCAAGGAAGAGCGGCAGATCGAAGTGGGAGCCTACATCGGCAACAACGTCGCCATCGCTGACGGCGTCATCTATGTCAGCCACTACGGCAACCGCGTCGGCGCCTACCGCATCGCCGACGGCACCAAGGTCTGGGAATACGGCGAGCGCGACTTCGAGTACTACGCAGCACCCGCCATCTGGGAAAAGGGCGTCTATGTCGGCGGCCGCGACAAACGCTTCCATGCCATCGACCGCGTCACCGGCGCGCAGCTCTGGGAATTTCGCGCACGTGATCGCATCGACAGCAGCGCCGTGATTTGCGCAGGGAAAGTGGCCCTCTTCGGCTGCGATGATGGGTACATTTACGCCCTCGACCTCAAGACAGGGAAAGAGGTGTGGCACAACGAAATCGGTGCCCCGGTGAAGACGTCAGCGGCAGTTGCCGGGAACTACGTGCTGTTTGGAGCGGATGACGGGGTGCTGTATGTGTTTAAGAATGGGAAGTGAGCCGCAGACTGCTTTTTCATGGCGGAATGCTATTCAAAAACAAAGAGCCAAATTTTCGTTTGACTTTGCCCCATGAGTTCCGCCTATCTTTTCCATGAAGAGACCACGCATCTCAAAATCGGAAACGGAACATCGCCCTTGGACACCTGAGCAGCATCGGCGCTACATCGAAACGCTGGGACCACACCTGCCAGCGATTCTCAGTTCACTGACTCGTCCACTTCTCGCAATAGGATGTGCCATTCACGGTCCAGATGCACTAATCTGGGTAACAAAACTCCTCCCTCTATGGCGATAGTTTTTCGTCTTTCGTCCCCATCTCACTGCGCCATTACAGCCCCAACGCAAGCCGTGCTTCTTGTCGGATTGCTTTGGCATCCTTCTGGGCTGTTTTCATTTCCTGGGCGGTAGCTTCATATCCCGGATACCGAAACCTCACTGCATAACGCGTGAGCTGTTGCGCAGAGGAAACAAGGGAGGTCCACAGCGGTTCGACAGGGCTCAACAACTGGATCAGCATCTCCAAATCATGCGTCTTGGGAACATTCGCTCCCGCCTCCTCCAGCCTTGCTTTGAGGTATTTTTCAGACGCCTGCTGAAAGAGGAAGCAGGCTTGATCCCTTACGGGCGGCTTGCGCCGACGCATCAGTGACACGGCCAGTTGATAGTCCGACTCGGCCTTTTTGATCCATTCACTCGTGGCTGCCTTCATACATGATCTTGCCTCGTTGAGTAACATCCAAAATGAAACTTTCCCGGTCAGCAACACGACGCGCCAGTTTGTCATCCGGCTCCACCAGCACATCGACGGGAAAGCCCGCAGGCACCTTGCGACGCACACGGGTGTCAAGGTCACGGCGGTAGCGCCGCTTTGGCATCACCACCATCACGTCCACATCCGACTCCTCTGTGGGTTTGCCATAGGCATAAGAACCGAAGAGGATGATGCGCTGCGGTTTGAATGCAGCAGCAATGCCGTCGCAGTAGCGCTGGATGTCGCCCATCGGAATCATGTGGGGAGAATAGACGGTTTGGCAGCCGGGTCAAATCGCTGTGTCCACCCGGCGGAAACCGCACACGGAGAGTGTGGACCACTTCTCGCTGAAGGCCATCCATTCATTGCCCTGACAATGAAAGCCCTCACGACCAAGGGATACCGAAGGATCGGATGCGGCAGGCGAGGTTCTTCGCGCTCTCTTGACGAATCACGCCATGCTCAGCGTCTCCACGGCAGCCTCAAAGTGGATCATGGCCCCGTAGCAGCCCATGCCAGCCTTTGTCACCAGCCCTAAAAGGTGACGCATTTTGCGTTTGAGGCGCCAGACGAAGGAGCGGGGAATGGTACGGTGAATGGCGAACTTTTTCACGTATTTGGGCACCGTCCACAGGGTGGTCATTCCATCCTGAAACAGGGCCGTGTCACCGGCGCGCAGGGTGTGGACCTTGCGGCCCGGGTTTTGTTCTTCGATCACCACCTCGCCTTCCAGAATCTGCACAATCTCATCCAGACCAAACACCCACTTAAATTTGCCCGCCTGGCACTCCCAGACCGCGCAGGAAAGTGTGTTGTCCGCTGCGATCGCCAGGGTGGTGGCCCGGGCAATCGGGTTGCCCTCCAGAATCCAATCGGGATTGATGGGTGCCAGCTGGAGGTCTTGCTGATGGATGGATCCCGTCTGAATCAGGGGGAAGGTGCTGGGCTTCCGGTTCGCGGTATGAGCAGGGGCGCTGTCGTTGAACCCAAATGGCGAATGAAGAGATTTTTCCATATTTTCCATCTTTAACAATAATAGCCAAATCGCCTATTGTCGAGAAAACTCGTGTGGCGGAAGCCTGATTTGGCTGCTTGGCTGATTCTTTGCTTAGGCTAAAGGCGAACCGGCAAGCAGCCAGAGCACACGACGATTCGACAGCCCCTGCCATCAGATGTTTTTCCATTGTCCATCCCTCCCGCTGCAGCCCCTTCTTGCATCCCTTCCGCCCGCCGCTAAAGGAACTGGGTGCGTATCATTTCTGGCAGTGCAGGAGGGCTCGCTCTCGAAGTCCCCAAAACCGTCACCCGGCCCACGCAGGATCGGGTGCGGCAGGCTGTGTTCTCGATGCTCGGGGAACTCGTTCAGGGCGCGCACGTGCTGGATTTGTTTGCCGGCACAGGGGCCATCGGCCTGGAATGCCTGAGCCGGGGCGCGGTATCGGCGGTGTTTGTGGATGAAAACAAGGGCGCCTGCGAGGTCATCCGCCGGAACATTGCCAAGACCCGCCTCACAGGTGCCACGGTGCGCCACAGCGATGTCTTCCGCATGCTGCCGCTGCTGGAAAAAGACGGCAAGCAGTTCGATCTCATCTTCGCCGATCCGCCCTATACTCACTGCGATGAGGACACCGACTTCGTGGCCAAACTTCTGGCCGAAGAATCTCTGCCTGCGCTGCTGCACGCGGAGAGCCACCTCATTTTGGAAAGTCACCACTTCAACCGCGAAACGAAAAGCTGGCCCGGCTGGGAGGTGCTGACTGATCGCAATTACGGCTCCACCCGCATCGTCTGGCTGCGCAAACTTCCGCATGGCATCGAAAGCGCTTAGCCTCACTCTCTACAATCTGGCGCTGCCTTTGGGGCTCGTGCTGATGCTGCCGGGAGCCATCCGCAAGATGCGCCGCCGCAATGGCCGCTGGCAGGATCTCGCCCAGCGCTTCGGCTTCTTTCCCCGTGAGACCCAGGCCGCCATCAATGCCCTGCCCCAGCGCGAACGCTTCTGGATGCATGCGGTGAGCGTGGGTGAAGTGGGGGTGGCAAAGAAGCTCATCACCCGATTGCTGAAAACCAACGCCAACCTCGGCATCGTGCTCAGCACGACGACGCCCACGGGATATGCGTTAGCTGAAGAGCTGGCGACGCAGCATGCAGGACGCGTGGTGGCCATTTACAGTCCCATTGATCTGCCGGGCGTTGGTCGTCTCATACTGGAGCGCATTCAGCCCACGCAACTGGTGCTCGTCGAGGCGGAAGTGTGGCCCAACCTCACGGCCTCCGCCTCACGCCTCGGCATTCCCATTTCACTGGTCAATGCACGGCTTTCTCCGCGCAGCGAGCGCCGCTACCGCAAGTTCAGCTGGTTCATCGGGCCGATCTTTCGCATGCTGAAGCAGGTCCTTGTACAAGAGGCCGACGACGTCGCACGCTGGCAGGGCTTTGGGGTCGATGCAGAGCGCATCCATCTCACCGGCAGCATCAAATACGATCCTGAAGGTGCAGTCGTGCCAGCCATCAAAATCGAGGAACTGCATGCGGTGCGCGCTCTCGCCGGCATTGCCGAGGCACAGCCCACGCTGCTCGCCGCCAGCACGCATGCGGGAGAGGAGATCGAACTCGCCCGCGTCTTCCTGCGTCTGCGCGAACAGGTGCGCAATCTCGCGCTGCTCATCGTGCCGCGCCATGTCGAAAGGCGTGCGGAAATCAGCGCTGATTTGCAAAGCATCGGCATCTCCCCTGCCCTACGCAGCGTGCCCAATTCACGCGTGGATGCCAGTGCGCCCGTCTTGCTGATCGACACCACGGGCGAACTCGCCGCGTGGCAGCATCTCGCCACGCTGGTGGTGGTGGGGAAGAGCTTCCTCGCTGAAGGCGGCCAGAATCCCGCCGAAGCCGCGCTGGCGCAGAAGCCGGTGCTCTTTGGCCCGCACATGGAAAACTTCACACCGCTGGTGGATCTGCTGCTCAAGCACGGTGGCGCGCAACAGGTCGCGGATTTTGCAGAGCTGGAATCCGCCTGCCGCACACTGCTGCAGGATCAAGCCAAAGCAGCGCGCATGGCGCAGGCAGGCCATGATGCGCTCAAGATTCACGAAGGAGCGACGATGCGGAGCGTGGAGCGGTTGCTGCCAAACTAGGCGAGAGCTTCAGCCCCAGAGCGACTGCGGGTACTCACCCGCATCAATCAGCGCGCGGATGCTCGCGACGACTTCCGCCTTGTCTTCAGGATAGGTGACGCCGAACCACTTGCCGGTGGTTTCGAGGACACGCACATCGGCTTTGCCGGCGGCAATGAGGGCATCGACCTGAGCGGGCACGTAGCACTCGGATTTGAGCTCGGTGCCGCGCTCGGCAAGGAAGGCGGCGAAGGCGGTGCGCAGGTGCGCGAAGATGTCAGGAGTGAAGCCGAAGAAATTCATCGACACGACTTCATTGCCGGTGAGCGGGACGTAAGCGCCCTCCACCTCGCGGTTTTCCGCACCGGTGTCGCATTTGAAAATCTTGGTCATTTCCAAGACGGTGCTCAGCATTCCATTGGCATCGCAGGTGCAGACGCCACGGGACACGCTGCCGTGATCGGAGAGGGTGTTCTTCAGGTAGAAACCCACCATGGACCAGTGGCTTTTGCCGTCCTGCGGACGAGGCTGGATGAGATCTGCGGCGATCTTTTTGAAGGCGTCCTGGCCGTAGAAGTCATCGGCATTGATCATGAGGAAGGGCTCATTCACCACCTTCTCGGCAGCGAGCAGCGCGTGCGCGGTGCCCCATGGCTTGGAGCGGCCTTCCGGCACGGTGAATCCGGCGGGGAGATCGTGCAGATCCTGAAACGCGTAGTCCACGGCGATGCGGCCTGCATACTTGGAGCCGATCTGGGTGCGGAAGAGCTCCTCAAAGTCACGGCGGATGACGAACACCACCTTGCCGAAGCCGGCGCGGATCGCATCAAAGACGGAGTAATCCAGCACCACCTCGCCCGCAGGTCCCATCGCATCGAGTTGTTTGAGGCCGCCGTAACGGCTGCCCATGCCGGCAGCGAGGATGAGAAGAGTGGGTTTCACGAGGGAATGGATTGAGGGAGTGAAGGAAATAAAAGGGGTGTACCTTTTCGCCGGGTAAGGGTCAGGTCAAGCAGTTCGAAGTTCGAGGCAGCCCCGCCGCGGGGCAAGTGGCCAAAACCCGCACCGAACCCGACAATAGAGAGCTTGTGCTCCTTCGCCGTTTCGGCTTACATCCATGCACATGCTTCAAGACATCACGAAACTCATTCAGCTTCAGGAACGTGACCAGCGCATTCGTGCCCTGCAGAAAGACCTCAAGGACATCCCCACGATGCAAACCCGGGCCAAAATGCAGCTCGCGGGAGATCAGGCCGCCGTGGATGCCGCGAATCTGGCCATGAAGGAAGTCGAGGTGAAGATCAAAAACATTCAGCTCGATGTCCAGACGCGCCAGACCTCCATCAAGCGCCTGCAGGACCAGCAGTTCGAGACGCGCAAGAACGACGAATTCGCCGCCCTCGGTCATGAAATCAAACGCTACGAGGCCGATGTGACCAAGTTGGAAGATGGCGAACTGGAGCAGATGGAAGCCCTCGAAGCCGCCAAGGAGAAGCTGAAGGAGGCGCAAGCCAAGCTGGCTGCCACCCAGGTCCGCGTGAACGAGGAACTGAAAAATCTGGAAGAGCGGGGTGTGGGCGTGAAAAAGCGCCTCGACGATCTCAACGCCGAACGCGCCAAACTGGCCGAACCGATCGATCCTGATGCCCTTGATCTTTACACCCGCATCTTCACCAAAAAAGGCGATGCCGCCATCGTGCCGATGGAAAACGCCATGTGCGGCGGCTGCCACATGAAGGTGGTCGTCGGGGTCATCCAGTCCCTGAAGCAGTCGGAAAAGCTCACGCAGTGTGAAGCTTGTGGACGTATTTTGTATCTGGTGGAGTAAGCCGGAACGAGCAGTCTTTTTCACTCTCGCGGCGCTGGCCCTCAGCGCCGGATTCACTGCGCAACGGTGTCAGTCGATGGTAGCGGAGCGGCATGATCGAGGATGAACAGGAAAACGAGATCGATTTCGCCACCTCTTGACTCCTTGACCGCATGACCATTGAAAGGTCTTTTCCTTTCCATGACCTTCACCCTCGAGTCCTTCCACTTCCACGTGCTGCCCATGCACACGCGGTTCCCGTTCAAGTACGGCATCGCCAGCATGAACGCGCTGCCGCACCTCTTCGTGACGGCGAATCTGGTCGTGGATGGCAAAGCCGTGAGCGGACTCGCCAGCGAAGGCCTGCCGCCGAAGTGGTTCACCAAGAATCCGGACACGCCCTTCGAGCTCGATCTCGCGGAGATGATCGCCGTCATTCAGAACGCCTCACGCATCGCCCGGCTCGCCGCAGAAAAACCCACGGGCTTCTTCGCCTGGTGGCAGAACCTCTACGCCGAACAAAGCAACTGGGCGAAGGTCAAAGAGGTCCCTTCCCTGCTCGCCAACTTGGGCGTGAGTTTGATCGAGCGCTCCGTGCTCGACGGCCTATGCAAAGCGCTGGGCCAGCCCCTGCACGCCGTGCTGCGCTCCGATGTGCTCGGCATTGATCTCGGTGCCGTGCGCGAAGAACTGCGCGGCATGCGCGTGGAGGATGTCATCGCACCTGCACCTCTGACGCATCTGAATGCACGCCACACCGTCGGCCTCGGCGATCCTCTCAGCGCCGCCGATGGCACCCTGGACGATGGCCTGCCCTACACGCTGGAGGAAAACATCCGCGCATACGGCCTGCGCTACTTCAAAATCAAAGTCTGCGGCAAACCCGAGACCGACCTGCCACGCCTGCGCGAAATCACCCGCATCATCACCGCGAACTGCAGCTCCGGCTTCCACGCCACTCTCGATGGCAACGAGCAGTTCTACGACCTCGCCGCCTTCCGCGAATTCTACGCGACGCTCAGTGCCGATGCCGCACTGGCACCGCTGTTCCAAAACTTGCTCCTCATCGAGCAGCCGCTGCATCGTTCACAAGCTCTGAACGATGATGTGGCCGCGACCCTGCAATCATGGACCGAAGGCCCCGGCATGATCATTGACGAAAGCGACGGCTCCCTCGGCGATCTGCCACGCGCCCTCGATCTCGGCTATCGCGGCACCAGCCACAAGAACTGCAAAGGCATCGTCAAAGGTCTCGCCAATGCCGCGCTGCTCAAGAAGCGCACCCCGCACATTCTCGGCGGCCCCATCCTCAGCGGCGAAGACCTCGCCAACGTCGGCCCTGTGGCCCTGCTGCAGGACCTCAGCGTCATGGCCCTGCTCGGTGTCACCCACGTGGAGCGCAACGGCCACCACTACTTCCGCGGCCTCAGCATGCACTCCGCCGCCACGCAGGACGCCGCGCTCACCACCCATGCCGGATTGTACCACCGCCACGCCCAGGGCTTCGCGTCTTTGATCATCGAAAATGGCAGGCTGGATCTTCAGAGCGTGAACACTGCTCCCTTCGGCTGCGGCATCACTCTCGACGTCTCCCAGTTCGAACCGCTCAACGCCTGGATCAAGCGTGGCGGGATGGGGGAACTATAGATCGGTGTCGGGAGTCACAGGCTCATTGGTGGGTGCATTCGCAAACACAAACCGGTGAATCCCCGCCAGATCTGCCGCTGTGCTGGCATTCAGATAGCCGAGCTCGGTGCAACGCGTCGCTACCGGCGCCCCCTGATCATGCCCCACTTCGAGCGCGATGAGCGCCCCTGAGTTGAGATGCGGCAGCGCATCATTCAGAAACCGCTCCACGATTCGCAGGCCATCAGGTCCGCCATCGAGAGCGAGGATGGGGTCGCGTTTGACTTCAGCGCTGAGTGTCGGAATCTCGGCACTGGGGATGTAGGGAAGATTGGCAACGATGACGTCGAAGCTGCCGGTGATCTTTTCGAAGAGGTCGCTGCGCAGAAGTTTGACGTTGGCACTGAGGCGCGAGGCATTGAGACGGGCGAGGTCGAGGGCGTCTTCGCTGATGTCTGCCAGGATGACTTCGCTGAACGGCCAGGCTTTGGACAAGCTGAGCCCGATGCAGCCGGAACCGGTGGCCATGTCGAGCACGCGTGCAGGTGCGGTGGCACATTTTTTGAGCACGAGTTCCACCAGCGTTTCCGTTTCCGGACGAGGGATCAGGGCGCGGTGATCGCTCACAAATTCATGGCCGCAGAATTCAACGGTGCCGAGCAGGTGCTGCAGCGGCTCCCCTTCCCCACGGCGGCGCAGCAACTCGCGCAGCATTACGAGATCCTCCTCCGGCACGGGCTCGCTGAAGCGCAGGTAGAGATCCAGCCGACGACACCCCAGGACATGGGCCAGCAGATGCTCCATGTTCAGCCGGGCTTCGTCGATCTTGCGTTTCTCCAGATAGGCGGTGCCGGAGCTGACGATTTCGAGAATGAGCTTCATGAGAGGAGAAATGACGAATGCCGAATGGCTGGAATCAATGCCATCAACCACGGATGCTCACTAATCAGACGCAGCAGGCTGGATCAAGCCGGATTCCGTGATGATTTGATGGATGTGCTGATCGTGAAACTCGACGGTGATGTGATCCACAATCTGGACATCGAAGGCCACGGCGATGCGTTCGGCGCGGCATTGGGGATGAGCCAGCAGGCGGTCATAGTAGCCACCACCACGCCCAAGTCGTTTCCCATCATGGGTGAAGGCGAGACCGGGAACGAGGATGATATCGAGCTCAGCGATGTCGATGTGCGGACATTGCGGATTCGGCTCCCAGACGTTCATCTGGCCGCGATGCAGATCCTCCATGGAACGCACCTGCCGCGGCTGAAGCGCCTGATGTTCGATTTGGAAGAAGCAGGTGCGGACTCCTTGTGCGTGCAAGGCAGGCAGCAGATGCGTCACGAGATCAGGTTCGTTCTTGAGACCTCCAAAGAGCGCCACGGTGACACCGGCAGGCCAGGTGGCGGCGAGGTGCTTGAGGTGGGCAGCGATGTGCACACTCGCCTCACTGCGAGCAGCTTCGTCCATGGCACGCAGGCGTTCCCGCATGGCCTGGCGCAGCGTGGGTTTGTCGTGCATGGCGTTCGCGGTTGGGATGAATGGAACGCTTGGCAGCTGGCGGGGGCGCTGGCCGACAGACAGGAGTGTCTGTCGTACCTCAGAGCAGTTCGGGTTTCTGCAGCAGTTCGGCCACACGTTTGAGCAGGCGGCCGGCGCCGCCACCATCGAGCACGCGATGGTCAAAGCTCAGCGTCAGTTCGGCTTCCGTGACGGGGATGAACATGTTCACTTCCTCACTCCAGTGCGGCACTTTGCTGCCGGCACCAAGGCCCAGAACGAGATTCTGCTCGGGCAGCGGAATGGGAGTGGCCCACACGATGCCGAAGGTGCCAAAATTGGTCACGGTGGCGATGCCGGGACGCTTCACATCATTCGGTAAACGGCGTGCACGGGCCTGCTCGACGAGCTTGTTGTACGTAGGCACGAGTTTGACGAGCGGGGTCTTTTCCACTTCACGCAGGGTGGGCACCATGACGCCGTCATCCACTTCCACGGCGAAGCCGATGTCGATGGCGAGCGGATGTACGATGCGATTGCCCACCAAGCGTCCTGCGAACGCGGTGTTTTCAGCCAGCGCCAAGGCAAGGGCGCGAATGACGTAGAGCGCGGGGCCGGGCTTGGGATCGGTCTTTTTACGATGCGCGAGCATGGCATCCAGCATGATGGGACTTCCCACAGTGGCGAGCGGGCGCGTCCAGCTGCGGCGCATGGAATCCGCCACGGCGATGCGCATGGGCGAGGCCGGCGTCATGCGGTGCTGCTCCAGCGCACGCAGGAAGGCTTCAAAATCTTCGACGGTCACACGGCCGCCTGCACCCGTGCCGGGCACGCCGGCGAGGTCGGAGGCGTTCAGACCCAGCTCCAGCATGCGGGCACGCATGCGTGGAGAAATGTAGCTGGCACCCGTGGCGCCGGCAGGCACCGGCAGGCCTCCCACAACAGGCTCGACGGTAGGCTGGCGCGTGGAGATGACGTCGTTGTCGCTGATCTTGAAGTGGAGGTTCTCCACTTCTTCTGAGCCAGCGCGGGAAGCGCTCTGCGTTGAGGCCGCAGGCTTGGGCTCATCCGTCAGACCCAGCGACTGGGCATTTTCCAAGGTGATCTCAAAAGCGGCGAGCGTGGAGCCGACGGCGTAGCTGGTCTGCGCAGTGGCCACGATCTGGCCAATGGTGCCGGCGCATGGCGCGGTGACGGCCATGGTGGCCTTGTTCGTCTCGACTTCAAAGAGATCACAGCCCGCCTCAACCACACGACCGGGCTCGACCAAAATACGAATGATGGTGGCTTCGGCGATGGACTCGCCAAGCTGAGGCATCAAGATGGGAATGGTGCGCATGACGGAATGCTGAAAAAACGGGAGGCTGATTAATTGCGCAGCAAACGCCGAAGAGCGGCCGCGATGGTGGAGGTGGTGGGACGATGCGACTTCCAGAGATTCGGATGATACGGGATCGGCGTGTCCTTGGAGTTCAGACGCATGGGTGGTGCATCCAGCAGATGGAAGCCATCTGTGGTGACGCGGGCGATGATTTCCGCCGTGACGCCGCCCCAAGGGAAGGCCTCGCCGAGGGCGAGCAGACGCCCGGTACGGGCGACGGAGGCCAGGATAGTGTCCGTGTCCATGGGCTTCACGGAGCGGAGATCGACGACTTCGATTTGATAACCATCGAGCTGCAGTTCCTCTGCGGCACGCAGGGCTTCATGCACCATGGCGCTGTACGTCACGATGGTAGCGTGGCGGCCCGGACGTGCGATGCGCGCCTTGCCGATGGGCAGCTCGCGGTCGCCGATCTGGTCGGCCTTGAGATGGTAGTAGAGGAACTTGTGCTCGCAGAAGATGACGGGGTCGTTCAGCTTCACGCTGTCCAGCAGCATCCAGTAAGCATCCTCCACCGTGGCAGGCGTGACGATCACGAGGCCGGGATAGTGCGCGTAAAGGGCCTCCATGGACTGGCTGTGAAACGGGCCGCTGCCAGCCGTGCCGCCGGAAGGCAGACGGATGGTGATGGGGCACGGCACGTTTGTGCGCCAGTAGAGCGTGGCCGCCTGATTGACGATCTGATTGAAGCCGATGGAGGAGAAATCGGCGAACTGCATCTCAATGATGGGCCGGGCACCCTCCACCGCCGCGCCTATGGCCATGCCGACCATCGCGTCTTCGCTGATGGGTGCATCAAAAACGCGGTTCGGAAATTCCTTGCTGAGGTTCTTCGTGGCTTTGAACGCGCCGCCGAAGGTGGCGATGTCCTGCCCATAGAGAAACACCGATGGATCGTCTCGCAGGGCCTCATACTGGGCCTCTCGAATGGCTTCGAGGTAAGTGATGCTCATGCTTCGTGCTGTCCCTCCACAAGCTCAGCGCAGGACAGGGCCTGCCAGTTTTCTTTGAAGGGATCAGGAGCTGGTTCTTTGGACACTTTTGAAACGGTTTGGTCGACGTTGCGGCGCACCTCTTCATTGAGCTCGCGCAGATCGGCGGATGACATCCAGCCGCGATCACGGGCGAAGTCTTCGGCCACCTGCAGGCAGTCTCGCGCGGAGGGGCCCTGCCGCTTGGTATCAGGAATGTAGGAGGCGTCATCGTGCTCGCCATGCCCGGCCAGGCGTAGCAGCGTGCCCACGATCATCTGCGGTCCGCCACCCGCGCGTGCCCTGTCGACCGCAGCCCGGAAGGCTTTCAAACAGGAGGCGAGATCCGTGGCATCCACCGTCACGCCTTCGATGCCATAGCCCGCCGCACGATCCACCAGATTCTCACAGGCATACTGACGTGTGTTAGGCGTGGAATAGGCGTACTGATTGTTCGCGATGCTCACGATGATGGGCAGCTTTTCCACCGCCGCCATGTTCAGACCTTCATGGAAGGCACCGGTGGAGGTGCCGCCATCGCCAATGCTGGTGGCCCCGATGCTGTCGGCCAAAGTTCCGGCCATACGCCGGGCGAAGAGCCCGCCCGCCACGACTGAAAGCAGGCTGCCCAGATGGCTGATCATGGCCAGGTGCCCCTCTTTCGGGCGGCCACGGTGAATATTGCCATCCCGTCCGCGCATGGGGCCGGTAACCGCCCCCAAGTAGGTGCGGACGCAGTCGATGATCGGCTCCCCAAAGGCAATGCGACCGGCTTGGTCACGGATCAGAGGGCCGTAGATGTCCTGGCCCTTCCGCAATTGCACGCCCAATGCGGCACTGAAAGCTTCCTGGCCTTTGCCCAGATAGACCCCGCCGACGATACGACCGCCCGCCCGATAGAGCGAACCAAGCTTTTCTTCCAACACCCGGGACAGCAACATGTGCTGGTAGGTGAGGAGAAATTGATCGCGAAAATCGGCTGTCAGGTCGGTTTCGACGCAGTTAATCGGTGAAGCTAGTGCCACGAGGTATATTTGGTATCAAGCGCAGCAGTTTCGTCAATAGCGTCGCGGTAAGGAATCCGCTACTTTGGCAGAAATTTTAACGCATGTGGCATCCGTCCAGCTTCGCTTGTGACAGTTAGTTTTTAAGATTTTGAGTGACAAAAGTAAGGCATTTGAATAAAATACATTGAAATTTCAATAACTGAGTGCATTTTTAATAAACTAATCCTAATTTTTTAGAATTCCATGGAATCGCTCATCGCCACTGCTGCTGCTGATCCCGCATTCTCAGGCTTCCAGCTTCAAAGCTATGGAAGCCTGCTATTGCCGGATCATCCCATCCGCTTTGGATTTCAGGTGGATATCGTCCCTGACAACTGCCCCACGAGCATTCTCTTTGGCCTCGTCAGCCGCGATCCCGTCAATGGTGGCCATGCCGCCAAGACCACAGGTTTTGCCGTGCGTGTGGATCTGGAAATGCGCGAAGTTTGGGATGCTCTGAATAACAGTGGTCTCGTCGGCTGGGTGGAGCACCCCAAGGGACTCGCCGGTTTCACGGACGAAGAGCCCCTTCTTCTAGGATGGGAAATCGAATATCATGGCAATGCCTTGATTCCCAAGCTCGTGGTGGCGGATCAGCAGTGGCTGTACCCTGCCATCCAGTGCCCGCATCCCATGGTCATGGAAACGGTGATCGGCTGGGAAGGCGAATGGGAGCGTGACCCGCGGGCCACCTTCCTGCATCCGGCCCTCTGGCGCGAGCAGCTCCCCATGCATTCCGCCCAGCAGCCCGAGGCCATGGCGGCTTAGGCCGTTCATTTTCAAAGGGAACTTTCGGAGAACCAGGCAAACTCAAGCTCCGGCTTGAATCTCGGCGTTTTTCCCGTTACCAGACGGGCTCATGAAAAATACGGAAAGTCGCATCCTCATCACCGGCGGAGCCGGATTCATCGGCAGCGCCCTCGTCTGGGAGCTCAACCGCCGGGGCTGCGAAAACATCGTCGTCTGCGACCGCCTCAGCACCGACGAGAAGTGGAAGAACCTCGTCCCGCTCAAGTTTGCCGACTACATCGACGGCAACGACCTCCTGCAGGCCGTGCTGCACAGCCCCGGCAAGCTCGGCCATTTTGACCACGTCCTCCACCTCGGCGCCTGCTCCGCCACTACCGAGCGCGACGCCGACTACCTGATGAGGAACAATTACGAGTTCACCAAGCAGCTCTGCCAATGGTCGCTGGCCAATCAGACGCGCTTTGTCTATGCCTCCTCCGCCGCCACCTACGGGGACGGCGCCCACGGCATGGACGACCAGATGCCCGACATCCACGCCCTGCGCCCGCTGAACATGTACGGCTACTCGAAGCACCTCTTCGACCTCCACGCCCGGCGCGAAGGCTGGCTGCCGAACATCGTCGGCCTCAAGTACTTCAACGTCTATGGCCCCAACGAAGACCACAAGGCCGACATGCGCAGCCTCGTGCACAAGGCCTGCGGCCAGATCCTCGCCACCGGCAAAGTCCAGCTCTTCAAATCCCACCGCCCCGACTACAAGGACGGCGAGCAGATGCGCGACTTCCTTTATGTGAAGGACGCCATCCGCATGACCCTCCACCTCGCCGAAACCCCGAGCGCCGGCGGCCTCTTCAACCTCGGCTCCGGCAAAGCCCACACCTGGGTCGAACTCGCCACCGCCATCTTCACCGCTCTGGGGAAGGAGCCGAACATCGAGTTCATCGACATGCCCGAGCACCTGCAGTCCAAGTACCAGTACTACACCTGCGCCGACATCACCAAACTGCGCGGCTCAGGATTCAGCACCGAGATCACCCCACTGGCCGAAGCGGTGCGGGATTACGTGCAGGGCTACCTCGTGCCAGACAAGCGGCTGGGGGATGAGGTGGGGTGAGTGAAGCAATTCAACGTTTCCGATCAGGCGATGACGAGCGTGAAGCGTGGACGGCATGGCTCGATGCCACACGAGCCGTTGCCTGCATCTGTTTCGTTAGGCGATTTCGGCCGATTGCTAAGTGATGGGTGCTCCATGCTCGTCTCTGAGTCGTGGTCCATGATGGATGTAAAAATGAAGGTGCTTGGCACTCTGGTAATCACCGCTATTGGTGGATAGCCGGCAGCCGCCATGCTCAACCGTGATACGTCGGCAATGATCGCTCGCAACGACCATCATCTCCTGAACGACGGGAAGGTCACCAGGCTCCAGTGCCGCGAGCGACGAGATATGACGCTTGGGGATGATGACGATATGTACGGGCCAGTATGGCTGCGTGTGGTGAAAGGCGAGAACCTGTTCAGTCTCAGCGATCCGCTTGATGGCGATAACCCCTGAAAGCACTTGGTCGCAGTAGAAGTCCATTTGTGGTGAAGATGCCGCCGAAGAAGTTGAGGCTAAATACGGAGAGATGCCATGCAAGCCGCTGCATGCATCCGTTTTATTCGGCCACGGATGGGTTGGCCTTCATGTGGCAGTCAACTGGGGTGTACTACCCACAGCGGAGTCCTTGCTATCCGTGCCATGCGCCCGTCAGTGAGCTCCTATGTCAGACAAAATCAAAAAGCGCTTCGGAATCTGGATGGACACTCACCACGCCACCATCATCGGTTACGATCCCGCCGCCGCTGTCTTCACCGTACTCGGTCATGCTAAAAATCCCGGTCCCGGCTCCAACTCGAGTGAGAATGCGGCGAACCATCTCGAAATCACCCTGATTCACAAATTCTTCAAAGAGATCGACCACCATCTGGTGAACGCAGATGAGATTCATATCACCGGCAGCGGCACCATTCAGGAACAGTTCGTTCACCACCTCTCCGAAACGCCCCAGTTCAAAAAGACGGCCGTCTCCCAAAGCACCTCCAATCCGATGAGTGATGAGAAACTGGTGGAGTTCGTGACCCACCATTTCAAGAACTAGGTTCCTTTGAGCGCTTGGAGTGCTCGATAGCAAACGCGTCACATCAGCCCGGAGGGTCGAGTGGCGCTATTTGCTTGGCGGCACTCATCTTGGTCCAGAGCCATTTGCGGCAATGCGGACAACGCTCATACCTTTCATCGCCGAAATTGATGGCCAGCATGGAAGGCTCGAAGTCGTAGGCGCACTCCGGACAGTGCCGGATGCCGTACATCAAGCGCAGGGGCAGAACCTTTCCAAAGATGAGGTAAACAAGCCAGGTCAATGCTCCGATCAAAAGAGCCACCAGCCACAATCACCTCCCAAATCGCACGGCCCAGACCTCCCACATTCCAGGTCATGAGGCTGATGGGAAAGTTCGCCGCCCAGTGTGCCGCCATGGCTCCGCCAAGCCCCAACAACCAGCCCCGGCGCAGACGCGAGAGCGTGATGGCCACAAAGGCGCTGTGAAACACACACGTCATCAGCCGCTCGCTTACGTATCCGCCAAACTGATAAAACGGCAGCTTCGCCAAAGCTGGCTGGTGGGAGATACGCTCCGCGATGAACCACATCTCCCCCAGCGCAAAGGCGAGCCCGATGCCGAGGGCATTGCGGGTGAAGTTCTCAGGCCGTATGGCACGCAAGATCGCTGGAATCAGCAGCACCAGCAGCTTCGCAGACTCCTCCGTCAGCGGCGCATACAGTGACGCCATGAACTGATAGGCAAAAGATGTCCTCGCCAGATGTCCGGCAATCCAATGATCCAACGGCAGGCGCACCCAGTAAAAGGCCAGCGGCTTCAGCGGCAGGCAGATCATGATCGCCCCCAGCAGCAGCCAGCCATTGGCAGGTTTGGGCAGCTTGTAGATGAGCGCGCCAAAACCCGCGATGGCAACAAGACTGGTCAGGAGGGCGGCGATGTAGATTCCGGGCATTCGATAATGACACGGATCAATGCCCCATTATCCTCACTCTGATTCCAGCTTGCATACGACCAAATATGCCGACCGTTCAAGACATTGACCGATAGAAAGATCAGAAGCATATGTCTCTTTGGACACCTGCTCGGTCAAGCCTTCGACACTTCGAAGCAGAGGCATGAGATAATCAACCTTGATGGCATAATTGACATTTTGTGGCAGGGAACCAGTGGCGAGCGCCACAGAAGTGTCATTGAGACGGGCATTGACCACCCCCACCACAGACTGGCTCATGCTTAACAGCGGACCGCCTGAATTACCCGGTTGAATGGCCGCATCGATTTGATAATGCCGAATATCATCCTGCATGCCTTTCATCCCGCTGATCACCCCACGTGTCAGCTTGATGCTCGTCCCCTGAATTTCAGGATTCGGGAAGCCCCCGACAGCGATATCGTCCCCCAGTTTTACAGAATCACCCGCACCGATTTTGATCGGAATCGTTGCTGCATCCACCTTGAGAACAGCGAGGTCATTTTGGTGATCGATGGCAACAAGCTTGGCAGCAACAAACACATCCCCCACGCGCACAGAGATTTTTTGAGCCCCGTCAACAACGTGAGCATTGGTCACAACGTGCCCGTTGCTCGTAACGGCAAATGCAGTGCCGCTCGATGAAAGACTCTCCTTGGTGAGCTTTGGCGTGCGTCTTTTCCCCGAGTTTTCGTCAGAAGGAGACAACCGGTATTCCCAAATGGCGACTGCCTCGTCTAAAGTGGGTGCAAAACTGCGTATCGTTCGCTCATATCCTTTTCCATCCTTGTAAGTGTATGATCCAGCCCAGTAAATGTCTCCATTGTATGTTTCATTGTCAGCGATGTCATTTTTGAAATCCCCCCAGATCATCATGAATTCGTTTGTGTAATAGGGGTTTTGAGCTGGCTGCTCATTGACAAGCATGCCGTAATCCAAAACTTGAAGCACCTTGAACGGGATGTTCGGATACGAGTTGCTTAGAACTCGATTCGCAAGGTAACAATACCGTTTGTCCTGCTTGCTGAGCAGCCTTTCATTAAACTTCATGCGAGTTCCATCTTTCAAACTCACCGTGACATCCGGCGGGCTGTATGAAATGAGCTGCCCGTGAAAAGTCTTTGTTCCATCGGCACTTTTCCACTCGCGAGCATTCAGGCTGTTAACAACTACCGTGAGAAAAAGTGTGACTAAAATCCAACGCTTGGCTGCTGTAATCATATTTCTCTAGTCTCTGAAGATTCAAGACCTGAAGTTCATAGTCAGCGCATTCATCGCGCACAGGGAATAATGAAATTTCTTAACCACTATTCAAGTAACAGCACATTTTTTGCATGTCAATTTTTCCAACTCCGGGCACTGCCACCTATCCAGCTCTCAACTCGGACCGACTGCATTCCGACATTCGACAACACCGGAATTGCATGCTAAACACCACGCCCCATGTCAGCCCCCACCAACCGTCTCGACGCCCGTTTTGCCCAGCTTCGCACTCAGAAGAAGAAGGCATTCGTAGCCTATGTCTGCGCGGGTGATCCCACACTGGACGCCACCATCGACATCGTTCTGGCCCTGGAACGTGCGGGTGCAGATGTCGTGGAGCTGGGTGTGCCCTTCTCCGACCCGCTGGCGGATGGCGTGGTGAATCAGATGGCGGCGGACCGTGCATTGAAGGCCGGTGCCAGCACGCCCAAGGTGTTGGAAATGATCAAGAAGCTGCGTACGCAGTCCCAGGTGCCGCTGGTGCTCTTCACCTATCTCAACCCCGTCTACACCTACGGCTATGAGCGATTCCACATCGACGCGGCTGCCGCCGGAGCCGACGGCGTGCTGGTGCTGGACCTGCCGCCGGATGAGGTCGCGCAGAATGCGGAGCTCAAGCCCACGCCGGAACTGCGCCACATCCAGCTCATCGCCCCGACATCCTCGACCGAACGCATCACCAGCATTGCGAAAAGCGCAGAAGGCTTCGTCTATTATGTAAGCCGCCTCGGCGTCACGGGCGCGCAGGTGGAGATCGCCTCGGGCATCGCCGAGCAGGTGGCCATCATCCAAGCGGCCACGGACGTGCCGGTCTGCGTGGGCTTCGGCGTGTCTAATCCCGCCCAAGCCGCCGAGATCGCCAGTAAAGCCGATGGCGTCGTGGTCGGCAGCGCCATCGTAAAGTTGATTGAACAAAACGGTTCGTCCCCGGATTGCGCCGCGAAGGTGGAAGCCTTCGTGAAGCCCCTCGTGGACGCCGTCAAAGCCCTCTGATTTTCCTCCTATGACTCTCTCATTCACCAAAATGAACGGCGCCGGCAATGACTTCGTCATGCTGGACAATCGCGACCTTTCCATCGCGCTGACCAAAGAGCAGATCGAAAAGCTCTGCGACCGCCATCGTGGCATCGGGGCCGATGGCCTCCTCTGCGTGGAGCCCGCCACGGCAGACGGCGACTTCAAGATGCGCTACTACAACGCCGACGGTGGCGAGGCCGAAATGTGCGGCAATGGCGCGCGCTGCTTTGGCCGCTTTGTGAATCATCTTCACGGCGACAAGCTCACCAAGATCCGCTTTGAGACCCTCGCCGGCATCATCTCTGCCGAGTTTGAAGCCGGTCACGTGCGCATTAACATGAGCGCCCCGCACAACCTCAAGCTCTCCCAGCACCTCGAAGTCTCCGGGGCCGGGCTGACCGTGCACAGTGTGAACACCGGCGTGCCGCACGCCGTGGTGATGGTGGATGATCTGGAAGCCGTGCCCGTGCGTGAGTGGGGCGCATCCTTGCGCTACCACGAAGCCTTCAAGCCCAAGGGTACCAATGCGAACTTCGCCAAGGTCATCGCCCCCGGCAGCATCGCCATCCGCACCTATGAGCGCGGCGTGGAGGACGAAACCCTCGCCTGCGGCACCGGCATGGTCGCCTGCGCCCTGATTTACCACGAGCTCACCGGCGAGCCCAGCCCCATCAGCGTCCTCGTCAAAGGCGGCGACACCCTCAAAGTCGGCTTCGAAGAGCCGGACAAGAGCGAGTACACCAATGTGACCCTGTTTGGCCCGGCGGACTTTGTGTTCACGGGGAGCGTCACCATCTGACCAGACAAACACCCGGAGCCCCAGGGATTGAGAGCTGAAAGCGCCTCCGCTCAGGTCGCCGCCGTCCCCTAAATTTCCAATTTTCAGTTTTCAATTCTCAGTTTTCAGTCCGAAACACTGTATTCTTCCCATCCCCTTATGTTCGCAGGAACCCACACCGCTATCGTCACCCCCTTTCGCAACGGCCAAGTCGATGAAGCCGCCCTCAAATCGATCATCGACTTCCAGTTCGACAATGGTGTGACAGGCGTTGTGCCTTGCGGCACCACCGGGGAGTCCCCCACGCTGGATCACGAAGAGCACACCCGCGTGGTGAAGCTGACCGTCGAGTTTTCCAAAGGCCGTGGCGTGGTGATGGCAGGCACGGGATCTAATTCCACCCGCGAGGCCATCGAGCTCACGCAGGAAGCCGAAGCAGCAGGTGCCACCGCATCCCTGCAGGTCGCGCCGTATTATAACAAGCCGACCCCGGAAGGCCTGTATCAGCATTTCAAAGCCATCGCGGACAACACCAAGCTCCCCCTCATGCTTTACAGCATCCCCGGACGCTGCGGCATTGAGATCGGCCTGGATGTGCTCGTCCGTCTCGCGGAAAACTGCCCCAACATCCGCTCCATCAAGGAAGCCGGCGGCAATCCCGAGCGCGTCAGCCAGATGAAGCAGATCCTTCCGGCTGACTTCGAAATCATGTCCGGCGACGACGGCCTCACCCTGCCCTTCATGTCCGTGGGCGGCGTCGGGATTGTCAGCGTGGCGGGAAACATCATTCCAAAGCAGATCAGCGAGATGGTGCAGCTGGCCCTCAAGGGCGACTACGTCTCCGCGTTGAAGATCCACACCAAGTACTACCCTCTCTTCGCCGCCTTCCTGAAGCTGTCCACCAACCCCATCCCGATCAAAACCGCGATGGCGCTGGCTGGCTACTGCACCGACGAGCTGCGCCTGCCGATGACCGGCATGGAGCCCGACAAGGTCGCGGAGCTGAGCGCCACGCTGAAGAAGCTGGGCATCATCTAAAAACCAGCGCCATGAACGCAGCCTGCCCTCCGCCATTCTTTGCGCGGGGGCTGTGTTTGCTGGTGTGCTCCCTGCTTGCCACTTCGTGCGCCACCCGCTCGAAGCCGGATGCTGCTTGGAACAGCCTCAAGATATGGCACCAAGTCGCCAGCAATCCGCCGACCTATGTCCCGGCTGGCTATGGCGCCACACAACCGCGAACCGACCATGATGGAACCTGGTTTACGGACAAACGAGATGGCAAACGCGTCTTTGTTCCCAAACAACCTGTGCGCCATTGGGAACACGGCGTCCTCCTTGGCGAGGCGAAAAAAGTGACTGGTTTTGACGACAAGCCCCGCTTGTCTCCAGGTCAGAAAATTTGCTGGGGTATCCTCGCATTCTTTGCTGCCATGGGTGACACGAAGCTTCCGCTTCCCGACTGAGGTCGAAACCGGGCATGTTTGGGTAGCCGCTGGACAGCCAGCCGCCGATGCGGCATCAATAGGGCATGAAGTTTCTGCGCCACCTATGCCTTCTTTTGCTGCTGGGGCTGTCCAGTTGCAGCTATCTTGCCAAAAAGTTTGGATCCTCGAAGAAATCGCCCGAGGACAAGCGAGTTGGCGAGGCCAAGGTGATTGGCGTGATCGAGCTGGTGAACCCGGAGCAGAACTACGTGCTCATCAATTGCGAGCACCGGGTGGACATTCCGGCGGGTACCGAGATCATCTCCCAGGGCATCAACGGCACGGATGCGAAGCTCAAGGTGACACCGGAACGCAAAGGCAACTACATCACGGCGGACATCACGCAGGGCACCCCGCAGCTGCGCGATCTAGTGATCTATCAGATCAAGCGCGATGCACCGCCACCGCCCACCACGACCACCGCATCGGGTGCCATCGTGCCTTTGGCTCCGGTGATGAAGGCCGATGTGATCCCTCCGCTGGATGCTCCATTTCAGCCGATGGCACCAGTCCAGCCAACCTTCGTTCCATCTCCGGCTCCAGCACAGGCTGCGCCGCCGCCCCTGCGGCAGGCTCCGTTGGCCCCTGCCCCACCGCCCGAAAAAGAGCCTGAGGCGGATCTGAGCAAACTACCGCCTGTGATCCGATGATCTCCGAAAGCGAGGCACTCGCACGTGTGCTGGCGGCGGTGACGCCCCTGCCGGCCGAACAAGCGACATTAATGAATGCGCTGGATCGTTATGCCGCGCAGGATGCGACAGCCACAGTACCGATTCCGGCCTTTGATCAATCCGCGATGGATGGCTATGCCATTGTCGCCGCTGAGAGCACGACCGCCCAGCCACTGAGGGTGACGGGCGAACAGGCAGCCGGACTGGATGATGGACTGCGTCTCCAAAGCGGCGGTGCCATTCGTATTTTCACCGGTGCGCCGGTTCCTGCTGGAGCCGATGCCGTGATTATGCAGGAGGATGTGCGGCGTGAAGGAGATGCCATCATTTGCACCGATCCCGTCACCGCAGGAGAAAACATCCGGCGCGCTGGAGCAGATCTTTGCCAGGGCCAGTTCGTGCTGCGCGCGGGAGAGCAGATCACCCCCGGCCGCATGGCCTTGCTGGCCTCTCAGGGGCTTGATCAAATCTCCGTGCATTCTCTGCCGCGTGTGGCGGTGCTGAGCACGGGCGATGAACTGGTGACGCCCGGTTCCGGCCCGCTGCAGGCTGGACAGATTTACAATACCAACGGCCTCATGCTTCGTGGCATGCTGGCGCAGCTGGGCATTCGCACCAGTACCCTGGCCCACTGCCGGGATGATCTGCAAAGCACCACCGAGACACTGCGTGAACTGATGCAGGCCCATGATGTCGTATTGATCAGCGGCGGTGTTTCCGTCGGTGATCATGATCAGATCAAGCCCGCTCTCAAAGCGCTCGGCATCGAGCCCGGCCTCTGGCGAGTGAAGGTGAAGCCGGGCAAGCCGTTTCTCTTTGCCCAAGACGCACACACCCATTTCTTCGGCCTGCCGGGAAACCCGGTGTCTTCCTTCGTAACCTACCTGCTGTTTGTACGTCCGGCTCTGCTAAAAATGATGGGCGCAGCGCAATCCCATCTCAAGCCACGCCTGATCCCCGCCACCACCGGGACTGCGCTCTCGAATCCGGGTGACAGGCCCCACTATCTGCGTGGCACGCTCACCCAAGGTCAGTTCATGCCCTTCGGCCTGCAGCAGAGCCATGCCCTGCTGTCCCTGAGCCGTTCGAATGCACTGCTGCGGCTGGAAGCCGGGCAAAATATGCAGGCGGGGGATGCCGCCGATGTGTGGTTGCTGGATTGATTGGTTGCGCACCCCGCACCGCCATCCATTCTGCCGGTCTTCACATGGAACACGTTCTCGTCATCACCCGTCAGCTCTTCGATCAACTCGGCAGTTTTCAAGGCTTTCAAGCCGATGCCACGCGCTACTTGCACGCGATGCTGGCCCCGGGAGCCAATCACTTCATGGAGCGCCCTGCGGCTGAAAAAGACCCCTCCCACAAGCAGCTCATCCCCTATGCCATCTTTCATCACGAAGGCCGCTATCTGAGCTACACACGCGGCGGCAGTTCGGGAGAGAAGCGCCTCGTGGCGAAGCGCTCCATCGGCATCGGCGGCCACATCAATCCGGTGGACACCGCACAGGATGGCCTCGGAGAAACGATGTACTACAACGGCGTCGAGCGTGAGATGGCCGAGGAGCTGGTGATCGGCGGCACACACACGCAGAAGGTCATCGGCCTGATCAACGACGACGCGACGGAAGTCGGCAGCGTGCACCTCGGAGTGGTGCATTTCTTTGACCTCAGCAGCGACGATGTGCAGTCCAATGAAGACGCCATCCAGGACCTGCGCTTTCACACTCTGGCGGAGCTGCATGCCATGCGCGACCAGCTTGAAACGTGGTCGCAGATTTGTGTCGATCACCTGTGGAGCGTTCAAAAATAATTGATATTTATGCGTCCATAAGAAATGCTTGTCTCTTGAGTCAACGAGTGTTTCTCTTACTTTAATGGAAGAATCATCACTCAGCGCCGCAGCGACCCCCATCGCTTCGCTGAACCCGCCCGCTCCAAACAGCAGTTCTGCTGAGGATCGCATCCTGGTGGACAAAGCTCAGGCGGGTGACACGCGTGCCTTTGATGACCTCGTCCGGAAATACACACCCAAGCTCTATGGTTTGATTTATAACATGACCTCGAACCGCGAGGACACCGCCGACTTGCTGCAGGATGTGTTTGCCAAAGCTTACCGCTCCATCAAGCGCTTCATGGGCAAGTCTTCATTTTACACATGGATCTATTCCATCGCGGTGAACATGACTTTGAACTTTCTTAAGAAGCGAGGGAGGCATCATAAAGTCAGTCTTGACGATGTAGATACGGGCATCGAGAACGACCCCGAATTCATTCGCGTCACCACGGCCAACTCGGGCACGCTGCGCGAGGTCAACATCCACGAGCTGCAAAAAAGGTTGAACGCAGCCATGATGAAGCTGTCAGAAGACCATCGCACGGTGGTGACTTTGTACGACGTCCAAGGTCTCCAGCATGCCGAAATCAGCAAGATACTTGGAGTCTCGGAAGGGACTGTCAGATCACGTTTGTTTTATGCACATCGCCTGCTGCAAACTTATCTTGAGGACTTCGTTAAGTAATAACGCCCCTCATCAACGAAAAGAAACAACAATCCACAGCACGCCATGAGTGAGTTTGAAGACATCCAGCGGTTGATTCGATTGAAGCGGTTCGAACAACCTGAGGAAGGGTTCACCGAAAAGTTTCTCCAGCAGTTTCATCAGAGGCAGCGCGCTGAAATGCTGCAGCAGTCGTCCTTGGAATTGTTCTGGGAGCGTGCCACCACCTGGTGGAGCAATCTTCTGGTGCCCAAATGGGGCATGGTGGCGGCGGCGGCTTCCGTTTGCGCCATGAGCCTCTGGCTGCTTTCGCATCCTGCTCAAAAGACCGGTGTGGAGCTTACCGCGGCCCCCGTCGTTCCTGAGAAGCCTTTTATTCCCAAACTGGACCTGAGTGACATCCCGCTGGCACGCATGGCTGAGCATGACGATGCCACCATGGCCGACATGCTGATCCGCAGACACCTTGAGGTGCGCCCCGCTCTCGAAGGCAAGGTATTGCCCGCAAATGGCTGGGAGCAGCCCTCACTACGCAACGCCAAGCCTGCCATCCAGTCAGGTCTCGAGGGCATGCTGGGCAAATAAGCCCCACTCCCGCACATGCAGGCTTCAGGCGGGCCAATGGCCCCTGGCAGGTGAAAACTTCCCTTTGCCAGCAGGGCTCCCCCGGCGTAAACCTCGCGCTGCTCATGGGAAACCGCCCTGACATTCGCCTAACCACCCGAATTAGTTTCGGACTCATCCGCGCCTGACGCCGCCGGGAGAGTCCGTTTTCATGCATGCCTGCGCTTAAAGCGCCCCCGGCATTCGGCGTTCCGGACCTCATGGCAACCGCCACCCCGGCCAGTTTTCTCGTTGCACCCACCTTCCATCTCTTCATTTCCCCTCCCCACATGTCTCCAGTTACCATCTATGACACCACCTTGCGTGACGGCACGCAGGGCACCGGCATCTCCTTCAGCACGCTCGACAAGATCCGCGTCGCGGAAAAGCTCGACGAATTCGGCGTGCACTACATCGAAGGCGGCTGGCCCGGCTCCAATCCCAAAGACGCCGCCTTTTTCGAAGAGGCCTCCAAGCGCCACTGGAAGACCGCGAAGATCACCGCCTTTGGCATGACCCGCCGTGGCAAAATGAAGGTCGAGGACGATCCACAGGTCAAAATGCTGCTCGATGCCAAAACACCTGCCGTGACAATCGTCGGCAAGACTTGGGCGCTGCACGTCACTGAAGTTTTCCAAGTCAGCCTGGAAGAGAACCTCGCCATGATCTCCGACACGGTGGCCTACTTGAAAAAGCATGGCCGCGAAGTGCTCTATGACGCGGAGCATTTCTTCGACAGCTTCAAGGAAGACCCGGAATACTCGCTCAAAACCATCAAGGCAGCTCAGGATGCCGGAGCAGATCTCATCGTGCTCTGTGAAACCAACGGCGGCGCGCTACCAGAGTTCGTTGAGGACACGACACGCAAAGTCATCGCCCATCTGGGACGGCCCGTGGGCATCCACACGCACAACGACGGCGGTGTCGGCGTGGCCAACGCACTAGCAGCCGTGCGCGCCGGAGCCTGCCAGGTGCAGGGCACCATCAATGGCTACGGCGAGCGCGTGGGAAACTGCAACCTCACCACCATCATGCCCAACCTGCAGATCAAGATGGGCATCTCGCTCGGCATCGACCTCACCCGCCTGCGCGAGCTCGCCAACTTCGTGGATGAACTCGCCAACGTGCCGCATGACATCCGCGCCCCCTATGTGGGCGTGGCTGCGTTCACACACAAAGGCGGCCTTCATGTACACGCGGTGCAGAAACTGGCCCGCACCTACGAGCACGTGGATCCCACGCTCGTCGGCAACCAGCGCATCATCACCATCTCAGACATGTCCGGCCAGTCCAACGTGCTGGTGAAAGCCGAAGGCATGGGCTTCAAATTTGCCAAGGGCGATGCCCGGGTTCAGACCATCCTCACCGAGGTGAAGCGTCTCGAAAGCGAAGGCTACGAATTCGAAGCTGCCGAGGCTTCCTTCGAGATGCTCATCCGCAAGCAGCTCGGCCAGCATCAGCCGGTGTTTAACCTGATCGAGTATCACTCCACGCACCGCTTCCACGGCGGTGAGCATGGTTTTGAAACCTGTGAAGCCACCATCAAGCTCGAAGTCGGCGACAGCCGTGTTTACACCGTGGATGAAGGCGACGGCCCGGTGAATGCGCTGGACAACGCACTGCGCAAAGCCCTCCTGCCCTTCTTCCCGGCGCTCAAGGACATGCGCCTGGCAGACTACAAGGTGCGCATCATCGACGGCGGCACCGGCACGGCGGCGAAGACACGTGTGCTCATCACCAGCACGGATGGCAACGCCACCTGGGGCACCGTCGGAGTGAGCTGCAACATCATCGACGCGAGCTGGAAGGCTCTTGTCGATGGCATCGAGTACTTCCTGCTCAAGCAGGCGGCATAGCACCAGCTCAGAGGAGGGGCATCCTAATGCAAGCGACGGAGATTAGTCGTCCTCTCACCCCAACCCTTTGACTCACCACCCGAAGTCACATTGAAGATTGGCCAAACACCACAAACTAACGGGGGCGAACAAAACGGATGCAGGCAGCGGCTCGTATGGCATCTGTCGTGTCAGCGACGCTTCCCGCTCGCCGTCGCCTGTTCCGAAATGTTAGTCGAAACTCCCGCACCATGAGTCATCAAGGATACGAAGGCTGGTTTCCGGAATGTATCGTCTGCAACATGGGCAATGTGAGCGGCGCCATTTGCCTCGATTCGACCTGTCACGAAATGTTTTATGCTGACTCGTTGGAAGCCCCGCGAGTCAGCGAAGGTGACTTTCTTTTCCGCGACAATCATCATTGGAAGAAATGCTGCTGCTGCGACCACCTGATGCTTTCCGATCCCGGCGCTTGGGGCAGTTATTGCATTTGCATCTCGTGTTTCACTGTTTACTTCCGCGCTCGTCGCCTACCACCGAATTCTCCGTGCTTGGTTCACCGCGATCTTGCAGCTGGTATTTTGCGCCATCCGGACGACATCTGGGTTGTCGAACCTAGCTCAGATAGGTGAGCCTCCATTTACTTTGCAGCCTTCATGCCCGCTGCCTCCAGCACGGCCAGCAAATCTGGTGGCAGCGGTGCTTTAATGGTGAGCTGCTGACCCGATGCGGGATGCTTCAGGCTCAGTTCATGAGCATGCAGGAAGAGCCGTTTGGCCAGAATGGTTTTGCGCAGTTTGCGGTTCAGATCAAACGAGCCATACACATCATCACCCACCAGCGGAAGCTGCCTTGAAGCCGCCTGCACGCGGATCTGATGCGTCTTGCCGGTGATCAGTTCAACTTCGAGCAGGACCACGCGATTGAGCGCATTCGCCTCCAGCACCCGGAATTTCGCCTCGGCATTCGGACGTGCTCCATGGCGCACCGTCGTGCGCACTTGGTGTTTGGCGTGGGCTGTGATCAGGTGGTCCAGCCACACGCCTTCAGGCTTGGCAGCGCTGCCACTGCACAGGGCGAGGTATTTTTTTCGCACCAACTCCGCCTCAAAGGCCGCACGGCAGGCGGCGGCTGTTTTTTCATCCTTGGCCCCCAGCAAGACACCCGAGGTGTCCTGATCAAGACGATGCAGCAGCCATACCATACCAGCCGCCGTTTTGAAACAGCGCCGGTCATGATCATAACTGCCTTCAAACGCCGCCATCTGCGGTTTGCCCGCCTTCGGGTTCGGGTGCGAGAGCACGCCATGTGGCTTGTTCACCACAATGAGGAAACGATCCTCATGAAGGATGTCGCAGCGGGTCATGGCAGAGGCGGGAGTCATTGGGGCTGATACTTCTGCACCAAATACTCTTCCAGCGCATCGAACCAGTTGCGAATCTCACTGCCCAGCAGGCTTTGCAATTTCGCATTGCTCATCACCGTCATGAGGGGGCGTGGCGCCTTGAGCTGCGTCAGGCTGGCAAGCTCGATGGGCTTCACGATTGTCGTTTTGACCGGCACCTCCAGCCGGGCGGCAATGGTAAGCGCGGCCTCAGCCCAGGAATGCCATGAAGCGACGCCGCTGTTGCACAGATGCAGCACGCCGCTGGTTGTCGGATGCCGGACTATCAATTGTTCGATCCAGCCACAGATGTCAGCGTTGCTCGTCGGCACCGAAATTTTATCTGCCACGGCACTCAGGTCGTCAGTCTGCAGCGCACGCTGAATGATGCTGTCAGGATGGCTGGGTTTGTGCGGACCAAACAGCCACGAAACACGTGCCACGAGAGCGCCGGGAGATGCCTTCAGCACCGCCTGCTCTCCGGCAAGCTTGGTGCGGCCGTAAATGTTTGCCGGGACCGTCTCATCTGCCTCAAACCACAGGTCACGCTCCTTCCCGCTGAACACATAGTCGGTGCTGAAATGGATCATGCGTGCTCCACGCAGCTCACAGCATTCAGCAAGAATCTGCGGTGCCACCGCATTGGCCAGGAATGCGCGCTCCGGTTCGACTTCACAAACATCCGGGCTGGTCATCCCTGCGGCATTGAGCAGCACATCGAATTTCTGTGATGCCAGCGCCGCGGCGATGGTGTCTGGCCGCTCAAAATTTAGATCATCACGCCCCCATGACAGGGTTTCAAAACGGGCGGCAAAGTGGCGGTGCAAGGCGCGGCCCAAGCCACCGGTGGCGCCGAGAATGAGGATGCGGGGGGCTGGCATGCCCCATGCTTGCCATGCCTCCCGTGCTTGCAAAGCCAAAAGGTATGTCCAAGGTGAGAGCAGGACTGATTAAGGATGAATGAGTGAAGCACAGCCCAAAATAGTAATCATCGGCGCCGGCCTTGCGGGGCTGGCATGTGCCCGTGTGCTGGCGGCGGCAGGTCGTCCCTTCACCATTTTGGAGGCATCCAACGCCGTTGGCGGCCGGGTGCGCACGGATGTGGTGGATGGCTTCCAGCTCGACCGCGGCTTTCAAATCTTCCTGCCGGCCTACCCTGAGGCCAGGCGAGTGCTGGACTATGAGGCTCTCGACCTGCGACCGATCTACCGTGGGGCGGATGTCTTCGTCAAGAATCGTTTCCACCGCCTGGCGGACCCTCTGGCTCATCCGCTCACAGCTCTGAAAAACTTCAACGAATCCATTGTCTCCCTGCGTGACAAATGGACCACGCTGCTGCTGCGCAAGGAGGTCTTCGGCCTGCGCGCCCCCCCGGCCGAGCTCCCAGAAATGGAAACAGAGGATTACCTGCGCGACTTTGGCTTCTCTGAAAACATGATCGACCGCTTCTTCCGCCCGTTTTTTGGCGGGGTCTTTCTGGAAAAAGATCTGCGCACCAGCGCACGCATGATGCTGTTTTTATTTGCCATGTTTGACCGTGCGGGCAGCGCGGTGCCAGCACGTGGTATGCAGGCGATCCCGAATCAGCTTGCGCTGGCCCTGCCACCGGGAAGCCTGCGCCTGAATGCTCCGGTGGCCGCCGTGCGGGCTGGTGAGGTCACCTTGGACACCGGAGAAGTGCTGCATGCAGACCATGTGATTGTCGCGGTCAGTGAAGAGGTGGCTCATCGGCTCTTACCTCCTGTGGAAAACACCACCCTCCTTCCCAGCCGCTCCACCACCTGCATGTATTTTGCCACGGATGACCTGCCGCCAGGGGATGCCATCCTGCATCTGGATGGGGATGGCCGAGGTCCGGTCAACAGTGTTCTCGCACTCTCGCGCGTCTCTCCACACTATGCGCCGCCGGGACAGCATCTCATCTCCGCTTCCATCATAGGCGCTCCATCCAGCACCGAATTGGAGCAGGTCGTGCGCGAACAAATGCGCAGATGGTTCGGAGAGGCCGTCGTCTCCAAATGGCGGCACCTGCGCACCTACCAGATTCGTCATGCGCAGCCGGAAAGCAGGCAGCTGCGTCTTGGTGAAGGCCCGCTTGCCAGTGTGATCCAGCCCGGCCTGTACCGCTGCGGCGACTGGTGTGAGCAGGTCTCGATCAACGGCGCGCTTCTCAGCGGCCGTCGATGCGGAACGGCGGTAATGAAAGCGTTGGGAGAACCGAGCCTGGATTAGGCGTGGCCGGAGCGGACTCCGTGGGCAGCACAAACGGGTTGATCGTGGCAGGGGCGCTGTTGAGCCGAACCTCCACCTTCGTCACGCCAAACTTGTCCGGCTTCTTCTCTGCAATCGCACGCAACTCCTGCGCAACGCCCTCGATATCCGCCCGGTTCTTGAGGTCTCGAATGGTCACGGTGGTAAAGCCCGGACCCGCCTGCACGTCGATCTTGCTCGCGGGCACCCCCATGTCCACGTGAATGAGTTTCTCCCAGGCACTGGCATGCTGCAGGTCTGGCAGCGTGATGAGACCGACTTTGTGATAACGCGCCTCTTCCTCTGAGTTCGATTCAGGTATGGTGGCGGCCTGCTTGCTCTGGCAGGCGACGAGACAGGTGAAGACGGCGAGGAGGAAAAATCGGGGGATCACAGTTTGATAAAGGCCTTCTGTTTATACAGCCACCAGCAGATCAGCCAAAGCACAAAAAGCACTCCGCAACGCTCAATGACCGGTGTCCAGTACGCCGGGAAAGCCGTCTCCGGCAGGTGCTTATGCAGATTCTCGTTGATCCACCCCGCACACAGGCTGTGCAGCAGATAAATCACAATGCTGTTCATGCCCACGACCACCAGCGGGAAAACCAGCCGCCTCATGCCGAGGATCTCCACCAGCCAGTAAAAGATCGAAAGCAGGATGAGCACCCAGCCACCGCTCAGTATAGCCCAGGAGGGTGTCCAGATGCGCTTCACCACTGGCAGCAGCGTGTATTGATCGAGCTGCGCACCCACCACGGGCAGGATTTTGAAATCAAGCGCCGTGCCTGCCACCACCAGCAGAATGCCTGTGATCAGCAGTGTGGCGCACCTGCCTTTGTCCGTTTTCCGGCTGTTCATCAGGAAGCCACCCGTGAGAGCGCCACCGAGCATCGTGGCAAGTGCAGGGATGAAGTTGAGCGTTTGATAGCCCCCATTGGTATACTGGTAGGGCTTTGCCTGCGGCAGGAGATTGAGCCACCAGCGGTCAAAGGCGGCAGCGGCATTGGTGTGGATGTTCCAATGCCCGGCAAAACCTGGCAGGATTCCATGCGCCGAATCCTTCATGCCCGCGATGGCGGCGAGTTCCTGCGGCGTCGGCAGTGGATGATTGACGAAGAACCAGGTATACCCCGCCAGGATCAGAATGATGCCGGACAAGATGTATTCCCACCCCATGCGTGACAGGAGAAACAGCACGAAATAGCCGAGGCCGATCTGCGCCAGCACATTGGTAAAGAGAAACACCGTATGCTTGTCTCCCGACCGCGTGGCCAGCATCACCCCCAGCGCCACCAGCAGGATGGAGCGTGAGAGCGCATGCCAGGCCATGCCAAAAAACGACTGCCCGTGCTCACGCCTCTTCGCATACGAAAACGGTACCGCCATGCCCACCATGAACATGAAGCTCGGCTGGATCAGATCCCACAAGGAGCAGCCCTGCCAGTCCTGATGCGCGAACTGCGGTTTGATGAACTCCCAGACAGAGCCTGGATGCGCCGCCGCCATCTGCGCTATGCCAAAGCCCCCGGAGGCCATCAGCAGCATGATGAACCCTCGAAAAGCATCGAGGGACAGAAGACGTGGGTTGGAAGTGGTCGGGTTCATGGAGCAACCACAAACGCCACTCATGCAGGCCTGCTATCGAAAGCCGTGAAGGTTATGCTCAGGCAGCCTTGAGAACCTCGTGCGTGTGGATGGCAGGATTGACAATGTCACGCACGAACTGAGCCGGCTCCGCACCTTCTCCAAAGACATAGATGCGGGTCCGCAGGGTGAGCTTTTTGATCTCAAAACCCGGATTCTGAATGCTGCGGTAATAATTGAGGATCATTTCTTTTTCCAGATCCAGCGCCGCACCTTTCATTCCGTATTCCAGCACAAAGGCGGCTTTTTCAAACGCAGGCTGGCCGCCGATGCGGGCCTCCTGGCTGATGGAATCGATCAAAACCTTGTCCACAAAAGCCTTCAGCGCCGCCTCATCCCCTTCGAACTCGATCTTGTACACCCGACCTTCGCGATATTTCAGCGGCAGCGGGTGGGGAGCGTAGAGCAGCTTGTGGCAGTCGCTTTCAGTGTCGAATTTACCGAGGATTTCAAAAATTTGGGTCACGAGGGTGGCGGGGATGGTTGCCAGCCTTCCTAGCAAGAACGCCCGCCCGCGCAAGCTCGCAGCGACCCGCCGTGAATCCCTCTTGCCACCCCAGCCCCGGCCTGCTAGAACTGCACTGTTATGCCACGTATTCAATTCACCACTCCTGACGGTGCCTCTGGCGCCCTCGAACTCGACGCCGAACGCATGTCCGTGGGACGTGCTGATGACAACCAGCTCATCATCGCTGACGATTCTGTGTCCAGTCATCATGGTGAGTTCACCTTCGACGGCAGCAGCTGGACGCTCACCGACCTTGGTTCCACCAATGGCACCAAAATCGGCGGTTCCCGCGTCGAAACCGTCAATCTTACCCCAGGAGGTGCGTTTCAGCTTGGCAATGTGAACTGCGTTTTCCTCGGCGATGGCGAAGAAGAAGCCTATTCCGCCCCGACCGCCACAGTTTCCACTCCCTCCAGCGGGTATGGGAGCCTCCCCTACAATGGTCGTCTGCGCACCGGCTTTGGCCCGAAGGTGAAGCAAAAAAATCCCGGCGGAGCTCTGGTGACCCTGCTCGGAGTAGCTGGCATACTGGCCTGCGGTGCCGCCATTTATTTCGCCAATCAAATGGGAGCCTGAGACTGCCAAAATAGCACGCGCTTGCGAACCTGGCTCCCGTACGGAGCACTCCAGCGGTCCTTCCGGCTGCCATGGTACGGTCTGCGCGTCATGAAAAACAACCCCTTTGCGGCTTCCCCATGCCGCCATCCCAAGAAAAGAATCCATGTCTAATACAATCATTGTCGGTGCCCAGTGGGGCGACGAAGGAAAAGGTAAAATCGTTGATTACCTCACTGAGAACACGGACGTCGTCGTCCGCGCCGCCGGTGGCAACAACGCCGGCCACACCGTCATCAGCAACGGCACCAAGTACATTCTGCACCTGATCCCTTCCGGCATTCTCTGGAAAGATAAGATCTGCGTCATCGGCAACGGCGTCGTCATGGACCCCACCGGTCTGCTCGCCGAAATGGCCAAACTGCGCGGCCAGGGTGTCACCATCACCCCGGAAAATCTCCTCATCAGCGAAACCGCCCACCTGGTGATGCCCTACCACCGCGGCCTGGACAAGGCACGTGAAGCCAAGCGTGGCGACAAAAAGATCGGCACCACCGGTCGCGGCATCGGCCCCGCCTATGCTGACAAAGTCGAACGCGACGGCCTGCGCACCATCTTGATGACGCAGCCGGAGATCTTCGAAGAGGAACTCCGCGACCGCCTTGCCCGTCACAATGCCACCTTCGCGGAACTCGGAGTCGAACTCGTCCCCGTCGAAGAAACCGTGAAGGAAATGCTCGAAGCCGCCAAAACGCTGGCCCCGCACATCACCAACACCACGGTGTATCTCCACGAGGCGATCAAAGCAGGCAAGAATCTGCTCTTTGAAGGAGCCCAGGGCACCTATCTCGACATCGACCACGGCACCTATCCCTTCGTCACTTCGTCCAACACCACCTCCGGCGGTGCCTGCACCGGTTCCGGCGTTCCTCCACGCATGATCGACAAGGTCGTGGCCGTGGGCAAAGCCTACACCACCCGCGTCGGCAGCGGCCCCTTCGTCACCGAAAACGACGCCATCGGCGACATGCTGCACAACATGGGCCGTGAATTCGGCGCCACCACCGGCCGCGCCCGCCGCTGCGGCTGGCTGGACTCCGTCCTCGTGCGCTACGCCGTCATGATCAACGGTGCGGATGAACTCGCCATCACCAACCTCGACGGCCTGGATGGTCTGGACACCATCCAGATCTGCACCGCCTACACCCTGCGCGGCAAGACCATCCACTACCCGCCGAGCACCGCCGCTGACCTGGCAGCCTGCGTTCCTGTCTATGAAACCCACCAGGGCTGGAAGCAGGACCTCAGCGGCATCCGGAACTTCGCCGACCTCCCTCCGCTGGCCAAAGCCTACCTCAAACGCCTCGAAGAACTGACCGGCGCTCGCGTCAGCCTCGTCGGGATCGGCCCGGACCGCGAGCAGACTCTCGTCGCTTGAGGTCACATTCCATTTGACGCCCGCCATCATTCCCCTACTTTCCCTGCCCTTTTCCCAAACCACCCAGACCCGTTTATGACCGAAATTCAGATCCGTAAAGGCGAGCCCGTTGACCGCGCTCTCAAACGTCTCAAGACCCGCCTCGAAATGGACGGCATCCTCGAAGAAGTCCGCCGCCTGCGTGCGCATGAGACTCCCAAAGAACGCACCAAGCGCAAAGCCCGTGCTTCCGCCAAGCGTGGCAAGATCCGTTATCGCTTCACCCTGCCAAAGGCCCCCGGCGCTCCCGAGGCTCCTGTCACCGCCGCGTAATTCGGCTCAGGGAAAAGACCAATTTAAAAGGGCGGGTTCATCCCCGCCCTTTTTTTGTGCCCACATTGCTCGGACATCCTGAAGAGGGCACGGCGGCTGCGGTCAAACCGGAGGCAATATCGCAAAGACGGCATGCTCATTGCCCCAACCTCTTAGTTCCTTCTGTTCATTGGGTGGCATTGCTGTTAATTCCTGCCATCTACTTTTCTGACCTCATGAAACTCAAACTCGACCTCGATGATTTCCGCGTGCCCGATGGCAAACCGTTTCGCATCAAGAAAGCGAAGACGAAGGTGAAGGATCTGTACAAGGACGATGCGCACTATGAGTCTCTCATCGCCGAGTTCCGCACGGAGATCGACGACCTGCAGCAGAAGATGTATGCGCAGGACCGGCAGGCGTTGCTGCTGGTGTTTCAGGCAATGGACGCCGCCGGCAAGGACAGCACGATCAAGCACGTGATGAGCGGTGTGAACACGCAGGGCGTGGAGGTGCATGCCTTTAAGCGCCCCACATCGGCCGAACTGGACCATGACTTCATGTGGCGCACCACCCGTGTGATGCCGCCACGCGGACGTATCGGCATTTTCAACCGCAGCTACTATGAGGAGGTTCTCGTCTGCCGGGTGCATCCCGAGATCGTGACCAAGGTGCAGCGCCTGCCCGCGCAAACGACGAAGAACATTGACAAGCTTTTCGCGGACCGGCTCAAAGACATCCGCAACTACGAGGCCTACTGCCACCGCAACGGCATCTTGATCCTCAAATTCTTCCTCAACGTGTCCAAGGACGAGCAGAAGAAGCGCTTTCTCGACCGCATCAACACTCCCAGCAAGAACTGGAAATTTGAAGAAGGCGACGTGGGCGAGCGCGGCCACTGGAAGGAATACATGGAGGCCTATGAAGATGCCATCCGCGTCACCGCCACTGAAGACTGCCCCTGGTATGTCATCCCTGCGGATGACAAGAAGAACATGCGTCTCATCGTCAGCGCCGCGATCCTGGCCGAGATGAAGAGCATGAAACTGAAGTATCCCGAACTGCCGCCGGAACAAAAGAAGCACCTGCAGGCGGCGAAGCAGATGCTGCTGGCGGAGTAGTGTTTTTATTTCAGGCTTCGCAGCCAGGCGACGAGGTCGAGGAGATCGGCTTCGGGCATGGTTTGATCGAGGCCCTGCGGCATGAGGCTGGTGATCAGGGTGGTGTCTCCCGCGATGGTCTGGTGCGCGATGGTCTTTTCCTGGCCGGCAATGTCGATGACGAGCAGGCCTTCGGCGGTGTGGGATTTGATCACGCCTAAAGTCTGCTGACCATCGCTCGTCTCAATGACGTGCGCTTCGTAATCGCGGGCGAGCGTGTTGCTGGGAAAGAGAATGCTTTCGAGCAGATCACGCTCGGTGCGGATGGCGCCGATGTGGGAGAGATCAGGACCGATGGGGCGACCGGCCGAGCCGATCTTGTGGCAGGCGATGCAAGTCCCCTTCCCCATCTCGAAGTTCTTTTTTCCATTCGCGGCATTGCCGCTGGCGATGACCTTCTCTGCCAACGGGCCGAGCTGGCGCTTCTTGGCTTCGGAGGCGGCTACGGCGGCGTTGCACGCTGGCAGGATGACGGTTTCAAAAATCTCCGGCGGCAGATCGCTAAACGCGGTGCGGTAAGCGCTTTCCTGCTGGCTGGCGATGACAGGATTTTTCGCAATTTCACGTGCGAAAGTGCTGCCGACTTCGGAGTCTTTCGTTTTGCGGACGATGCCGAGCAGCGATTTGAGCTCGACGGGGCCCAAGGTGGCAAAGAGCGGTGCGAGCTCGATAAGCTGTGGTTTTGCCAGAGGCGCGCTGGCGATCATGCTTGCGGCCTGAATCTTGGCGGCGGAAGAAGAGGCGGCATCCGCGAGCACACCCTTGACCATCGTGAACGTTTCGCCAGTGAGCTTGACGGACTTGGCGGAGTCGAGGGCCTTGAGACGAATGGCAAGCGGACGCTTGGTGTCGTTGGCGATGGTTTGGAGCGCGGCGTCGAAGTGCGGGGTCTTCAGTCTCTTGATGGCGTCGAAAACGAGTGGTGTGGGAGATTCGGCAAGGAGCTTGTCGAGAGGGGGAAGCCAGGCCTCGTTGGTAATGCCCGAGGTTTGGGCGGCGAGGATGCTCAAAGCCGCCATGCGGACATCCACCAAGCCATGTCCGAGCATGGCTGTCATGAGCGACTGCGCGGATGGCTTCGCGAGGTGTCCGGAAATGACCTGTTTGATGAATGCCACTCTTCCTTGTGTGATGTCGGATGCTTTGAGCCATTCCGTGAAAGCCGCAGCTGCTATTTGGTCGCCATCTGGCATCACTTCGAGCGATCTCCGGATTGCATCAGCCAGAGGGGGGGACATTTCAGGAACAAGACGAGAAAGCGAGTTTTCGACAATGCTGGCAAAGCTCTTTTCGGAACCGTGACGGGCCAATTCAACCAACAGCCAACGGCTCATATATCGGTCCGAGGCAGGACCACTGTGAAAGGGGGGCTTCATTTGACGAAGCGCGTAAATTAAAAGGTGCTCTGATGATGGATCGAGCTCCTGATCCAGCAACTGTCCCAGCACGCTCATGACCTCACCTTCCTGCGGCAGATTTTTCGCTGTCCATTCCAAGGCCTGACGCCGTGCGTGCTCATCATTCGACTTCAACGCTACGATTTGCGATTGGAGATCACTTTTGTGGAAGGACTCATTCGTGCTCTGAATGGCGAGCTGCGGCTTCTTCGGCTTGATCCGATACACAGCCCCCAGCAGATCTGACTTGGCCATGAGGCTGGCAGGGCAGCCGATGCGGAACCAGCCGCCTGTGTCAAAGAGAAGGAGGGAGCCGTCGCGCGGGTCTTCCATGACATCGGTGAGGTGGATGTCGGGATTGTGGAGGCGAAGGAACTCGTTTTCGACGGCCTTGTACGTGCTGCCGCTGGGGGTGAGCTCCATGCGGACGAGGCGCTGGGTGTTGAAGTGGGTGACCATGAACTGCTGAGCGCTTTGGTTACTGGCCTGATAGTTTTTCCAGAAACAGCAGCCGCTGACGGCGACGTGGCCAAAGTTGTACATGACGGGCATGGTTTCGAGGGTGCGCGGCAGATGGGCGATGGCTTTAAGCTGATCGCTGCGTTCATAGATACCGCCATAGAGCCAGTGGATGATGGTGTCGCCACGAGGCTGGCTGTAGTAGAGGTTCTGCACGCCAATGATGTCGCCATCACGAGTGAAATCGACTTCAACGGGATTGTCACCGCAGCCGAGGGAGTGCCAGGCGACGTCGCTGCCGTCGGGTTTGCAGCTCCAGATGCCGCAGGCGAGTGATTCATCCACCATCGTGCCGTCCTTCTGCGCGACCTTGTGACCTTTGCGGCCATGGCACCAGTAGAGGCGGCCATTGGGATGCAGGAAGGGGCCGTGGATGTCGGCGGCGTTGCCGGTGTAGTCGAAGCCGCCGACGATCATTTCACGCTGGTCGGCGACGCCATCATTGTCAGTGTCGGTCAGCTTCCAGATGCCGGGTGGTGAGCCGACGTAAAGGCTGCCGTTCAACCAGCAGGCGCCTTGCGGAAAGGTCATCTTGTCGGCAAAGACGGTGCTCTTGTCGAAGGTGCCGTCCTTGTCGGTGTCTTCGAGCAGGAGGACGCGGTTTGGCGGATTCGCTTCGAGCTGCGCCTTGTTCCAGTTCACACCAACAGCATCGCCCACAAAGAGACGTCCCTTGTCATCGAGGCAGCCCATGATGGGATGGGTGACGAGCGGGGAGGCGGCGGCGACTTCGAGGGTGTAGCCGTCAGGAAGATCGTGCTTCGGCAAAGGGAGGGACGCCTTGCCAGTGATGACGCCGGGGCGTTTGCCACTTTCGGGGATGATACTGCCTTTATCCGGAGGGAGATCTGCGGCGAAAACGGGGATGGCAAGGAGGAGAAGCAACTGGCGCATGATGGGAGTCATACGTTACCAATGAGGCGTCTCATTGCAGACAGACTGGCATAAAACGAAATTACCCGCCTACAGCCGCCGAACTTCCTGAACTTCGAGGCCGGTGAGCTTCCATTCATCCTTCACCGGGATGATGGTGATGCGTGCGTTGTAAATATTGACGCGTGGATGGCTGTGGCCCCAGTGGCCGACGATGCCACGGGCCATCCAGTTGCAATCCGCAATGAAGCCTGCGCCCTTGGGATTGGCCTCCACTTTGTCCACCGTGGCGGAGAATTCGGCAATGGTGACACGGGTGCCTTCACGACCGTCCAATGTAAGGGCCTGGATGGTTTCGAGATAAAGTTTGCGCAGAAGCTCGCCATCCACACTGCGGGCCAAAACGTCATAAACGTCTGACTCGGCGTGATGATCGAAAGCACGATAGACATTCCGCAGCAGCGGAGAGACGATCTTCTGCGCCTGAGCAACCTGGGTAATGGCCTGAGCGGCAGGTCCGGTATAAATGGGCAGCACGAGCAGCTGGCTCATGAGCACCCCACCCAGCAGCCAGACGAAAAAGTACGGCAGACTGCCCCCCGGAAGCTTGTGATCTTTGACCTTGAGGTAGATGTAAAAGGCGAGGCCGGCAACGAGCCAGAGGATGCCGCCCAGCGGCAGGCGAAATGGCTGCGGTAATGGAATCTGTGGCACAGCCACAAGCGGGGCCGGGCGCGGCATGCGGCCCTGATTGCGCCAGCGGAATGTTTTGATCGTTGAGTGTATTTCCCCGGTCTCGCTCAAGGGGCCAAAGAAGACACGCACCGGCAGCTTGGTGGTGCCTTTGATCCAGCCTTTCCAAGTGACATTCATTTCATCCGGCCCCGGAGGTGTGGCAAACTCCCACATGAATCCGACGAGCGCCTGATTCAGGGCCACTTCTTCCCCCTCTTTCAAGGGCAGAGTATTCCCGGGCAAGCCCTTGATCACCGCCACCAAGGGCATCGGCACTTGCAGCGCCTGATCGCCGACGCTTAACGAGCACCAGTCCGAGGCACGCGATGCCATGGTGTCGACAATTTGCTTCTGCTGGTCGGCCGGGAGCGCCGCCGGCAGTGCAGCCTCAGGTGCCAGCCAGGCCAGCACGGTGGCCGCATCAAAGAGCACTTCAAAGCGCGTCTGGTAGGGCTCGATGTAGAGATACGCCTGGGCAATCGGCGCTGTGATGGTGACTGTGCTGCTGGTAGGCAATGGCGGCGGCGCGGCGGCAGACGGGACTGCAGGCGGTGTAACCTCGGGTGAAGTGGCTGCCGGAGCTGCTGCCGGAACTCCTGCCTGAGGGGCAGGCTGGGGCAGCGGGCCTTTCATCTGCGGCGCGACCGGAGCTGCCGGCCCCAGAGAGGGTAGTGTCTGCAAGGGCTGGAGCGGGCCGATCTTGATCGTATCCTGCGCCCGCATTCCAATGGGAGCGACGCTCCCAAGTACCACGAAGATCGTCAGGAGGAGGACGCTGCACCAGTGCGATGTCAGGGAATGTTTTGGCATGCGATGGTGTTAGAAGACGCTGAATCAAAGCACCCACGGCTTGCGCCATTCCTTGGACAGCAGACTGGAAGCAGCGGCATTGTCTGCAATGGTCTCCGTTTTCGGATCCCACTTCAAGCCGGTGCTGCCGCTGCGCAGGGCAATGTTTGCGAGGTGCGCGATGGTGATGCTGCGGTGCGAGACTTCGATGGGAGTCGCCGTCGGTTTGCCATCGTAGATGCAGGAGAGGAAGTTGTCTGTGTGGTCCTTGCTCTCGTAGAGATGAATTTCCTCAGGTCGGGTCTTCTCGCGCAGAATGTCAGGGCTGCCGGCGGTGATCTTGCCGCGGTTGACGTAGATCCATTTGCCGTCATCACCTTCAAACAGAACCCCCACATGGTCGAAGGGCTTTTTGGCATTCGGCGTGGCCAGCGCGGCCTCCACTTCAGGCATGAGTTTGTGCGTCGGACTGGCCACCTGCATGACCAGGCCGTTTTCATACACGCACTCAAAGGCAAACTCGGAGGCCGTGTTGTAGAGCGCCGCCTTGTCCATCGTGCCGGAGACATTGCGCAACTCGACGGGGCCGCTGAGCTGGGTGCCCATGCCCCACTGGGCGATGTCGATGTGATGCGCGCCGAAGTCCGTGATCATGCCACCGGAGAAATTGAAGTTGTGACGCCAGTTGAGCGGCAGCAAGGCTGGACGGTAGTCCATATGTTCGGCAGGGCCGAGCCACATCTCGTAATCGAAGTCGGGCGGCAGCGGTGCTGGATTGATCTGGTCTGCCATGCCATTCCAGTTGGAGTGGCCTCCGGGCAGGCCGACGCGCACGCGCTTGAGTTTGCCGATGCGGCCATTCTGCGTCATCTCGCAGGCAAGACGGAAGTATTGATCACTGCGCTGCTGGCTGCCCGTCTGCCAGGTGACGCCAGCCTTGGCGACTTCATCGCTCATGCGGCGGCCTTCGGCGATGTTGAGGGCCAGCGGTTTCTGGCCGTAGATATGTTTGCCTTTGCGCGCGGCATAGATGGCCAGGTAGGCATGCCAGTGGTCTGGAGTGGAAACCTGCACGGCATCGAGGTCTTCCTTCTCCATCATTTCGCGAAAGTCCGAATAGGCGGCACAGGCCTTGACCGGTTTGTTTGCCGACTGGGAGTAATGCGCGTCGATGATCTTTTTGCCGGCTTCACGCCCACCGGTCCTTTTGCCATCGTAGCCGTAGTGGCCGTACTCCTTCATGGGATCAGCCACGGCGATGACCTGGCACTTGGCGTTGTTGAGGAAGGAGGGCGTCCAGTCACCTGCAATCGTCCCCCAGCCAATGGCACCGACGGTGATGCGCTCCGAAGGCGCGGGGCGTCCGCCTTTGCCGAGAGCCGTGGCGGGAATGATGGTGGGAAAACCAAGCGCGGCGGCGCTGGCAGTCAGAAAATGACGACGCGAGACGATTGGAATATCTTTAGCCATGCATTCAGCTTAGCGGAGGCTCTCGCCGTGGCCAGAAAAGAAATGAAAACTCTGGTGCAAGCAAAAGTGGACATGATGCGTCTGGTTGTTGCATTCTGACAGGATGAAAGAACTCATGGCATTGCTGCAACGCTTCCTGCCCCTTCTGCTGGCCATTCTGCTGCTTGCGGCCGCATTTCGCCCGCATCACGAGAAAAAAAGCCGCCTTCGGATCGTCCCTGGCGTGTGGCCGGCCGCCGAGCCGCTGCTGGTGGCGGGCGACCTGCAATTCCTGCCACCGAACCGCTTTCAAATCATTGAAATCACCTGGTCATCCGCCGTGGTCCGGGCATTTGGCAGTGGTGCCGCAGATGTGGCGGTGGTGACCTTGGACAGTGCGCTGCGAATGCGTGAGGCGGGGCAAAAGCTGAAGGTGCTCAAGGTGCTGAGCCAGTCTGCAGGAGCGGATGCGGTTCTGGCGCGCCCTCAGATCCAACGGCTGCAGGACCTCAAGGGCAAGCGAGTAGGAGTAGAGCGCAGCGCCGGCTCCTACCTTCTGGCGAATGCGCTGGAAAGCGTGGGCATGACGATGACAGAAGTCGAAATGGTGCCCATGTTTCAGTCGGAGATGGAACCAGCCATGCAGGCCGGGCAGGTGGAGGCTGTGGTAGTCACGGATCCGTGGCTGACCAAGCTGACTCACAACGGCACTCACAGCCTTTATGACTCAACCCAGCTCAAGGTGCCTATCATATATCTGCTGGTGGCGTCTGAGCGGGCCTGCAGCTCCTCCCGTGAAGAGCTGGTGTCTTTGCTTCAAGTTCAGGAAAAAATGGCGGAGACGATATGGGCAGGCAAACCCTTCCTGGGAATGGATGCCGTCCTGCGACGTGAGAATCTGGACGCTGCCGAGCTTTCATCATGCCTCGGGCGTCTGCGACGGCTGAACAAAACTGAAAACGTGGAAAAGCTGAAACAACTCCCGCAACTGGCGCTGCAAATGGAGGAGCAGATGATCCGCGCCGGCATCATCTTGTCCAAGCCGGCGGGCGGTGCATGGATCGATGACAGCTTTACAAAGGAGGCGCTTCCTTGAAACTGTTTCACTCCATCCAAAGCCGCATCACACTGAGTGTGTTGTCGTTTGGTCTTCTGATGATTCTGCTCAACAACTGGAGAAATCAGCATTGGCTGAAAGACCGTCGGCTCGTACGCCTGGAGCAGGAGGCTACTGAAACAGGCAGCCGCCTGGCCGGCCTGCTGCAGCACCTGTCCCGCAAGCAGCAGGAGCGTGCCGCCGAACTCGAGATGGCCTACGTGTCCCTTTCTGCCGACGTGGATCTGGGCCTTGTATGCAACAAGGAGGGAATCGTCAGCTGTTCCACCCACATGCAATGGAAGCGGATGGACGTCCTGAAAACACCGCTGGCAGCAGAATGGCAGCGGCACGCTTCTGTGCTGGAAACGATGGCGCCTACATTTGAATGGAACGCTGAAAAAACCAGCCTGGTGGTGATGGTTCCTTTCTTTGAAACTTACGAATCCAACAGCCGCGCTGCGATCTTGATTCGCTACGATGCCACCATGGCGCTGGTCGAGGTAAATGAGGAAGCCTGGCAGGAGTCTTTGCGGCAGGCCGGGGTGCTGCTGGCATCATGCCTGCTGCTCTGGTTCGCCCTCGATGAACTCATCACGCGCAGGGTGCGCCGGGTGGTGGAAATTTTGCGAGCCGCCAGCTCCACGAACGGCCTCCCGATGACATTGGAGGGGCATGATGAGCTCTCCATGATCTCAGTGGAATTTGCCGGGGCTTTGACCAAGCTCAGGACGGCGGAAAACATGGTGCTCGAAGCCGCAGAACAGGAGCGCAGGAAGATCGGCAGAGACTTGCATGATGATCTCTGTCAAAGACTCTCAGCGATCAAAATGAAAGCAGGGGTCGTGCAAGGGATGATCCATGAAAAAGATGGCAAGATAGCCGCCCTCGCCGGGCAGGTGGCTGAAGAGCTCTCAGAATCGACCGTGATCGCGCGCAGCATGGCGTGGGGGCTTGCTCCTGTGGGCATCGAGAATCATGGATTGAAAGATGCGCTGGAGAATGTGCTGGGGTTTGCCGAGAAGTCATACATGGTGCGGTGCTCGCTCGACTATTCCGATTTGAGCCCATCACTCACCGGGAGCTCCCAGGAACTGCTCTTCCGGATTGCGCAGGAACTGGTCATCAACGCCTGCAAGCATTCCAAGCCGGATGTCATCACCATCACCGTAAGAATGGAAGATGCCAATGTGGTGTTGAGCGTTATTCATGATGGAACTCCATTTACAGAACGCACCGCATCGGACGGGCATGGCATGGGCCTGCATCTCATGGGCCAGCGGCTGCGTACACTCTCTGCAACACTGGAGAGAACCATTGAAAAAGGCGAACGGGATTTCTCGATTGCCATTGTGCGGATTCCGCTAAAGAATCCATGATACAAAAACGGGCGGTTGCCCACGAGAACCTCGCACCCATGAAAGCCAATCCCACACAAGCCGCCATACGAATTGCCATCGTGGATGACCACACCATGATGCGTGAGGGATGGCGGCTCTTCATTGAAAATGCCGCAGATCTGGCTTTTGCCTGGATGGCCGGAGACGCCTCTGAGGCGGTGCGCAAAGTGGACGAGGACACACCGGATGTACTCGTCGTGGATATTTCGCTGCCAGACCGCTCAGGGCTTGAACTCATCAAGGATCTTCGCCTGCTGCGCCCGAAGCTGCCCATGATTGCCATTTCCATGCATGATGAGAAGCTCTATGCGCAACGCGCCCTCAAGGCAGGAGCACGCGGCTATGTGATGAAGAGCGCCCCGCAAAAGGTGCTGGAACAAGCACTGCACCGTGTGGCGAGCGGCGGCATAGCGGTCAGCGAGGAAATGTCCGAGGAAATCCTGAAAGCTTTTTCCTCCGGCAATGCCGCCGAATCCAAGGATTCCATCTCAGAGCTGAGCGACCGTGAGTTTGAAGTCTTCGTGCTGATCGGCCAAGGGAAGAACACAGGTCAGATCGCGGAGGCGCTGCGAATCAGCACCAAAACCGTGGATGTTCACAAAATGAACATTCGTGCAAAACTGGGGATGAATGAGACGGGCGAACTGGCTTATTTCGCCATTCGATGGGCGGAAGGGCAGAAAGCGAACTGAGCGCAAGCGATTTCCTGGAGCCAATTGGACTGCTGAATTTGCAGTTCTTTAAGAGCTGCCAGCCTCTGATTTTACAGCGGCGTCCATTGGTGTTGATCCCCATGGCAGAGCTGGCTTTCCGGCATCTATTCTCATGCCATGTTTTTCATGCCGTGACAGATCTCTGCTGAACACCTCAAGAGACCCCATGGCGCTGGCTGGCATTATTCCAGCCAGCCAGCACCGGGGCGAATGAGTGCGCCGGCAAAATTTCAGACATTGCGGCGGCGACGGCGCATGCCCAGGCCCAGCAGGCCAAACATAAGCAGCAGCAGGCGACCAGGCTCAGGCACAACTACAACGATGATGCCCTGCGTATCGAACAGGCTCACGTCCCACCGGAATCCGGACCCGAGTTCAAACAGGTCAAGATCTGTGCCGGTCTCTGCACCGGTGCGCAGGTAGCTGCCGTTGTAGAGGACCCCGCCGACATTGTAGGTCAGGTTAGCGCCGTTCCAGTCGAGGAGTTTGAACACATCCCCTGCGGTGGCATTGTAGCCGTTGTTAACGAGGGTGATTTTGGAGCCTGTAACAATGGTCAATGCACCACCAACAAGGATCTGATCGTGCTGAGCGCCGGTCACCGGATCATTGAGGAGGTGACTGTAAGTCGGATCAGTGGTGATGCCATTGATCCATGTGCTGTAGCCCGCAGTATCGTAACCGACCGTATTCATGGCGGTGTAGCTGGAACGTTGGGCTTGGAGAGTGATGTCCGAGGTGGCGCCAAAGGTGGCCGAGGAGACAAAGGTCAGCGTCCCCATGGATGCCCCGGCTTCGTCGCCAGGGCTAAGTTGGCCAAGAATGGTCGCGGCACCTTGAATCTGGCCGGTCCCAGCGACGGTGGTGCCAGCAGCGGATGAGAATCCAGCAGCATTAACGGCTCCCGTATCCCCCACATTATTGCGCCCCACCTGCAGGATGCCGGCGGCTACCGTCGTCGTGCCAGTGTGGTCGTTGTCCAAGGTCATCGTGGCCCAGCCATCGCCTGCTTTGACCACATTCAATGCAGCGGAGGCCGTAGGGCTGGCACCTGGAGCAAAGAACTGACTGTTCATAGTGCCGTCACGGAATTTGGCGTCCCACAACACTTCCGTGGAGGCCGGTGTGCTTTGAGTAATGGTCAGCGTGCCTTCGGTGGCGGCGGCGTTTTCAATGATTTCGGTGCTGCCATTGGTGCTGCCACCCATCGCGCCGGTGTCGCCGATGTAGGGGCCGACGCCGCCATTGGTGCTCAGAGAGCCGATGGTGCGGGCGCCGCCGCCGGTCTGCAGGATGGAATTGTATCCCATGTCCACATCGTTGGCAGCGGTAAGCGCCTTGGTGTTTTCCAGGCGAAGAATGGTGGTCTGATCCTGGTCGTAGCCGGTGTTGGCGCTGATACGGACATCACCTGTCCATCCGCTGTTGTCGGCCTTGAGCACGGCGTAGTTGTAGGTTCTACCGCTGGTGTTGTCGTTGGCACCGCCAGCGTCGTCACCGTAGAAGGTGATGTTGCCGCTGGTGGTGGTGCCGTCGAGAAGGCGGCCGTTGAAGTTGATGTAGTTCTGGCTGCCACCGTTCTCAGCGCCGTCGTTCATGTAAACGAGGAGGCTGTCGTTCAACGTGATGTCTCCATTGATGTTGATCAGATCGCCGTTGCCGACGGTTTCGATCGAGAGCTGTTTCGTCTGGGTGGGGTTGTAAACGACATTGATGTTATGATTGATTTCAATGGTGTAATTCTGAACCACATCCTGGTTCGAGATCACCAGTCGCGCCGTCCCCTGGCGGTCAGCAGACCCCAAGGTGATCGTCTTACCCGTCAAATAGCCGGTGCCAAAGACATCCGCCTGATACATGCCATAGACAGTGCCCTGCTTCACGATCAGGTTGCCAGTCCAGTCGGGACTGTTGTTGCGGAACTCCATCTGTCCGATGCCGTCCTTGATGATGTCGCCGTTTCCGGTGAGGAAGCCTGCGCCATTGCTGAAGCGCATGGTCTGCCCGCTGAGGACATCAAAGGTGGTGGTGCCCTCGATCGTGATGAAGCCGTTGAGATTCACGGTGCGAACGGCCGGATTGGCAAAGCCCGCTGGCGTGGCGACACTCGGATCCAGACTGCCGACAGTCACGTAATTGCTGCCCTTGAAGGTGATCCATTCTTCAAGATTCCAGTCCACGGCACCGTTCATCGCTCCCATCTGGATGGCCAGGTTCGTTCCGCTGCGGAGGATCGTGCCATCCGCAAAGGAGTTGTTGGTGCCGAGAATCGTGGAAACCTGCGAGGTTGTGGCCGTGGTATTGTCACCGTTCAGGCGCAGGGTTCCCTCACGGATGTCGAGCAAGCCCTGGAAATTGGCGTTGTTTCCAGTGTTCAGCGTGCCTTCCAGCGTCAGTGTTCCAGCACCGACTTTGACGATGTCACCGCGATACAGAGCGGTGGAAGCCAGGGTTCTGACACGCAGTTCGGCTGCGCCATCGACCACGTCAATGGTGCCACCTGCGCCGGTGGCAGTCACACCGCGGTTGCCGAGATCAGCATATCCGGTGCCGGTATAGCGCAATGTGCCGCCGCCAAATGTGATCTGGTCCACGGTGGCCGCGCCAGGATTGACACCGAGCTGGGACACATCGCTGATGGAGAGAATTGCACCATTGATGAAGGTCTTTCCGGTGTAGGTGTTCGCGCCGTTGAACACCACGACACCGGAGGTGCCGATGCTGGCGGCGTCCACCGTGCTAGGGCCAGTGATCGTCACATTGATCGCACCTGTGATAGGCACGTTCACATTCAGATTGCCAGTGCCGAACTGGTGGAAAATAAGCTCGGAACGTCCGCCCGTCGTCGTGAGGGCCGCGCCAGCACTGCCATTGATGGTCTTGTTTGCCGCTCCAACGTTGCTGCTCACCAGGATGGCACCGCCTGAGGAGGCGACTCCGGTGCCGGCAATCGTCAAAACACTGCTGCCGAGATCGATGACGCCGTCTGCGCTGGTGTCAAAACGCAGGGTGCTGATGGTCAGTGCAGAACCGCGCGTGCCGCTGAAGCCAGCACCACCGTTTTCGGAGATGTTGCCGCTCGCAGACCAGCTGGACACATCATTGTTGTAGTCGCTCGCGACACGAATCGTGCCGAAGGAACCCACGTCATTGCCACTGGCGCTGGCCACCATGGCGAAGTCTGTGGCAGTGCGCAGCTGAGAGCCATAGGTCAGCCAGGCAATGATGGCGTCCTTGGCTGCCGCAGTGGAACTGACATTGAAGTCGAGGGTGATCTGAGCGGTGCCGCCTGCCGCGTTGTCCTCGACAAGGTTGGCAGTGGCTCCCAGAGCACGGGTGAAGTTGCTGGTGGTGTTGTTGGCATTGGCATTGCCCATGTTGATGGTCATGTTGCGGGCCGTGCCTGCATTGGTGGTGCGAGCCACGATTTCATTGCCTCCGAGGGTGAAATCCAGCACCCGGATGGCGGCATTGTTGGTGGCGAAGGCGGTGGTTGTGTTGGCATCACTGCTTGCCAGTGCGATCACAGTGCCGCCGTCAAACCGCGCATTCAGGCTGGCCACCAGCGCCTGCACCGTGGTGCCGGTGTGGTTTAGAACCAAGGTGCCGCCTGCGAGGACGAAGTTGGCATCCGAGGCAGACGCAAGCCCTGTGTTCTGCAGGATGACTGTTCCGCGACCTTGTTTGAGGAAGCCAAAGTTTGGCGCGCTGGTGCTGCCGGTGTTGCCAGTGATCACCTGATTGATGACCACGGTGCCACCGCTCTGCGCCTGAAGATTGGCCACAATGCTGCCTGTCACAAGCGTGCCTGTGCCAGTGCCGAAAGTCACCGTGCCATTTTCATTCAAACCGCCCACGTATTTGGCTCCCGTGCCAACCATGGACCAGGCGGCCATGTTGAAGGACTGACCGGCCCGGGTCAGGAAGAGAGAGCTGAACGAGTTGGCAGTATTCCCCATCACAAACCCCTGCATGGTTGTGCTGCCATTGATGGCAAAAGAGGTGGTGTTCGAATCTGCATTCGGTATGCGGCTGATGGCGGTGTTCGTCCAGAATCCGCTGCCATCATTGCCCGCAGCATTGGGGTCATAGTTGATCAACATGTCTCCACGCAGGAGAGAGAGACGCCCGGCTGCATTGTACTGCTTCTCGAAGATGAAGCTCGTCTGGTCATTGCCGGCGGCAAGGTTGACACGCAGCACTTCATTCTCGTTGGTGCGAACGCCGGCCAGGGTCGGCAGAGTGGAGATCACATCGGCGATAGGAATGGCGTTTCCGCTGCCATCAGCCTTGTCTCCGAAGGTGCCGCGGAAGATGAATGCCTGCATCAGTTCACCCGAAGTGTCGAACTGGACAATGCGGGAGTCGATCTGCGTGATGTCATTGCTGATGGCAGTGTTGCCACCAACAATGTTGCCGTTGATGATGGTGTTGCTGTTGCCATCGAGGCGGATGCGCGGCGTGAAAATCGTCTGGCCAGCAAGATCCACGTTGTCGATGGTGATGTTGCCAAAATAGTTCAAGGTGCGGCTGAAATTGCGGAGGATCTGCTGATCGCCTGAAAGCACGCCAATATAGATGTCCTCACGCGCGGTTGCGGTGCCGATCTGGACACCTGCAGTGGAGCTGAGATTGCCGCTGCCTGTGATGACAACGCCGTTGCCATCGCCCCCCGCCCCGAGTCCGGTGCGACCATTGGTGACCTGCAGATCCCCCTCACTGATACTGGTGATGCCGGTATAAGTGTTGTTGCCAGCCAAAACCAGCTGAGCGAAGCCGGTCTTGAGCAAACCTCCTGTGCCCATGATGTTCGACCGGACATGCAGTGTGCCTGTGCCAATGGCTCCCGAGGTGGTGAGATAATAGCCATTTTGGGCATTGAAGATGGCTTCACGGCTGCCGAAATCGAGATTTCCGCCCAGAATGTAAGTGGCAGCATCCGCTGTGTTGCCCACTGCAAAAGTGGCGCTGCTGACCATGCCGGAAGAGATGGTCAGGGTGCCGTCCACATAAAGCAGAACCGCGTGATGGTTCGTGTAGCTCGTCAATGCGGTGGTGTTGTTCACTAAGCCGCCGGAACCATTGTTGTCAAAGACCGGGCCGAAGCGCAGCGCGTTGATCGCGGTGCTTTCTTTCATCACGGTGGCCAGATCATTGAGGCTCACATTCTGGTTCAAACCCAGAGCGGTGCTGTTGCCCAGGAGGCCGCCGGAGGCCGTGAAGTATTCCGAGTCATCGAGCGGACGAAGGTAGCCGCCCTCATACGTCATGAAGTTGCTGCCGCCCAGATATTGCAGGTTGCGCTGCTGGTTCCAAAGATCACTGACGTTGGCATTGTTGAAGCCCAGGATGCGGAAGTCCGTGTCCAGTCCAAGCGGAATGACGCCCCCGAGAATGCCGACGGCGATCTGTTTGTCGGTGGCGATGGTGTTGTTTCCCACCAGGGTGGTGCCAAGAGAACCCACGGCCACACGGACACTGTCCCCTGCCGCCGCAGTGCTGAAGGTGGAGGTGGCATCCAGATCCACGAACCGCACGACAGCACCCGCAGAGCGGTTCAGCGTGTTGACGGTGAGCGTCATGTTGGTGCCTGCGCCATCCGTAGGATAGAAATCCACAATGTTGGTGCCTGACTGCACATTGACCGTGCCCAGCGTTTCCGTGTTGTTGACCGTGCCGCCGCTGAGACGCAGCCAGCCATTGCTCATATTGGTGATGGCGCTGTCATTGATGCGGTCATTGTTGTTGCCGCCGGTAGCACCAGAGGTCGCATCGAGGCGGTTGGTATTGTCCAGGGTGATCATGCCCCGGCGCTGGAGGTTGATGGTGGTCACACCCGAAAGCACGCCGTTGACGCCATTGAGTGTAAGGCCCCACTCCGCCCAGCCTTCAGCCAATCCCTGAGTGGGGTAGTTCACGCTGTTGATCGCATATGTATGGCTTTCCCAAGGCACGGCGGCGTAGCCGTAACGCAGCACGTTCAAATCTCCGGTGAACGTATTGTTGGCGGTCAGACGCAGCTCGCCGAACCCGATTTTTGTAAAACCACCCAGCCCCTGGATCACCCCGCCAATCACCAGCTTGGATGCCGGCGATTCCGTTGTATTGCCCTGCTCGGCGACGGTGTAGTTGCCAATGGAGTCGGAGATGATGATGTTCCGATCAGCGGTTCCTGTCAGATTGAGTTTCCCATCCAAAAAGGTGGAGCCGTCCTGAATGGTGAAGAAATCAAGCTGAAGGTAGTTGTAGCCACTGTTGGCAGCGGCGATCACGCCATTCATGGTGATGTCCACCGTGTTATGGGTGTTGAACTGGTTTTCAAAGAGCAGACGCGCACCCGTGTTTGCTCCAAGGCCGAGTGCTGCGTTTGTTGCATCCGCCTGAATCTGGCCACCATAGCCGATTTCGATGCCGTTGGTGATGTCCGAACTTTGAATACCGTTGTCGGCAATCGAAGCAGACACTTCATGCCTGAAGCGTACGCTGCTGCCACGGATCACCAGACTGTCGAGCGCACTGGAGAAGCTTGCGTCTGCAAACACCATGTTGTCCGAGGCATTGCGACCTCCGATGATGGTGAGGATCTTGTTGTTGCCTGCGATGACCGGGCGATTGCGGGTGAACGCACCAGTCAGGCCGTTGGCGTTGCTAAGATTGGTGTCATACGTGCCGATCACGAAGGCTGACGCATTGACCGTACCGCCGCTGTTGATGGTGGCGTTGTCATCGAGGGTCAGGAATGAAATCTGCCCTGTGCCGGAGGAATTGCGCAGAGCTCCCGTGCCATTGAAGCCCGTGCCGGCGATTTTGAAGATTTCACGGAAAGGATCGCTGTCATCTCCGAGATTGAGCGCCTGACCACGCAGATCCACCGAGGCTCCGGCAGCGACGACGGTTTCATTGCCAACCCCAAAAGCACCCAGCGCACGCGCACCACCGACATAGAGGATGCCTTCGTTGACCATGATCTGACCGAGGAGAGTCGCCGTCTTGTTGATGCCGGTGTAGCCATCATAAACGTCGGAGAAGTTGTTGGCGCTGATCTGCATGATGCCGGAGCCGGTCTTGGTGAAACCATTCTGTGCATAAACGATGCCAGAGATGTTCAGACCGACACTGCCAGTATTGGCTGCCACCGGGATATTGAATGTGAGACCGGCCGCCGTCGTGTTGTTCATGGTCTGCTTGCCGCTCAAGGTGCCCGCTGCAGCTGCAAGGGTCGTCACGGTGGCACCATCATTGTAAGTGATGTATTCGCCGGTGTTACGGCTGTCATTGAACTGCAGAATGCCTGAACCACCGATGGTGGTGATGCCGCGCACATTGCCCAGTGCATTATTGTTCCCGTTGATCTGGATCGTGCCGCCATTGACGACGATGTCGCCATAGAAGTTGCTGTTGTCGTCGTCGAAGAGCAGCACCCCTGAATTGCCGGTGTCTAGAATAATCGTGCCATCCCCGGTGATGGTGCCCGTGTTGTAGACAGCAGTATTGGTGGTGAGGAAGCGAAGCACCGACCCGGCACCCATGTTGATGACGTTGCCCTGAGGCGAGACGCCGTAGCCGCCAAGGAAAGCGTTGGTGGCAACGGTGGGTGCGGCCGCCGTGCCGCCCACCTGGATTTCACCTTCATTCAGGTTGAGAGCACCGCTGTAGGTGTTGAGGGCATTGAGGTAAACCTTGCCCGTGCCAGATTTGGTCAGAATCTGTGCACCTGTATTGTTCTGAATGACGGCATCAATTTGGAGCGCCCGCGCGCTGTTTTGCAGGATGATCAGAGTCTCAAGACCGGCCGTCGTCGCCGCATTCTGAATGAAGCCGTTGCTGATGATGACATCCCCCGCGTTCACGTTGGGGGTGATGAGAAGGCCACCGCCCGTCATGGCCAGCACTCCGCCACCGAGATTAAGGGTGCCGCCACCGGCTGTGTTGAATCGCAGAGTGTTGGCAGCCGTGCCAGTGATTGAGAAATTAGTCACGTCCACGTTGTTCGTGGCCGCGTACGTGTTCACGCTGTAGGCAGTGTATGCGGTGACCGGACCGTCGCCACCGTTGGTGGAGTTCATCGCCCAATCGGTCTTGCCCACAGTAGCGTAGCCACCAAGAATGCCGTTCGTGTTGGTCGTGTCCACCTGCGCGATTCCTGCAGCACCGAAGTCGATGGTGCCGCCGACATTGCGCGTGATGGCATTCATGCGAAGAACAGAAGTGCCGCTGGTGCGGGTGACCGCGTTGGCTCCAGGAGCGATCGTGGTGGCACTCACCACTTCGATGTGGCTGCCTCCGTTGAGGTTGATCGTGCCACCCGATGTGCCGAGGATTTTGGTCTGCCCAGGAACATTGGCGTCCACTCCGACAGTTGTCAGCGCGGTGATGGTGCCCAGGGTCAGGGCGGCAGCGTCAGCCAGCTTGCTGTTGTTGTTCGTGCTGTAGTCAAGAACGAGCGTGCCATCGCGCACCACCGTCTGGCCTGTCCATCCGGAACCATTGACACCCGAAAGAATGACGCTGCCTTTGCCAAAGATGAGCAGGGTGCCGCTGCCGGTGACCGCCGAGGTGGAGTTGTTGAACTCCACGGAGGCTCCTGCATCGACGGACAGGCGCAGCTGGTTGGTCAGGGTGAGCAGTCCGGTCAGAACACTGGTGCCGCTGGTGACCCCCAAGCCGCCGTCTGCGACGGAGTTGGTGATGTTGTTGGCCAAGGTGATGCCAGTGCGGATTTCCAAGCCATTGCCTGAAGCACCGTTGACGGTGATGGTACCGCTTCCCAGTGCGTTGCCAGCGCGGATGGCCAGTGTGCCGGCGGTGATGGTCGTGCCACCCGTGTAGGTGTTCCCCGCACTTGGATCAATGACCCACATGCCGCCGTCCACTTTTGCGAGGGAGGTGGCTCCGCCTTGATCGGTGATCTTGAGGCTGAAGGTATTGTCGCTGATCGTCGTGCCGCCCAGGGTGAGTGTGCGCGCGCCGTTGCCGGTGAATACGATGGACCCCGTGTTGCTGAAGGTGAGAGTCGGATTCGTCGTGCCAATAAGGGTGCCTGAAGCATTGATACGAGCAGCCAGAGCGCCGAGTCCCATGGTGAAGAGACGATCGGTGCTTTGATTCGTCAGGCCCTGCCAGGTAAGAATACCGCCTTGATTCACGGCCGTGTTGCTCACGAAGACGAGATTTCCTGCGGCATTGCTTGAAGCGCCGACGCCGCTCGCGATCCCGCCGTCGGCAAGATAGTAGATGGTCATGCCTGCGCTGGCAGTGGCACCACCGGTGGCACCGATGGTGGTAATGCCCGTGTAAGTGTTGCGTGCGCTGCTTGTCAAAGTCGCAGCAGTGGAGGATGACACCGTGCGAGTGAGGTTCCCTTCACCCGAGAAGAAGCCGTTCATGGTGCTGCTGGCCCCTGTGATGGAGAGAGTCTGGCCGGAAACTATTTCAGCCTCAGTCAGCACATCGCCCGTCAGGGTGGCAATGGTTTCGGAGTTGATGATTCTCAACTTCGCGGTGCCGGAGTAGATGCCGTCGCCGCCATCTCCATTGAGAGCCACACCGACAGTGTCCAGAATTGCCGCACCGCCGGCGAGTTCAAGAGTGCCATTGTTGATGATGAGAGTTCCGGTGAAGGTGTTTGCGCCACTGAGGCGCCAGGTGCCAGCCCCCTCTTTGATCACCGCCGTAGCCTGGCTGGTGGTAGGATTGCTGATGATACCAGCAATGGTGTTGGTCAGGGTGTTGGAGCCATCAAGCAGCCAGTTATGCGTGCCCGTGGTTCCAGAGGTGAGTGCGCCGTTGATGATGATCTGCTTCACTCCGTTGTTGATCAACTGGCCACCCGTGGTGTTCCCGGTTGCGGCAGTGACCAGTGCCCAGGTGATGTTGCTGGCAAAGGTGGCGACTCCAGCATTGGGGTCATTGAAAATGATGGTGCCCACGTCAGCACTGTTGGGTGCGATCGTGTTGGTGCCCTGGCCGAAGCCGCCATCACCAATCTGGTCGCCGTTCCCATACTGATCGTAGCGGCGGCCATTGAAGTTGTTGCTGCCGAGAGTGATGCTGCGAGCCACATTGGTGTTGCCCATGACGCTGGTGTTTTCCGAGCCGTCGCCAAGATCCCCCTGCAGTTCAAGCATGCCGACATTGACGGTGATGCTTCCGCTAAAATCATTGCCGGCGTTGGTCAGAGCCCAGCGGCCCGAGATGCCGTAGCGGTCATCGTCAGTCACATTGCCCATGGCGATGGAAAGGACATTGGCCCCCTGAGAAATGACACCCGTGATCTGGTTGGTGATTGGGTTGAAGTAACCACCAGTCTGACCGGTAAGTTGAAGGGTGTTGGTGGCGGTCGCAGTAATGCTGCCGCTGAGAATGAGCGCTCCGCTGCCATTGGCGGTGATACGGTTGCTTCCAGTGCTGGTAATAGTCGCAGCAGTGCCGGCCAGAATGATGTTTCCAGCATAGGTTTCCCCCGCTCCGACATAGTCAATGGAACCGGCCCCGGTGCCGGCACCGAGTGTGACCGAGCTGAAGGAACCGATGGCATTGGCGAGGTTGGCGGTCTGGATTCCACCGCTGCTGTTGTCAGAAAGCCTGCCGAGCAGCAACGCACCGGTGTTGGTATTGGTGCCATACATGGCCATGAAGTTGCCACCACCAAGAGTCAGATTGCCCGAACCTTGGAATGAGCCTGCGATCAACTGAGTCCCGCCGTCATCGACGGTCAGCGTCTGACCAGCACCAATGAGGGTGATGGCACCGCGCTGCATGTAGAGCTGGCCAATGGTTTCCGTATTGGCAATGCTCAGCGTAGCTCCGTTCAGAACGTGAGTGTCGTTATCATCAAAGATGGCCGAACCATTGGCGAGAACGACCGTGCCTTTGTCAATGTAGGTGCTGCCGGTATTGAATGTATTAACACCCGCGAGGGTGGTGACGCCCGAATTCTGGAAGACCCAAACGTTGTTGCCAGAGAGCACCCCGTCGTAGGTGTTGCTGGCGCTGCCGCCAAACACCACGGTGCCGTTGTTGATGATGTTCAGCCGATGAGTGCTGTCAGCGTTGACGAGGGTGCTGTTGATGAAGAGGATGCCGCCGCTCTCAGATTGGAGAATGGCGACCTGGGTGTTGGGAGCTCCCGTGGTGGAGCCGATGGTCAGATTGCCGGTCAAGGTGATGTTGCCCAGTCCCTGGCGCAGCAAAGTGGCATTGCGAGCCGTGGTGCCATCGGTGTTGGGATTGAGCGTGATGTTATTGGCGACGATCGTGTCTGCAATCAGGTGCCAGCGCAGGTCGGTTGAACCACTGGTCGTGGACTGCAGGATCACATCACCCGTGCCAAGAGAGCCGGTGTAGGTGTCATTGCCGATGCGGAGAGAGACACCGGCATTGACGGACTGGAGCCCCACAGTGGTCGTACCGGTGTAGGTGTTGTCCGCTGTAAGATAAACGGTGTTGCGAGTTTGAATGAAATTGCCGGAGCCGGAGATCTTGTTTCCAAGCACCAGATGGCCGTCGTTGGTGTTCGTGATGAGAGTGCCATTGTTGACGATATCCGAACGGCTGCCGATGCCCCCAGCCGAGTTGTTGCCAAACTGAACGGTGGCGTTGGTTCCGATGGTGAGAGTGCCGTTCAGCTGGTTGGCCGCATTGGTCAGCAGCAAGGCTCCCCCCACGATGGTGCTGTTGACAGTGAGACCGGTTCCAGGTGCCGAAATGATCTGCCCGCTGAGCACATGATTGAAGGCGGAGTTGAGACTGATGGTGCTGGCACTTCTCAACACCAAAGGAGCGGACAGAGTCTGCGCTGCTCCGCTGCTGATGGCCAGCGTGCCCCCATCAAGATTCAAGAGTTCGGTGATCGTGCCGCCCGCAGTGACATTGATTTTGAGCGTGCCACCAGCATTCACCGAAGTGAGGTTCGCCCAGCGGTTGGTGACAGCCGTGGCGGCAGCCCCAAGTCCGGAGTTGTTTTGGATTTCCAAAATTCCACCCCTGACGGTCACACGGCCTTGGAAGGTATTGGTGCCGGTGATGGTGGTGGTGCCGGAACCAAGCTGTTCAAGGTTGCCCGCGCCTGAGATGACAGCGGCAATGGTCAGCGAGTTGCTGCGGTTGAAGCCGAGGGTGCCGTTGTTCAGAATGGCTCCGCTGCCCACCATGCCCGCAGCGCTGCCACCAACGGTGCTGTCGCCAAGCTGGAGGTAGCCGTAGCCAATGTTGGTGGTGCCCGTGCCGGTCATGTTGTTCGTGAGCAAGGTGCGCCCGCCACCGGTGGTGGTGAGGATGGTGTTGGCAGTACCGTCCACGTTGGAAAGCACCAAATCCCCCAGGACATTGTATTGATTGATGATCAGTTCATTGCCGGCGCCGGAGGTGAGGCTGGCGGAAATAGTGGAGGTATGCGCGCCCACGCTGCTGCTGACAAGAATGCCGCCCGTTTCAAGGGCCATCGTTCCGGTAATGTCTGCATCATTTGCTCCGCTAAAACGAATGGTCGCCGTGGTGGCACCTGCCACTGCGCCTGCGGCGGTGATGTCCGTATTGAGATTCGTGCCGAAAGCGTCTGCGGAATAGCTGGTGAGTCCGGATATGGCAGTGCCCGCTCCGTTGGAAACAGCCCAGGTGCCATCGCCAAACGTGGCCCAACCGCCGAGGATGCCACTGGCTCCATTGACAGTACTCGTCGCAGCAGCGCTTGTGCCCACGGTCAGGGTGCCACCCGCCGCACGCGTGATGGCTCCCAGATTGATGCCTGCGAAGCCAGAAAACTGGCTATACTCGGTCTCAGCATTGAAATGGATCAATGATTCAACCGATGACGCACCTGCATTGAGGGTCGTGGAAGCAACGGACTCCAGAATTCCAGTTCCCGTGCTGATGAGGCGAATGGTGCCGCCGTTCAAAGTCAGCGCCCCGACCGATGGCAGGATGTTGTTTCCTGCACCATAGTTCAGAATGATGGTCGAATTCGACGAGAGCGTGATGCCTCCGGTGTGAGCGAGGTTGCCAGAGAGTGTCAAGCCGCCAAAGTTGCTCAGAACCAGTGCACCTGCGCCGCTTGTAGCCCCAGAGAATCCAGTGGCGGAGACCGCACCGCTGCGAGCTTCGCGGAGGGTCAGCCCGAGTGTAAGCACCGCATTGCCTGTGCCGGCGAGCGACCCGATGGTGTCAGCCAATGTGACGGTGAGTTGAGTGCCGGTGCCGTTGAGATTGATACGGGCGCCATTAATCCCCGTGCTGTTGAAAGCACCACTTGCAGCATTGAGAGTCAGGGCCGCGTTAGTTCCCACATTGATGGTGCCACCAAAGCCCGTGCTGCTACCCGTCAAAGACAAGGTTTGTCCTGCGACGGTGGAATTGACGTTGATCACACTGTTGAGATTGCCGGTGAACACTGTCCCGATGGTCTGAGTGTTTTGATCCATGAGCGTCAGCGAACCGTTGACGAGCTGAATGGTGCCACCGGTGGATGAGGCAGCAAAACGGGAGACGGTTTGTGAGGTGCCGTTCACATCCAAGATGCCACTGACGCTGCGAATGCTGCTGGCCAGTGCCAGTGTGCCGTTTCCGCCTGTTCCTGGAGCACCAACACCTGCCGAAGCACTATAGATGCCCATGCGCAGAATGCCGCCGTTGGAGATGGTCTGTCCGGTGTAGGTGTTGGCACCACGAATCTCCAATGTTGAAGAACCGTCCTTCTGGAAGTCCCCTGCACCTGAAATGACGCCCCCGAAAACGGAGCTGGTGGAGGTGCTGGTGATGAGCCTGATGCCTGCCGTCTGGAGCACGATCAAGCCATCCACGCCATTGATGTAATTTGCATAAAGGCCACCGACGTTGCCACTGGGGAAGACACGAGAGGCGCCTTTGCCACCACCCTGGAGGATGGCGATGGTATCATTGACCGTGACTCCTGAGGTGAATACGCCCCCATTGTTTTCGAGGAACAAGGTTTGCGCAGCGTCGAGACCAAACGCCCCAGAAGTGTTAAATCCGCCCTGGTTCACCAGGAGGGTTCCATCAAACGTAGCGCCATCCGAAACCGGATTGGTCCAAGTAAAGGTGCCTGAACCTTCCTTGATGAGCCAGGTGCCGCCAGCACCAAAGATCTGACCGTTGTATGTGGAGGTGCTGTTGTCCCCGCCGATGGCCAGCGCACCGATGCTGGTGCCGATAGTTCCGGCACCAAAACCTCCAGTGGTGAGAGCACTGAGATTGATGGTGGTGCTGGTGCCGTTGCCGCCACTGAGAGAACCCACACGCTCAAACGGCGTAAGATTGGTGGCATTGACTGCAAAGTTCAGCTTCTGAGTGCCCGAATTTGCAAAGACGATCTGAGAGTTGTCGCTCAAGACATCTTGGAAGGCATACCTGGCACCGTCCCAGATGCCGCCGCCCGCCCAGACCGTTCCTGCATTGATCGTGGTTGCACCAGAATAGGTGCTGAGTCCGGTCAGGAAAAGGTCGCCTGCACCATTTTTGGTAAAGCCCCCGAGCCCTGTCATGGCACTGCTCAGCACGCTGGTGGGAGTGATTGTCAGAGTAGGAATGTTGGTGACGGTCGCACCGGGGAGCTCATTAATGAGCACGTTGTTGCCATCGATGATCTGCAGGATGATGCCGGTGGCGTTGGTCATGCCGGTGCTGCCGGAGATCAGCATGCCGGCAGCCAGACCCGCAGTGCTCGAATCCAGTTTAATGACGCGGAAAGTGTTGTCGGAATCCGCCAGACCACTGATGATGGTGGGGGTGCCATTGGTGTAAGTCGTGGTCAGCGTGGCCCCGCCGCCAAGAGCGAGAATGGTGTTGCGGGTGCTGGTCAGTGAAGTGATGGTTTGGTTCGAATTCACGCCGAAAACCGTGTTCCAGCCCGCATTTCGAACATTGGCGGAGCTGGCAAGCGCCGCACCGCCGGAAAGAATCAACCCACCGCCCGACTGTCCGCCGTAGGTGCGGATGAGCACATCCCCGGTGAAGTCAGTGGTGCCCGCAAGAGTTTGCGTTCCGCTGCCCAGCTTGGTAAGACCACCTGTGCTGCCCCCCGTGATGGTGCCTGAGAAGACCGCGTCGGCGTTGTCCAAGCCCAGGGTGAGAGCGCCGGTGCCCGTCAGCAGGACATTGCCTCCGTTGCTGCCACCGCCGGAAAGAGATCCCAGAGTTTCGCTGTTGCCGTTCAGATCCAGAGCGACACCTGCGGTGTTCGCCAACACCACGCCAGAACGATCTGGAATGATGGAGATTGGGCTGGCACTCGCGATTTGAATGACTCCGGTATTGATGATGGTGCTGCCCGTGTAGGCATTGCCACCCGAAAGGTACAGCATGGAGGAGGCACCATCCTTGACCAACGACACCGGACCGCGCTGAACGAAGCCATCCGTGTCCCCAATGGAACCGGTGAAGGTAAAGATGCCAGTGGACGAGCCCGTGAAGGTCAGCGACTTGGCCCCGGAAACCGTGGAGGTGGTGTTGCCTGTAAATGTCAATGCACCAGTGCCGTCATTCTGAATAACACCCCCACCGGTGGTGCCTGCGAGATTGATAATTCGGTCGGTCGTTTCACCGGCCCCTGTGTAAATCAGTGTGCCAGTGTCCGCGCCTGAACCGAGAGACAATGTGCCGTTCGCCGCCGTGGTCTGCGCGCCCAGACTGCTGCTGCTCGAGCCACCAGAAACGTTGTTGATCGTGCTGACACTCAGCGCGCCGTTTTTGATCCAGGTGCGGCCCGTATAGGTGTTGGCACCCGTCAATGTCAGAGTGCCGGTTCCTGCTTTGGTGAAGTTCAGGGTGGAGTTGGAGCTGTTGGTGATCGTACCACCAAAGGTCGTGCTGGAATTGTCGCCTCCTGCCGTGAATGTCGAAACAGTGCCTGAAGCCGTGTTGGTGACTGTGCCGCCTGCAACAGCACTTTCACTGGCCAGAGAGCCAACTGCGCCATTGAAACCGTTCATGTCCAAGGTGCCGCCTGCAAGCACAGTCAGGGCAGTCAGGGTGGGCAGCGCATCGTTGAGGCCGTAGGTGATCTTGCCAGCCGTAATCGTCGTGGCTCCGGCATAGGTATTGGCAACTTTGAACGTCAGATTGCCAGCGCCTGTTTTGTTGATGCCGGATGCTCCCGTTCCCGTCAAGGGAGAGCTGATATCCAAGGTGGCCAGAGTTGGGGACAGAACCTCACCATTCCACTGCACAGGACTGATATCGAAAGTGCGAACCGCTCCGTTGAGATCGACGGCCCCGAGTCCGAAGAACACCAGCTGGTTGGTGGTGGCGGTGGCATTGGCATTCACAGAGAGGGTGAACTGTGTCCCGTTGACAATCGAGGCGATCGTTGCACCGGCTGGCACGCCAAGCCCGATGACCGGCGTACCAACAACCAGTCCTGCCGTGCTTGTGACTGTCACCGTGGCGTTGCCACTGGTGGTGGTGGCGGTCATTACCACGCCGAGCTGTGACACCGCCCCGAGGTTTTGGGAAGTTGCGCTCAAATTGCCATTCAAGGTGAAGGCACCTGTGCCAACGTTCAGGACCGGCGAGTTGCCACCGTTGTTGTTAAACACCACGCCGCCAACAGTCTGATTGAAGTTGTTTGTGTCGAATGTAGCACCGCCCTGGATGGTCAGGATGCCAGTGTGTGCCATTTGATTGGCAGCCCCCAGAATGACCTGCGTGTTGCGGTCCGTGTAAGCCGCCGGATTGCTGCTGTAGCCACCCGATACGGTCAGATTCCCAGGCACGGCAAAAGTCGTGACTCCATCCGCCAGGGCATTGTTCAGGACGATTCGCCCTGAGTTCACCCAGGTGCCACCCGTGTAGGTGTTGGAACCGGTGATGAACACATCATTGGTGGCGTTGAGCGTCCCGCGGCCCTGATTGCCATCAATCACAAGAGCCACCGAGCCACCAGCCGCATTGTTGACGATGTTTGCAGAGACTGTGACATCCGCATTGCCGGTGTTGTCCGCCTGATTATTGAGCCAGCTCAGGGCATGGAGGTAGAGATCGGCCGGACTGGAAGTGGTTCCGGCGGTCAAGGAACCATTGATGATGTTGATGCTGTTGGCAGAGGCTGCGGTGGCGACAGGTGAGGCGATCAAACCGCCGCTGGCCAGCGTCAGGGTCTTGCCGCCCAGATCCAGCACGCTGCTGGCAGTAGCACCTGTGTTGGCCTGAAGGTTCAGGCTGTTGAGAGTGACGTCTGCCGTCAGGGTCGTGGTCGATCCTGCAACTGGCAGCAGGATGCGCACATTGTCCGTGGCTGTGCCGGTGAAAATGGTGCTGGGCGAGTAGCCTGCATAGCCGTTGTTGGTCAGACCACCAACCCCCTGACTTGGGGTATAGGTTGCAAACTCACGCTCAAAGGTGGCCCAACCACCGATGATGTTATTGGAGAGGCCGTCACCGATGTTGGTGGTGGCAACGCCATTGAGATTGGAGATGAAGAGGCGCTGCAGGGCGGAGATATTGCCGTCAATATTCACGAACCTCACCGTGCCGTGCTGGCCGGCCGTCTGCGCAAAGCTGGCAAAGGTGACGTCCGACTGGTTCACATTTGAGCCAGGTTCCGCGAAATCAATGATGCTGCTGCCATATCCGAGCCTGACTTCCCCGAGTTGTTCCGTGCTGTAGAGCGAGGCCCGGCTGCGCCATTGGAACATGGCTCCGTTCAGAGTGATTGTAGCCGCGTCATTGATGCGGTCAGTAAGGCTCACCGACTCGACGGTGATATTGCCGGTGGTGACCAGCAAAGTGGAGTTTGAAATTTCAATGGAGGACGTTCCGCTCCACCTTCCACCATCAATAAGCTGAGTGCGTCCGCCGTTGAGAAGGGTGGCACCGGTGTAGGTGTTGTCGCCATAGAGATTCCAATCAACAGAAGAACCAGCAGCACCGGACCGCACCACAGCAATGTTGCTCTGCAGCACATTGCCATTCCCAATGGCACCCCGGAAACTCACATTGGCCGTGGTCAGCGCCAAGGTGGCCTGGGAGGCCGAAGTATTGATGACATAACCGGCTGTATTGGCTGCAAATCCGTCATTGACGGCCAAGGATCCAGTCTGGGCCTGGAGGTTGTTGATGTTCTGCACCGTGCCGTTGAGGTCAAGATTGCCTCCAAGAAGCTGCATCGTCTGGTTTGAAGTCAGGCTGAAATCCGTGCCATCAAGCTTCAGCGTGCCCTGGTTGACCGTGACCGTACCGGTAAAGGTGTTGCCAGCGGCAAGCGTCAGGGTGCCCTCGCCCGACTTGGTGAGGCCTCCGCTGGTTCCAGTGATAGCGACGCCCAAGGTCAGATCTCCAACCGTGTAAACAATCAATTCCCGATTGCTTGCAGCGGTGAGAGTTCCCGTGCCGGAGATTCCGCTGTTGCCGGCCTGCACCAGCAGCGCACCGCTTTCCAAGGTCAGAACGGCACCGCCTGAGAGGGTGATGCCGCCACCGCTGCCAATTTGCAGGGAGTTGATGGAAAGAGATGCCGCCAAATTTGCGGCACTGGTCAGATTCACATTGGTACCAGCAGTCGAGAGACTGGTGACCTGTTCGGAACCGCTCAGAAGACGAAGCCGGTTGGTTCCAGCATTGGCGCCTGCAGCGGCGGAGTCTGCCGTGACAAATCCGACGCCAGAGCCGCTCAGACTCGTGTCGCCGATGGCCCAACCCAGAATCGATTTGTTGGTCGTGCCTGTGGCTCCCAGCTGGCCCGTGAAGGTGTAAGTGGCCGTGCTGCCCTGAATGGTGGCCACGTTGGCACCCGCCGCATTGCCAAAGCCATCGGCACGGATGAGCAGGGTGGAGCCGCCGTTGCGCGTCACCGCCGCCGTGGTGAAGTTCAGCTGCTGGCCTGCACCGGCATCCAGCGTGAAGACCAGCGCGCCAGCATTGATGCTCATGGCACCCGTGGTCGTTTCTGTCGTGGTGGCGGAGCTGCTGCCGATGATTCTGAAATCGGAGCCTTGGAAATTCAGCGCTGCATTTCCAAGACGGTTGCTGACGTTGGTGCCGGAATTGTCGAGCACCAGGGTTCCAACGTCATGCACATAGATCGTGCGAGCGGAGCCCTGGCCGGAGCCCAGCGTGCCGAAGGTGCCTGTACCGTTCAAGGACAAGGTGCCTTGCTTGACCATGACATCCCTGCCAGAAAAGGCGTTTGCCACCTGAATGTTCAGCGTGCCGGTGCCGAATTTGTTGAGCTGGTAAATGCCCAGTGTTCCCGTGTTGGTGAAGCCTGTGGTGGTGATGTTGGTGGTGCCTTCACCGCCGATCCCGACCCAGGAATGACGATTCGAACCGGCTGTCCCCACCTGGCCCAGCACGCCGCCGGTAATGTTCAACGTGGCACCCGCATCCGCCGCCAGGGTCACGGCACGCATTTGGCCGTCTGCCGTGGATGTCGCGATGGTGATGAGACCTGACACGGTGTTGATCCCTGACGTGCTGCGGATGGCTCCGCCACCATTGATGCCGTTGTTGGTCGCATTGTTGGTGGCATTGATGAAAATGCCATCTGCAACCGTCGCTCCGCCGGTCAGCTCGAGGGCAGACCCGACGTTTGACATCAAGATTCCACCTGCGGAGGTTGTGATGGTAGGATTCGCCCCAGTCGTATTGGCGCTGAGAGTGATCGTCGTGCCAGTGATGGCGGTGATGAACGTGTCTGCGGCAATTCCCGTTCCGAACACCAGCTGGCCCACCCCATAATTGGCTGTGCCACCGGTCGGCGTGAGGACGGTCTGACCGGAGGCACCCGTGGTCGCCGTCGAACTCGTGGTGGACGATGCATTGCCAAGCTGGTTTCCATTGGAAATTCTCAGCACGCCCTGTTGAACAAACATGACCCCGTTCCAGCCGGTCTCAGGGGATGTCAGCTCAAGGGTGCCGAGGTCATACTTCCTCAAGGCATTGTTGGCAGATGCAAAGGTGAAAGCGCTGTTCAGCGTCAGCGTGTTGCCCTGTGTCACTTCAATTTCACCTGCGGCGGAATTGAGGTTGAAAGTGCGGGAGGTGGCAAAGGTGCCGGTGGCACGGAAACCATAGCCAAGATTGTTGCCGCTGAGACGGATGATGTTGCCTGAATTGCCCAATGCGGCGTCGGAGGATGCGGCAATCAACCCGGCTGTGATGTCAATGAAGGACCCACCACCGCCAAACGTGTTGCCCGTATTGGTCAACGACAGCACACCGCCGCCTGATTTGGTGAGAACCACCGCCGAAGCACCCGTAGGCCCCCCTGAAAGCACGCCACTGAGGGTCAACCCATCAAGCTGCAGTGAAGTGCTGCCATTCACCACATTGAAAGTGGGGCCCTGATTGGAGGAGACCGTGTTGAAGGCGATATTGTCAGCCAGAAGCAGGCCGTAATTGTTGTTGTTGGTCACGGTGAGGCCGTTGCCCAGCAAGGATGAGGTAAAGCTGCTCGGCGCAACCACCTTGTTGACAGCCAGCGGGTAGTAATCGCTGGTGCCCGCGCGTCCGATGGTAAGCGACAAGGCAGTGCCTGTGACTGTGGACTCCCAGGTGATGCCACCGAGATTAATCGTCTCGAACGAACCGGTTCTGTCCCCATCGACCAAAAGTGAGAAGGAGGTGCTGGTGTTCAATGCACCGATGTCGATCGTAGCGGCGGTGTTGTAGCCGTTAAGATTAATCCCTGTGATGTTGCCCAGGCCGGTCTTGCTGATGGTGTTGGCACCCGTTCCTCCAAAGGAAGTGATTGAGCCGATGTTGGCAATGGGGCCGCCGAGCACCACATTGAGAAACGGTGTGGGAATATTGATCACAACGCCGGTGGTGGCCAGGGTGTCAAATGTCAGTGCGCCGTTCAAGGTGAGCGTGGGCAAGTTGGTGCCGGTGTTGTTGAAGATCGGGCTGCCAGCAAAACTCATGGCGTTGGCCACCGTACGGCTGTTGTTGTCCACCAGAAGAGTGGTGCCGTCTGCAAACGACACGGTGCCCACCCCCAACGGACCGGAGAGAAGTGAATTCGGCACGGTGGAGGTGCTGCTGGCCGAGAGCAGGATCCCGCCGCCCTGCACCAGCATTCCGCCGTCAAAGGTGCTCTGGCCGCTGAGTTGGAGCAGGCCGTTGTCGGTTTTAATGATTTTGGCCCCTGTGCCAGTGATGGCCGAGGAGATGCTCAATGAAGCAGTGAGCTGTGTATAAGCCTGACCGTTCAGTGTAGGTGCCTGGATGCTGAAGGTGTTGTTACCGCTGCCAAGGGCCAGGAAGCCGCCGTTGATCGTAGCAACCGTGGAGGCATTGCTGCTGGTGACAGTGATCGGCGCGGAGGAAGTGAGCGTCAGGATGCTGTTGGTCTGATTCGTGATGGTGGGTGTGCCCGAGCCGCCATTGTTGTTGAACGTGATGCTCTTGAGCGTGTTGTTCAGCCCCAGGCCGCCAGCCAGCGTGAGGGTGGAACTGCCAACCAAAGTGACATCATTGGATGCATCGATCTGCCCGACATTCGTCAGCATGGTGACCGCCGCGTTGTTGATGGTCAGACCACCCGCAGGGAGAACCACCCCGCTGCCGATCAAATTGAGCGTGCCCTGGTCCACGACCGTACCGCCCGTGTAGGTGTTGTTGGCAGACAGGTTGACAATACCAGTGCCGGACTTCACGAAAGTCACTTTGTTGCCAGCGCCATTGTCTGCGATGACTGAATTGATGATCAGGTTGCTCATGCCGACGCTGAAAGTAAGCGCACTGCCGGCGGCCGTGGCCACCTGGCTGAGTGTGACCTGAGTGGGACTGTCCACCGACACGACATAAGTCCCCGCAGGGATGCCGGTGCCGGTAAGGGTCATGCCCGGAGCGATGCCTGTGGTGGAGTTCATCGTGATCTGAGCCGATCCCAATGCGGTGGTGCCGCTGACAAACGAACCCGCGGTGAAAGTTTGGTTTTGCGCATTCGCCGTGGCATTGGTGCTCAGGGTGATCTGCGTCAGGCTGTCCACGGAAACGACTGTGGTTCCGGGGGCGAAATTAGCATTGGCCAGGGTCATGCCTGGCTGGATGCCAATCGTTGAATTCATGATCACCACGGGAGAACCAGCAACAATGCCACCGGCAGAATTGGGATTGGTAAACGATGGATTGGAGGTGCTGGTGTTATAAACAATGAGCTCCCGAGTCCCGCTCGTTTCCGTGCCACCGGCAGTGATCACACCCCGGATGGCCGTGGTGCCAAAGCTGGTGTCAAAGGCGTTGTTGGTGCGCAAGATGCCACCGAGTTCGAGGTTCAGGACATCGCTGCCGCTGGTGAAAGCAATGTTGTTGGTGAAATTGCCGGTCAATCGAAGCATGCTGGCGGTGGTGGTGCCAGAGAGGGTGGTGGTCAGCGGAGTCACCGAGTAAGTTCCAAGATCGGTGATGTTGCCGCTGCCAAACACGGCCGAATAACCGGCAAAGCCGCCGTTCCCCACCGTGCCCACACCATTGGTGGTGTTGTAGGCGGCATAGTCGTTGGAGTTTGAAATGGCCCAGGCTCCCAGAACGCCATCACCATAGGTGGTGGGCGCAGATGTGAACACGATGCGGGGGAAGTTGCCGACGCTGCCAAGCGCGGTAGATCCGAGGAAATTCACCGTCGATCCAGCCGAACGCGTCAGGCTGGCAATGGTCAGATCCATGGCCGTGAAGGCCCCGGCCGTACCAGTGCCACCGGTCGCGGCCTGAATGCTGTTGGCGCCCTGCGCCAAAATGATGTCGCCCAATCTTTCAGTGGCCATCGTGTTGACCCGGCCGTTGATCTGAATGTTGCCCCCCCGAAGTGTGATGGAGATGCCATCGCCGATGCGGTCATTGTTCTGCATCTGCAGGCTGCTGTTGCTCGTGGCGACCAGGGTGGCGCCATTGATTTCAATGGCCGAGGTGGCAAGGAGCGAGCCCTCATTTTCAAGCGTGGTGGTGCCGCCCAGAAGCGAGGTGGTGCCGGTGTAGGTCTGCGCCGTCTCCAGCGTGAGGGTGCCACCTGCGACGCGGCCCAGGTTGATGCCGCCAGAAATGATCCCCCCGAAGGTGCCACCGCCGTTGGTCACAAAGGTGCTGGTGGTCATAGCCGTGTTGGTCAGCGAGCCAGCCGAGCTGGGCATGTTTCCGCCACCTGTCAGATTGCCGATATATTGAGAGCTGCCGTTGAGATCCACGGTGGCACCGATGCCGATGTTAAGAGAATTGACTGCCGGGAAGATGGCATTGAGCCCGGCGTTGAGCTGCAGGGTGCCTCCCATGACATTGGTGGTGCTGTTGTAGTAGCTGGTGCTTTCAAGGCTCAAAGTACCAGCTCCCACCTTGCTGAGCTGGCCGTTGATCAAAGCGGAGGTCACATGCAGTGTGGTGCCGGCCTGCACCTGGAAAAAGCCGCCGCTGCCGCCCAGGTTCACCTGTGAGACAGCCAGCGTGTTGTCACCGCCGGTGCTGATGAGAGACCCCGTGGTCAAAGTGAGCACACGGTTGCCCGTGCTGGTGATGGACAGGCCGCTGCCGTTGATCTTCAGAGCATTTAACGTGCGCGACAACGACACATTGGCCGAACTGGTCACGTTCATCGTGTCGCCGTTGGCCGCACCATTCAGATTGTTGGTGTTGTTGTAAGCAGTGAAAGCCACCACACCGTTGGTGCTGTCATAGGCGGCAAACTCATCCAGGAGAACAATGCGTGGCAGAATGGCGTTGGTGAATGTGCTGCCCCCCTGCTGGTAAGTGGTGATCTTCACCTTGTTTGTGGAGCCCAATCCGCTGATTCCAGACAGATCCCATGACGAGCCGGAGTTGGCGAAATTGGCGGTGGCAAAGGTCAGCGTGTTGCTGCCCGTGCCGGACATGCTGATGGTTCCCATGATGCTGTTCACGGTGGCAACACCGATCGATTCAGAGGTGTTGTTGCCGACCAGGCTCAAGGCGCCGCCATTGAAGGTGAATGCGCGCCCGTTCACACGGCCGCCGGCATTGTTTCCGCCGCTGTTGTCCAGCGCCAGTGTACCACCGGCATTGAGCGTGATGCCGGAGGCTGAGTTGATGCTCCCGCCTGTGCCGCTGATGGTGACGGTGCCGCGATTGATTGTCAGGGCTCCACCAAAGGTGTTGGTGCCGGAGAGATTCAAAGCGTTGCCCTGAAACAGAACCGCCGAGGCGGTGGCGGTGCTGCCGTTGACAATGGCGCTTGTGATGTTGGTCGTCCCGGAGCCGGCAATGACCATGGTGCGGCTGGTGCTTGATTCCGAAAGATTGACACCTCCCGAAAGGGTGAGCACAGCCCCAGACCCGGCATCGAGATCATTCTGCAAAACCCGGGTGGAGCCGTTGTTGGTCACTGATGAGCCAAACTCGATGCTTTGCGTGCCATTGATGACAGCCGGGTCACCGGCAATGGTCACGGCGTTTACCAGCTTGTTGACTCCGGTCAGATCAAACGCTGATGTCAAAACACCGCCATCAAGAATCAGGGCATTGGCGGCAGTTCCGAGCGCTTTGACATTGCCGATCACAAGCGTTCCCTGACCAAGCAGAATGCCGCCCGTCAGTGTGGTGGCACTGCCAATGGTGAAGGAGGCTTCGTTGGCAATGCGAATGTCAAGACGTGTGAGAGAGGTCGAAAGCAGGGCGTTGTCCTTGATGTCCCCGTTCCATATCGTCGAACCATAGCCGCGGATGTTGAACTGGCGCGTGGCAGCCGCGTTCTGGAAGTTGAGGAAATTGCCGTTGATGGTAAGCAGCGCGCCGCCTTCAAGATTGTTGCTCAGGGTGTTGTCATTGCCGCCGGAGTTTTTGATCACATCGCCATTGATGGTGATGGGATTTGCACCGGCGAAAACGGCCGTCGAATTATTGTTAAGGATCACTGGTTGTGAAATCGTCAAGCCTGCCGGATCGGTGGCAAAGATCCCGGCGTTCGACATCAAAAGTCCGCCAAAGACCAACTGGGCATTCACAGGGATTGTACGAGCTGAAGAAATCGTGAACGTCGTGGCACTGGTGATGCTGGCGATGGTGTCACCGTAAGCAATGCCAGTTCCATTGATGTTCATGCCCACGACCAAACCGGCCGTGGTTCCAGTCGCCAGGGTGATCGTGGAGGAGTTGTTCACCGCAGCGGAGGTCAAACCGGTGGGGCCGGCTGCTCCGAGAGAACCGGTGGTGCCAATGCCGAGAAGACCGCCGTCAACCCGGGTGCCACCCGTATAGGTGTTGGCGGCGTTCAAGATCCAGACACCGCCGTCGGCCTTGAGCACGCGCAAGGCACCCACGCCCCCAAAGGCAGGCGTGGCCAGCCCTTGCGCATTGTCAGCGAGCACGGAGGTGATCATGTTGGCGTCCGTGTTCGTGCCGCGGATTTCCAAGGTCTTGTCACCACCGATGGTGTTCACCGAGGTTCCAGTGGTGTTTCGCACATCGGTGAGAATCAGCGCCCCTGTGCCGCTGGAATCGATACGCCGGGTTCCCGTGGTGCCGGTGAGGTCGATCTCACGCGTGGTGGTTTCTCCCGCACCCACATACATCAGGCTGACGGTGGTGTTTGAACCGGGATTGCCCAGTTCCAAAATGCCACCACCGACGTTCGTGCCAAAACTGGAAGAAGTCGCCCCGCTGGCACCAATGGATGTCACATACACTGCATCCTGACGAATGACTGTCCTGCCGCTGTAGGTGTTGGCATTCCCGAGAATAAGACCGGCGCTGCCGATCTTGCCCAAACCGCCCGTACCGCCGATCACACCCGAGACCGTGGCAAAATCAAGATTGGTGCTGCCATTGTCATCCACCTGAATCTGACGCCAGCCTTCTCCCGTCACTGTTGTTGGAATAGCGGCGGCGGCGACGACCCCGGTGCCCGAACTCAGGGTGAACTGAGTCGAGCTGTTGATGGCTGCGATATAAAGCCCGGTGGGAATGTTGGAGTTGCCAGTAAATGCCTGGCCGATGGTCAGTCCGTCCGTGGTGCCGCTGGTCAGATTGACGGTGGCACTTCCGGCCGTCGTCGTCACATTGATGGACTTGCTGATGCCTGCGGCGAGGTCAAAATTGCCTTTGATCTCGACGTCCGCAACGGAGGTGGCGTTGTTGAGAATCAGCGCACCTGCGCCGATGAAATTGGCGGTCGATCCCCACACCGGTGTGCCCAAGGAGCTGAAATCCACCGACAGCTTGGAAGTGCCGGATGAGAAACCTCCATTACCGTAGGCGGCAAACCGAAACTCCCCGGCGCCCGTGCCCATGGCCCGGTTGAATGTGCCGGAAGTCTGATACACACCCCCATTGAGCAGAAGATTGCTGCCGGATGAAAGGCCGGCACCGTCAACCGCCTGCAGAGCCCCGCCATTGATGGTGGTCGTACCCGTGTAAATGTTTGGGGTTGATGGGTTGAGAATCCACAAACCCCCACCGTTTTTGGTCAGCGAGAGCGCGCCACCATTGGGATTGTCGATCAGATGGATGTCGATTTCGTTATCTCCCTGCGAGTCACCGTCGAGGGTGAGGGTGCGCGCACCGGTCCCGCTGAAAGCCAGATCAGCGGTGTTGTTGAAAATGAGCGCCGCATTGTTGTTGTTACGCGCCGCAGACAGATTCCCGTAGCTGCCAAAGGAGGCGATGGTGCCGTTGCCAGCCAGGGTGAACAGGCGATTGATGCTGACGGAAGGCGTCTGGGTTGCGGTGACCGCACCGCCGGAGTTGGTCCCCACATAACGCAGGGCGCCGCCATTGAGAATGAGGCTGGCGGCGTTGGTCGCGTCGCTGGTCGCATCCCCTTTGCCGATGCCACTGGCCACGCCGATGTCGGCGATGTTCGGAATGTCCAGATTGCCGCCAAGAATGGTCACCGGCCCTGTAAAGGTGCTGGCACCGGTGAGAGCCACCGTGCTTGATGATCCGGCCTTCACCAGTGCAACTGTCGCTGTGGCACCATCCTGAATCAGGCCCGTGAAGACACCTCCTGTGTTGTTATTGCTGAACCGGAGAGTGGCCGTACCGCTCGCAGCACTGTTGGTGATGATGCCCGCGCCATTGAACGTATTGACTGAATTCGTTCCAGATGCGGCTGTGCCGACGTTCACTCCATTGAGATCAAAAGTGGCCCCTTGGCGGATCATCAGGTTGACGTTGGTTGCACCGATCAAACCAGTGCCTGAGAGCTGCAAAGTCCCCTCATTGACGGTGACCGTACCCGTCTCGGCATTCGCTCCGCTGAGAATCAAAGTGCCTGCTCCGTTCTTCGTGAGGCCACCCGTCGTTGTGGACGTGATCGGTGCCGAAATCAGAAGGGAGTCTGTGAGGCCATCAACGCGAACGACGAGGTCCTGATTGCCACCCGTAGTCACGCCTGTGCCGCTGATCGTGCCCGAGCCACCCGTCTGCAAAATACCGCCTGAAGTGTTGGCACCCAGGTTGATCGTCAGCAGCCCCGTCTGGTCCACGGTCTGGCTGCCGAGTATTTTCAACGAACTGATGGTAAGCGCCGCCGAACTCGTGTTTCCAGTCACCAAATTGTGACTGGCAGCCGTGAGTGCCGCTCCAGCGGTCACGAAGCCTGCATCCGTGTCATAAACGGGTGCCACCAGCACCCCGCCATTGGAACGGGCGAAGTCAGCGCCGTTAAAATAAATACGACCATTCCCGGTCAGTGTCGTGGCGGTGCTCGTCGCAACTCCCGTGAGCGTCACCGTGCCATCACCGATAATGTTCAAACCCGTACCGATGGCAGGTGTGGCCAGCGAAGAGAAAATCAGACCCGTGGCACCGCCGCCCGAAGTGATCTTGATGGTGCCAGCACCCGCAGTCAGGGTCAAAGCGCCGAGTGATTCCGTCAGCGCACCGCCACTGAAGCCCAGATACTCAAAGGTGCCGCCCGCCACCTGATTGGTGTTCAATGGATCTGCGTTGAAAATGAGCGCCGAACCATTGTCGATGACATTGGAACCACTGCCGCTGCCGGCAGTCGCCTTGATTTGAAGAGTGCCACCCGCGACCGTCACGGTGCCTGTGAAATTGTTCACCGTGCCAAACGTCAGCGCCGTGGCGTTGGCGACAGCGGTGCCGATGGTGGTGTTGATCGTGATGGTGTTGCCATTGATCGCGGTGATGATCGAGCCGCCCGGAATGTTGGTTCCCGAGACTGTCTGCCCCACGACCAGACTTGCGGCATTGGAAACGGTGAAGCTGTTGCTCTGTGCCGCGCCACCGCCGGTGGTGGTGACACCCGTCGCACCCGCAGTCACATAGTTGGAGGCCGAGGGATCATAGAGCCATGTGCCGGAGCCGATCTTGACCAGCGATGTCTTGTTGGTGGTGGTGTTGTCCTGAATCACACCCCGAATCTCATTTTGCAGAGTGCTTTCACCGCCCAGATAGAGATTTTTGATTCCCGCGCCGGTGGCTGCAATGTTGTTCGCAATGATCAGCGCCGAAGGGCTGCTGCCCGTCTGATTGGCCAGGATGATTCCCGATCCCGTCGTGCTGGTCAGGTTGATGGCCTTGGTGACGGTTTCACCGGCCCCCGTGCCGGCGGCACCCAGGTAGTTCAAAGCACCGCTGCTGAGCTGAAGAGCCCCGCTTGTGCCGCTGTTGATCGCACCGAAAGAATTGATCGCCACGGTGCCGGCATTGACGTTGAAGCTGCCCAGGAAATTGCTGGAAGTGCCCTGGATGGTGAGCGTGCCAGTTCCCGACTTGGTGACCACGTGCGCAGCACCTGCGGCGGTAAGGTTGCCGGTCAGCAAGGTGTCGGCATTGCCCTGAATGGTCAGGGTGCGCGCCGTTGTATCCGTCTGATTCCAAAGGCTGGAAGTCGCGAGGGTGAGGAGGCCGTTCGAATTGTTTTCAATCAGGGTGTTGCTTGCGCCGCCCGTTCCCATGACACCCGCCGGGGAATTGTTCAAACCCAGCAGGGTGACGTTGAATCCGTCCCGGCCCGTGATGCGGAAATTGACATTCGTCCCCGTGGCCCGCGTTTCCCCAAACGTCACGGTCTGGTTGATGGCGCTGCCATTGACATCGCGGCTGACGAAGATGCCCGTGTTGGTAAAGTCACGGTTGAATATCTTTCTTTTCGAAAAATCCGCGTTCCCCACTCCGGGTGTGTCAGTGCGGACTTCCAGGATGCCGTTGTTGAGATCGACCGACTGGGTGCTGGGGTTCACCCCCAAGGCGCCGTTGGTGGACACACGCACGGTGCCGGAATCAATGCGGAGGGACTGGGCAAAATTGTTGTTCGCATTTTGCAGCCACATCGTGGTTCCATAAGAATTGCCTGTTTTGGAAAACCGGTCATTGGCGACTTCAAAACTGGTTATCTGACCTGAGATGATGAAGTTGCCGTTGCCAAAGAACGTCTGAGTGCTGCCGTTGCCAAGCTGGACATCCCCTGAGATCGTTGTGACGCCATGGGTCGAAATGACGTTCCCTTGGGAAGCCGTGCCGCCAATGACCAAATTTCCGGCGATTGTGTTGTTGCCCACGCTGATGAGAGCGCCGCCGTTGTTGATGGCCCCTGGGCCACGGCCTGACAAACTGATGTCACGATTGATCGTCATTCCTGCAATCCCGCCCTGCAAAACAAGACTGCCGCCGCTGTACCCCGGATTGCCCGTGTTCGCCAAGCCATTGACGGAAATGACGGTGGTGCCCGCTCCAAGCTGAGCTTCATTTGTGATGACGACCGCACCGCCGTTGATGACCACATCCCCGGTGAAGGTGTTCGCATTGCTGCCGAGCCGGAGCGTGCCGTTGCCCGTCTTCGTCAGCCCTGAAGATCCCGCGATGATGGAATCAATTTGGGCACCCTTGAAGGAGGCCACATTGATGACGGAAGAGCTCACTCCAGCGACGGTGCTCAGTGTCAGCGTGCCACCGGTGATGACGTTGCCATCGCTCCCAAAGACCAGACCGCCCGCAGTGATCGGCCCGCCCACGGTGATGGTTCCGGGGACACCCCCAAAGATGGCCACCTCACCATTGAGCCAGTTCGCGGTGTCTGACAGACTGCTGTCATAGGACCAGTTGGTTGCCGTGGTGTTCCACTGCCCGTCAGAGCCGTTGTAGTATAAAGTGGCCCCTTGAACCTGAAGGGCCCAGAAAGGAAAAAATACCGCAAGGGCGGTGGCGATTGGCTGCGTGAAATGACGACGCAAGGTGTCCAAGAGAACGCTGGATTTCTTCATCTGGTGGTTGGATAGACTGAGGGCTGCGGGAGACAAATTGAGGCGGGCTTAATTCGCATTTCGAATTAAGCCGTTATTTTCTGAACTTATTGCTTACTTTGAGCTAACCCGCTCATTCAGAGCCATCGGTAAATGGCTTGTTCGTTAGTAAATTTCCGAGGACTTTTTGATTCCGTTTTTCTTTACTGTGAATAAAGACACCCCGCTTTGCTGCCATGCCGCCTAGAGCTGCCACCGGCTCAGAGGCCTCTATTATTTGCATCTGCAGTCGCTCACCAGTTGCGGCCTCGCCCCCGCTCAACACCTTCTCTGACCTGAAATGTCGCGCATCCCAGAAGAAACCATCCAGCAAGTGATTGCCGCCACGGACATCGTGGCGCTGGTGGGGCGTTCCGTGAAGCTGCGCAAGGCGGGCACAAACTACCTCGGCCTCTGCCCGTTTCACAATGAGCGCACGCCCTCCTTCAATGTCAGCCCTTCGCGCAATACCTACCACTGCTTCGGCTGCGGTGCCGGCGGCACTTCGATCCGTTTTGTCATGGAGCACGACGGCTTGTCGTTCGTCGAGGCGGTCAAACGCCTGGCGGATGCCGCTGGAATCCGCATCGAGGAAGAGGTCTGGGATGCCAACGCGGAGGCGGAGGCCAAGCACCGCAGCCTGCTGCTGCGCGCGCACCGTGAGATTTCCGAATGGTTCCACCAGCTGCTGATGAAGCATAAAATCGCCGCACCAGCACGCGACTACCTCAAATCACGCGGCATCACGGCCGAGGTGGCGAAGAACTGGCAGATGGGCTACGCCCCGCCCAACGGCGCTTTTTTCCGTGAATGGGCCGCCCAGGCCAAGATCCCCGAAAGCGTGCTCGTGGAGGCCGGCCTCTTTGTGCAGAGCGATGAGGACTCGGGCCGCCGTGGCACCTACCCGCGTTTCCGTGACCGGCTGATGTTTCCCATCCGCAACGATCATGGGGATGTGATCGCCTTCAGCGGGCGTGTTCTCGATCCGGAGGCCAAAACTGCCAAATACCTCAATTCCCCCGAAACCTCTCTCTTCAGCAAGAGCAAGGTGCTCTTCGGCTTTGACCGCTCCAAGCGCGCCATCTCCAAAGCAGGCGAAGCCATCGTGTGCGAAGGCCAGATCGACATGATCATGGTCTATGAGGCCGGTTTTCAAAATGTGGTGGCAGGGCAAGGCACCGCCTTTACGGAGCTCCACGCCAAATTGCTTAAACGCGTCTGCAATGAAGTCGTGCTCTGCTATGACTCCGACAACGCAGGCTACAAGGCGGCTGAACGCGCCTTCCAAATCCTCTCCCCCATCGGGCTGACGGTGAAGGTGGCCTCGCTCCCGCAAGGTGAAGACCCCGACTCGCTGCTGCGCAAACAGGGCACTGAGGCGCTGCAAGCCGTGCTGGGAAATGCCACGGACTTCCTGGAGTACCAGATCCGCCGCCTGCGTGCCAGCGCCAAATCTGACAGCATGGTGGAGCGCGTGCGCATGGCCGAGCAGGTGGCCTCTGCCATCAGCATCTTCACCGGCGTGGCCCAGCGCATCACCGCCGTGAACAAAGTGGCCAACCTGCTCGAAATTTCCGGGGAGCAGCTCTCGGCGATGGTCAATCGCGCCGCGAAGGAGGCCAAGGGCGGCCAGTCTGCCGGAAACGCTCCCGTGAATGTGGTGGATGAGGCGAAGAAACTGCTCGCCTCCCAGCACAAGACGGCTCTGGCACTCTGCCAGATGGCTCTGGCCGATGCCGAGATCATGTACTGGCTGCGGGAGGCCGACTGCGAAGACCTGCTGCGCGAGGTGCCCGGCACCGAGATGCTGGCCATGCTGGTGCACAGCCGCCATGATCCGCTGGAGGAGTCCTCCCAGCTTGCCTTCATGGCGGGGCTGGAGCGCCAGCAGGAGGCGGCCTTTGCCCAGCTGCAGGCACGCCCACGCCTGCCGGGCGGGCTTGAGGATGCGAAAAGCGCCCTGTACACGCTGGAACTCGTGCGGATGAAGAACCTCATTCAGAGCATTGAGTCCAAATTACGCCAGCGTGACCTGCCGGAAGAAGAAGTCGAACGCCTGCAACAGCAGCAGATAGAACTCATCGCAAGGCGCAAAGAATGCCTTGACCGTACGAAACCCACCCCGAATAGTTTCTCCCCCTGACTTGACGCAGGTCCCGGACCCCCACCGAGGTAAGTATGGCCGTCTCCAAAAAACCACTTAACGGATCCCATTCTCGCAACGCCGCCAGTCAGGCAGGCGAACCTGCTGCTGTCGAGGACGAAGCCACCCCGCAGAAACGTGGCCGCGGCAGACCGCGCATCCATCCGCCCAAAGAGGCGCCCGCATCCCAGGTGGGACCGGACGGCCAGCTGCTCAAACGCCGCCGGGGACGTCCGCCCAAAGGCGGCCAGATCGGTGGCATCACGCATTTTGCCAACACCACCCACGACGACATCCACTCTCCGGACGTTCAGGCACGGCTGCGCGATCTGATTCGCACGGCTCGTGAGCATGACCACCTGACTTGGGACGACATCAATGAGGCCCTTCCCTCCGGATTCGTCACCCCGGACCTGATGGACGCCCTCATCACACGCCTGCGTGCGATGGAAATCAAGATCACCGACGATGTCGATGGCGTGGCGGCCCGACACAACGCCGCCCGTGAGCGCATCACCGCTGAACGTGACGCCGCTTCGGCCAAGCTGGATGTGTTTGACGATCCGGTGCGGATGTACCTGCGCCAGATGGGCCAGGTGCCCCTGCTCACCCGCGAGCAGGAGATCAACATTTCCAAGCGCATCGAAAAGGCCGATCTGAGCATGCGCCAGTGCCTGCACACCATCGGCTTCATCGGCCAGGCCTACCTGCAGTTTGCTGAAGCCTTGTGCAACGGCGTGGAGCGCTTTGACCGCCTCGTCAGCGACCGCAAGTCGGATGAACGCGAAGCTTACTTCAAAAAACTCAAGCCGCTGCTCGACCAGGCGCGCGAGACGCATGAGAAGACCAGCAAGGCCTTCGCCGCCCTCGTCAACTCCGGCCCGCGCAAACGTGCCGCCTGCCAGGAGGAGTTTGAAATCCTGCGCGCCGCGTTTTTCCGTGTCTGTGAGAAGTTTTACTTCAAATCCAAGATCACCGAGGACTTCGTCACCCTGCTGCAGCAGCGGCTGACCGATCTCGGCAGCCTGGAACGTGCTCTGAAGGAGCAGCCCGGCAACGAAGCCGCGCAGCAGGCCATCAGCGCCTTTGAGCAGGAGTCCTGGATGACGGCGGCGGATTACCGCACCCTCATCACCGACACGCTCAAGCATGTGTCCGGCTCCACGCGGGCCAAGACCGAGATGATCGAGGCCAACCTGCGCCTGGTCATTTCCATCGCCAAAAAATACACCAACCGCGGCCTCTCCTTCCTCGATCTCATTCAGGAAGGCAACATGGGCCTCATGCGTGCGGTGGAGAAGTTTGAGTACCAGCGCGGCTACAAGTTCAGCACCTACGCCACCTGGTGGATCCGTCAGGCCATCACCCGCAGCATCGCCGATCAGGCCCGCACCATCCGCATTCCGGTGCACATGATCGAAACGATCAACAAGCTCATGCGCGTGCACAAGCAGCTGCTGCAGGAGCTGGGTCGTGACCCGACGCCGGAAGAAATCGCCGAGGAAATTCATCTGCCCGTGGATCGTGTGAACGCCGTGCTGCGTCTTTCCCAGCAGCCCGTTTCCATGCAGGCCAAGGTGGGCGAAAGCGAAGGCGACACCGAATTCGGCGACTTCATCGAGGACAAGGAGGCGAGCAATCCCATGGAGCTCACCGCCATGCACCTGCTGCGCGACAAGCTGCGCGACGTGCTCGACACCCTCAACCCGCGCGAGCGCGAAGTGCTGGAGCAACGCTTTGGCCTCGGCGACGGTGCTGGCCGCACCCTCGAAGAAGTCGGCAAGCAGTTCCAAGTCACCCGCGAGCGCATCCGCCAGATCGAAGCCAAAGCCCTCCGCAAGCTGCGCCACCCCACGCGCATCCGGAAGCTCGGCGGTTTCTTTGGTGCGGGGTGATCGGCAGCGCGCCGCGCCCATCCATCGTAGGACGGTCGTGGCGAAGCCCGCCCGTCCATCAGCGTACGGCGGACACTTTGCGGGCGGAGCGTGCCAGCGGCCTCGGGGCGTGTCGGCGTACGAACACCCTCGCAGTCGGGCGGTTTGGCGAACAACTCGCTGATGCATCGGAGAGCCTCCTTCGCCAAACACGGCCGACCTACGGCCAGCGCGCCGCGCCCATCCATCGTAGGACGGTCGTGGCGAAGCCCGCCCGTCTATCAGCGTACGGCAAACACCACGGCGTACGAACACCTTCGCAGTCGGGCGGTTTGGCGGAGGGCGTCCACGGACATCGAAAAGCCTCCTTCGCCAAACACGGCCGACCTACGTCCAGCGCGCCGCGCCTTGCCGTAGGACGGTCGTGGCGGAGAGCGTCCTCGGACATCGGAGAGCCTCCTTCGCCAAACACGGCCGACCTACTTCTCACCAGCACGCGCCCACATCTCGCCGTCCCTCGATGCTGCGGAGGTAGATGTAGCCCTCCACAGACTGCGACGCCCACTCGCCCTCGAGCTGCACTGTCACACGCTCATACTCCCCGCCTTCGGTGTCTTCCAGCACATCCAGTTGAGCGAGTCCGGCCTCGTCCACACTCCAGACTTCGCCTTGGATCGACAGGCCACCCTCGGGGGAACGAACCATGCCGGGATAACCCTGAAGTTCATACATGCGATACACCGGAGCTGTGTGCGCCTCGCTCACGAACTCCTGATCCTCGATCCAGCCATGATTTTCACCGCCGCGCTTCAGCGTGCCGTAAACAAACACCAGCGTGCTCACAGCGCATCCTCCCGTTCATTCAGCCAGGAGCCCCGGCTGTACCGCATCTGCGTCAGTTCATTCGCACGTTCGATCATCGCATCGGTCATCTCTTCCTTCACCAGCACGTTTTTGGCCAGTTGCCCCGCCCAGCGCGGCCAGAAGTCCTCCGTGAGCAGCACCTGCTGCACGCTGCCCTGATGCAGCAGCCCCAGCTTGCCGCGCCGCTGCCCTGCCCCGGCGACTTTCACCTTGTCGCGCACCACATCGTGCATGGCGGGGGCCACAAAGCAGAACGGGTTCTCGATCAAATCTTCCGGCCCGGCGAGGCGGCTGCCATCGTCCAGCGCCCTGGCCAGCGACTCATGGATCAGGCGGTAGCTGTCCAGCGGATTGGTCTGGGACCAGGGATGCACCGCCGGCACGATGAAGGAATACGTGAAATCATTCTCATGCAGCACCACGCCGCCGCCCGTCCAGCGCCGCACCACGGGCCACGGCGGCAGGGTTTCCGCCAGCTTGGCCAAATTCTGCGCATAGCCGATGGTCACCGTGGGCTGATCCCAGCGATACACACGCAGCACCGGCACCTCGCTCTGCTCCAGCCAGGCCTGGTCTGCGGCCATGTTCCACGGGCCGTCATGCGGCGGCGCGTCGAGGTGGAGGATGAGTTCGTTGAAGAGAGGTTTGGCAGAATGCACGCGACCATCATGCCTCATTTTTCCACACTTGCAGCCCGGATGTTACTTTGGCCTCCGCTGCTGCGTTTAAAGCACTCTCATCATGCCTCCCTCCCGCCTGCTCCTGCTCTCCTTTACCCTGCTTTTCACCGTCCTGTCCCCTGCGGCGGACGACTACCAGCCCGGCCCGGATTCCAAACCCCAGGAAGGCGTGCCGAAGGGCGACGTGCTGAAGTTCGAATTCAAGAGCAGCAAGATCTTCCCCGGCACCGTGCGCGACTACTGGGTGTATGTGCCCAAGCAATACACGCCCGACACTCCCGCCTGCGTGCATGTGAACCAGGACGGCATTCAAAATCTCGCGCCCGTCGTCTTCGACAATCTCATCGCCAAAAAGGAGATCCCGGTGCTCATCGGTGTCTTCGTGATGCATGGCCGCGTGCCTGCGGCAGATCCCGCCACGCAGCTCGATCGCTTCAACCGCAGCGTGGAATACGACGGCCTGGGCGAGAACTACGCGCGCTTCATTCTCGAAGAACTGCTGCCTGAGGTGGAGAAGATCGTGCTGCCAGATGGCCGCCCGATCCGCCTCTCCCACAATGGCAATGACCGCAGCATCGGCGGCAGCAGCAGCGGGGCCATCGCCGCCTTCACGGCTGCATGGGAGCGGCCCGAGGCCTTCAGCCGCGTGTTCAGCAGCATCGGTACGTATGTGGATCAGCGCGGCGGCAACGACTACCCGGTGATGATTCGCAAAGCCGAGCCGAAGGCGCTGCGCGTCTTCCTGCAAGACGGCAGCAACGATGCGAACGGCACCGGCGGAAACTGGTTCCTCGCCAACCAGGAGATGCTCTCCGCGCTTGAGTTTGCGGGCTATGAATCCAACCACGTGTGGGGTGACGGCGGCCACAATGGCAAGCACGCCACCGCCATTTTCCCCGATGCCATGCGCTGGCTGTGGAAGGACTGGCCCAAGGCCATCACCAAAGGTGTCGGCTCCAAAGCTCCGGTGATGGACGTGCTGGGAGCTGGTAGCGAATGGCAGCTCGTGGGAGAAGGCTACGGCTTCACCGAAGGCCCGGCGGTGAATGCGAAGGGCGAGGTCTTCTTCACCGACATCCCGAACAGCCGCATCCACAAGGTGGGGCTGGATGGCAAGGTCTCCGTCTTTGCCGAGAACACCGGCAAGGCCAACGGCCTCATGTTTGGCCCCGATGGCCGCCTGTTTGCCTGCGCCAGCGGCAACAAGCAGATCGTGGCCTACGATGAAGCAGCCAAGATGACCGTGATCGCCGAGGGCATCGACTCGAACGACCTCTGCGTCGGCCTGAATGGCAATCTGTACGTCACCGATCCTCCGCACAAGCAGGTGTGGCTCATCAAGCCGAATGGCGACAAGCGCGTGGTGGACACGAATGACAAAGGCGGCATCGCCTTCCCCAATGGCCTGCGTTTGACGCCGGACCAAAGCCTGCTGCTCGTGGCCGACATGCGCGGCCAGTTCATCTGGAGCTACCACATCGAGGCCGATGGCACCCTCTCCGCCAAGCAGCCCTACCACCACCTGCGCATCCCCGACGGCCTGATGGAAAGCGGGGCTGATGGCATGACGCTGGACACCAAGGGCCGACTCTACGTCGCCACGCACGCAGGCATCCAGTTCTGCGATCAGGCCGGACGCGTGAACGGCATCATCGCCAAGCCGCAGCGCAAGTGGCTGGCCAACGTCGTCTTCGGCGGTGCGAACTTCGACGAACTCTACGCCTGCAACGGCGACAAGGTCTTCAAACGCAAAACGCAGGTGAAAGGCGTGCGCTCAGCGGACGCCCCGATCAAGCCGGAGAAGCCGAGGCTGTAGGAGAGCGGACCGTAGGATGGGTGTGGCGTAAGCCCGCCCGTCCACCAGCGTACGGCAAACTCCATGGCGTACGAACGTCCTCGCAGTCGGGCGGTTTGGCGAAGAGGTGCGCGAGTGATTGCGAAAGCATGACCCGCCAAACACACCCAACCAACGACCGGATCGCCAGCCTCCCAATAAACCACTTCATACCACACTCTATCCTATGCTACCCTATAATTTGACTTCCTGTCACTTTTTACATTGACTTCTGAAATCCGGACCCAAGCCTCATGCAGAGGCATGAATCATTCATCACCGACACACTCATTGGCTTCCAGCCTTCCGGCCGGGAAGATCACCCGCAAACAACTCGCCGCGCACTGCGGCCTCTGCGTCAGCAGAATTGATCAGCTCACCCGCGCCGGCGTGCTGGGGCATTACCGGATCGGCAAGTCCGTCCGCTATGACCTGGCGGAGGTGGAGGCCACGCTGCGGCAGCTCTTTCACGTGCAGCCCACGGCGCAGGCGCTGGCGCAAACCACCCGCGCTCACAACCCTCAACCCCAAGCCTGAACGACCATGCATGCACCTGCTGAACTGACGGGAGCCATGGCGGCGGCACTGGACTCCGAGGAGCAGCTCCTCGCCGTGCTGCTGGAGGGCAATGAGGAGTGGCTGCCTGCGCTGCGGCGCATCCTGCCGCATGCGGACGCGTTTGTGGACCCGGAGCGTCGCTGCCTGTGGGACACCCTGCTGGAAATGCACGACCGTGGCGAAACCATCAGCGCGGACAGCGTGGCGGTGCGCCTGCGCCGCAAGGGCGGCCCCACGATGGAGGGCGTGCGCTCCGCCATGGTGCTGCTGCTCGGCAGGCACTCCATCTTCAGGCTGGAAATGGCGGAGTGGCATGCGCGGCAGATCGCCTACGCGTATGAGCGCCGTCTCATCGCCAGCGTGGGGGAGATGGCCGGGCAGGCGGACATGAGCCCGCAGCAGATGACGGCGGCACTGCGCGAGAAGTTGAAAAAGATGGAGCGCATCGCTTACTCCACAGGAGAGGATGCCCCGCGTCCGCTGCCCCTGGGCGCGGCGCTGCTGCCGGTGCTGCCCTTTGACACCGCATGGCTGCCCGAACCCTTCCGCGCGTGGATCAGCGACATCGCGGAGCGCATGCAGTGCCCGCCGGAATTCCCTGCCGTAGCCGCCATGGCCGCGCTCTCCAGCGTGGCGGGCCGGCGCTTCTGCATCCAGCCCAAGACGCAGGACGAAGGCTACACCGAGTTCCCCCATCTCTGGGCCATGCTCATCGGCAGTCCGTCGCTCATGAAAAGCCCCGCCATGCAGGCCGCCATGCGCCCGCTGAAGGAGCTGGAGCGCATCGCCTGCAAAGAGTACGACTGCCGCGAGTTGGAGCGCCAGACGGCGGAGATCGCCGCGAAGATCAAACGTGGCGCACTGGAAGCCGAGGCACGCAAGGCCGCGAAAAACGGCGAACCCTTTGACTACGCGCAGCTCATCGGCCCGGCGGAGGGAGAAGCCACGCCGCTGCGCCGCTTCATCGTCAATGACGCCAGCATCGAGGCCCTGGGCGAAGTGCTGCGGGACAATCCCACCGGCACCATGTTATACCAGGATGAACTCGCGGGCCTGCTCGCCCTTTTGGAAAAGGATGGCAACCAGTCCCTGCGCGCCTTTTTGCTGCAAGCCTGGAGCGGCAAGGAGGGCTTCACCTTTGACCGCATCGGTCGTGGCCGCAGGCACATTGAATCCTGCGCCGTGAGCCTGCTCGGCAGCATCCAGCCCGGCGTCATTGCCAGCCATGTGCGTGCGGCCAATGGCCACACCGCAGGTGCCGATGGCTTCCTGCAGCGCTTCTCGCTCATGGTCTGGCCGGACGTGAGCAAGCACTGGGAAGACATCGACCGCCCGCTGGACTCCGAGGCCGAGTGGGAGGCCACCGATGTGTTTCACACCTTCGAAAACATCACCACCGCGCAGCTCACGCAAAAGGGCCTCAAAACAGGCCGCGATGGCATCCCCACCTACCGCTTTGCGCCCGAGGCTCAGGAGCTCTTTGGCACCTGGCGGCACGATCTGGAGCACCGCCTGCGCAGCGGCACGCTGGCACCCGCCATGGAGGCGCACCTCGGCAAGTACCGCAAGCTCGTGCCCGCGCTCGCCCTGCTCATCCACGCAGCGGAGGCCCCCGGCGGAGACGTCAGCCTCTCCGCCCTGCAGCGCGCCCTCTCCTGGGCCCGCTACCTGGAATCCCATGCCGCCCGCGTCTTCGCCTCCGGCGCCGTGGCGGAGAGCACCGCCGTGCACACCCTGCTCAAGAAGCTGTGCGATGGGACTTCAGGGTTGCCGGAGGAGTTTAAGGCGAGGGATGTGCGGCGGAAGGGATGGTCAGGACTGGCACGCCCTGAAGAGGCCGAGTCCGCCTGCGAGCTGCTGGCCGAGCACCGTTGGCTCATCGCCACCGTGCAGCCTTCCAGCTCTTTCGGCGGTCGTCCTACCACAACCTACCATCTTAACCCACAGGCCCGGAATGCGTTGTCGAAGGCGGGATGAACTGCCGAAACTGCCAATACCCAGTTCTGGCGGTTTCGGCGGTTTTGGCAGTGCTTTTTAAAAGGGGGAGATGTTTTGAAGACAAAGCGAGACTCGCCAAAAGAAAGACGTCACATGCCTCCCCTCTTTGCTTTTACTCAGTCTGTTAAAGAGCTAAGCCAAGTCATTGGAGAGTGGGCGGCGTCACATCGACATTCATGGAGCTAATGAAGTCGTGGATTTTCTTCACAAGCTTCTGGGCTTCCTCAGAGACGTCATCCCAGCTTGTCGTGCTTTCTATGGCCTTGGCGCAAAAAGCCACCTTGCCATTCAAGACCCCATATTCTCCGCCGTAGCTGCCTTTACGGTTTCGCTTCTCACTCAGTTGTTTATCAATGAATTCGCCAAGCCGCGCAGAGCGGTATCGGTCGTGGTTAAACTGGGGAGGATTCTCTTCTCCATATGCAATGAGAACACTCTGCAAAACTTTGGGACTGAGCAGGTTCTCGATTTCCCTGCTTTCAAGACAGTAATATCGATCATCAAGACGTTTCGCCAAGAGGGCCTTTCTCGACTGCTTAGGATCAGAGCTTGGCTGCTCGTCGCCTGCGGGAGGCGTGCTGTTCTCTGTTTTTGCGCCCCTCTTACGACTTATTGGATCCACATCAGCATCTGTGATCAAAAACAACTTGGCGCACAACCGATCCACAAGAATCCGTTTCTCGGCCTGCTCCTCGTCATCATCCAGGAATGAAAAGTGCGTGATGTTTCCACCTCCATACTCCACAAAACTGTAATGAAAGTCTTCCTTGAAGACTTTTGATTTGCCCCCCTGTTTGGAGAGATCTGATTGATACAACTTCAACCAGTGAGCGATGTAGCGACGATCCGTCACTCCTTCGACCCATATGGTGCAGTTTGACAGCAGAACTGATGAGTTTCGCACCCCCAGAAGCTCCAAAGGTTTCCGCTGATCACGACTCACTTGATGCACGTGGAATTTGACCTGAGCCTCACTGACATCAGCAGGGAGATCGACATGTTTTTCAAGCGTATAAACCGACACATCATCAACATCCAAGGTAAGATCGAGGAAGTGATTGGAATGAGTGGTCAGGAAATATTGGTGCTTGGGAAACCGCTGGGAGAGGGTTTCCAGAAAGACCCGCTGCAGCCATGGATGCAGAAACAACTCTGGCTCTTCGATGAAGGCAAGCACATGCTTATCTCTCCAGCGAAACAGCGGAAAAGTCAGAATGAGAAGGGACTGGATGCCATCTCCCAGATCATGAATCGCTTTTTCTGGCTCATTTCCTATCTTCACCGTCAGGGTGGTATGGTCATGCCGAGGAATGAGAGCCACAGGCCGATCATCGAAGAAGACCTCGCTTATCCATTTTTCAAAACTTCTCAGGTGCTCTCTGTCCTTGAGATCGCCACGAAGCAATCGTTCAACATCGGCGTATAAACTTTGGCCAGTGAAAATGTCCTTGGCTTCCATCTTATAGTCCAAAGAGGTTCTGTTGATCAATAGATCCTTGCTCCCCAGCTCCCGCATCGTGCGGAGTGTTGGAATATAAACGCGTTGGATTTGTTGAGCTGCCGATTCAATCTCTACCGCCTTTTGGATACTTTCCTGGGCAGACTGGAGAGGGTGCATCAATTGCTGCCACTCCCACCCCCGTGCATTTTGATTAGCGTCTTCGATAAAAGACTTTGCCCAAGTGGAAACGCTTCTAATCTTGGAATTGCCAGGATTCTGTTCAATGACCAATCCTTTTACGCCCGCCTGATCGACATTTTTGACATAATTACCCCATCGAAGATTTGAAACCACTTGGTTGAGATTTGTGTGCTGTCCCAAGCTTGTTTTGTTAAACACTATTTCAAACAACTTGTGATATTCGCGAAAAGGAGACCCGAAGAATGAAAAATCCTCCGGTGGTTCAAAGGTGATCGTTTTGGCCTTGGCTATGCCTCTAATCAGGCGGCTCTTACCTGAGTTATTGGCACCCACAAAAACATTGATTCTACCCAGACCTTCGAGCCGCTTAGGTTCAAATGGTTGGTCCTTATTGTCGAAACAAATGTAGGGATGAAAATCGTCCTCCAAGACGATTTGGCTCATGAGGTAATGATTGAAGACTGCCATTTGCTATTACCTTCTAGGCATAAAGAATGGCAATGCTACCGTTTATTACTTGCCCCCATCTTCTTGAATAGGGGCCTCATGTCTTGCCTCCATCCCCCGGGCCAAGACGCTGGCAGCCTCTCAGCCCGCGCTAAAAATACTCCTCCTTTTAAAAAGCACCGCCAAAACCGCCGAAACTGCCAATACCCGGTTTCGGCGGTTTTGGCAGTTCATGCGGAATGCATTTTCTGCAGGGTGAGTGCATACCCAACTTCAACCAGGGCCTTTTTAAGAATCAGGTTCATGCAGTGCGCGGCCTGAGCGCTTGCTGCCGCTTCGGAAAGAGCCTCCAGCACAAAATACACTTCGTCATTTCGGCTCTTTTGAAATCCCACACAACCGCTGCCAGGCACGTTGGCGTCAAGAGCCTCAAAGAGGGTGGATCGTTCGTGCTCGGTAAGTCGGCGAGACAAGTCCGCATAAACGGCGTACTGCATGCTGGGGATCATATCATCAAATCACGAACACGCAGCCACGCTTTACCCTGTATGATTCTGCACACGGACCGTAGGACGGTCGTGGCGACAGCCCGCCCGTCTGTCAGCGTACGACTGGCTCCATGGCGTACGAGCGTCCTCGCAGTCGGGCGGTTTGGCGGAGAGCAACCTCGGGCATCGAAAGTCTTCGACGCCAAACACGGCCGACCTACGGCCAGCGCGCTGCGCGGATCGTAGGACGGTCGTGGCGACAGCCCGCCCGTCCATCAGCGTACGGCTGGCTCAATGGCGTACGAGCGTCCTCGCAGTCGGGCGGTTTGGAGGAGAGCAACCCCGGGCATCGAAAGCCTTCGACGCCAAACACGGCCGACCTACCGCCAGCGCGCTGCGCGGATCGTAGGACGGTCGTGGCGACAGCCCGCCCGTCTGTCAGCGTACGGCTGGCTCCATGGCGTACGAGCGTCCTCGCAGTCGGGCGGTTTGGCGGAGAGGTTTTTGCGTGTTGAAGGGTGTCTTTTTTCGCCAAACACGGCCGACCTACGGCCGGAGGGCAGCGCTCTTTGGGCGTTACAACACGATCACGCAGCTCGCTTCCACGCGCGGATGGCTGGCAGTGATGCGGGCACTTTGGCACGTGGCGTGGGCGCTGATCGACAGGCGGGAGTGTCTGTCGTACTTCGCGTGCGGATGGCTTGATGTCCGGACCTCGAAAATCGAAAATCGATTGTTCGACAATCGTCAATCCTCAGGAGTCGGATCGCGCTGGGCATGCGCGATTGACGATTGAAGAGCATTCGATTGCTGATTTTTGAAGTGCCCATCCTTCCACGTGCGGATGGCGGGCAGTAATGCGGACACTTTGGCACGTGGCGTGGGCGCTGACCGACAGACAGGAGTGTCTGTCGTACTTTCAGGCAGCCCGCTTCTGCAGTTCCACCACGGCGTTGAGGATCTTCACGCGGTTCATCTCATGCACTTCCACCTTGGTGCCGATTTCGGGGACGAGAGTGACCGTCAATTCGCCGCCGAGGTGTTCGCGGAATTCTTCCAGGCCTTCGAGGATGGCGGGCTCGCCGGAGCGGCCGGGGGTCATGAGGTGGGGGGAGGAGGTGGCGAAGCCGATGCTTTCGATGAGCTTCAGCACGCGCTCGCAGGTCTCTTCGCTCAGGATGCCCTGCATGCGGGAGTAGACGAGGTCCACGGCCATGCCGATGGCGACGGCTTCGCCATGGGCCACGGTGAATTTGGAGATCTGCTCCAGCTTGTGCGCGGCCCAGTGGCCGAAGTCCAGCGGACGGGCGGAGCCGAGTTCAAAGGGATCGCCGCCGGTGGCGATGTGCTCCACATGCAGCTCGGCGCTGCGCTGGATGACCTGCTCCAGGGCCTCCTGCTTCAGCGCGGCGAGATCTCCGGCCATGGCCTCGATCTGCTCAAAGAAAGCGCGATCGCGAATGAGCGCGACCTTGATGGCCTCGATGATGCCGTTGCGGCGGCCACGTGCGGGCAGCAGTTCCAGGAAGGCGAAGTCATTCACCACGGCAAAGGGCACGGCGAAGCTGCCGACCCAGTTTTTCTTGCCGAAGTAGTTCACGCCATTCTTCACGCCCACGCCGCCGTCTCCCTGGCTCAGGGTGGTGGTGGGAAAGCGCACATGGCGGATGCCGCGATGCGCCGTGGAGGCGGCAAAGCAGACGAGGTCCAGCGCGGCGCCGCCGCCGATGACGAAGACGTAGCTGTGGCGGTCCAGCGCGGCTTCATTGATGGCGTCCCAGCAGCATTCCACGAGGCGGAAGTCGTTTTTGCAGGGCTCGCCGCCGGGGATGACGATGGGATCGTCCACCATGGTGAAGGTGTCCGCATGCACCTGGCCGTAAGCCATGATGTCGTCGAGCAGATCGCGGTTGGCCGTGGCGACGGCTTCGTCCACAAACACGAGCACCCGGGGGAGCTTGTGCGGCTGGTCGAGGTGAAGGAGGTCACGAATGGTATGGTTCCGAGGCGCGAAGACTTCTCTCGTGAACAAGATTCGGTGGGTGTGCTCTAGCCTGATTTTTTTCTCTAACATCAAAGGGGGGACGGTTCTTTGGCTCCGACCGGGGTTGAGGTCAAAGGGAAAGGGCAAACGTGTTACGAAAGCGTTTTCTAACCCGCCGCACTCATTTAGAAGGAAAACTCTGCTTTGATCGGGCCGCATTCCTTCGGGGCTGAATCTTGAAGAAGACTTGTTCCTCAATAGCACGGCTGGCTTTTCGGGACGTAGGTTGGGTGTGTTTGGCGGGTGCTGCCTTCGCCATCACACGCAGGCCCCTTCGCCAAACCGCCCGACTCCGAGGGCATTCGCAGGCCGGTGTGTTTGCCGTACGCTGGTGGACGGGCGGGCTGTCGCCACACCCATCCTACGAGCCGGACAGGCGCTCCGGCCGTAGGTTGGGTGTGTTTGGCGTCGAGGGCTGCCCATGCTCCACCGCATGCTTCGCCAAACCGCCCGACTCCGAGGGCATTCGCAGGCCGGTGTGCGTTGCCGTACGCTGGTGGACGGGCGGGCTGTCGCCACACCCATCCTACGGCCACTCATGACGCGCTGAACCTCGAACTCTATCCGAGAACAAGTCTGGTCATGCACCAGCGCCCCTGCAGCCCGGATGCCACCTTTTTTGCCCCGGCCTCCGGCCTTCCGGGCGCAAAAGCCCCTCCTGTCCGGCCACCCGTGGAAATAGCCTGCTGGGGTGATTGAGAAGGATGCCCCCTCGGATTCACCCTTTCGGCGTCCATGAAAACCTCGCACTCAACCCCGCCGCACCGTCAGGACACCCCCGGAAATGGCTTCGCGTGATGGAAGCTGCACCGTTGCTCAGTCCATCCGTGTCCGAAGATGCAGGAGAGAAAAAAACGATCACCGCAGTGACTTTTCCGCCGCCACTTCGCTTCCTGATCCCAGCGCTGCTGCTGCTGCTGGGAATGCTGGCGACGTGGCTGGACTATGAGCTGGATCTGGCCAATGACCTGGCGCGCAATTTCAGCGATGTGACCACGCAGGCCGAGGCCACCGGCACCCGGCTGACGCAGCTGGCCCGGCAGCACCTGGTGCAGAAGGAGATCAAGGCCCTGAGTGAAAGCCTCTCCGACTGGACCCATGAGCCCTGGCTGCGCATGGCCGCCGTGGTGGATGAAAAGGGCCGTGTGCTGGCGAGTTCCTCCGCCCAGTGGGATGGGCTCTCTGCCACCGAGACACCGGCGGCCACCGCCTGGCAGCGGGCCAGCCAGAGCACCGGCAAGATCATGGAGTCCGCCACTCTGAATGACGGGGACTTCACGGTGCTGGCGGCGTTTCCCATCGACATCCCTGCCCAGACCCGGCACTGGCTCCTGCTGGTATATGACCGCGCCAATGCCGTGCTGCATGCGCATCAGGATGCGCGCCAGCGGGTGGAGTGGTCCGCCTCCGTGATCGCCATCATGTGCCTCGGCCTTTGGGCCACCCTGCACTTCGGCGTGGCCACCCGTCTGGAGCGGCTGGCACGCTCTGTGCGCGAGTTTGGCGAAGGCCGCACGATCAGCATCGATCCTGTGAGAGGTGGCGATGAGGTGCATGAGCTCTCCCAGGCATTCCGAAAAATGACCCAGCAACTGGCGGACCGTGAACAAGAACGCACCGTGCTGGAGCGCGCGGTGATTGATTCCGCAGAAAACGAGCGCCGGCGCATCGGGCATGAGCTGCATGACGGCATCGGTCAGCAGCTCACCGCCGTGCTCATGGCCATCAATGGACTGCACGATGAGCTGCAGGCCAAGGCCCCCGCCTTTGCGGAGCACGCGCAGCATGCCAGCGAGAGCCTGCGTGAAGCCCTGGCCGAGGTGCGCGGCCTTTCGCATGGACTGGCCCCGGTGCCCCTGTGGGAGCAGGGTCTGGAGCACGCGCTGCAGGCGCTGGCAGACATCACCACGCGCAGCTCCGGCGTGCGCTGTGTGTTTGAGTGCCCGGATCACATCCTGGAGATCAGCGAAGCGACGGCGTGCAATCTCTACAGGATCGCCCAGGAAGGGGTGAACAACGCCCTGAAGCATGCGGACGCCGGAGAGATCCGCATCGGGCTGGAGAGCCGTGATGGCGTCATCGTGCTGGAGATCGACGATGACGGCTGCGGCCTGCCGGAGGCGCCTTTGAAGAGCGGCGGCATCGGGTTTCGCATCATGCAGCACCGCACTGAAATGATGGGCGGCAGGATGGAGCACGGCACTCCGCCCGCAGGAGGCACCCGCATCGCCGTTCACATCCCCAACACCCCATGACAACCGCAGACACCCTCGAAACAACCTACCGCCTCATGCTCGTGGACGATCATCCGGCCGTGATCAATGGCTATCGTTTCATGCTGCAGGCCTACCCCAGCTTTGAAATCTGCGGCACAGCGGCGAATGAATCTGAAGCCCTCGCCCTGGTGGCCAGAGAGAAGCCGGACCTGCTCATCACAGATCTGAACATGCCGGGCCGTGGCGGTCTGGAGCTCATCAAAGATCTCGCGACCCTGCATCCCGGGCTGAAGATCATCGTCAGCTCCATGCATGATGAAATGCTCTGCGCCGCACGCGCCCTGCGCGCCGGAGCCAGCGGCTACGTGGGCAAGGACAGCCCCGGCAATGCGCTGCTGGATGCCATTCACAAGGTGCTCGGCGGCGGCGTCTATGTGAGCGACCGGCTGGCCGCACACCTCGCCGCCTCCTTTGCCACGCCCCGGCCGCGTGGATCGACTGAATCACCGCTGACCAAGCTGAGCGACCGCGAGTTTCAAGTCTTCGAGCTTTTCGGCCAGGGGCAGACCGCGAAGGAAATCGCGGCGCAGTTGCACTTGAGTCCGAAGACCGTTTCCGTGCATCGGGATCACATCAAAGAAAAGATGGGCTTTGTCACGAGTGCGGAAATGATCCGGCAGGCGGTGCGCTGGGTGGAGACGCAGCGGGATGTGCTGAAGTGAAAGCGGCAGGCTTAACCATGCAATAGGGAGCAAAAATAGCGCGAGAGCGTTTTGGAGTGCTCCAGCCCTCTGGAGCTTTCCGTAGGCCTGTAGACGTACGAAAGCGCCGGAGGACCGGCGCAGTCCAGGACGCTGCCGCGAGCCTTCACCCGCTGGTGAGTTTGAGCCTGCATCGTACAAAGACTTCGACTGCATGGTTACGACTCAGTGGAAGGATAGGCCCATGGCCTAAGCGCAAACGGCGCCAGCGATGATACCCGAATGTCTAAACGCCCCCATGGTGGGCTGTTCATCAACCCCACCGGCATTCAGCAACCATGAAATCGTCGTCGTACTTCCACACCCAGAGCTGGGCTTCAGGCAACCACCACACTCATTCGAGTTTTACGGATGTTCATCAGCACCTGGATGATACTTCGCATCTCTGGGATGAGATGATTCAATACTCGCAGACGGCTTCGGGACAAAATCCTCCGCTCCACCAAAATCTTAATGCGAAGGTTTTGTTCCAATTCTTTGATGGCTGGCCCATGTCAGAATCGTGAGCTTCCGGCGTTCAATTACCAACCCCAGCCTGAAATGAGAAACCCGGATCGAATCGTCATCGTGGACAACAACCCAGTCAGTTCGGCGGACTTTCGCGCTGAGCTGGAAACCCAGCCAGACCTCACCCTGGCAGCAGCCGTGACCTGCGCCTCCTGCTCCTTTGCCGCCGTCTCCAAGCAGCAGCCGGATCTGGTGGTCATCAGCCTGAGCATGCCGGGGCATCGTGTCCTTGAGCTGGTGAAGGATCTGCTGGTGCTGCATGCGGGCCTGAAGTTTCTCATTGTCACCAGCAACGACGCAGAGCTGGAGCCCAGCCGCGTCCTGCGGGCAGGAGCCCAAGGCTGTGTCTTGAGCAGCAGCAGCGCCGCCACCAAGCTGGAAGCCGTGCGCCAGATTCTGGCCGGCCATCACAGCTTCAGGCCAGAGCCAGCCCACCGCCCGCCTGCAGTCAACGGCCTGCCTCCGCTGCATTGGGTGAATGCCACGGTGCCGCTCTAGCGCCTCACCCGGCTGTTACGTTGCCGCCACCCAGCGCTGCCAGAGACGCAGCAGCGGCGTGAGCACCACAAAGCCCAGCGCCAGCGGAGCCGAGACGTTTGCAATCGCGAGCGCATCCACGACGACGATGCCAGCGAGCAGCCAGCCCACGGCCTTGCCGATGGCGGGGCCGCCTTTGCGCATGGTGTGCGTGGCATAGGCCACCAGCAGGGCAAACACACCCAGAACACCCACCTGCACCGGGCTGCCTCCCGCAGCCGAAAACCGCATGGCGCAGACAATGGCCGGTGTGTAGAGCAGGGCGAAAGCCATCAAGGAAGCCGGCACGGGCAGGTCCTCGTTTTTGTGCTCCAACCGCGCCGCCATGGTGATGCCGACCACATAGCACCCGATGGCCAGGGCAAACGGCAGCACCAGCAGAGGGCCCGCTGGAAGAAAGGCGGTCTCGTAGCGCCATTCCGCACCGAAGAAGGACAAGGCCCCCTTCTGGCTGGCAAATTGAAACGGCGCCACCGCCGAGGCTGCCACCAGATACAGCAGCAGACGGCAGGCTCCCATGACGATGACGGACCCCGCCCACTGCTTGTGAAAGAGATCGTAAAACACAATGGCTCCCAGCAGCAACCCGGTGATCTGCGGATTGGCCCCATAACCCAGCGCAATGACGCCCCCCACAAAGAGCATCAGGACACCCACGATCCACGCCGTGCGCACGGCCACCTGCCCGCTGGGAATGGGCCGCTCCTTGCGGTGCTCGCGGTCGAACTCCACATCGGCCGCATCATTCAAAATCATGCCGCCCGTGTAGATCAGCGAAGCCGCCAGCAGCATCCACGCAAGACGCACATCCAAGAGCGCACCTCCTGCGAGCAGCCATGCTGCAATGACGTTGGTCCACGCAGTCGGGAGATTGGAAATACGGGCGAGATGAAGCCAGGGGCGCATGCCGCCAGTCTTCCGACACCCAAGGCCGGTGTCGAATGGTTATTTACGGAGCGAATTTGTGACAGGGTTGTCTTCGTGAGAGCATTCTGCGCAGTTCGCAGGACGGGTGTGGCGACAGCGCGCCCGTCTATCAGCGTACGGCAAACACCACGGCGTACGAACACCCTCGCAGTCGGGCGATTTGGCGGAGAGCTCGCTGATGCATCGGAGAGCTTCATTCGCCAAACACGGCCGACCTACGTCCAGAGCGCCGCGCCTTGCCGTAGGACGGTCGTGGCGAAGCCCGCCCGTCTATCAGCGTACGGCAAATACCACTGCGTACGAGCGTCCTCGCAGTCGGGCGGTTTGGCGAAGAGGCCTGCGCGTGATTGCGAGATCACCGCACGCCAAACACACCCAACCTACGGCCGGAAAGCGTGGCGGGCTGTGCGGAGTGCGTTTCGTTATTTCAACATGCTGCGCACAAACGGCAGCATGGAGGAGTACAGCGTGCTGCCGTGGAAGCGGGAGAGCAGTTCGGTGACAAGCTCGGCATCGCTGTCCACATCGGCCGGAAGCAGGTCTTCACGCGTGTGCTCTCCGCAGGTGGCGCTGACGCGCACAAAGCAGGAGTCGCAGTCACGCCGCACTTCGCCACGCACGCCCTCACCTTCGAGCACGAGCCCCTGCAGGGCGGGGCCGCTGTCTTTTTCGATCAGCTCCACGCTCAGGGAAGCATGCAGCCGCTGGTTGATCCATGCGGCGAGCAGCAGCGCGGTGGTGCGCTGTCCCTTGAGATGAGTAATGCGAATGACCTGAAGTTTGGAGAGCTTGTGGCAGGCGGTGGCGTCCTGAAAGCAGGCGGCCAGGGCGGTGCGCATGAAGTGCGAGCGCGTCCACGCGAGATCGCGCACATCAAAGTCGCCGCTTTCCGCGTTCATGGCGGCCAGCAGCGCATCAAACTGCTTTGCAGGATCCTCCCAGCGCGCGCTGTCGATGATCAGGGTGTCGATGCGGCTGTAGAGTCGCTCCTCAAAGTTCTTGGACAGATCCGCCTGCCACCAGACGACGAGCGGCAGATCGGAGTCGAGATGCGCAAAGACGATGTTTTGCACCTGCGCGGCGTTCCCGCCTTCCAGCACAAAGCTGATCTGCTCGCTGCAGACGATCTGCTTGCCCTGGTAGGGGCGGCACAGCGCCTGAATCCAGGCCCGTGCGCGCGGCGGCTGGGCTTCCGGCAGCGCGAGGATGAGCAGCGCACGGCAGGCATGCTGGGCGGCCACGTGGTCGAGCAGTTCGTTGTCAGCCACCAGCTGGCAGCCATCTTCGGTGTAGATCGCCAGATTGATGAGCGAGGCACGGGTCTTGGCCTCGTCCCCTTCCCAGAGCTGCTTCAGCGCACGATCAATGCGCCCGATGGGCGTTTCGAGACCAAGGCGGTCGAGGTCGGAGTCGTTAATGGTGGAGAGAGGCATGGTGGTGGAGAATCAGGTTTTTTTGAGCGCGCGGATCAAAATGGCTGCACGCATTGCTTCAGGTCAATCAGGCGGCGTTTGACCTCCTCCAAGGAAACCAATTGCTCCTCACCTGCGGCCAAGTTCTGTTCTGTTTCCTGCAACAATTCAAGATGCCATGAAGGAGGGGGCTCGTTGTCCGTGACAGGAAGCAAAGTGGTCATGGTCCAAGTGTACGATGAAAATCCCAAATGACTCAAAGCAGCCGCCATTCACGGCCATCCGCACGCAGCAGGTCATCGGCCTCTTTCGGTCCCCAGCTTCCTGCGGGGTATTCGTGCATGGGCGGCGGTGTGTCGGACTTGTGCCAGGCTTTCTCGATTTCATCGATGAACTTCCAGGCGTTCTCGACTTCATCGCGGCGGGCGAACAAGGTGGCGTCACCGGCCATGGCATCGAGCAGCAGGCGCTCGTAGGCCTCGGGGCTGGCTTTGCCGAAGCTTGATGAATAGCGGAAGTCCATCTTCACCTGCTGGATGCTCATGGCCTGTCCCGGCTGTTTGCACAGAATGCGCAGCGCGATGCCTTCGTCCGGCTGAATGCGGATGACGAGGGTGTTCTCGCTGTTCTTGAGCATCGTAGAGGTGGCGAAGGGAATCTGCGGCGGCTTTTTGAAATGCACGCTGATCTCCGTGGCCTTCTTCGGCAGCTGCTTGCCCACACGAATATAAAATGGCACGCCCTGCCAGCGCCAGGTGTCGATCATGAGGCGCAGCGCCACATACGGCTCGGTCTGGGACTCAGGATTCACGCGGTCCTCCTGCCGGTAGCCCACGCGCGGCGTGCCATCCACGCTGCCTGCGGTGTATTGGGCGCGGATGACGTGTTTGCCCACTTCCTCAGGCCCCACCAGCGGACGCAGGGCGCGGATGACCTTCACCTTTTCATCACGCACACTGTCTGCGCTGAGATCGGTCGGCGGCTCCATGGCCACGAGGGAGACCAGCTGCAGCAGATGATTCTGCACCATGTCACGCAGCGCACCTGCGGTGTCATAGTAGCCGCCACGTCCGCCTTCCATGCCGAGGTTCTCCGCGCAGGTGATCTGCACGTGATCGATGTAACGGCTGTTCCAGTTGGGCTCGAAGATGGAGTTGGCAAAGCGCAGCACCATGATGTTCTGCGCGGTTTCCTTGCCGAGGTAATGGTCGATGCGGTAGGTGTCCTTTTCCGCAAAGGTGGCGGCGACCACCGAGTTCAGCCCCTGCGCTGTGGCGAGGTCTTTGCCGAAGGGCTTCTCACAGACCACGCGCGCCCATTTGCCTTTCGTGCCTTCGTTCAATCCGGCGGCGCGGATCATTTCCAGGATGGGCTTGAAGGCCTCCGGCGCGGAGGCCAGGTAGAAGAGGCGGTTCGCCGGCGTGCCGCGTTCCGCGTCAAACTGGTCGAGCAGTTTCGCCAGCGACTTGTACCCTTCGAGGTCTTCGAACTCGCTGCGGTGATAGTGAATGCACTGGGAGAAGCTCTTCCACAGTTCATCGTTGTGGCCCTGGCGGCTGTTCTGGCGGTTGCCCTCTTCGAGTTCTTTGCGGAAGACCTCGTCCGTCTTGTCACGCCGGGCGAAACCCACCACCTTGAACTGCGGCGGCAGGTCACCAGCAGCGGCGATGTTGTAGATGGCGGGAATCAGCTTGCGGTGAGTGAGGTCACCAGTGGCACCAAAGATGACCACGGAGCAGGGTTCCGCGCGGTGGCGGGAGAGCAGAGTCTCTTGAAAGGGATTTTCCAGTTCGGGCATGGCTTTAAAGCAAGGACTACGCCACAAACGCGGCGCAGGACTGCCAGACTAACCCGCCGCCCTCTGATGGCAACAAACGATGCCGCCGCAACGAGTCCGGGTCGATGAAATGACTTCATGGATGCCATGAATTCGCTTGGAGGCATCATGAGGGGGGACCCCGCTCAAATTAGGCGTCTCTTTCGCTGATTTTCTCTATGCTCTCTGAGTTTCAAAGGTTTGACAGCAGGGCTCATCCGTTGACAGTCACAGGGCAATGAGCAAACCGGCACCTGAGCCAGACATTCCGATTCCGGAAGACGTAAAAAAAGACAAGGGCTTGTGGGAGAAAACCCGCAAAAGCCTGATCGAGCGTCTGAACAATTGGGAAGATCAGAAAACTTGGAACGAGTTTTACCAGACCTACTGGCGCCTCATTTTCAGCGTCGGCACCAAGGCGGGCCTCACCCGTGAAGAAGCCTTTGATGTGGTGCAGGAGACGATCATTGCCATCGCCCGTCAGGTGCAGAAGGGCCAGTACGATCCGCGTGCAGGCTCCTTCAAGGCCTGGCTGCTGCAGATGACGCGCTGGCGTATTCTGGATGTGTTCCGCGCCCGCAAACGCCAGCCCTCCCTGGCCGATCAGGGCAATGCGGACACCGAAGACACCAGTGGTCAGGTCATCGACCGCCTCTCCCAGGACAAGGACAACCTGCTGGAAAACATCTGGGACCGCGAGTGGCGTGACAACATCACCGCCGCCGCGCTGGAACGCGTCAAAGCCAAGGTTTCGCCCCGTCAGTTTCAAATTTTCGACTGTTATGTGATGAAGGGCTGGGGGGTCAAGAAGACCTCTGAAGCCCTCGGAATCAATGCCGCACAGGTCTATCTGGCCAAGCACCGGGTCGGTGCGCTGGTGAAGAAAGAAGTGCAGGGGCTTGAGAATACGATGCTTTAGTGGGAGACTTCCGGGCGCTGGCTTGAACGATTCATGCAGCCACCCTCCTCCCACGCCAGCTCCATGAGCGATCCAGCCGACCTGCCCGCCGAGCATACGCCTCCCCACGAGAGCGTGGATGAAGACGCCTACGCCCCCGTCCTGGATGAGGCCGCACTCGAGGCAGACTCCTTCGAGCTGCAACTGCCCGCCCCGCCCATCGCGGTGCCGACGGCGCGGGACAAGGTCAAAAGCCGCGATAAAAACGGCCCGCCTTCGCACCGGGATGACATCGTCATTCCCGACTACACGCTGCTCAAGCGCATCGGCTCCGGAGCCTATGGTGAAGTCTGGCTGGCACAGAGTGTCACGGGCGCGCTGCGTGCGGTGAAGATCGTCTGGCGTGAGGACTTTGAACTCACCCGCACCTTCCACCGCGAGTTTCAGGGCATCCAGCAGTTCGAGCCCATCTCGCGCGGGCACCCCTGCCTCGTGCACATCCTGCACGTCGGCTGGAATGAACCGCGCGGCTTTTACTACTGCGTGATGGAGCTGGCGGACGATGCCGAAGATGGTGCGCATATCAACGACGTGAAGACCTACGTGCCACGCACGCTGACCACGGACATGAAGCGCCACGGCCGGCTGGATCCTTTCTTCTGCCGGGATGCGGGCGTGTACATGGCCGATGCGCTGCACTACATGCACAACCACGGGCTCACGCACCGTGACATCAAGCCCTCCAACATCATCTTCGTCGGCGGCGTCTGCAAACTGGCGGACATCGGCCTCGTCGCAGCCTTTGGGGAGCGCACCTTTGTGGGCACCGAAGGCTTCGTGCCACCGGAAGGCCCCGGCACGCCACAGGCGGACATCTACAGCCTGGGCAAGGTGCTCTATGAGATGAGCAGCGGCAAAGACCGCATGGAATTCCCCGAGGTGCCGGACAATCTCTCCGACGAGGAGTGGCCGTTCTGGATCGACCTCAATCGCGTGATCTGCCAGGCCTGTGAAGCCGACCTGAGCCGCCGCTTTGCCACCGCCTCGGATTTTGCCGAAGCCCTGCAGCACGTCGGCGACATCAAACCGGAGAGCTTTGTACGCCGTTTCAGCCGTGCCGCCATCATCACCACCCTGACCTCCTTTGTCTTGGCGAGCGGCCTGGTCATGGCCAAGCACCAGCGTGAATGGAGCTATGAAATCCCTGTGCCGGTGAAACCGCCACCGGTGCTGCCAGCACGTCCGCAAACACCCACGCCCGCCACCAAAGTCTGGCAGAACCGCTACAAACAGTGGTTCACGTACAAGCAGGACCGTCACGTCGCGGACCTGCCACTGGATGCTGAACTGTTCCGCAAGTTCCTCGATGCCACCTACGGTGCCGCCGAGTACGAAGTCACCCCCGTCACTCTGCCGGACAAAAGCAGCTTGTACGCCGCTGTGATCCCGAAGGAGGAGGCCGACGCCTTTTGCGCCTGGATGACCGCCACCGATCGACAAAGCGGACACCTGGATTCTGACCACGAGTACGCCTGGCGTCCGGCGGGCATTCCACAAACACCCGGCGCCTCCAAACCCAAGCCCGGCCACAGCGCCATTCGCTGTGAAATTGTAGGCGTGAAGTTCGGCAGCCTGAACATCGCCAGCACGCCTTCGGGCGCGGAAGTCTTCGACGGCGAACGCCTCATGGGCCGCACCCCGCTCGCCCTGCCCAAGGTGCGCGCAGACAGCTTCAGCTACGAGATCAGCCTGCCCGGTTACAAGCCGGAGCTGGCCACCGGCAAGCTCAAGGAGGGTCAGAGCATCAGCTTCAATCTGCGCCTGAAGGCCACCGGCTCGGTGGTGTTTGGCAAGCCCTGGCAGAACAGCCTCGGCATCAAATTCGTGCCCCTCGGCAAAGCCATGCTGGCCACCATTGAAACGCGCCGCAAAGACTTCGCCGAATTCGCCAAGGCGACCAATCAGCCTCCGGTGGATGGCCGTGTGCTGGATGCTGAACCCGACCTGCCCGTCAGCATGGTGAACCGTTCTGAGGCCGAGCAATTCTGCCGCTGGCTGACGGATCGCGAGCGTGCGCAGGGACTGCTCGAACCAGATCAGGAATACCGTCTGCCAAGCGATGATGAATGGAGCATGGCCGCCTATCTCTCGCGTGAGATCGGCAACAATCCCTCCGAACGCAGCCTGCGCATCGAAGGCATCTACCCCTGGGGCTTCATCTGGCCGCCGCCCGCCAAATCCGGCAACTTCCTCGACAAAAGCGCCGACAAGACGGGCAGGATCGCCATCCCCAAATACGACGACGGCTTTGCGGGGCTCGCGCCCGTGGGCTCCTTCCGGGCGGATGGCCGTGGCCTGCATGACCTTTCCGGCAACCTCTGGGAATGGGTGTCGGATTCATGGAACACCATGCCCGATCAGGGCGTCCTGCGCGGCGGAGCCTACACCACGTCAGAGCGCCAGGAGCTGCTCGCCTCCTTCCGCCGGCAGGCCACCGCCACCGACCGCCATCCTGACGCCGGCTTCCGCCTGCTGCTCTGGAACATCGGCCAGCTGGCGCGTGAGGATGAAGATTGAGGCACAAGTTTGCGGGAATAAGCAATCTTCGCCTCATCTCCCACGTATCAGCACACCCAACGCCATGAAACTTCGCCTCGCTCTTCTTTCCGCCCTTGCCGCCGCCTTCTGCATCGCCCAGGCCGAGGACAAACCCAAAACCGACTCTAAAACCATGCCCAAGCCCGAAATCGTGAAGTCTGAAAATGACTGGCAGAAAATGCTCACCCCCGAACAGTTCCAAGTGACCCGCATGCGCGGCACCGAACGCCCCAATGGCGCGGCCTATGAAGAATTCGAGAAGCAGGGCGAAGGCACCTACTACTGCGTGTGCTGCGGTGCGGAGCTCTTCACCTCCAAGGAGAAATTCCACTCCGGCTGCGGCTGGCCTTCCTTCTACGACTCGTCCAAGGCCAAAGGCGTCCTCGAAAAAGTGGACAACAGCCACGGCATGCACCGCATCGAAACCGTGTGCAAACGCTGTGACGCCCACCTCGGCCACGTCTTCGAAGGCGAAGGCTTCAAAACCCCCACCGACCGCCGCTTCTGCATCAACGGCGTCGCCTTGAAATTCGTCCCCAAAGGCGGCGAAGCCCCCAAGCTTCTTGAAGTCAGCTCCACCGCCGTGCAGCAGAAGAAAGACGAAGTCGCCAAAGAAGGCGGCGTGGAGAAGAAGTGACAGACGCAGGTTGTCGTAGGACGGTCGTGGCGACAGCCCGCCCGTCCATCAGCGCACGGCAGGCTCCATGACGTACGAACACCCTCGCAGTCGGGCGGTTTGGCGGAGAGGGCGATGGAGCATGACAGCTTTTGACGCCAAACACGACCGACCTACGGTCCAAAGCGCAGCGTCATGTCGTAGGACGGTCGTGGTGAAGCCCGCCCGTCCATCAGCGCACGGCAGGCTCCATGACGTACGAACACCCTCGCAGTCGGGCGGTTTGGCGGAGAGGGCGATGGAGCATGCCACGCTTTCGACGCCAAACACGACCGACCTACGGTCCAAAACGCCGCGTCATGTCGTAGGACGGTCGTGGCGACAGCCCGCCCGTCCATCAGCGCACGGCAGGCTCCATGGCGAACGAACCCCCTCGCAGTCGGGCGGTTTGGCGGAGAGGGCGGTGGAGCATGCCACGCTTTCGACGCCAAACACGACCGACCTACGGTCCAAAGCGCCGCGCCATGTCGTAGGACGGTCGTGGCGAAGCCCGCCCGTCCATCAGCGCACGGCAGGCTCCATGGCGAACGAACCCCCTCGCAGTCGGGCGGTTTGGCGGAGAGGGCGATGGAGCATGACAGCTTTTGACGCCAAACACGACCGACCTACGGCCCAAAGCGCCAGCAGCCTCACATCTTCCCCGTCTTCACAAAGTCGATGATCTTCTGGTCATCGTCTCCTGCCGCCCACGTCACGCGTAAAAAATCAGCGGGATGCAGCCTGTGCTGCTCAAAGAACGCACGGTCCCCGCCGCAGACATACATCGTGTCCGGGTCCATCTCTCCACGCAGTTTGGCGCGTGCCTTCACGATCAAACGTGGCAGCCACGGAATGCCGTCCACTGCCGCTGGCTTGGGCGGAAGGGCACTGGGCGGCACCGTTTTTCCAGTGCGCTCGCCCTTTTGCACCACGCGGAAGTAATCCCTGCGCACCGCCGCCACCAGCAGGCTGGTCTCCAGTGTGGGGCCTTCCACGCCATACCGGCAGTGATCATCGACGAAGTCGAAAAACTCCTGGGTCGTGTGGCCGATGTCGTCCAAAAAGGTCTTGTCCGCCTCCGTGAACCAGCTGACCGCACGGGTGTCTCCCCCAAGGTGCAGTTTGGAGCAGCGCTCGAAGAGTTCGCGGAAAGATGTGTCCCAGGTTAAGTCGCTCATAAGAATGGGCTACGCTTAACGACGGCGCATTGAACGTCAAATATTCGCGCGCAACCAATCCGCACCTCCCGTGGTTTACATTGCGCATGACCCTCGCTAGCATGGCAGCCACACTGCCAGCCTACCTCATGCCCGAACCGGAACGGAACGCCCTCTCCCATTCACCGTCGGCAGCTGCCGACGATGCCGGGGAGTCTTCCGACCAGGAAAGCGTCCGGCTCATGCTCCGCGTCAAGGAGGGCGATGTGAAGGCCTTTGAGCAGCTTGTGGAGCTGCATCAAAACGCCGTCGTCGGCACCTGCGCCCGCATGCTGAACAACATCGAGGACGCGCACGACATCGCGCAGCAGGTCTTCATCCGTGTCTGGCGCAGCGCCCCGCGCTATGAAGTCACCGCCAAGTTCACCACCTGGCTCTTCACCATCACCCGCAACCTCGTCTTCAATGAAACCCGCCGCCGCTCCCGCCGCAAGGAGGTGAGCATGGAGCAGGAAAACGAGGACGATCCGCCCAAATACTTCACCGATCACAGCACGCCCGGCGCCGATCAACTCACCCAGCAGACCGAGCTGGAGCAGGCGCTGGACAAAGCCATCGCCGCGCTGCCGGAGAAGCAGCGCATCGCCGTGATCATGCGCCGCCACCAGGACCTGCCATACGAGGACATCTGCGCCGTCTTGAAAATGTCCCTCCCCGCCGTGAAGAGCCTCCTCTTCCGCGCCCGCACCGAATTGCGAAAGCACCTTGCGGCTTATTTGGGTGAGGATGTGGAGTAGGCGCCTCGGTCACTTCAAAAATCAGCAATCGATTGTTCGTCAATCGTCAATCGCGCATGCCCACGATGCCCTTCCCCGGAAGATTGACGATTGTCGAGCAATCGATTTTTGATTTTAGAAGTCCATACCCAATCCACTACAGATCCACACCCATATGAAAGCACAAGCTCACGCCCTCGAAGACCGCCTCATCGACTTCGCCGTCCGCATCATCATCTTGGTTGAAGCGCTCCCCGACACCAAAGCAGGCAAGCACATCGCCGGGCAACTGCTGCGTTCCGGCACCTCCCCCGCCCCCAACTACGGCGAGGCTCAAAGCGCAGAATCCCGCGCTGACTTCCTCCACAAGATGAAAGTCTGCCTCAAAGAACTTCGCGAAACCCTCATCTGGCTCAAGATCATCGAGCGCAAACCGCTCTGCTCCAAGACGCGACTCACTCCCATCCTCACCGAATGTGACGAACTCATCAGCATATTCGTCAAAAGCGTTCAGACAGCCGAGCGTAACAAAAGCTCCGGCAAGTGATGCTCCCACCTCCAAAATCAAAAATCGATTGTTCGACAATCGTCAATCCTCCGGCCTGTGAACAATTGAACAGCCCCCATTTTTGAAGATTGAAGTTTCCCCATGCTTCAGGCGTACTCTCGCCTTCGCATGAAATCCTTCCTGCTCGCCCTTCTCGCCCCAACACTGCTGCTCGCCGCCCCGAAGCCGCTGTTCAACTCCAGGCTCATCACCAGCGCCACGCCCAACCACAGCGTGGACATCGATGTGTCGCTGGAAGCTGCCAAGGAGCTCTACCTCGTCGTCACCGATGGCGGCAACGGCTTCACCGCCGACTGGGCGGACTGGGCCGAGCCACGCCTCATCCTCGCGGATGGCAGTGAGAAGAAGCTCACCGAGATCGAATGGAAATCCGCCCAATCTGGCTGGGGCAATGTGAGGGTGAACGCCAACGCCAATGGCACCGAGCTGCGCAGCGCGGGCAAGGCCATCGAGTTCGGCATCGGCACGCATGCGAACAGCATCATCGCCTTCAATTTGCCCGCTGGCACGAAACGCTTCAAAGCCCGCGGCGCACTCGATGAAGGCGGCACCAAGCAGGGCAGCGCCAGCGTGGAGTTCCGCGTCTACACCGAGAATCCCGGTCCCATCACCGCCAGCGACAGCAGCTCGCACGATCCGGCCGATGCGGTCGATTCACTCACCGTGCATCCCGAGCTGCAGGTGCAGCTCTTTGCCAGCGAGCCCATGATGGAAAGCCCTTCCAGTATCGACATCGATGCACGCGGCCGCGTCTGGGTCTGCGAAGTGGTCAACTACCGCAAGCATCTCGGCGAACGTGCCGAGGGCGACCGCATCCTCATCCTCGAAGACACCGACGGCGACGCCAAGGCCGACAAATCCACCGTCTTCCATCAGGGCCATGATGTGGACAGCGCCCACGGCATCTGTGTGCTCGGCAACAAAGCCCTCATCAGCTGCGGCGACGATGTCTTCTGGCTCATCGACGACAACGGCGATGACAAGGCCGACCGCAAAGAACTCATGTTCACCAAGATCGGCGGCGCGCAGCATGACCACGGCATCCACGCCTTCCACTTCGGCCCCGATGGCCGCCTCTACTTCAACTTTGGCAACGCCGCCAAGCAGCTCTGCGACAAAGACGGCAAGCTCATCACCGACATCCACGGCGTGAAATGCACCAACCAGAACAACCGCCCCTACCAGCAGGGCATGGTCTTCCGCTGCGAGCTGGATGGCAGCAACGTCGAAGTCCTCGCCTGGAACTTCCGCAACAACTGGGAAGTCGCCGTGGACAGCTACGGCACAATGTGGCAGTCCGACAACGATGACGACGGCAACAAAGGCGTGCGCATCAACTACGTCATGGAGTTCGGCAACTACGGCTACTCCGATGAAATGACCGGAGCTGGCTGGCAGACTCCACGTCTCGGTTGGGAAAGCGAAATCCCCCTGCGCCACTGGCATCAAAACGATCCCGGCGTCATCCCCAACCTGCTGCAAACCGGCGCTGGCAGCCCCACCGGCATGCAGGTGTATGAAGGCGATCTCCTCCCCAGCATCTTCCACGGCCAGCCCCTCCACTGCGATGCCGGCCCCAACATCGTCCGCGCCTACATCACCCAGCCCGACGGTGCCGGTTACAAGGCTGAGATCGTGAACATCCTCGAAGGCACCAAGGACAAATGGTTCCGCCCCAGCGATGTGGCCGTGGCACCGGATGGCTCCCTCATCGTGGCTGATTGGTACGATCCGGGCGTCGGCGGTCACGGCATGGGAGATGTGACGCGAGGAAGGTTGTTTCGCGTAACGACGAAAGCTGCGGAGAAGTACACGGTGCCGAGTTTCAAGCTGGATACCGCCGAAGGTGCCGTGGCTGCCTTGAAGTCTCCGAATGAAGAGCAGAGGTATCTGGCGTGGAAGAAGCTCGAAGAAATCGGCTCCGAAGCTGAGCCCGAGCTTCACAAGCTCTTCCGCGACACCAAATCCGTCCCACAGCATCGCGCCCGTGCCCTGTGGCTGCTCACAGCTCATGAGTGGGAGCGCCTCAATCCCGGTTCCGACAAACCCAACCCTCACGACCTGACCCTTCCCGAGTGCCTCACCCAAGCCCTCGCCGACACCGATCCCAACATCCGCATTACCGCCATCCGCATCGCTCGCCGTCTGCTGCAGCAAGCGCATCCTGAGATGTTGCGTGAGGTGATCGCAAAGTTCGTGAAAGACGCTTCGCCTGCGGTTCGCCGGGAAGCGGCGATTGCGCTTCGGTTTGACCAAAGCACGGATGCACGGGACCTTTGGGCAAGGATTGCCTCCCAGTCCCGGAAATACGATAGGTGGATTGTCGAAGCGCTAGGGCTCAGCAATGAAGGACGTGAAGAATCAAGAACTGCCCTGATTGGTGACTCAGGAAAACAGGATGATGATGAAATCTCTGCTGAACTCATCCTGCGTCATCGTGATCGCAGCATCCCCGGTTTTATTGCGGACCAGCTCGTGAGCAGCAGCGACTCCCAAGCAGCGCATTTCCGCAAGCAACCTCAGCGCTGCCTTCGCGCTCTCCAACTTCTGCAAACCAAATATCCCGCCGAAGTCGCCGCAGCCGCCCTCACCATCTTTCACAAAGCCGACGCCGAAACGGCCCTCGCTTCCACCGCGCTACTCGACCGCAACACCATCACCTCCAATCCCGAGGCCAAAGCCCGCCTCGACTCACTCCTCAAACCCGTCATCGGCAAACCCGAGTTCATCTCCCTCGTCGAGCGCCTGAACCTCACCGGCTTTGAGAAGGAGCTGCTCGATTACATTGTCGCCAATCCCAATGCGCCGGAGTCGGTGAACGCCGCGCGGCTGATCGCGGCGAATCGGGATGGCGCGCTGCGTTTCCTTAAAGACGCCGATGCTGCTGCGGCAAAGACACTCGTCACCGCCCTGGGCCGCGTGAGCGACCGCGCCTCCGTAGGCGTGCTGAACCAGGCCTTCTGGCAGGAAAAAGACATGAGTGTGCGCCACGCCGTCATCGACTCGCTGGCCCTCAGCGGCGAAGGCGGGCGCAACATCCTACGCTGGCACAGCGAGGGTAAACTGCCCGCCGAATTCAAAGATCAGGCCGCACTGGCACTCAGCCGCAGCACCGATGCCGGCCTGCGCAGCGAGGCCGCCACAGCTCTGCCACTCCCCGCCGCACAGGGTTTGGAAAACTTCCCCAAGCTGCCCGAACTCGTGAAGCTCAAGGGCGATGCTGCCAAGGGCCCGCAGATGTTCATGCAGGCCGGTTGCATTGCCTGCCACCGCGTCAAAGGCCAGTATATCGACTTCGGCCCCGACCTCTCGCAGATCGGTGCGAAGCTTTCCAGTGAAGGCCTCTTCACCGCGATCCTGTATCCCAGCGCCGCCATCGAGCACAGCTTCGTCGGCCAGACTGTCACGACCAAGGAAGGCCAGACCATCACCGGCTACCCCATCAGCGAAACCGACACTGAACTCACCCTGCGCATCGCCGGAGGAGCCTCCACACCCGTCAAAAAATCCAGCATCGCCAAGAAGGAGGAATTGAAGCTCTCTCTCATGCCTCCCGGCCTCGCAGGTGCCATCGGCCCGCAGGGACTCGCTGATCTCGTGGCGTGGCTGCAGACGCTGAAGTAGTACGACAGATTGGCTTCGCTTGTCTGTCGATCAGCGGTCCGCAAAGCCGCCACAGCCCACAACTCTACCTACCACGCCACACCGGCCTGTGAAGCCGGTTTGGGATCAACCGTAAGGCAAAAAGACTGCGGTCCGCTGACCGACAGGCAGGAGTGCCTGTCGTACTTCAGGCGATCTCCCAGCCCTGTTCGTAGCTGAAAGCAGTCGCGGGCAGCCCGGCTTTCTGCGGGTTCATCTGGATGTAACGCTGAATTTTTTTCAACTGCTCCAAACTGCGGACGATGTGGCTGAACGACTCATCCATCCACAGAGAGCCCGTTTTTCCCAGCAGGCAATTGAGGTTTCTCGCACTGACGCCCTTGATCGACTTCAAGATTTCATGCAGAGGCTTGTCACCAATCGGCTGCAGCAGCACATGGACATGATTGGGCATCATCACCCAGTCACCGAGATCGTAATCGGTGCCATGTTTGAAAAGCAGGCGCTCGACCACCTCAGTGCGACATCGAGCATCACGCAGCACACACTCGCCGGAACCGGTATCAAGCCATCGCTCCATTCGAACCGTGAAAAGACGCCGATATTCTTTGAGCACACCTTCATCCCAAGGCTCAGGATGACTTCGCCGCCAGCCTTCCCTTTCATACAACCAGCGCTTCAAGATTTTCTGCGGCACCGAGTCCGCCAGCCGGAATGTAACAAAGTAAATCGCACCCGGTTGGTCCAGTTGAGGCAAATGCCTATGATGGGATTTTCCCACCGCCTCCCAGTCGAAGGGTGTGAAGTCCTTGCAGCCAATGACGCGCATGCAGGAAGTACGACAGACACTCCTGTCTGTCGATCAGCGTTCACGCAAACTCCACCGTTTTCCGCCATCCCAAGACAAGAGGCGGCAGGACAAGTCAATAGTCCAACAGGCAGGCCTTCCACGTTGCCACCAGCAAACATCTGTTTGAGGTATGCGCGGTCGAAGGGGCTTTCGGTGACGTTGACCGACAGACAGGAGTGTCTGTCGTACTTCAAAGGATCTTCAGCCTCCGAAACAACCGCCCCTTCCCCATCGTTTCAGCCACACCATGCGCCTGCTCTTTCCCTTTCTCCTCGCCATCGCCTTGCCGTTGCACGCTCAGAAAGCGGGCAAGAACAAGCCTTTGATCAAGCTGACCACCACCGAAGTGGCGACAAAGGAGATCGTCTACAAAACCACGCCGCAGGGAGAATTGAAGCTCCACGTCTTCTCGCCCAAGGGCGAAGTTCAAACCACCGCGCTCCGACCTTGCGCGGTGTTTTTCTTTGGCGGTGGCTGGAAGAGCGGGTCGTATCTTCAATTCGTCCCGCAGGCGGAATACCTGGCCAGCCGAGGCATCGTCGCCATCAGCGCGGATTACCGCATTCTCAACGTCCACAAGACGACACCGGACAAAGCCGTCGAAGATGCCAAGAGCGCCATCCGCTGGGTGCGGGGGCATGCCACGGAGCTCGGCATTGATCCCACCAAGATCATCGCAGGCGGCGGCTCTGCAGGCGGGCACCTAGCTGCCTGCACGGCGCTGGTTTCGGCCTATGATGCGGAGTCGGATGACAAGACCATCTCCGCCAAACCGAATGCCATGGTGCTGTTCAATCCAGCCATGAACATCGCCACGCTCTTCAAGCAGCGCGCCACCGGCGAAGGCCCGATGACGCTGGAGATGGCGGAAGCCATCACGCCCAACAGCTTCATCAGCAAAGACACCCCTCCCGCCATCCTCTTCTTCGGCACCGCCGACAAACTCAAAGCCGGTGGCGATGAGTATGTGAAAAAAGCCACCAATCTCGGACTGCGCGCCGAAATGTGGTCCGCAGCGGACATGCCGCATGGCTTCTTCAACAAGGAACCCTGGATCCAGGTCACCGCGAAGAAGATGGACGAGTTTCTCACCTCCCTCGGCTACCTCGGCGGAGAGCCCTCGATCAAGGTGCCAGAAAATGCGCCCGCTCTGAAGCAGGAGAAGTGAGAAATGAGAAGCCAATAATGAACAGAGAGGTTCGGTTTGCCGCAGAACATTTTCTTCGGATGAAATAGGCCAGGCAGCCGCGGGTGTCGTAGGACGGTCGTGGCGAAGCCCGCCCGTCCATCAGCGCGCTGCAAACACCACGGCGTACGCACGTCCTCGCAGTCGGGCGGTTTGGCGGAGGACGTGACAGAGCATCGGAAAGTCCTGGACGCCAAACACGACCGACCTACGGCCGGAACGCCGCGTAGTTCGCCTGCGTGAGAACCTGTCTGCCGCAGCAGAAATGCCAGACCTGCTTTCAAAGAAGCCGGGCATGAGACGAAGGTGCCATGTGCCTTTCCAATGCCACGGCGCAGAAAGCCGTCCACATCGGTTTTCGGCTGTCCCGGACAGTTCAGTGAATTCAGCCTCTCCCCACGCGAAAAAAGCGGCGCGAGCGACGTTTCTTCCCCGCATGCTTACCGAATCTTCCCGCGCCGCCGATTTCCCCAGCCTCAAAGGCATTCATTACCTCAACACCGCCGCCGAGAGCATCCCGCCTCTCTGTGTGAATGAAGCCGTGGCGGAATACATGCACCACAAATCGCTCGGCATGCGCGGGCGCGATTTCCATTTCCCACGTGTGGAAGACTGCCGCGAGATCACCGCCCGGCACCTCGGCCTCAGCACAGATGAAGTCTCCTTCTGCTCCTGCAGTTCGGAAGCCTACAACCTCCTCGCCAACGCGCTGCAACTGACGCCGAAGGACGAAGTCATCGTCACCGATCTCGATTTCCCTGCAGGAGCCACGCCCTGGCTCACCGCGCCGGAGTCTTCACGCCCCGTCACACGCCTTTGGAAGAATCGCGAAGGTGCCTTGGACCTCACCGATCTCGCAGCACTGCTCAATGATCGCACCGCCCTCGTGCAGGTCAGCCTCGTGAGCTTCTACAACGGCCACCGCATCCCCTTCGCTCCGCTGCGTGACATGATCCGCAAGCTCGCACCGCAGGCGGTCATCTCCGTCGATGTGACTCAGGCTCTGGGCCGCGTCGCGCTTGATTGCCAGGACGCTGACATCATGATTTCCAGCACGCACAAATGGACCCTCGGCATCCATGGCGGGGGCGTCATCGGCATTCCAAAAAAATCCGCCGCTCGTCTCACCACTTCTGCCGGTGGCTGGTACCACATTGCCAATGCCTTTGATGCCGATCGCTTTGAAAGCGCCCGCATCAAGCCCGGCGCGCTCAGCTTCTCCGTCGGCATGCCCAGCTTCGCCGCACTGTATGCCTTGAATGCCTCGCTGCGTTACCTTGAAAAAGTCGGCATGGACAAGATCATCGCCCATGCAGATCCGCTCGTCGCCCGCGTGCATGCAGGATTGAAGGAACTGGGACTCACCGCGCTTAGCGCCGCGCAACCCGGCTGCTCCAGCGGCATCGTGGCTTTCAAACACGAAAACACCGCCGCCATCAATGAGGCCCTGCTCGCGCAAAACATCCACGTCATGCATCAGGTGGGCCGCATCCGCATCGCCGTGCATGGTTATACCACGGCGGAGGACATTGAGAAGCTGCTGAGCACGCTGCGCGGGGCGGTGTGAGTCGTCCCCGTGGAGCGCGGACTTCAGTCCGCAGCAGGTCGCAAGCACGCTGAAGGCGCTTTTCCACCCTGAATTGCCGCAAACGTGCTGGCCCTCGGCGTCATGTGCGATGGCGCTCCATTAAGAACCCGGCGCTTTGGCGGAGTGCTGCGGACTGAAGTCCGCGCTCCCTGGCGCTGTGGCACGCTGCCACCACTCTTTTTTCACGCCCTGTCACTCCACCTCTTGCCCTAGCACTCCGCAAGCCTATCCTCCGAGACCTTGGACTGGGAATCGCCAAAACTCCTTCTGCTCATCCTGCCCGCAGTCGCTCTGCTGCTGTGGATCGAATCGCGCTCATCGCATCCCATGACCGGACTGCGGAAACGCCTGCTGCTGGTCACCCGCGCCATCGGCGTGATGCTTGCCATCGCCGCGCTCGCCGGACCGGCTCGTGTGACGCAGACGGGGCGCAAGGCGCTCGGCATCATCGTGGATGCCAGCCAGAGCATGGGCGAGGAAGGATTGAACAAGTCGCTCGCTGAAGCGGCCCGCGTGCGTGCGGGGCTCGGCAGCGGGATTGATTCATTTGTCGTCCAACTTGGCTCGCAGCCCGAGCTCCTGCCCGCAGGCAGCACGCCCGCCATGCAGGCCGCATGGCAAAAACAAAACGGTGGCGACAGCCATTACGCCGCCGCCGTGGAATATGCGGAAGCCCTGTTTCCACCCGGTGCCAGCCGCAACATCCTCATCATTGGCGATGGCCATGAAACACGCGGCAGCCTGCTGGATGCGGCACGCGAAGCGGCTGTCTCCGGCATCAAACTGCATGCGCTGCCCGTGGCGGGCCCGAATCGCCCAGATGCACGCATGCTGTCGCTCACACCGAATCGCACACGGTTGTTTGAGGGAGCCAGCCTGAGTTTGAGGGCGGCCTTTGAGAGCACCATCGAAGGCACCGGCACCCTGAAGCTTTACGAAAACGGCATCGAGGTGGAAAAGCGCCCCGTCACGCTCAAGCCCGGCGCCACGCAGGAGATCGTCTTCAGCCGCACCCCATCCACACGCAACACCTTCCAATACCGCGCCGTGCTGGAAGGGATCACTGGCGACACCTTGCCCGGCAATGACAGCGCCCTCGCCATCGTGGATGTGCGCGGAAGGCTGCGACTGCTCTACATCGAATCCGACGCCGCCGAAGGCCGCTACATCATGCAGGCCATGGAGAAGGAAGGCATCGAGCTGGACATGCGTCAGCCGGGCAATCTCGCGATCACGTTTGAAATGCTCGGCGGCTACGATGGCGTGATTCTCTCCGACGTCCCAGCGCATCAGCTTGGCGAGCCACTCATGAATGCGCTGCGCGATTACGTCGACAAACTCGGCGGCGGCCTCATCATGCTCGGTGGGCCCGGTTCATTCGGCGTCGGTGGTTACTACCGCACCCCCATTGAAGAAGTGCTTCCAGTTCGACTTAAAGCACCTGACGAGGAAGAAAAGCAAAGCGCCGCCGTCGCCATCGTGCTGGACCGCTCCGGTTCCATGGCCGGAGAAAAACTCGAGATGGCCAAGAGCGCCGCCATCGCCACGGCGGAAGTGCTCGGGCACAATGACTCCCTCGGCGTATGGGCCTTTGACTCGGAGGCCCACGTCGTCGCGCCGATGACGCGGCTGACTTCCACGAATGCGGTGTCCGGTCAGATCGCCGCCATCGCATCCGGTGGCGGCACTAATCTGCTGCCGGCTTTTCAACTCGGCCGCGAGGCCCTGCTGCGCACGAAGGCACGCGTGAAGCACATGATCATCCTCACCGATGGCCAGACCGCCGGCTCCGGCTACGAACAGCTTGCCACGCAGTGCCGCGGCGAAGGCCTGACGATTTCCACCGTCGCCATCGGTGAAGGCTCGCATGTGGCGCTGCTGCAGGCCATCGCCTCCAGCGGCGGCGGGCAGTCGTATTCGACGATGGATGCCAGCAGCATCACGCGCATCTTCACGCAGGACACCCTCATGCACACCGGCCGCATGATCCGTGAGGAGCCCTTCATGCCTGAGCTGAAGGAAAAAGACCCCATCCTCGCCGGATTTGAAAAGTGGGATTCACCCGAACTGCTCGGTTACGTGAAAACCACACGCCGCACTTCGGCGCAGGTGCCGCTGGTCACTGAAACGGGCGATCCCCTGCTCGCGCACTGGCGCTTCGGTCTTGGTAAAGCCACGGCCTTCACCTCGGATGCGAAGAGCCGCTGGGCCTCGCTGTGGATCGCGCGCTGGAGCGGCTATGGCCGCTTCTGGTCCCAGGTGCTGCGTGAAACCGCCCGCGCCCCGCAGGGCCGCCTCATGGATCTCTCCGCCCGCATGGAAGGCGATGACGCACGCATCAGTGTCGATCTGCTTGCCGACGCCGGCACGCGCGCCAACAACGCCACCGTCTCCGCCGAAGTCTTTCATGTGGCGGCAGATGCTCTGGGTGCGCCGCTGAAGGCTGTGCAAAAACTGACGCTGCGCCAGGATGCTCCCGGCACGTACGTGACCGACTTCAAACCCACGCAGGCCGGCGTGTATCTCATCCGCGCTCAAGTAGGTGCCGAGATGGTCACCACCGGCCTCATTCACAATCCCTCCACCGAAGCCAGTCTCGGCACCGTGAACGAAGAGCTGCTGAAGGAAGCCGTGCGCATCACCGGCGGCGATTACCTCACCGATTCCAAACGTCTCCCCAATCTCGAAACGACCAAGGCTGTGCAGTATGAGGAACTCTGGCCGTCACTGCTGCTCGCCCTGCTGACGATCTTCCTCATCGACACCGCCATCCGCCGCTGGGAGCACGTGGTGGGTTTGTGGCAGCTCGTACCTCAACGCAAGGCGGCGTGATACAGCAGCCATCTCGCTCCGCGAGATGAGTCCAAGCGCCTGCAAAGTACTCGTGAGCTTTAGCTCACTCTGGAAGGCGCGGAGTTTTCCAGAGTGAGCTAAAGCTCACGAGTACTTTCCTCCAGCAGCGGCTCCACCCGCTCCCGAATCAACGCCACCAGCTCCGGATTCATGAATGTGTAAACATCCGGGATGTCGAGCACGTCGATGTTCAAATCACGCACGATCTCAGGAAACTGCTCCCGCAGCCGCTGCTTGTGCGTGTGCTCCATCACCATCACACGATCCGCCCACCGCAGCAGCTTTTCCGAAACACGGCAGCGTGCGGAAGCGCTGGTGCCAGCGCTGCGCACTTCCACACGCGGATCGTTTTGATACACCTTCTCAGCCGTCGGACTTCGCCATTGGTTGCGGGAGCAGAGGAAGAGAATTTTCATTTTGATCCGGTCTCCGTTTCAAACGGACGCCATTCAAACTCAATATCGTCGGCTTCGATCAGCCAGCGACCGCCATCAGCCCATTCGATTTCATGCAATAGATGACCCTTGTCTGAAAGACGAAATTCGTCGTAAAGCCAATCATTCATGCCGCGCTCGCACTTTGAAGCCTGGATGCTATAACCAAACAAACGAGGATAACGAAGATGAATCGTGCCATCGTGATAAGCACCGAGCAATCTGACTTCGAGGCTGCAATACCGAGGTATTTCCCCACCAGGATCAGATTCGACAATACGGCATTCCTCCAGCCATGCGTCGTGAGGACAGGTATGAGCCGTCATGTCATACCACTCTGGCGAATCAAGCCGTTTCAACGCACCTGGAGGGAGCCGATCTCGAACAGATTGGATGTAGCTGCGGTATTCACTCGACAATCTTTGCAGCTCTTGAAACGAATCCTTGGGACTCGCTTTTCTGTCTGAAAGCAGGATGAACGCCATAGCTATTGCTCACTTCTTCACCAGCAAGCTCTTCCCCGTCATCTCTGCCGAGGGCTTCACGCCGAGCATGTCGAGCAGCGTCGGGGCGATGTCGGCGAGCTTGCCGTTGGCGACGGTGTAGCTGTTCGCATCGGCGGCGACGTAGATGCCATGGACGAGGTTCGTCGTATGCGCGGTGTTGGGTGATCCATCCGGATTGCGCATGAGTTCGCAGTTGCCGTGGTCGGCGGTGATGAACAGCTTGCCGCCGAGTTCGAGCACTTTTTGCACGATGAGACGCACGCCGAGATCGATGGTCTCGCAGGCGTGGATGCCCGCTTCGACGACGCCGGTGTGGCCCACCATGTCGGGGTTGGCGTAGTTCATGATGACGAGGTCGTAGCTTTCCAGACGGCGCATCACTTCAAACGTGAGATCCGGCGCGCTCATCTGCGGCTTCTTGTCGTAGGTGGGCACTTCCTTCGGGCTGATGGCGAGGTAGCGGTCTTCACCGGGATTCGGCTCTTCGACACCGCTGTTGAAGAAGAAGGTCACATGCGGATACTTTTCCGTCTCCGCAGCGCGAAGCTGCGTCAGACCAGCGGCGGCCACGACTTGGCCGAGGTTGTTGCTCAGGCTCTCCGGAGCAAAGATCACGCGAGCACCGAGGTCGGTGTAAGTGGCGTCGTATTCGGTGAGGGTGTAGTAGCCGGTCTTCGGGGTGACTTCGCGATCGAAGCCGTTGAAGTCCGCTTTCAGGAAAGCTTCGCTCAGCTGGCGGGCACGGTCGGCGCGGAAGTTGAACCACAGAATCACATCGCCATCGCGGATGCGCTGCTCGTTGGCGTTGGAGAAAATCATGGGCTGCATGAATTCATCCCCACGCGGATCTTTCGGATACGCGGCCTGCACGGCAGCGCTGGGCAGATCCGTGCGGACTTCACCACGGCCCAGGACGATGGCGTCCCAGGCGAGCTTGTTGCGCTCCCAGCGCTTGTCACGGTCCATGGCATAGTAGCGGCCAATGACGGTGGCGATTTTAGCACCGCTCGGAGCCAGGTCTTTTTCCAGCTTGGCCATGTAGGCGGCACCGCCCGTGGGGGAGGTGTCGCGGCCATCGGTGATGGCATGCACCATCAGATCGCTCACGCCTGCAGCCTTCGCGGCATTGCAAAGCGCGGCCAGGTGATCCTGATGGGAATGCACGCCGCCGTCGCTGATGAGACCGAGGAAGTGGAGACGCTTGCCCTTGGCTTTTTCAAAAGCTTCCACGAGCACCGGCATGGAGGCCAGTTCGCCATCGCGGATGCATTTGTTGATACGGGTGAGGTCCTGATAGACCACACGGCCGGCACCGAGATTCAGGTGCCCCACTTCGCTGTTGCCCATCTGGCCGTCGGGCAGGCCCACGTCCTCGCCGCTGGCGCTGACGGTGCCCATCGGGTAGGTGGAGTAAAGGTGGTCATGGAAGGGGGTGCGGGCCAGCAGGGTGGCATCGCCATTGGCTACGGCTTGAGCTTTGCCGCCGGGGTTGATGCCCCAGCCGTCACGGATAATCAGAACAACAGGTTTTTTGGTCATAGCTACTGGGTCAATGGGTCAAAGCGGCGGCTCCGTCAAGGGCGGGGTCGCGGCGGCAGGGGGCCAGCCAAGGCTGGAAGCACCCTTTTGGCCACCTTAAGCATTTCTTGGCAAATCCTGACCACCCCCGGCCCGGCTCGTCAGATCGTTTGCGCTCCGGCCCGTCTCAGGGTATAAAGGCCCGCCTTTCTCCGTTATAGCCGTCATTCCATTCATGACTTCCGGACCGCACTCCCAACTCCCCAAGGCCCTCGTCGCCACCTTCGCTCTTGCACTTGCATCGGCCTCGTTCGACGTGGCCCATGCAGAAGATGCGAAGCCGGGCTTTTTCAAGAAGCTCTTCGGCGGCGGCGGCAAGACCGAAACTCCCCCTCCCGCGCCCGAGCCGGAGAAAAAACCGGCCGCCAAGCCGAAGCCAGAGCCGGAAAAAACGGCCACCAAGAAGCCCACGAGCAGCAAACCGCCACGCGTCATCATCACCACGACCGGCGGCAAGAAAGTGGAGATCGGCAAAAAAACCGCTCCTGCCAAGACCGTTGCGAAAACAGAGACTCCCAAGCCCAAGGAAGAGCCAATCAAGGACGTCACGAAATCATCCGCCTCCAAGGACAACGAAGCCCCGATGAAGGGCGAGTTCAAAGAAGATGATGACGACAAGACCGTCAGTACGGAGAAGTCCAAAGCCGTCGAAGTCCTTCCCGCCAACGGTGGCTGGGAGATCATCAAGATCGGCGGGCGTGACTACGTGACGGCGGAGAGCATCCGCAATTTCTACAACCCCGTCTATGGCTTCACCACCTTCCGGACGCAGGGCACGCACTTCTGGCTCGGCTCCTCCAAGCTCATCCTCAAGGCGCAGATCGGCTCGCAGGAAATGCTGATCAACAACATCAAGTTCATCCTCAGCTTTCCGGTGGTGGAGTACAATGGCAAGGTGCTCTTCTCACGCCTTGATCTGTGCAAACTCATCGATCCCGTGCTTTACCCCAGCCATATCCAGAACGCCGAGTTCTTCGACACCGTCGTGGTCGATGCCGGCCATGGCGGCCATGACGCCGGAGCGCGTGGCATTTACGGCTACGAAAAAGACTTCGCCCTGAAGATGGCCATGTCCGTGCGCGCGGCCCTGATGCAGCGCGGCTTCAAGGTGATCCTGACACGCGCCAACGATACTTTCATCACCCTTGGCGGGCGCGTGGCCATCGCGAACCAGACGCCAAAGAGCATCTTCCTCAGCTTCCACTTCAACTCCGGCGGCGCTGCCGCCACAGGCATCGAAACCTGGGCTCTCACCCCGCAGAGCGCCGCCGCCACGATCAGCCGCGGAGGCGGTTACAACGTCAACGGCGTCACCGGCAACAAGCAGGACTCCGCCAACATCGCCCTCGCCACCGCCGTGCATGCCAGCGTCATCAGCCGCTTCAAGTTCGTCGATCGCGGCATCAAGCGTGCCCAATGGAGCGTGCTCACCGGCTGCAAGCGCCCCGGCATCTTGTTTGAAGGCGGCTTCGTCACCAACGGTGCCGAATGCCAGCTCGTCGCCTCCGAAACGTATCGCCAGCAGGTTTCAGCTGCCATCGGCGACGCCGTGCTGAACTACCGCAAGGCGCTCGAGTCAGCCATGGTCAAGCGCTGAGCCGGAAGGGTAATCCTTCAGACCAGTGGCAGCTTTTCCCGCAGCAGCGCGGTCAACTCCGTCGTCTCCGCCAGTGTGAAATCCGCCTTCACCTTGGGTTCATGATGGCTCAAAATGCGAACCGTGCGTGGCACACCTGCATTGATGGCCATTTGGATGTCGCGATCATGATCTCCGACAAGCCAGCTCCGCGCCAGATCGATGCCATGCTCGTCACGTGCGCGCAAAATCATCTCCGCGCTTGGCTTGCGGCACGCGCAGGTGCCTGCCAGATGTGTGCAGGCATAGATGCCATCCAGTGCAGCATCATGCGGGGCCAGTGCGCTTTGCATGTGCGCATGCAGATCGTCGAGAGTCGCCTGCGTCATCAGCCCTTTGCCCACGCCCTGCTGGCTCGTCACCAGAATCGTCGCGTAGCCACGTTCATGGCACAGCGCCAGCGCCTCGATGATACCGGGCGCAAAGTGAAAATCCTCCCAGCGCAGCACATAGCCGTCCCCCGGGGAGACATTGACGACACCATCGCGGTCAAAGAAAACAGCGGGACGAAGGGGCAAAACAGTGGGCATGAGCTGCACGCATAGCCGCACTGCGCGGACAAGGAAACTGCTCTTTGCTGCAGCCGCAAAGAGCAGCAGCTGGCTTTTATTCCTGCACCTCTCCCGGCCACACCGGGAAGCCATGGAAGCAGACATTGTCCCCCATGGGACGGACGGTGACGTCTTTCAGCTCGATGGAGGCGGGCAAAGCGGGGCCTGCAAGGGATGGACGCCCCCCACCGCAGAGGCGCGGAGCAATGTACCAGTAGACCTCATCGACAAGCTGATCGCGGAAGGCATTGCCAAGAATGATGCCACCGCCCTCGATGAGGACAGAAAGCACGCCGTGTTTCCCCAGAATGGCCAGCGCTTCAGGCAGATCCTTGCCATGCATGATGACCGTACGGTCTTTGAAATCATCGGTGAAAATCTGAGAGTGCTGGGGAATGTCGCCGCTGCGGGTGAGCACGACGCGCCAGGGCTGCAGCTTGCCGCTGCCGGCACTGCCATCACGCAGCGTGAGCTGGGGGTTGTCTTTGCGGATGGTCTCGGCCCCCACAAGGATGGCGTCCACCCGCATGCGCAGTCTGCGGCCGTGGGCGCGGGCGGCATCGTTGGTGATCAGTGAGCTCTCCCCCGCTGGACGAGTGATGCGGCCATCCAGGCTCTGCCCGGCCTTGGCAATGACGTAAGGGATGCCGGTGGTGATCCATTTGGCAAAGGGGCGGATGATCGCCCGGCACTCTTCATCGAGCACGCCCGCAGTGACCTCGATGCCCGCGAGCATGAAGATGCTGCGGCACTGCTCGCGGTGGCTTGGATTGGGATCATGCGCACCGAAGACCACGCGCTTGATGCCTGCGGCCTTGATCGCTTCGGTGCAGGGCGGTGTTTTACCCTGCGTGCAGCAGGGTTCGAGTGTGACGTAGATCGTGGAACCGCGCAGCAGCTTGGGGTTTAATTTTTGCGCGTCGCGGATGGCCTCCACCTCGGCATGCGGCTCGCCCGCCTTGTGGTGGTAGCCGCGCCCGATGACTCTTTCCTGGGCGACAATGACAGCGCCCACGGGCGGATTTGGGCTGGTAAGGCCGACACCAAGCTGGGCCTGGTCGAGGGCGAGGTGCATCCAGTGCTGGTCGGGCGTTTCTTTATGAGCGATGGGCGGCGGCATGAAGGGTCCGCATGATAGGCGATGAAACGAACCTGAGAAGCAATAAGAGTGTCACACAATGGGAACCATCCCGGGGGTCTTGAAGCTTTTTGTACTCGCTGTCACGGACGCGCTGGCGTTAGTTTACACCGCCGATGAAACTCTCCGAAAAAGCCCTGCTGTATCGCGAACTGGCCAAGCTGGTGGGGGCAAACTTTCATCTGGACCGCTCTCTCGAACTCCTGCTCAAGCAGCAGCCTTCCCATGCGCGCCGCACCTGGCTGCAGGGCCTGCAGCTTGGCCTGAAAGAGGGCAAGAGCGTCGCGGCCTCCATCACCGAACATTGCGGGGCGTTTTCAGACGCCCTGGAGTTTGCCCTGATCGACGCCGGAGAGCGCAGCGGACGCCTGGGGGATGCCTTCAGCCATCTGTCGCGCTACTTTGAAGCCTGGAACATGGCGGTGAAGCAGGCCATCGGGGCGATGATTTATCCGCTGATCCTCGCGCATCTGGGCATCGTGCTGCCAGAGCTGCCGACCATGGTCACATCAACCATGGAGGACAAACCCTACTCGCTGGGGGGCGTCTTCATGCCGCTGGCAATTCTCTGGCTGATCCTGCTGTCCCTTTTCCTCATCTGGCGCTGGCTCTCGCGGCTGGGCGCGGAATCGGCGGCGGTGGATCGCGGGCTCGGGTACATCCCGCTGATCGGCAGTGCACGCAGGCACTGGGCGCTGGCACGCTTTTCCCAGGTGTTTCACGCCTGCCTGCTGGCCTCCATGCGGATGACAGAGGCCATGCAGCTCGCGGGCAGCGCCTCCCACAGCGGCCTGCTGCGCCATGCCGCGAAGGATGCCGCCCAGCGCATCGCCGCAGGAGAAACGATCGCCGGTGCCATGGCGGACGTGCATGGCTTCCCCATCACATTCGTTCATGGCATCGCCACGGCGGAAGAAGCCGGAACCCTGGATCACGAGATGAACCGCTGGGCCGCTGCAGAGACCATCGAAGCCGGAGATGCCGTGCAGCGCGCCGCACAGTGGCTGCCAAAGATCGCCTATGCTTTCGTCGTGATGTATGTGGCCTACCGCATCATCACCATGATGAGCGGGTTTTACGGCGGCATGCAGCAGCAGCTCGACAACCTTTGAGGCGGATCACCGCTTTTGGCATCTTTTGGCGACAATATTCGCTGCTTAAGGACGAAAAGTGCTTTACGGCTTGCTTTAAATGCGCTTTCTGTTCGCCCGAACAGCTTTTTATTACACACTGAACACCCACGATTATGGCCAGAGCACCCAAAGAAACTTCCGATACTTCCGCAGCCAAACCCGACAAGCTTGCCGAAGCACGCGGTCGCAATCTCGACCTGGCCATCCAGCAGATCCAAAAAGACTACGGTGAAGGCGCCATCCTCCGCATGGGCGGCGAAGGTGTGAAATCTGACATCACCGTCATCCCCACCGGCAACCTGCTCATCGATCAGGCGCTCGGCACCGGCGGCTTCCCCCGCGGTCGCGTGGTGGAAATCTACGGCCCTGAATCCTCCGGTAAAACCACCCTCACCCTCACGGTCATCGCCCAAGCGCAGAAGACCGGCGGTTTGGCAGCCTTCATCGACGTGGAGCATGCACTCGATCCCGCCTATGCCCGCCGCCTTGGCGTCAAGATGGACGAACTGCTCGTCTCCCAGCCCAGCTCCGGTGAAGAAGCCCTGCGCATCTGCGAAACCCTTGTCCGCTCCAACGCTCTCGACGTCATCGTCATCGACTCCGTGGCCGCCCTTGTCACCCGTCAGGAACTCGAAGGCGAGATCGGCGACTCCACCGTCGGCGCCCAGGCCCGCCTCATGAGCGCCGCCCTGCGCAAGCTGACCGCCATCATCGCCAAGGCCCGCACCTGCTGCATCTTCACCAACCAGATTCGTGAAAAGATCGGCGTCATGTTCGGCAACCCCGAAACCACCCCTGGCGGCAAGGCCCTCAAATTCTACGCCAGCGTGCGCGTGGACATCCGCCGCATCGGCGCCATCAAGACCACCGACGGCACCGTCACCGGCAACCGCACCAAGGTCAAAGTGGTCAAAAACAAGCTGGCCCCTCCCTACACCGAGGCCGAGTTCGACATCATGTACAACGAGGGCATCTCCAATGTCGGCTCACTGCTCGATCTCGCGATGGATTATGAAATCCTGCAAAAGCGCGGCTCATGGATCAGCTACAAAGGCACCCAGCTCGCCCAGGGCCGCGATGCCGCCAAGGAAGTCCTCCGCAACGATGCGACTGTGTATGCCGAGATCGAAGCCGCCGTGAAAGCCAAGCAGGCCGAAAAATCCGCAGGCTCAGAGAAGGGCTCTGCCGCCAAAGGTGCCTCCGCTCCTGACGACGAATAAGCTTGGCCGGATGCGGGGCGTGCAAGCCCGCCCCGCGTTCGCTGCCTTCGTCGTTTGACTTTTCTCGCCCCGTGCGCCTCTTTTTGCGGTCATTCCGCGAATCGTATGGCTAAGCACGGCCAGCAAAAGCAGGAAACCTCCGCGAACCCGAATCCATCGGTCGGCGGGGGCGGGCAGACTGTTGTCGAGCTCAGCGAAATCACTTCCTGCGGCCTCGTGTTCTGGTCACGCCAGCGTTTTGATCTGGGTGCCGAAGTCCAGGTGCGCATCCAGCGCTCAGCCCTGACGCCCGCGATGCTCGCCATGACCACATCAGACTCAAAGTGGGTCATGCTCAAATGCCTCGTGGTCACCAGCTCTCCGCAGCGGCGCACGGACGGCTCTTACGGCTTCAAAGTCTCCCTTCTGGTGGTGCAGGCAGCGGATGACTGCACACCCGCTCCCATGCACCGGTCCATGATGCCATGGTTCGTACCGCCCCTGAGCGGTCTGCGACGCTTCGGGTTGAATTGAAGCCCTCAGGCCAGCTCGATGCCAAAGAAGTCCATCATCACCTGACGATAGACGCGGCGTTTGAACTTGGGCACCCAGTCCATCTGGAATTCCGACGGCTTGATCCACTTGAACCCCGCGAACTCGCGGTGCGTGGCGTCCAGATTGAAATCGGTGTCCACGCCGTTGAAGCGGCACAAAAAATAGGCCTGCTCCTGGCCGCCGTAGATGCCGTACTTCAGCCGTCCCTTTGAAAACGCATAGCGGTAGCCGTCTCGTCGTTGGATGATCTGCAGCAGCTCACGCTTCACGCCGATCTCCTCCTCCAGTTCGCGAAACAGCGCCGTCTCCGCATCCTCCCCTTCATCAATGCCGCCCTGTGGAAACTGCCAGGCGCCTTTGATGTTGATGCGCTCCGCCACAAAGATGTCGCCGTTCTCCCGCTGCAAAATCGCGGCGACGTTCGGACGGTAAACGATGGCTTCGACGGGAATCATAAGCCGGAGGGATGGCGCATGGTGTAGCCTTTCGTTGGCCGTGAGCGGCTGCTCCAGCGCGGGCCGTCGCTGTCCGCATCACTGTAGCCTGTGTCCAGCCGCAGTCCGGCCACTTCCAGAAAGACGTGCCCTTTGCGCGCATAGACGGTGATCCACTTGCCGTGGCCGCTGCTTCCATAGCTGCGGAAGGCCCCGGACACCGTGGGTGCATTGAGCTTGCCTGCGGCGTGCAGCACATACGAAGTTGTGCCGGAGCAGTCATACGCGCTGTCTTCAAAGTGCCTGTGCCCGCCACCACGGCGGTAGGGCTTGGTGCAGATGTGATTGCCGGCAGAGATCGCCCGCAGCACGGCCGCAGGCGCGTTGGCCGGTGGCACTGCCCTGCCGCCGATGATGACGGCCGTCTTGCCCGGGGCATACTTGTATTCCCAGCGCGATCCCGCGCTGGAGCCGCACTGGCAGAGAAGCACACAAAGTGGCAGAGGTAGCAAAAGTAAAAGAAAGCGCATCAGTCAGGCCATCGTATTCGGCCCGGTGGAAATGACAAGGCGTGCAACACTGCCTTGCCTTGTTTTCAAAAACCCGCCAGAATCCGCCCCTCATGATCAAAAAACTCGCCGCTCCCTTGATGCTGGCCGCCGCCGCCTGCGTCGTGGCCTTTTCCGCGCCCGCACCCAAGCACAAGATTCTCTTCTTTTCCAAGTCCAGCGGCTTTGAGCACAGCGTCATCTCCTGGAAGAACGGCCAGCCCAGCTATGCCGAAAAGGTGCTGCAGGAACTCGGTGCCAAGAACGGCTGGGAGTTCGAATTCTCCAAGGACGGTTCCAAATTCAGCAAGGACTATCTGGCGCAGTTTGACGCGGTCTTCTTCTACACCACGGGCGATCTTTGCAGCGAAGGCACCGACAAACAGCCGCCCATGACCAAAGAAGGCAAGCAGGCCCTCTTCGACTACGTCAAAAGCGGCAAGGGCTTCATTGGCACGCATTCCGCCAGCGACACCTTCCACACCGACAACGAATCGCAGAAAGGCCCTGAGCGTTACCTGAACCACGGCGAGAAAGCGGACGCGTACGTTCACTTCCTCGGCGCCGAGTTCATCAAGCACGGCAAGCAGCAGGATGCCAAGAACACCGTCACCGACGCCAAGTTCCCCGGATTTGAAAAAGTCGGCGCGACTTATGGCTTCATGGAGGAGTGGTACTCGCTCAAGGACTTCAATTCCGACATCCACGTACTCAGCGTCATCGACGCCCCAGCGATGGAAGGCAAAGAATACGAGCGCCCCGCCTACCCCAGCACCTGGGCACGCAAGGAAGGCGAAGGCCGCGTGTGGTACACTGCCATGGGCCACCGTGAAGACGTCTGGACCAATCCCACCTTCCAAGAAATCCTCATCGGCGGCGTCAAATGGGCGCTCGGAGAGGTGCAGGCAGACGTCCCCCCAAACCTCAAGGAAACCGCCCCCGGCGCAATGACCAATCCTCCCTACGTCGCCCCGCCGCCGCCAAAGCCTGCCAAGCCGGCCGCCACCAAGTAGTCCAGTTGCGCCGCAACTGGAGCCTTTCTGAGACCGTTGTAGTCCGTCTTTCCCCCCTTAAATTTCCTGTCCAAATCCAGTTGCAGCGCAACTGGACTACTTTTCCTCACCATGCCCAAGCCCCTCCAAGTCCTCATCTGGATCGCCATCTCCCTTCTCGGAGCAGGCTCCGTCGCATTCTCCGCGCTGCACAAAGGTGAAACCATCAATGCGCTGTGGCTCGTCGTTGCGGGCTTGTGTTCATTCGCGGTCGCCTATCGCTTTTACAGCAAGTGGCTCATCACCAAGGTGCTCGTGCTCGACAAGCATCGCGCCCCGCCCTCGGTCACGCACAAGGACGGCAAGGACTTCGTACCGACCAACAAATGGGTCGTCTTCGGCCACCACTTCGCCGCCATCGCCGGTCCGGGACCTCTCGTCGGCCCCGTGCTCGCAGCACAGTTTGGTTACCTGCCCGGCATGCTCTGGATCTTGATCGGTGCCACCCTCGGCGGCGGTGTTCATGATGCCATCGTCATGTTTGCCTCCATCCGCCGTGGCGGCAAATCGGTGGGCCAGATGCTCAAGGAGGAAGTGAACCCCGTGGTCGGTTTCGTGGCCATGGTCTCCGTCCTCGCCATCATGACCATCCTGCTCGCCGTGCTCGGCCTCGTGGTCGTAAAGGCGCTCGCTGAGAGCCCCTGGGGTCTGTTCACCATCGTCATGACCATCCCGCTGGCCTTCATCATGGGCTTTGGTCACACGATCTTCGGCGTCAGCGTGCGCAACATCACCATCTTCGGCATCGTCGGCCTGCTGGTCAGCGTGTGGGCGGGCAGCAACCTCAAGGCCTGGGGTATCGAGCACTTCTTCGACTACAAGGGCGAGACCATCGCCTGGTCCATCATGATCTACGGCTTCGCCGCCTCCGTGCTGCCCGTGTGGATGCTCCTCGCTCCGCGCGACTATCTGAGCACCTTCATGAAGATCGGCACCGTCGCCGTGCTGGCCGTCGTCGTCATCTGGGTAGCGCCTGACTTGCAGATGCCCAAGCTCACCAAGTTCGTGGACGGCACGGGCCTCGTCTTCCTCGGCAGCGTCTTCCCGTTTGTCTTCATCACCATCGCCTGCGGCGCCGTCTCAGGCTTCCACGCGCTCATCTCGTCCGGCACCACACCCAAGCTGCTCGACAACGAAGCCGACATCCGCAGCGTAGCTTACGGCGCGATGATCACCGAGATGCTCGTCGCCCTCATGGCCCTCGTGGCCGCCTGTGCACTGCAACCCGGCGAATACTTCGCCATCAATGCCGGCATCAACAAGACGATGGCCCCCACCGAAGTCGTTGGAGTCATCTCCAATGCGGGATTCCCCGTTACCGTCGCAGGCATGGAAAAACTGGCCGCCGACATCGGCGAAAAGACCATGTTTGGCCGTGTCGGCGGAGCACCCACCTTTGCCGTCGGCATGGCGCAGATGTTTGCCCGCGCCTTTGGTCCGGCGTGGATGTCCTTCTGGTACCACTTCGCCATCATGTTTGAGGCGCTCTTCATTCTCACCACCATCGACGCCGGCACGCGCGTCGGCCGCTTCATCCTGCAGGACTTCCTTGGCGGCATCTGGAAGCCGCTGGGCAACACCCGCAGCCTCCCCGCCAACGTCTTCGCCAGCGCCCTGCTCGTCGCCGCTTGGGGTTACTTCCTCTACCAAGGCGTGGTTGATCCCCTCGGCGGCATCAACACCCTCTGGCCGCTGTTTGGCATCGCCAACCAGCTCCTCGCCGTCATCGCCTTCTGCCTCGGCACCACCATCCTCATCAAGATGGGCAAGGCCCGCTACCTCCTCGTCACGGTGATCCCCTTGGTCTTCCTCATGAGCGCCACCTTCGCCGCCGGCTACATCAAGCTCTTCGACAAAGACCCGCGCATGGGCTTCATCGCCGGTGCAAAAATGTACGGCGACAAACTCGCCAAGGGTGGCACTCCCGTCGAAATGAAAACCTGGGCCGCCCAGCAGTTCAACTTCAACGTCGACACCGCCGTCACCGCCTTCTTCCTCCTCGCCGTCGCCATCATCTTCTTCGGCTGCCTCGTCGAATGGATCAAGCTCCTCAGCGGCTCGAAGAAAGTCGTGCTCAACGAAGAGCCGTACGTGGCGCTGCCGGAGGGGGCATAGTCAAGCGCGCCAGCGTCCTGGAGTGCGGTCGCGAAGATGCACGGCGCAAGCCTGCATCGGAGCTACCGCTTTCGCGAGGTGAAGCGCGCTCTCCGGCCCCAGCCTATCCTCCAGCCCGCGAAAATCGCGGAGCACGCCTTGCTCACGCCCTTTGCCAGCGCTTCGCAGCCTCGTTCATCATCTGCTCCCGCACTTTCCAGTCACCTTCCGCCAGACATCGCACGGCCTCAATGCGCACCAATAGCTTCTCTTCAACAGATGCTTGATCCCAGAGTTCCCTGAACAATCTCGTCTCCCGATATTTGCCGGGCAGCGCTCCGATGGAATATCCGAAGAGGGAAGGTCCAGAGGACTGCACGAAATAATCGGGCGGCAGCTCCAGCACATCTCGCACCCAGCGAAACTCAGGATTCTCCTCCGCCTGCCACGAAGTCACAGGCAGTCCTGCCCACTCCCACCTGTCTCTCCTTGCTCCGCTGTTGTGATCCGTCTGCTGGGTAAACCCCAGCGGCAGCAGCACCGCAGCCGCTAAGGCCAGCAGATGTTTGAAAATGGATTTCACCGACATGCGGGTACGCTCTCACACTCATAAAGAGGCGTCATGCAAAAAAGCCATGCCGCACCTTGCCTGAAATCAGCATGTCTTCTTTCTCATTTTGAAAACGCCCGCGCTCTCGCAGCGTTCTTTCCGCCTCATGCGCACCGCTTCCGCCCTCACCACGCTTCTGCTCACCCTTTCCACCTCGCTCCTCAGCGCCGCCCCAACCGCGCCCACCGCCCCCAGCTGGCCTGAGTTCCGCGGAGCCGCCGCACAGGGCCACTCAGACGCCAAGAACCTGCCGCTGACCTGGAGCCCCACTTCGCACATCGCGTGGATCGCACCCGTCGCAGGCATTGGCTGGTCCTCACCCGTGGTGGCAGGCAACCGCATTTTCCTCACCTCCGCCGTCTCTCTCAGCGGCAAGGAGGAGGCTACTGCAGACCGCTCTCTGCGCGTGATCTCGCTGGATGCCAGCAACGGCAAGCCCGTGTGGGACGTGGAGCTCTTCCAGGCCAAGTCTCCCCGCGCCCACCGCAAAAACAGCCACGCCAGCCCGACGCCCATCTTTGAAGACGGCAAGCTCTACATCCACTTCGGCCACCTCGGCACCGCCTGCCTGGACGCCGCCACCGGCAAGACGCTCTGGAGCACGCAAGAATTCGCCTACTCCCCCGTGCACGGCAATGGCAGCAGCCCTGTGCTGTTTGAAGACCTCCTCATCTTCAATGCCGATGCCGAAACCGAGCCCAAGGTCATCGCGCTCGACAAGACCACTGGCAAGGCCCGCTGGACCTTCGCCCGCCAGTCCGAGGCCAAAAAGAAATTCTCCTTCTGCACCCCGCTCCTCATCGACGTGGCCGGCCAGAAGCAGCTCATCACTCCCGGCAGCGGCGTGGTGAACGCGCTCAATCCCAAGGACGGCACCGAAATCTGGCACTTCAATTACGATCAAGGCTACTCCGTCGTCCCGCGCCCAATTTACGCGCATGGCATGATCTACCTCTCCAGCGGCTACGACAAACCCGTGCTCTACGCCATCAAAGTGGACGCCTCCTCCAAGGGCGATGTCACCGCCACCCACCTCGGCTGGACCATCGACAAAGCCGCCCCGCACAATCCCAGCATGGCCGTCATTGGCGATGAACTCTACTTCGTGGCTGACAACGGCATCCTCACCTGCGCCGACGCCAAGACCGGCGCCATCCACTACTCCGAACGCTGCACCGGCCCCATCTCCGCCTCCCTCCTCGCCGCCGATGGCAAGCTCTACCTTCAGGACGAAAAAGGCCTCGGCATCGTCGTGAAACCCGGCAAGACCTTCAGCATCCTCGCCACAAACGACCTCGGCGAACGCAGCCTCGCCTCGTACGCCGTCATCGGCTCGGATCTTTTGATCCGCACCGAGGGGAATCTGTACCGGATCAAGAAATAGACAGCAATGCTCAGCTTCTGCGCCACCTGCGGCCTGATATCACTCATTCTGCGCCTAATCATGTCCGCCGGAGAATTGACTTGGAACTGGTGGAACTGAGAATCCACTTTTGCCGTAATGCGGAAAAATCTGCTACTTTTCAAAGATTGTTCAGTCTGCAGCCCTTCACATTTAGAAATCATCGGTAGTCTAACCGGGAAATGAATCCCCCCCCCTCTGTTTGACCACGTCGTAGCACACCTCCGCTCTGTCCTTGTTCGCATGCCTGCCTCAGATACTTGGCAAAAAATTGTGATGCGGCAAAATACGGTCCTAGCTCACTTCCAACCTCTTTTTCATCCAGATCATCTGCCTCGTTTAACCGAAGCCGAATTAAGGCCATTCTTCTCCTTTGAACACAATTGCCACTGGACAACACTGGGGCGCCAAGTGAACCGCATTTGCGGAGCTATGCCGCTCATGCGTCAGGCTCTCGCTGCTCTCACAGACGAAAACCAGCCTATAAATAGGCGATTTGACACCGCTGAAAAAATAGTCTTCGGAATGGGAAAAGGAATTCTCACCGCCATCTTGCTGATCAGTCACCCTAACAAGTATGGAGTATGGAATGGGACCACTGAAGCCGCTCTCAAGGAGTTACTGAGAATTTGGCCTGAATTTGACCGGGGTTCATCGCTTGGAGAAAAGTATGTGAAGGTAAATGAGCTGCTTCAAAGACTGGCCGCTGCATTGAAGATCGATCTCTGGACTTTGGATGCTTTGTTATGGCAGGTTCTCAAAGAACACAGAGAAGCGAACGGTCAGGCTGCTTGAAGCCGCTTGTCGCTCCCCCAAGCGTTCCGCGCCATGCTCGAAGAACTGATCGGCCACCTCATCCTCTTTGCCATCCGCGTGGTGGATGGCATCATGGGGCTGTTTGGAGTGCTGCGTGCAGGCTCGCGAACGTTGATGGAAAACTCACGCGTGGGAGAATCACCCATGGAAGCCGAGTCGCGCCAATGGTGGGACCGGCTCGACAACCGCTGGTTCTGGCTCAGCCTCCTGCTCATGGGCATCGCAGCAGCGTTCGGGGTGAGCCGGGAGTGGTAGCAGGGTGTGTCGGCGAGAGATGAATCTCTTTGAGCCCTCTCCCAAGGGCCGAGGTGTCTTTTCTGGCATTCAGTGCACCAATCAGCAAACTTTGGAGCATTCAATCCAGCCAAATCCAAATTATCACCCTGAAATCGACATTTTCAGCCCCACCAAGATCAATCAAAGCCCAATTCACTCCGAAAAAGTCCATTTTTTGATTGTTATTTTCCAATTCAACCCCACTTTACCCCTCTAAATCGCAATTTTCACCCCAACCATCATGAGCCAGCAAAAAATGGACGGCGCGCAGGCGCTCATCAAAACCCTCGCAGATCTCGGCATCGAGTATGTCTTCGGCTACTCCGGTGGCGCTGCCATCCCGATCTTTGACGCGCTGCAGACTGTGAAGACGGACATGAAGTTCGTTCTCGTCCGCCATGAGCAGGGTGCCGTTCACATGGCTGACGGTTACGCCCGCGCCACTGGCAAGCCGGCCGTCGTTCTCGTCACCTCCGGCCCCGGCGCTGGCAACACCATCACCGGCCTCATGACCGCTCAGATGGACAGCGTTCCAATGATTGTCCTCTGCGGCCAGACCGTCAGCTGGATGCTGGGGAAAGACGCCTTCCAAGAGGCCGACATCTTCAACATCACGTGCCCGGTCGTTAAGCACAACTACCTGATCAAGAGCTCCAATTCGCTGCCCCGCATCGCCAAGGAGGCCTACCACATCGCCACCACGGGCCGCCCGGGTCCAGTTCTGATCGACATCCCGAAGGACTTCAGCCAGGGCCCCTTCACCGGCACGTTTGACGAGCCGATGGACCTGCCCGGCTACCATCCCGAAGACAACTTCAAGATTGATCAGGCCAAAATTCAAGAAGCCGCCCGCCTGATCGCAGGTGCCAAGCGCCCCGTGATCCTCGCCGGTCAGGGTGCCATGATCGCCCGTGCCGACAAGGAACTGCTGATGCTGGCGGAGACTCTCAACTGCCCGGTCACCACCACCCTGCTCGGCAAAGGCGTCTTCCCGGAAACGCACCCGCTGTCCCTCGGCATGCTGGGCATGCACGGCACCGCCTATGCGAACAAGGCCATCGTCGAAGCCGACCTCATCTTCAATGTCGGCTCCCGTTTCGATGACCGCATCATCGGCAAGCCGAACATGTTCGGCCGCAACGCCAAGCTCATCCACATCGACATCGATGCAGCGGAGTTCCACAAGATGATCAAGGTGGACGTCGCCATCAAAGGCGATGCGAAAGCAGCGCTGAGCGATCTTCTTCCCCTGGTCGAAAAACTGCCCACCGAAGACTGGCTGGCCACACTGGACGGCTACAAGAAGAAGTTCCCCCTCTCTTACAAGAAGCAAGGCGGCCTCCGCATGCAGCAGGTCATTGATGAACTCTACACCCTCACCAAGGGCAAGGCCATCATCTCCACGGACGTCGGTCAGCACCAGATGTGGGCCGCGCAGTTCTACAAGAACGACGAGAGCTACCACTGGCTCAGCTCCGGCGGCGCCGGCACCATGGGCTTCGGCTTCCCTGCGGCCATCGGTGCGCAGCTCGCCTGCCCGGACAAGCTGGTCGTCTCCATCTCCGGTGACGGCGGCTTCCAGATGACCCTGTTTGAACTGGCCACCGCCGCCATCCACAAGCTGCCCATCAAGATCCTCATCCTGAACAACAGCTACCTCGGCATGGTCCGTCAGTGGCAGGAGCTCTTCTTTGAGAACCGCGAGAGCGGCGTCGATCTCATCGGCAATCCAGACTTCGTCAAACTCGGCGAAGCCTACGGCATCAAAGGCTGGCACATCCGCCGCCCGGCCGATGTGGAGCGCGTCCTGCAGCAGGCCCTCGACTACAATGACGGCCCCTGCATCATCGAAGCCGAGTGCATCAAAACGGAGAACGTCTTCCCGATGATCCCCGCCGGTGCCGCACTGGAAGACATGATCACCGAAGCGCCGAAACAGCGCATGGAAAAACCCACCGGTTCGACCTAATCACGTAAGCGCACTCGCCAGAGTGCGGCGAAGGCTCGATGAAATCCAACCGCATCATCCAAGGCGACGCCCTCACGGAACTCAAAAAGCTCCCTGCGTCCGTCGCCCAAGCCATCATCGCTGATCCGCCTTACTTCAACGTTCTCGAAAATGAAGCCTGGGACACGCAATGGAAAACTGCCGCCGACTACCTCGCCTGGTGCGATGAGTGGGTGGCGGAATCCATGCGCGTCCTGCGCGATGACGGCCTCGCCTTCATCTTCGGCCAGCTAGGCAAACGCGAGCACACCTTTCTGCACCTCATGTCCCGACTCAGTCAGCAGCACCAGTTTCACGATCTCATCATCTGGGATCGTGCGGTGGGCTATGACGAGCGCCGCGACAGCTTCACCCCGCAGTACGAGATGATCCTCGTCCTGCGCAAAGGCGACGACGTGAAGTTCAACAAGGACGCCGTGCGCATCCCGTATGATGCCGCCACCATCGAGCTCTACCTCCGCGACAAGCGCTACAAGGACAAAGACGCCCGCCGCGCCCACCTGGATAAAGGCAAGTACGCCACGAACATCCTCCGCGTGCCCAGCCTGAAAGGCATCTCCAAAGAAAAGTGCGGCCACCCTTCGCAGAAGCCGCTCAACCTCATCGACAAACTCATCGCATGCTCCACCGACGCCGGCGACCTCGTCATCGATCCCTTCCTCGGTTCCGGCACCACCGCTGCTGCGGCGCAACGACTCCAGCGCAAGTGGCTCGGCATCGAGAAAGACTCCACGTACATCGAGATCGCGCAGAACCGGCTCAAGACCGACGAACTACTCTTTTAAATTCAACCATCGAAATCCCATGAGCGAACGCATCCCCGCCACCACCGACAAAAAGCCAGCGCTGCAGGCTGACATCATCAACATCCACACGCTGAGCGTCATGGTGAACAACCAGCCCGGCGTCCTCGGCCGCATCTGCGCCGTGTTCAGCCGCCGTGGGTTCAACATCGAGTCCCTCGTCGTCTCCCAGACGCGTGACCCCCGCTTCAGCCGCATGACCATCGGCATCAGCGGTCATCCCGAAGGCCTGCACCAGATCATCATGCAGGTGAACAAGCTCATCGACGTCATCCACTGCGTTGAGCACACCGACCGCGACGCCGTCTCCAAGGAAATGGTGCTCATCAAGGTCGCCGCCACCGCCGCAGAGCGCACCGAGATCCTCCAGATCATCGAGCACTACAATGGCAAGACCGTCGATCTTCAGGAAGACAGCCTCATCGCCCTGATCAGCGGCAACAGCGACAAGCTCGACGCCGCCGTCCGCCTGCTGACCAAGTTCGAGATCGTCGAAACCGTCCGCACCGGTAAAGTGGTCATGGCCCGTGGTTTGACTGAGACTTAATCTCGCCCCGGGTTGCCTGCTCATGTTTACAGTCTGGCATCACCTTTGCCGCATCGGTCTTCCGGTGCTGTTGGTGGGTGCCGGACTCGTATTTATTTCGCCGAACACGGAATGGCTGATTCTTCTGTCAAACCGCGCAGCTATCATCATGGCCATTCTTGGCCTCACCGGAGCCCTGCTGGCGCTGGCTTTGTTTTGCGGGTTCCGGTTCCGGTGCCCACATTGCGGCGGGAAGAAGACCTCGTTTGGCATGCATCAAAAACGCCTGTGGTTGAACTGCTGTGACTGCGGGCTCACCGAGGAAACGGGCTTTCTGAAGCTGAAGCTCAAGTTCACACCGAAAGCCGAGCTCGATCACGACTAAGGCCAGACCTGTCTACGGAACAAGCATGCAGTCACTGGCTCCCGAAGAACGCGACAGCGTCGTGGAGTGCGGTGGCAGAGATGCACGGCGCAAGCCTGCATCGGCGACACCGCTTTTCGTCAGCCGGACGCGCGGTCTCAGGCCCCTCATCCTCCTTCACCAGCTCGAAAGCGGCGTCGCGCCCAGGCTTGCCGCCGCACTCCAAGACGCTTCGCGCCATCGCCTCCATTTGTCCTGCTCCGCGCCTCTGGCTCACCTTCTTTCGCGATGCCCTGAAATTAAAAAATGCGTTCATTTTGACCAACGTATCGTTCTCAGGCATTCATTGTTCCCCACCTTTTTCGACTCTCAATGCGCATCCTGCACCTCACCCCCGGCACCGGCAATTTCCACTGTGGAAGCTGCCTGCGTGACCATGCGCTGATCAAGGCCCTGCGCGTGCGCGGCCATGATGCGCTCATGGCGCCGCTGTACCTGCCGTTGGTCACAGACCGTGAGTTCGGCTCGCAGGAGCTGCCCGTGCAGATCGGCGGCATCTCGTTGTTTTTGCAGCAGAAGTTCACCTGGTTTCACAAACTGCCGCGCTTTTTCCACAACTGGATCAACAAGCCCGATTTCCTCCGCAGAGCCTCCAAGCGCATGGGCATGACCAGCGCCAAGGTGCTCGGAGAAATGACCCTCGGCGCGTTGCTAGGCGCCGAAGGTCGCCAGTGGGGCGAATGGCGCAAGCTCCTCGAATGGATCCGCGGCAATGGGAAGTTTGACGTCATCTCCTTGTCCAACAGCCTGCTTACCGGTCTGGCTCCCGCATTGGAAAAAGAACTGGGCATTCCCGTCGTCTGCTCTTTGCAGGGAGAAGACAGCTTCCTGGACACCCTGCCGGAACCTTACCGCGCCCAGTGCTGGGAGGCCATGCAACGGAATGCACGGAGCATTCGCACCTTCATCGCCCCCAGCCGCTACTACGCCGACCTGATGCGCGAGCGCCTGGATGCAAGTGCCGCGCAGATGAAAGTGATGCCCAATGGCATCGACACCACAGCCTTCACCACCTCCTCTCCCGACCCGAACTGGCCCACAATCGGCTACTTTGCCCGCATGATCCACGGCAAGGGTCTTACCACCTTGGTGGATGCCTTCATCGACCTGGCCAAACGCGGCACCGTGCCACGCGTGAAACTGCGCATCGGCGGAGCCAAGACACCCATCGACGAAAAATATGTGGCCGGCCTGCAGCGCAAGATCAAGGCGGCCGGTCTGGAGAAACGCGTGGAGTGGCACCCCAATGTCAGCTTCAAAGACAAGGTGCATTTCTTCCACGACCTCACCGTCTTCAGTGTCCCCGCCACCTACGGTGAAGCCTTCGGGCTTTATGTCATCGAGGCCGTCTCCAGTGGCGTCCCTGTGGTACAGCCCGACCATGGCGCATTCCCGGAACTCATCGCGGCCACCGAAGGCGGCGTGCTCTGCAAGCCCGATGACGCCAAGGCGCTGGCCGATGCCCTCGAAGCCCTGCTCAACGACGACGAACAGCGCGAAAAGCTCTCCAAAAACGGAATTTCCCGCGTCCGCCAGGAATTCAGCGCCACCCGCATGGCCGAGCGCTTCGAAGCCATGCTGCAGGAAGCCGTGGCCACAACCCAAGCCGTGCATTGACCCTGCCCTTCTCCGCTCCAATGTTCGTCCGCCCATGACTTCCATCACCTTTGGCGAGGCCGTCCGGCGCTCGATTCAAAAAGACCCCCGCTACCACCCGGCCGCCTACGAACTGGTGCGCGATGCGCTGCACATGGCCGCCAAAAAATTCCGCGATGAAAACGCCGAAGACCAGCACGTCAGCGGTCAGGAACTGCTCGCAGGTTTCCGCGACTATGTGATCCAGGAATACGGCCCCATGTCCACCATCATCCTCGACCAATGGGGCCTCCGGCGCGGCGAAGATGTGGGCAACATCGTCTACAATCTGATCGACTGCGGCTACTTCGGCAAAAATGACGGAGACAGTCTCGAAGACTTCTCTGGCGGCTACGACTTCGAGCTTGCCTTTACCACCCCTTTCCTCCCTGCCTCGCTGCGTGAAGAGCGCGAGAAAAAATCCTCATGAAAAAAGTTCTCGCCCGTGCTGCGTCTGCCAAAGCAGCCTCCCTTTCCGTCCCTTCTCTGGATGCCAGCGTCACCACATTGCCCAATGGCCTGGAGGTCATCGTCCGGGAAGACCATGCCCACCCGCTCGTCAGCGTGCAGGTGTGGATCAAGGCCGGCAGCATGCATGAGGAGCAGCACACCGGCGCAGGCATCGCGCATTGCGTGGAGCACATGCTTTTCAAAGGCACGGAGAAGCGCAACCCGGCGCAGATTTCCCAGGGCATTCAGGCACTGGGCGGCTACGTCAACGCCTACACCTCCTTCAACCGCACGGTGTACTGGATCGACGGCCTCGCCGAGCACGCGGGCGGCTATCTCGACATCCTCGCGGACATGATCCGCCATTCGAAATTCGATGCCGATGAACTCACGCGCGAAAAAGAAGTCATCCGCCGTGAGATGGCCATGGATAATGATGACCCCGGCAGCACGATCCAGCATCTGATGCAGGCCACCGCCTTCCGCCAGCATCCGCTGCGCCACCCCATCATCGGTCATCGTGAAGTCTTCGATCAGATCACCCGTGCCGATGTGCACGGCTTCGTGCAGCGTCACTACGTGCCCAACAATGCCTTCATCGTCATCGCTGGCGATGTCGATACCGCCGCCGTGCTGGAAACGGTGCGCAGCTTCTTTGGCGACTGGCAGCGCCGTGCTTTTGATCCCGTGCTGCTGCCTGCCGAGCCACCCCAGCATGGCAGCCGCTCCGCCGCCAAAAACTTCACCACCGAGCTCACGCGCATCGCCCTTGGCTGGCAGATCCCCGGAGAAAACCATGCGGACAAACCAGCCCTCGACGTGCTGGCCTTCCTGCTGGGCTCCGGTCGCAGCTCACGCCTCTACCAGGAACTGCGCGAGAAACGCAGCCTCGCCCATTACGTCTGGGCCGGTGCCTGGTGCGCCCCTGAAGTGGGCCTCTTCAATGTCGAGGCCGAATGCAATCCCGCCGATGCCGACAAGCTGAAGAAGGGCATGCTCGAAGTCATTGCCACCCTGAAAAAAACAGGACCGGGCCGCGCCGAGCTCCAGAAGGCCGTGTGCGCCACGCTCAGCGGTCAGATGCGCACCCTGAGCACCGTCAAAGGCCAGGCAGGCAGCCTTGGCAACGGCTGGCTGCTCTCCGGCTCGCTCGACTACCAGCGCCAGTTCCTCAACGCCATCTCCGCACTCACGCCGGATGTCATCCGCGATGCCGCACGCCGCTACCTGACCCCGGAAGCGATGAGCACCGTGGTCGTGGGCGATGATGTCGAGGCTGACACCAAGGCCAAATCCACCGCCGACTCTGCACGGCCGGACATCCAGCGTTTCAAACTCAAAAACGGCCTTATCCTTCTTGTGGGAGAGAATCCGCGCCTGCCTCTCATCAGCGTCCGCACCAACTTCCTTGCCGGTGTTTTGGCCGAAACCGACCTCTCCGCCGGTGTCACGCAGATCTCCGCGCAGATGCTGCTCAAAGGCACCAAGAAACGTGCTGCGGCGGAGATCGCCTCCGAACTCGAAAATCGCGGCGGCAGCCTCATCTGTTCTGCGGACGCGCACCGCTACATGATCGGTGCAGATGTCATGCGAGGCGATGAAGCCGACGCGCTCGACCTCGTGGCCGATCTCATCCTCAATCCCGCCCTGCCCCAGGCCCAGCTGGCCGAGGTGAAAAAGCGCCAGATCGCCAACATCCTCGAAGAGAAGGAAGACCCGCTCACCGTCGCCATGCGCAAAGCACGGCGTGAGATCTTTGCCGGCCAGCCCTTTCACCGCACCGCACTCGGCACCGAGCAATCCGTGGCCGCGCTGAAGCTCACCGACTGCCGCGCCATGCTGCATGCCAGTTTTGCCACCGGCAACGGCGTCATCTCCGTCTTTGGCGATGTGAAGGCCTCTGTGATCAAAGCGCAGGTGGAAAAAGCCTTCGCCAAACTGCCGCGCGGCAACCGCCAGATCGCCATGGGACGTGAGTACCATGCCAGCGCCAAACCCGCCGCCTGGACCGAACATCTCGACAAAGAGCAGGCCGTCATCGTCGTCGGCTTTCGCACCGTCGGCCTTGAAGATCGTGACGTGCATGCGCTCAATCTCATTGATGAAGCCTGCAGCGACATGGGCAGCCGTTTGTTCAACCGCATCCGCGAAGAGCTCGGCCTCGCCTACTATGTCGGCGCACAAAACTTCGCCGCCATGGGGGCGGGTGCGTTCTATTTCTACGTCGGCACGGATCCCAAGAAAGTGAAGCTCGCCGAGAAGGAGCTCATGGCGCAGATCAATGACCTCGCTGACAACGGCCTGCATGCCGATGAGATTGATCGCGCACGCGTCACGTGGCGTTCCTCCTGGCTGCGTGCGCAGCAGGGCAACACCGGCATGGCGGACGTCTGCGCATGGAATGAAATCAACGGCCTCGGCTGGGATCATTTTCAGAAGCTCCCCGGCATCATGTCCGACATCAGTTCCAAGGAAATCCAACGCGTCGCCGCGAAGTACTTCGGCGAGAAGAAAGCCTTCATCGTGCGCGTGCTGCCAAAGTAGCACAAGCCTCCGGCTTGTGCGCCTGTCAGCGCATTTCATTCACATCCGCTGCATCGTGTGTGAGCCATGGCCCTCTGCCAGCGCTCACGCAAATTTCCACCGCAGATGAAGGGTCATGCCCGCCCTTGGAAATTAATTTTAATTTTCTGAATCTCCCCGCCAAACTTGGCCCGACGGCTGCTCTATCAATCACTCAGTTGGGGCGCAAGCTTCACAAACATTTCTCGGGTTCGCTCGAGGAAACACACAACGAGCTGGGGAGTCGCTTCATGGTTGGGACTCCTTGGTCACCTAAAGGCCCGGAAGGATTTTGGTTGGGTCCTTCCGGGCCGAGTTGTTTTCAGACACCGGGTGGGAGGAGGATTAGCAGTCCCCCACTGATTGGCTGCCTTCAAATTCCTTTTGTGACGCGGTCCCATACTTTCTGACCGGGAATTTGTTTAATCAGCAGAAAATGCGCAGGTCTGGCCCGCTGGCTGCTTTATCAAACACTCAGTTGGGGCGCAAGCTTCACAAACATTTCTCGGGTTCGCCTGAGGAAACACACAACGAGCTGGAGAGTCACTTCATGGTTGGGACTCTCTGGTCACCTAAAGGCCCGGGAGAATTTTGGTTGGGTTCTCCCGGGCCGAGTTGTTTTCAGGCGGCGGCAAGACCGCCGCCGCCGAGAGATCCGATTTTGACCATTGCAAATCAGGCCCTTCGTGGCTCATTCCCCTCCCTACCAACCCACTATGAAATCAATCGCACCGACTCTTGCCGCTCTCGTCATCACGTTTGCTGGTCTGACCGGAACAACCTCTGCCCAAACCGTGAGTGACGCCAAACCAGTGAAAATCGTGATGGAGACCTCCAAAGGCACCATCGAACTCGAACTCGACGCCGCCAAGGCCCCCATCTCTGTCGCTAATTTTGTGAAGTATGTGAAGAAAGGCTTCTATGACGGCCTGATCTTCCACCGCGTGATCCCTGACTTCATGGTGCAGGGCGGCGGCTTCACCCCCGACATGCAGCAGAAGGAGCCGGACGGCCAGATCGAGAACGAAGCCAAGAACGGTCTCAAGAACGTCAAAGGCACCCTTGCCATGGCCCGCACGCCCAACCCACACAGCGCCAGCTCGCAGTTCTTCATCAATCTGAAGGACAACAGCTTCCTCGACTATCCTGGTCAGGATGGCTGGGGCTACTGCGTGTTCGGCAAGGTGAGCAAAGGCATGGAAGTCGTTGATGCCATGGCCGCCGTCGCCACCGGTCGCAAAGGCCCCCACGGTGACGTTCCAGTGGAACCGATCATCATCAAGAGCGCCAAGATCGCTGAGTAATCAGCGTCAGCTCTTCACCGCCAAACTTCAATGCCAGCCGGGAAACCGGCTGGCATTTTTCTTTTAGCACGATGGATACTCCTGCTGCAAACAGGCAGGCAGATTCTCTGAAGTACGACAGACACTCCTGTCTGTCGGCCAGTGCCTTCGCACGCTCCCCGCGCCTACGTCCCACCCCAAACCGACTGAACAGCCCGGAGGCGCACTCGAACAACTCGTGAACTTTGGCCCATGTCGGAGCGCTGATCAACGGGCAGGAGCGCCCATCGTACTATCACATGAACTTTTTCACGCGGTCATGCACGTCAGCTTCAAGGCGCTTCACGTAGTTCGTGGCGTACTCAACCGGACACATCTTGTCATCCTTCGTCAGCGGTGTCAGGTCCATCGCAAAGGTCAGCAGGCTGGTCTTGTCCGTGGTGTGGGAGTCAAAGTAGGTCGCGTTGGCATGGCGCAGGCCCTCTTCGGCCAGGTCATAGCGCTTGCCGCCGCTGATCTGCGAATCAAACACTCCAAGGAGCGGACGCAGCATGTGCGGGTGCTTGTCCACCCACAGCATTTCCTTGTCCTCCGCGAGCAGCCAGTCGAGCTTGCGCCAGACTTCGCAGCCATAGACTTTCTCAGGGCGCATTTCCGGCGGCAGTTCGCGGATGGCTTCGAGGCAGCGCAGAAAGGTGGCCACATGCGTGTCATGCCTGTCACAGGGATTGTGAAGATAGAGAAACTTCGGCTGGGCATGCTCCAGAACGAATTTCAAATCCTCCACGGCTGGCGCGTGCCTCGGCTTTTTGATGTCATCACTCGGATAGCCGAGCTGCACCATGAAGCTGTACTCGCCCACGTAGGCCGCCTTGCGCTGCTCAATGAGGCGCACCTTCTGCATCTCTTCATCCGTGTAGGATTCATACGGGCCTTTGCGCGGGCTGCCAGCACCATCCGTGACCACCACGCCGCCGAACCACTGGGATTTGTGATGAAAACACTCCGTGATGCCGTGATACGCGGCAATTTCCAAGTCGTCCTGATGGGAAACGATGCCCAAGTGCGTCACCCGGCGCAGCGCGGTCCACGGTTCAGTTTCGTCAGGAATGTAAAGGTCGTGTTTAGGATGTCGAAATTGCACAGGAAGGTGACCATGCACGGCAAGGCGGGGAGTGCAAAGAGCATTCCATGCCATCCGGCCGCCGCATTAGCCCACGCACAATGGCGCGCGGAATGCACACCTCTCAAAGAACGCTAAAACGGCAGAATTGACGCACGCACAGTGGCAAAACATTTGCCCCATACGTCTCTGGTGTCGTTTGGGTCATTTTTGTTCTTCTTGCGCCAAGCCAAAGCCCCGCCGCTCGCTCTCCTAACGTCTGGACAAAGGCCCCTGCCACGCCATGATCGCCGCTCAATTCAACCAACCCAGCCGCCCTTTCTCATGAGCTTCATTTCCCAAATTTCCGAAGACCTCAAAAATGCCATGCGTGCCAAGGACACCGTGGCCCTCAACGTCATCCGCAATCTGAAGTCCGCCCTCAAGTACGCCGCCATCGAAAAACTCGGCGCGGATGGTGAACTCGGCGACACCGACGCCCTGGCCGTGGTGCGCAAGGAGATCAAGAAACTGCAGGATTCCGTGGATGGCGCCGAGAAAGCCGGCCGCCCGGAAGCCGTGGAAGCCGCCAAGGCCGAAATCGCCGTGCTGGAAAAATACCTCCCTGCCGCCATGAGCACGGAAGAACTGGGCAAGCTCGTCGAAACTGTCATCGCCGAACTTGGCGCCACCTCCAAGAAGGACATGGGCGGCGTGATGAAGGCGCTGCAGGAACGCGTTGCAGGCCGTGCCGACAGCAAGTCGATTTCCACCGAAGTCGCCAAACGCCTCGCTTAAACCGGTGACGGCCCCGCCGCGCACCGTTTCAATGATTCACCGGCCTTCATGACCTCCGCCATCATCGTTGCCGCAGGCAGCAGCCGGCGCATGGGCTTCAACAAGCTCCTCGCGCCTCTGTCCGGCGTGCCTGTGCTCAGGCGCACCCTGGATGCATTTCAGGCCTGCGAGATCATTGATGAGATCCTCGTGGTTACCAGCGAAGCCCTGCGCCAGGAGATCGAAGCCTGGCGCTCCAGCGGACTCGGTAAAATCACCCAGATCATCATCGGCGGTGCTGAACGCCATCTCTCCGTGCATGCCGGTCTGCAGGCCTTGGATCCTGCCTGTGAGATCGTCGCGGTGCATGATGGCGCGCGCCCCCTCATCTCGGTGGCGCAGATCACCCGCTGCGTTGAGGCCGCACGCACGCAGGCCGCTGTCGCCTGTGCCCGGCCCATGACCGAGACCCTCAAGCGCTGCGACAGCACCGGCCGCATCATTGACTCCATTGATCGCGCGAACGCCTGGATCATGGAAACGCCGCAGGTTTTTCAGCGTGAGCTGCTCGTGCGAGCGTATGATGCTGTGGTGCGTGACGGACTGCTTGTGACTGATGAAGTTTCCGCCGTGCAGCACCTCGGCGAACCCGTCTTTGTCATCGAAAATTTTGAACTGAACCCCAAGATCACGTTCCCGGCAGACATCCTGCTGGCTCAGCGTTTTGTCGATTGAACGACACCCATGCTCGACTCCGCCGCCCTCGACAACGCACCGCATCTGCCACGCCGGAACTGGGCGTCCATTGTTCTCGTCCTGTTTGTGCAGGCGATGAATTCGTTCAGCGACAACTTTGTCAAAATGCTGCTGATCGCGCTGTCGATCATCATCGCGAAAGACTCCTGGGTGGGCCGCCACATGGAGCTGTGGCTCGGGGCCATCTTTTCGCTGCCCTACATGATCTTTGCCCCGCTGGCCGGTTACTGGTCGGATCGCTTTTCCAAGCGCAAGGTCATCGTCTGGATGCAGGTCATGCAGATCATCTGCTTTGTGTGGCTGGCGCTGGCGCTGTGGATGAAGCGTGTGCCGGGCTCGCTCGAAATCTGTCTGGTCGGCTTCTTTGTGCTGGCCGTGCAGGCAGCAATTCTCAGTCCGGCCAAGATGGGCATCATGAAGGAGCTCGCGGGCTCACGCCGCCTCGGTCGCGTTTCGGGCTGGCTGCAGGTCACCATGCTCGCAGGCATTCTCGGCGGCATGTGGGCGGGTGGCATCTGGTATGGCACCGAGTATGAAAAAACGGGCGATGCATGGATGTCCGCGCTCTGGCCGCTGATCATCATCAGCATCATGGGCATTTTTGAACTGGTCGCCGCCATCTGCATTCAAAGCACGCCCTCGCACACCGAAGTCCACTGGCGCAAAGGCATGGCGCTGGAGCATTTCGAAAGCCTCAAGATTGTCTTCCGCCGCCGCTCCATCCGCCTCGCAGCACTGGGCGTGACGTACTTCTGGTTCATCTCCAACGCACTGAGCTTCATCCTCGTCACGCTCACGAAGGAGCTGCATCCCGACACCGGACATGGTGACGGCCCGATGGAACTCGCCAAGGTCGCCGGCATTCTTGGCATCGGCGTGATCAGCGGCAGCATCTTTGCCTCCCACGTCAGCCGCAATCGCATTGAACTGGGCCTGATTCCGCTGGGCGGTTTCGGGCTTGTAGCAGGGCTGCTCTGGTCCGGGCTCGCCACACTCGGCAGCAGCTGGATGTATGCAGGCATCATCTTCACGGGCGCTGCGGGCGGCTGCTTCATGGTGCCGCTCTATGCCTTCGCCCAGGACAAGGCGGAAAAGCATGAGAAGGCCCGCATTCACGCCGGCATGAACCTCATGGACTGCCTCGGCACGCTGGTGGCGGTGGCCATCGTCGGCCTGATGAAATGGATGGAGCTGACGGCCTCCACACAGTTCCTGCTGCTGGCCATCCCGACTTTTGCCGCCGCCGTGTACATCATGCGTCTGCTGCCCCAGGATCTGGTGCGCTTCCTCATGCTGGCCGCCGTGCGTTTCACCTACAAGGTGAAGCCCGTGCACATGGAGCGCATTCCAGCCACCGGCGGAGTGCTGCTCCTGCCAAACCACGTCAGCTATGTGGATGCGCTTATCGTGGGCTCCGCCAGCCGCCGCCCCGTGCGCTTCGTCATGTGGGATGCACTCTACCATCTGTGGTGGTTGAAGTGGCTCATGCGCCTCATCGGCACCGTGCCGATTTCCGCCACACGCGCCAAGGATGCCATTCGTGCCGTGGCCGCCGCGCTCAAAGAGGGTGAGATCGTCTGCCTCTTCCCCGAAGGCCAGATCACCCGCCATGGCATGGTCAACGAACTGCTCAAAGGCTTCGAACTCATGGCGCGCCAGGGCGATGCCCAGGTGGTGCCCGTTTACCTCGACGGTCTCTATGGCAGCATCTTCTCCTTTCAGGGCGGCAAGTTCTTCACCAAACGCCCCAAGCACCTGCGCTATCCCGTGGAAGTGCATTTTGGCGAGGCCCTGGGCGCACGTGCCGCCACCACTGAGGTGATGCGACACGCCATGCTCGCGCTGAGCAGCGAGGCATTCCTCAAACGCAAAAGCTGGAGCCACGCCGAGGCGGACACAGTCGCCTTCGCCAACGCCCTGCGTCTGGCTGAAATCGAATGGCATCACGCCGGCGATGTCTTCCTCAGCCTCGAACCTGAAGGCAGCATCATCCACCGCACCGTCAAAGCGCTAACGCAGGTGATGCCCGGCACCAAGTTCATCGATCACGGGCCGGAAGCCCACCCCACCCACATCGTCGCCTTCTGTACCCGCAGCACGCTGGGCAAGCTCACCGGCCAGGAGCGCCTCGTCTTCTGCCTCGACAGCGATCTGTCTCCCCTGCCCCAGACCACCGCCCTGCGCGGCTACATTGATGCAGGCACCGGCATCCTCATCAGCACCGAAGTTCCCAATCCGCCCATGCCCGCCAATGACAAAGACGAGCAGCTCGGCCGCAAACCCAACACCCTCGGCCGCCTGCTGCCAGGCCTCGCCATCGAATCCACCAGCGACGGCATACGCATCAGCGGCCTGCTGCCAAATGACGATCGCAGCATCAGCCTCCCCAACGTGAAGATGGACGAGCAGGGCTTCCTCACTCTGCCATGAACAGGGCCTGAATGTCGGACTGGGTGAGCTGGAGTTTGTCCGCACGCCCCGCGAGCAGTCCTTCCACCAGCGCGGCCTTCTTCTGCTGCATCTTGACGATGCGCTCCTCGATGGTGTTCTCGCAGATGAGCTTGTGGACGAAAACAGGATTCTTCTGGCCGATGCGGTGCGCACGGTCACTCGCCTGCGCCTCAGCCGCCGGATTCCACCAGGGATCGTAATGAATGACCGTGTCGGCGGTCGTCAGATTGATGCCCGCGCCACCCGCCTTGAGGCTGATGAGGAACACCGGCACCTTGCCCGCCTGAAACTCCTGGATCGGTGTTTCGCGATCCTTCGTGCTGCCAGTGAGCTTCACATAGCGCGTCCCGTCTTTTTTCAACCGGGCCTCAATGATGGCGAGCATTTCCGTGAATTGCGAAAAAATGAGAATGCGGCGGCCTTCTTCAATGAGCTCGGGCAGCAGTTCATCCATGAGGAAGGCAGTTTTCGCTGAGTCGGTGACATCACGCGCAGTCTCCTGCTTGAGCAACTGCGGGTGGCAGCACACCTGCCGCAGCTTGAGCAGGGCATCGAGCACGACGATTTGCGAGCGGTCCAACCCGTTCACCTCGATGGCTTCGCGCACACGCTTGTCCATCGCCGCACGGATCGTTTCATACAAATCCGTCTGCGCTTGACCGAGTTCGATGCTGTGCAGGATCTCCGTTTTCGGCGGCAGCTCCTTGGCCACAGCATCCTTGGTGCGGCGCAGCAGCAGCGGCTGAATGCGAGTGCTGAGCTGCTTCTGGCGCTCCGCATCGGCTTCACGCTCGATGGGATTGCGATAGTGCTGACGGAAGGTGTCGGCATCGCTCAGCAGGCCGGGCATGAGGAAATTGAAGAGGCTCCACAACTCGCCGAGGTGATTTTCCATCGGCGTTCCTGTGAGGCAAAGACGGTGCTTGGCCTTCAATCCGCTGCAGGTCTGCGCCGCGAGGCTCTTGGGATTTTTGATGTTCTGCGCTTCATCCAGCGCGACGATGTGCCACTCCTGCGCCTGCATGACATCGGCATCGCGCACAAGGAGCGGGAAGCTGGTGACGACGAGATCGTATTGCTTGAGGTGCTTGAAGTCGCTCTTGCGTGACTGCCCCTGCATGAGCAGCAGGCTTAATGAGGGCGTGAATTTGATCGACTCATTGATCCAGTTTCGCAGCACGCTGGTCGGTGCCACGATAAGGCAGGGATGCTTCATGCGCCCGCTTTCTTTCTCAATCAGGATGTGTGTGAGCGTCTGCAGCGTTTTGCCCAGGCCCATGTCATCGGCCAGAATGCCATGCAGACCAAACTCGCGCAGGAACTGCATCCATGACGCACCCTCGCGCTGGTAGTCGCGCAGGCTGGCCTTCAAACCAGCCGGTGGTGTGATGAGACCGATCTCACGGAAGCTGCCGAGCTGCTGACTGAGCGCAGTCAGTTCAGCGGGCGCACGAATCGGCAGACCATCCAGCGTGGCGAGCTGTGCGGCGCGCAGTTTGTCGAGCTGGAGCTTGCCATCCTTGCGCACGGGCCGGGTGGCGAGGAGTTCATCAAAGAAACGCAGCAGCACCACCAGCCGATGCGCTGGCACAGAAAGCACATCGCCTTGGTCACCGCCGAGTGAGAGGAGGAATCGTTGATCAAGATTCTTTTCCAGGACAGCGGCGGTGAGGCCCTGATCGATGCAATCGACGAGCAGCGGCACCATCGAAATGCGACGTCCTTCGATTTCGACCCCGAGATCCAGCGAGAACCATTCGCGCCCGTCCTGATCCCCCGCGAGATCCGTGAACCACGCATCTTCACCGGCATCATGGATTTGAAAGCCGATGTCCTCCGGCACCTCCACCCGCCAGCCGGACTCGCGCAGCTTGGGCATCTGGTCCTTGAGGAATTGCGACCAGAACAAGGCCTGATCACCCGCCACCGCCATGAAGCCCAGCGTGGACTCCGGTGCCTTGGCCCCCGGCAGCGCTTCGGAGAATGATTTGAAACCCAGGCCGGACAAGTCCGTCAGGAGCAGCCGCTCCGAGCGAAGATTGCGCACCAGTGTATGCCGCGTCTCGTTTTCATCCAGCCATTGATGCGCCGGACTGCGGACCAGCATCTCAAAGCGCAGCGGGCAGTCGTCGTATTCCGCGCAGGGCTGAATGAAGGCGATGCTGCGTGGTGCCCAGCCGCCGATGTTTCGCTTGGCCGTGATCTGCGGCATGTCCACGATCATGCGCCGCACCAGCAGGATGGGCTTGGGTTCTGACGGTGGCAGTTCGATCTCTTTCGGTTCCACCTGAGATTCCGATCCGTCATCAGTGGCAACTGACGTTTTCTCCCGCACGCACGCCATGGCTTCGATGCGCCTGCGTCCTTCCTCATGATCGAGCATCAGCATCAGCGCCGCCGCATGCTGGCACAACGTGCCCACCGCACAGGTGCAGTGGGAGGTCATCGCCATGCTGCCGTCTTCCCGCAGCCGCAGATGCGCCGTGACGGAGGCTGAATTGAACAAACCCGTGCCAATGCCCGCGATCAACTCCACTTCATTTTCCGCGCACACATGGACCCCCGCGAAGCCAATGTCCCCATGCTTGAGCAGCCGCCCGCCCTCCTCAATCTGCTGCCGCCGAAACAGCCACAGCCATGATTTCGTGCGCACCTGCGCCCAGAGTTTGGGGAATGAGAAATCTTCGATGACCATTTAGATCAGCACAGCGTCGTTTGGATAGGTCGCGACCATGCCTTCGTCGCCTTCAATGAGCCCAATCATGATTGACCTCGCATATCGTTGTCATCTTCCACAGCATAAACATCTTCCATCGTAAAGGGACGAGTCCCTTCTGAAACTGAAATCTTATAATCAATTGAGCAGGCAATTCTCGACTTAAGCAAAGGCTGTTCGAGTTGTGGGATACTAATGATGGCATTGAGAAGCAGATCCACTACTGCGCATTTTTGGTGCCGAGCAGCGGCCACTATTGCCGCGTAGCTGTCGTCATCAAAATCGAACGTGATTTTCATGCACGACCATTGATATTTTTCCAGAGCTGTCAAACCCCGCGCTTCACCTCATCCCACGCGGCATCCATCTGCTCCAGCGAAAGCTTGCCGAGTTCATGCCCCTGCTCGCGCAGATGCGTTTCCATGGCGTGAAAGCGGCGTGTGAATTTTTCATTCGCAGCGGCCAGGGCGGGCTCGGATTCAATGCCGAGTTTGCGGGCGAGATTGACGACGCTGAAGAACAGGTCGCCGAGTTCTTCTTCCATGTGCGCTTTGTCACCTGAGGCGATGGCATCTTCGAGTTCAGCGGCTTCTTCGCGGATCTTGGCGAAGACGGGCGTGGCATCCGGCCAGTCGAAGCCGACGCGTGCGGCTTTCTTTTGCAGCTTTTGCGCGCGCATGAGCGCGGGCAGGCCGTTGCCGGTCCCATGCAACAGGCCTTCGTGCTCGGTGCCTTTTTCGGTGCGTTTGATGGCATCCCACTGCTTCAGTACGGCATCGGAGGTGGCGGCGCTGGTGTCGCCAAACACATGCGGATGACGGCGGATGAGCTTTTCAGTCAGGCCGTGCGCCATGGTGTCGAGGTCGAAGGCTCCGGTCTCGCTGGCGATCTCCGCATGCAGCACGGGCTGGAGTAGGATGTCGCCGAGTTCATCGCAAATCTGGGCCGGATCGCCGCTGCGGATGGCATCGGCCACCTCGTAGGCTTCTTCGATGACATGGGGGATGAGGGAGGTGTGCGTCTGCTCCATGTCCCAGGGGCAGCCGCCGGGTGCGCGCAGGCGGTGCACGACGTAACGCAGGCGGGTCAGGGCATCGGGGTGGTTGAGCATTTCGTCCATGCAGGCAGGTAGTGCGGTGCGTCGGGATGGTCAAGGCTGCGCCCGTCAAGATGTGGTCGGGCGCCCTAAACCTCATCGTCTCCCCCCGGCACCCCCGAGATTTTTTTAGCCTGTCATGATGAGAGCTTGGCAAAACGGGCGTTCTCCCTGAATATCCCGTAACAACCAAACCATACCATGCCGCGTAAAATCAGCCATATCGCACCGGAGTGGTGGGACTACACCACGTTAGAAGATGATCTCATCAATGATGCCGCCCGGCTCACGGAACGAGATCTGCGCCAGCTTTCCCGTCCTGGATTCAAAGTGGTGATGTTTGACACCCTGGAGGATTTTTACCTGGCTGAGGCGCTGGAATACATCCACGCCTGGAAGCAGGCCACCCCGGACAACCCGGCTGGCATCTGCGGCCCGGTGGGCCCCACGGAGCAGCTCCCGCTCGTGGCACGTCTGATCAATGATCTCGGCATTTCGATCAAAGACGGCCACTTCTGGGGCATGGACGAGTGGTATGACGAGCACACGAAGAAGGAAGTGACTCTGGAGCATCCGCTCTCCTTTGAAAAAGCAAACCGCGACCTCTGCTTTGATCGCATGCAAAAGAAACTCTGCATGCCGGACACACAGCTGCATTTCCCGAAAGCCGACACGGCGGCCTACATCAAGAGCTGGCAGAGCGGTGTGCGCTGCGCAGTGATGCAGTGTGGCCAAGGCGACATCAAAAACTGGGCCTTCAATGATCCGCCCAAGCGCACGGGCAAATTCAAAAACGAGCCGCCTCCGCCTGCGGAGTTTCGCAAACTGACCACGCGCCTCGTGGATCTGCATCCGGTGACCCTCATGCAGAATGCCCGCACCTCAGGTGGGGGCAATCTCACACTGGTGCCGCAGAAGGCCATCACCGTGGGCCCCAAGGAAACCTGGATGGCTGAAAAAGTCAGCGTCTGGCATGCCGGCCAGCATGACAATCCTCTGGGTCAGCGGCTCACCGCACTTCTGATCTCCAAGCGTCTCGCAGATGCCTCCGTGCCGATGTCGCTGCTCGCTGAACATCCGAATGTGCAGTTCAACTACTACCGCGGCGGCTTGGGCCAATGCGATGTGGAAATGCACTGATCGTCTGGGGCGGAATGACGAATGGAAGCCCATTCGTCATTCGCTGCCCGGCGCTGCTGAGCGCTGCAAAGTTGGTCATTCCGGCCTCATTCGCCGAAATCCAAACTAACGTTTGCTATTCCCCCAATGGGGACGAGGGTCACCTCGCAAGTTAACCTGATAAAGGCTAAGCTAAGTCGTTCATCAGGTCGTTTCCTTTGGTGTTCTTAAATCCGATTACGGAGCTTACTCGGCCCTCATTGAGGCTGGCTGAACTCAAGAAAATCGATATGAATACTAAAATGTACGTGGGCAACCTGCCCTTCACCGCCACAGAAGACGACGTCCGCGCTCTCTTCACCGACTACGGCACCGTTACCGACATCCACCTTCCGATGGACCGCGACTCCGGTCGTCCTCGTGGCTTTGCTTTCGTGACCATGGACTCCCAAACCGCCATGAATGAAGCCATCCGTGGCCTCAATGAAAAAGATTACGGCGGTCGCAACCTGACCATCAATGAAGCTCGTCCGAAGGAAGATCGTCCAGCAGGCGGCGGCGGCTACGGTGGCGGCGGCGGCGGCGGTGGCCGTGGCGGCTACGGTGGTGGTGGCGGCGGCAAGAGTGGCGGCGGCGGCGGCGGTGGCCGTGGCGGCTACGGTGGTGGCGGCGGCGGTGGCGGTCGCTACTAAGCGTCCCCTCTGACCTTCCAACCAAAGGCCCCAAGAAAATTCACGGCGGCATCCTGGCAACAGGATGCCGCTTTTTCGTGTCGTAACGACACTGCGACGTGGCCTGTCCTCTTAGCGCCCCGAGCCAAGCGCCATCAGCAGTCCCATCACGCTGCCGTAGATGGCTCCGCGCCACCACGTCGAGGTAAGCGGGCAGGTGCCTGAACTGCACTGGCCAAAGTAGCCCAATGCCGAGCCAATGGCGGCACCGATGGCGATGGGAATGAGAAAGCGTACCATGGAAATATGAATGGGGAGTGACTCAGCAGCACTTGCCGCCTCCGCAGCAGCCACCACCTTTACCATTGCCTCCTTTGCCGCAGGTGCTGATGCCGAAGGGGGCATAGAGGGGGCAGAAGCGGATGAATGCGGTGAGCAGAGGGACGGCACCGAGGGCTCCCAGCCAGGTGTGATTGACGATGCCGTAGGCGATGAGGCCGAGGCCAACGATGACGCGCAGGGCGCGGTCCACGGTTCCGATGTTGGGTTTCATAGTGTTTTAGGCTTGGGGTTCAGGATGAGAATGCTTGTTGGCCATGAAGTAGAGCACCGGCACGGCCATGCGGCTGATGAAGAGGCTGGCGATCTCCCCGGCCATGAGCGCGATGGCGAGGCCCTGGAAGATGGGATCGGCAAGGATCACCGCCGCACCCACGACGACGGCCATGGCGGTCAGCAGCATGGGGCGGAAGCGCACGGCTCCCGCGTCGATCACGGCCTCGCTCAGCGGCATGCCTTCCTGAATGCGCAGCTCGATGAAATCGACCAGGATGATGGAGTTTCGAACCACGATACCACCTCCTGCCATGAAGCCGATCATGCTGGTGGCCGTGAAAAACGCATCCATGAGACCGTGTGCGGGCAGAATGCCTACCAGTGAGAACGGAATGGCGATCATCACAATGGCAGGCGTGATGAAACTGCGGAACCAGCCGACCATGAGCACATAGATGAGGATCAAACACGCACCAAACGCGGCACCGAGATCACGGAAAACTTCGATGGTGATGTGCCACTCGCCATCCCATTTCAGCGCGGGTTCGGCATCGCTGAAGGGCATGGAGGCATTGAGGATCTGCAGTTCCGCGCCGCTGCCGCCGAACTCGCGTGTGTCGAGTTTCTTGAGCGCCTCGTTCATCTTGAAAATGGCGTACACGGGGCTTTCGACCACGCCGGCCACATCGCCGATGACGTAGGTCACAGGCATCAGGTTCTTGTGATAGAGGCTCTTCTCCACCGTGACGTGCTCGACCTTCACCAGTTCGCGCAGCGGCACCAGCGGCGAGCCAGATGCTCCCGGCTCAGGCAGCGCATTCGCGTCGCCAGAGCGCACGCGCAGCGCGAGCAACTCCTCCGGTGTGGTCTTGGCGGAGCGCGGCAGTTCCAGGCGGATGTTCACGTCCTCCTTCTCCTCAGGCTGATGCAGCAGATCGACCGTTTCGCCATCCACGGCTATTTTCAGCGTCTGTGAAATCGTGGCGGCACTGATGCCGTGCAGCGCGGCCTTTTCCTTGTCGATGACGAAGCGCGCCTTCTGCTGGTCGGCTTCGATGTACCAATCGACATCGACTACGCCGGGCGTGGACTTGAAGATGTTCTTCACCTTTTCGGCGAGTTTCAGACGAGCCTCTTCGTTCGGCCCGTAGATCTCGGCCACGAGCGTTTGCAGCACCGGCGGCCCCGGCGGCACTTCAGCAATGGCGACCCGTGCGCCATAGCGTGCCGCGATGGCGGCGACAGCAGGGCGCACACGTTTGGCGATGTCATGGCTCTGCGCCTTGCGTTCATGCTTGCCGACGAGGTTCACCTGAATGTCCGCCACGTTGGCGCCACGGCGCATGAAGTAGTGGCGCACCAGACCGTTGAAATTGTAGGGCGAGGCAACGCCAGCATAGATCTGGTAGTCGGTGACTTCCGGCTCCGTGCGGATCGCCGCCGCCATCTCCCGCGCCACGGCGGTCGTCTGCTCCAGCGAAGTGCCCTCCGGCATGTTCAGGATGACCTGAAACTCGCTCTTGTTGTCAAAGGGCAGCATCTTCACCTTCACCCAGCCGAGGCCGACCGTCGCCATGGCCCCGAGCAGCAGAACCGTGATGCCGACGAGGAACATCCAGCGCCAGCCGGTGTGATGAATCAGCGGACTCATCATGCGGCGGTAGAGTTTGGTGAAGAAGTCCTCGGCGTGCTCAGACGAGAGATGCTTGTGGCCGTCATCCACCGCGACGCCTTCCGTCAGCTTGGAATACTTGCCACCCCAGCGCAGAATGCGGATGGAAGCCCAGGGCGTGACGATGAAGGCGATGAGCAGCGACCAGAACATGGCCGCGCTGGCACCGATCGGGATCGGTCGCATGTAGGGCCCCATGAGACCGCCGACAAAAGCCATCGGCAGCACGGCGGCGATCACCGCAAAGGTCGCGAGGATGGTGGGATTGCCCACCTCGCCCACGGCTTCGACGGCGATCTTTGACCAGTCCCGTCCCTTGTTCTGCGGCAGGTGGAAATGACGCACGATGTTTTCCACCACGACGATCGCGTCATCCACCAGGATGCCGATGCTGAAGATCAGCGCGAAGAGGGTGATGCGGTTCAGCGTGAAGCCGTAGAGATAAAAAACGAGCAGCGTCAGCGCCAGCGTGGCCGGGATGGCCACGGCCACGATGCCGCTCTCCCGCCAGCCGAGAGTCAGCCAGATCAGGATGGCCACGCTGAACACGGCGATGCCCATGTGCAGCAGCAGTTCGTTGGACTTCTCCGATGCGGTCTCGCCGTAGTTGCGTGTGACGCTCACGGTGACATCGGCGGGAATGATCGAGCCCTTGAGCAGGTCCACCTTGCGAATCACTTCGTCAGCCACGGAGATGGCATTTGCCCCGGGGCGTTTGGCGATGCTGAGCGTGACGGCAGGTTCTTCGTCCGTCTTGGTGCCATGAAGTACGTACTGCACGGCCTCCTCGCCGCCATCATGGATCTCGGCCACTTCGCGCAGATACACCGGTCTGCCGCCGAACACGCCCACGACCACATCGCCCACATCGTGCGCGGTTTTCAGGAAGGCCCCGGTTTCCACGAGCACCTCGTTGTTGCCGGTGGTCAGGCCGCCTGCGCGAAACTGCCGGTTGGCCTGCTGCAGCATGGGCACCAGGCCCGCAGGACTGAGATTGCGCGAGGCCAGCTTCACGGGATCAAGCATCACCCGCACCGCACGGCGCGCGCCGCCCAGCAGATTTGTTTCCGCCACCAGCGGCACCTGTTTGACGGATTCATCCACCTGGGCCGCCAGCCGACGCAGCGTGAGGTGGTCATAGCGTGCGCTGTGGAAGGTGAGCGCGAGGATTGGCACATCATCAATGCTTTTCGGCTTGATCAGCGGTGGCGTGACTCCCATTGGGATACGGTCGAAGTTCGCGCGCAGTTTTTCGGTGATCTTCACCAGGCTGCGCTCGGGGTCTTCACCCACTTTGAAGCGCACGATGACCAGGCTCTCGCTGTCGCGTGAGGTGCTGTAGAGGTACTCCACCCCGGCCACCTCCCACAGCAGCTTTTCCATCGGCCGCGTGGCACGTTCTTCGATCTCCTTCGCGGATGAGCCGGGCATGGACACCATGACATCGACCATGGGCACCTTGATCTGCGGCTCCTCTTCACGTGGCAGCAGCACGATGGCCGCCGCGCCGAGAATGACAGAGGCGATGATGACCAGCGGGGTCAGTTTGGAGTCAATGAACATCGCGGCGATGCGGCCGGCGACGCCCAGGTTCTCAGAATGATGGGAAGGTTCGCTCATGGCTGGATCGTCACGGGTTGGCCATCGGCGAGTTTGCTGACATCACTGATCACGACCTGCTCGCCTTCTTCGAGGCCGGACAGCACTTCGATGCTGCCATTGATCGCCTTGCCCGTTTTTACGAGGCGCAGGTTGGCATGCCCTTCTTTGACAACGAAAATCAGCTCCATCTGTCCGCGCTTGATCACGCTGGCCCTGGGAACCATCAGCAGCTGCATTTCCGCCATCGGCACGGCCACACGGCCAAACTGGCCGGTGCGCAGCCCCTCCGCCGCCGGCAGATCCAGCTTCACCTGAAACGTGCGGCTCACGGGATCGGCCACCGGTGCGATCTCACTCACCGTGGCTTCGAGCGGCTTAGCCACGGAGGCGATTTTCACCTGCATCTTCGCCCCCATGGTGATGCGGTCCAGAATGGCTTCGGGCAGATCAGCTTCAAAGCGCAGCGTGGTCGGCGCTTCCATTTCGAGCAGATGCTTGCCCGGCATGGCCAGATCACCCACGTCGGCGAGCTTGCGTGTCACCACGCCATCAAAGGGCGCAGTCACGCGAGCGTAGCCCATCATCGTTTCGGCTTCATGAACACCCGCAGTGGCCACTTTGACACGCGCATCAGCCGCATCGAAGTCCTGCCGCGTGGTGGCATTGCTGGCGACGAGTTCCTTCTGCCGCGCAAAGTCACGCTGAGCCTGATCGAGCAACGCCTTGGCCTGATCCACCTTGGCCTGAATTTCCTGGTTTTCCAGGAGAGCGAGCAAGTCCCCCGCCTTCACCGCCGCGCCGGGCGTGGCGGTGTATTCCAGCACACGCCCGCTGATCTTGGCCTCCACCTGAGCGCGCAGTTTGGAGCGCACCGTGCCGACGACTTCTTCGGCCGCCACATGCGGCTGCAGCCGGGCCACCTGCACTTTCACCGTGACGCTGGGCAGGGTTGTCGTGGCGGGAGGGGCGGCCTCATGCCTGCCACAGGCGGCAAGGGCGAGCAGTACGCTGAAGGAGAGAAATCGTTTCATGACGGTCATAAAAAGCGGGGCTGGATTCTTGTTCAGGCTAACAGAAGCAGGCTGTGCAGCGCTCCTCTTATTTAGTGTTTTCCGCAGCAGGAACCGCCCACGCCGAGTTTCTTAAGAATCGTTTCAGCAGGGCAGAAGCCGGTGAAGGCGGACTGCAGCAGATTCGCGCCAACGAAGGCGGTGAGCCAGAGCCAGTTCGGATTCACAAAGTGGCTGAGGGCCAGGCTGACGAGGATCATGGTGCCGGCGAGGGCGCGGATGGCGTTTTCGAGTTTCATGGTGAGAGTGTGTGTGGTTGAGTTTTGGGTGGGGGCAAATTTAGCGGGTGACGGCGTCATGCTTTTTGTCGTGCTCGCTCCACCCATGTGCGGCAAAGGCAGAAACGACCTTGGCATGATTCTGAGCAATTTTGACGGCGTTTGCTGTGCGTCCTTTGACTGTCATGCGCACGCCCTTGGCCGTAGGCGTGAATTCGTGGTCCATATCCGTATAGTGGTCGCAGTATTCGGCAAAGGCCGGATCCCAGCGGCGCACGCTCAGCCCATCCGCAAGCCGCGTCTGCATCTGCCCGACATGCTTTTTCAAAGCGGCGGCCACCTTCGGATCATCGCTTTCCGTGACGGCGGTGTAGCCGTCGGCGGTGAACTTCACCTCGCGGTGGATGCTGGCGTGATTGTCAAAAAGGGTGTGGATCTGCTCGCGTGCCTCAGGCGGCATCCCGCGCCCACCGCCCTGCTGGGCGCAGGAGGGCAGCACCGCGAGCGTGCTGAACAGAGTGCAGATGAACAGGACCCCGAAGGTTGAATTTGTTTTCATGATGTTTCTTTGTTTGACTATATGATTCTATACGCATATAAACACTCAGCGCAAACAATTTTTCCGCCATGTCCGCCCGCAGCCAGAAAAAACACCACACCGTCTCCGATGAGGCGCTCGGCATGGTCGCCTCATGGTTCAGCACGCTCTCCGAGCCCAGCCGCCTGAAAATCCTGCGCACGCTGGAGAAGGGCGAGAAAAGCATCTCTGAAATCGTCGAGGCCAGCGGCCTCTCCCAGGCAAACGTCTCCCGCCACGCCCAGACTCTCGTCGATGCCGGCATCGTGGGACGTCGCCGCGAGGGGTTGACAGTGATTTGCTTCATCGCCGACCCCGGCATCACCAAGCTGTGTGACAACGTCTGCAACAACCTCCTGAAGCGCCTCACCCATCAGGTGAAGGGGCTCGGCGGTTCGTGATTGATGAGACAGTCACGCATTTCATTTCGATAAATCCCCCCCCTCTGCATGCAACAACACACGACTCCCTCCTCCACACTGACGCGCCGAAAAATGTGCGGCGCGACTCTCGCGGCACTGGCATCCGCTTCTTTTTCACGCGCCGGGACGCCATCCGCCGAAAAGAAAATCACCCTCGCGTTTTTCGCCGACATCCACGGCCAGCTGGAAGAACACCCGGAAATGTACTGGGCTGGAGGCAAGGATGAAATCGTCACCGCCGGAGGAGTGGCGCGTATCGCGAAACTCATGCGCGAGATCCGCGCCGCCAATCCCGAGGGCACCATCACGCTTGACCTTGGCGACACCATCCAGGGCTCCGGACATGTCGCGATGAGCGAGGGCGTCACCATGGTGGATCCCATCAATGCGCTGAAACTCGACTACTGGCTGCCTGGAAACTGGGAGGTGATCTTTGGCAAAAAGGTGCTGCTGAACATCAGCAAGAAGCTCACGGCTCCGGCGGTCGTCGCCAACATGCGTGATGAGGACACGCAGCAGCGCCTGTTCAAGCCTTACGTCATTCACAACGCTGCCGGACTGAAAGTCGCCCTCATCGGTTTCACCGATCCGGATGTCCCGATGCGTCAGCCCCCGTCCTTCAGCAAAGGCATTCGCTATGAAGAGACAGACATACTTCAGCCGCTGGTGGACGAGGCAAGAAAAGAGGGTCAGGCCGATCTCGTGGTACTGATGACCCACATTGGCCTGCCCAAAGCCATTGCTTTGGCGGAAACCCTGAAAGGTGTCGATGTCATTCTTTCCGCCGACACCCATGAACGCACGGAAGAGGCGGTGATCCGAGGCAGCACCTGGGTGGTGGAAGCAGGGGCCTTCGGCTCTCATCTGGGAAAGCTGGAAATCTTCGTTCAGGATGGCAGGATCACACGGCGGGACTGGAATCTCATCGAACTCCGCGCCAGCCACTATGAGGAGGATGCCGCTGTGAAGGAACTGGCGGAAAAATCCCTCGCGCCTTATCGCGACAATCTGAACCGCGTCATTGGCAGCACCCGGTCACCGCTGTTCCGCTACGCGCCGGTGGAGACGCCTGCGGACGCCGTGCTTGCCGATGCGCTGCGCGCGGCAGGCGGCACCGAGATCGCGCTCTCCAACGGCTTCCGTTTCGCCTACCCCATTCCCGTGGGGAACATCACTGAAAACGACCTGTGGAACTACTATCCGATCAACTCACGGCTGAAGACCGGCAGGGTCAGCGGCGCGCAGCTGCAGCAGTTCTTCGAGCGTGAGCTTGAGAATGTCTTCTCCAAGAATACGAAGCGCCTTTTCGGCGGCTGGGTGCCACGAACATCCGGACTCACTTTCAGCTTCCATGCCGGCAGGCCTGAAGGCCGGCGTATCAGCGACATGCGGATCAACGGCCAGCCGGTGCAGGCGGACCGGCTCTACACCCTCACCTCCTGTGAACGCGAAGGCGATGTGGAAAGCACCGTCTGCCGCATGCGCGATGTGATGGATGTCCAGGTGCTCGATGTGGACGCACACCAGGCGGTGCGCCGCTATTTGAAGGAGCACTCCCCCGTCATCATGGGCCAGCCCGGCCGGATCGTTTCGCTGGACATCTCTCCGGCCGTCCGCAGCCAGTTTATCAACTGACCATGCACCTTTTCACCACACTTCAAAGCACGCCAAAGGCCAAGGTTTTGGTGGACGGAACCACTCTCATGCTGTTCCAGTTACGCAACTATATGCGTAAACATTCATATAGATTCAACGTGTAAACATTCCATCCCCCATGGCCTCACGCACCAAAAAATCCCTGCCACCGGTCTCCGAGGAGGCCCTCACTTTGATCGCCTCCTGGTTCCGCACGCTCTCCGAACCCAGCCGCTTGAAAATTCTGCGCGCGTTGGAAGAGGGCGAAAAGAACATCACCGAACTCGTCACCGCCACCGGCCTGACGCAGGCGAATGTCTCGCGCCATGTGCAGTCACTGGTGGACGCGGGGATGGTCGGCCGCCGCCGTGAAGGCCTGACCGCGATCTGCTTCATCGCCGATCCGAGCATCACCGAACTGTGCGACAACGTCTGCAACAACCTCCTCAAACGTCTCTCTCAACAGGTGAAAAAACTCGGCGGTGCCTGAGCAGCCTGTTTCATCCCCCCATGCCCCTTCGAAATATGATCTGGACCTTTGTTATTCTCATCGCCGTCATCGTCGGCTGGTACTGGTATGAAGGAGACTGGGACCGCCGTCTCTTCAAAGCGGCCCCCGGCTCCGTGTGTGCCAACCTCAATGCCGGCCAGGCCAATGCGTGGCTGCGCGACCACCCCGAGACGCAGGTGCTGGACGTGCGCTCCTCCGGCGAATTTGAAGGCGGCGCGCTGCCCCGCGCGGTGAACATCTCCATCGGCGACGCAGCCTTCGAAACCAAGGTGGCCGCGCTTAACAAGGACAAGCCCGTGCTGGTGTATTGCGCCGGCGGCTTTCGCAGCCGCAAGGCCGTGATCGTCCTGAAACAGCTCGGCTTTCGCAACATCCAGCACATCCACCGCGGCTACATGTCGTGGCAACCCGAATCCCAACCATGAAACACCTGCTCTACACCCTCCTCGCCCTTACCGTCTCCACCTCTGCCGCCGAACCGGAAGTCATTCCGATCCAGGTGCGCGAGAACCTGCGCATCGTTTATCAGGTCACCGATGACGTGGCCCACGACGGCGTAAACAAGGGCCTCTTCTACGCCCGCAAACTCATCAACACCTATGAGAAACACGGCATCGCCGCAGACCAGGTGCACCTGCATCTCGTCTATCACGGCACCGGCATCGCCGCCGTGGTGAATGATGCAGCCCGCAAACGCCTCGGCGTGGATGCGGCCAACCCGAACGGCGAGTTCCTTGCGGAACTCATCAAGCGCGGCGTGCAGGTGGAGCTGTGTGAAAACACGATGCAGCAGAAAGGCGTGAAGCCCACCGAACTGATGCCCGGCGTCAAACTCGTCGTGGGCGCCTTCCCGCGTCTGATCGATCTGCAGCTGCAAGGCTTCGCCTACATCAAGTTTGAATAACCTTTCTTCTCTCCGCCAACCATGAAAACTCACCGCTGGAATCCCTACCTCGTTGGCGCGCTGATCGGCGTGCTGAGCATCCTCACCTTTACGCTGGCTGACAAGCCCATTGGCATCTCCACCGGCATCGCGCAGGCTTCTGGCGCGTGTGCACTGCCAGTGCTGGGCGCGGATGGCGTGGCGGCCAACACATACTGGGCCAAAAAAGCGGTGCCTGCCTGGGACTACGGCAGCCTGTTTGTGCTCGGCTCCTTTTTCGGCGCTCTGGCCAGTGCGCTGGTGAGCGGCAGCTTCAAGCTGGAGAGCGTGCCGACCATCTGGCGCGAGCGTTTTGGCCCGTCCGTTGGCAAACGATTCCTCGCCGCTTTCCTCGGCGGCGTGGTCCTCATCTTCGGCGCACGGCTGGCGGATGGCTGCACCAGCGGCCACGGCATCAGTGGTTCGCTGCAGCTCGCCGTGAGCAGCTGGACCTTCTTCATCGCCATGTTCATCAGCGGCATCGTCACCGCCTTCCTCCTCTTCCGCAGCACCTCCAAATCCTGATCTCATGCAAACATTCCTCGCCTTCATCACCGGCTCCAGTCTGCTCTGGGCCGGACTGCTCTTTGGTTTCATCTTTGGCGTGCTGCTGCATCGCGGCGGTGTCACGGACTTCAATGTCATCGTTAAGCAGTTTCTGTTTCGTGACTTCACCGTGCTCAAGGTCATGTTCACCGCCATCGTCGTGGGTGGCGTGGGCCTGTTCATCCTGCACGGGCAGGAGCTGTCCAACTGGCACATCAAGCCCGCCCATATGCTCGCGGTCATCCTTGGCGCGCTGCTCTTTGGCATCGGCATGGTGATCTACGGCTACTGCCCCGGCACGGGCATCGCCGCCATCGCCACCGGCAAGCTGGATGCGCTCGTGGGCTTCCTGGGAATGCTCGTCGGCGCAGCAGCTTATGCGCTGTGCTACGACTGGATCGCCGCGAACATCCTGCCGGTGGCGGATCTGGGCAAAAAGCGCCTGCCTGAACTCACCACGCTGCCGGAATGGGTGTGGTATGCGGGACTGGTGGTGCTGGCGGCCGTTGTCTTTGCGCTCGTCGCACGTTTTGAAAGAACCCAATCCAAATCCTCATGAAGCCCCAACGTCTGGTCATCATCGGAGGTGTCGCCGGTGGTGCCAGTGCCGCCGCACGTGCACGCCGCCTGTCCGAAACCTGTGAAATCACCGTGCTGGAGCGCGGCCCCCACGTCTCCTTTGCCAACTGCGGCCTGCCTTACTTCGTCGGCGGTGAGATCCCGAATGAGGAGGATCTGCTGGTGCAAACTCCAAAGAGCCTGCACGCGCGATTCAACCTCGACGTGCGTGTGCACAGCGAGGTCGTGTCGATTGATCGCGAGGCCAAAGTGGTGAACGTCCGCGAGCTGACGAATGGCCGCGAATACGCCCTTCCCTACGACGCACTTGTCATTTCCACGGGTGCCGCACCGCTGACCCCGCCGATTCCCGGCATCCAGCGCGAGGGCCATTTCGTGGTGCGCAATGTGCCTGACGTGGTGCGGATCAAATCATGGATGAGCGAGACCGAGGACACCCGGGCCGTGGTGGTCGGCGGCGGTTACATCGGTCTGGAAATGGCGGAGCAGCTCGTCCGGCATGGCGGGGTTTCCGTTTCACTTGTCGAAGCATTGCCGCAGGTCATGGCTCCGCTCGATCCTGAAATGGCCGCGTGGCTGCACCTGGAACTCAAGCAGCATGGCGTCGAACTTTGCACCGGCAGCGCCGTGGCCGCATTTGAAGCACCGACCGATGCCGAACCTGCGCGCGCCTCCATCGTGGTCCTCAAAGATGGCCGCCGTCTGCCTGCGGATGTCGTCGTTCTCGGCATGGGCGTGAAACCTGAAAGCGCCCTGGCCAAAGCCGCCGGTCTGGAGATCGGCGGTCGCGGTGGCATCCGCGTCAATGAGCGCATGCAGACCAGCGATCCGGCGATCTATGCCGTCGGCGATGTCGTGGAAGTGCGCGATGTCATCACCGGCGAATGGAGCCTGATCCCGCTGGCTGGTCCGGCGAACCGCCAGGGCCGTATCGCTGCGGACAACATCATGGGCCGCAGTTCCGCCTACCACGGCACGCAGGGCACAGCCGTGCTGAGGCTCTTTGGACTCACCGCAGGCTGCACCGGCGCGAATGAAAAGACGCTGCGTGCCGCTGGCAGAAACTACCAGGCGCTGCATCTGCACCCGATGTCTCATGCAGGCTATTATCCCGGCGCGGAACCCATCGCGATGAAGGTGCTCTTTGATGCAGGCACGGGCAAGCTGCTCGGCGCTCAGGCTGTGGGCCGCGATGGCGTGGACAAGCGCCTCGACGTCCTGGCCACCGCGCTCAAAGCCGGCATGACCATGGATGATCTCGCCGAACTGGAGCTCGCCTATGCGCCGCCGTTTGGCTCCGCCAAAGATCCCGTGAATCTCGCCGGCATGGCCGCGCAAAACGTGCTCGCCGGAGATGTGGCGCTCGCGCAGTGGCATGAGATTGCCACGCTTGATCCTGACAAGTCCCTCGTGCTGGACGTGCGCAGGGCCGACGAGCGCGCCAAGGGCTGCATCCCCGGTTCCGTGCACATCCCGCTGGATGAGCTGCGCGGACGCCTGGGCGAACTGCCGAAGGACAAGGAGATCATTGCCTCCTGCCAGAGCGGTCAGCGCAGCTACTTCGCATGCCGCCTTCTCGTGCAGCATGGCTTCAAAGTGCGCAACCTCGCCGGCTCATGGCGCACCTTCAGCACCGCAACCCGCTGATACGAACTGTATGAAAAACACCTTCCTTCGTCGTCTCCTGCCCTGGTTTGCAGTCATCGCCGTGGTCGGAGCGGCGTTCTACAAGTTCAAGCTGGCTCCGACGCCAGTCGAGCTGCCCAGGCTGAGTCAAGACAGCATCACGCATGAGGTGATGGGCACCGGCACGCTGGAAGCGCGCGTGAAGACGACGGTGAGCTCACGCATTCAAGAGCGTCTGGCGGAGGTGCTGGTGGATCAGGGAGATGCGGTGAAAGCCGGGCAGCTGCTCGCCCGGCTCGATGACGCGGAGATCAAGCAGCAAGTGGCCATCGCGGAAGCGACTTTGGCAGCGGCGCGGCAGACAGCGGCGCGAGTGAGCGCGGATCTGGCACGCTCGGAGGCGGTGCTGGCGCAGGCCCGGCTCGATCACAAGCGCATGACCGGACTGCGAACCTCCAACGCAGTTTCCCAGACGGACGAGGACAAGGCTTCGGAAGCGCTGCATGTGGCGGAGGCTGATCTGAATCGCTCGAACGCGACCATCGCCGAGGCGCAGGCCCAGGTGCTGGTGGCGGAGAAGACGCTGCTGTATCGCAAGGAGCAGATGGCCTTCACGGAAATTCGCGCACCTTACGACGGGCTCATCATCCGGCGCAGTCGCGAGCCGGGCGACATGCTCGTGCCGGGGGGCTCACTGATGGAACTTATCTCGCTGGAAGAAATCTGGGTGAGTGCGTGGGTCGATGAAACGGCCATTTCGAAAATCGCGCCCGGCCAGAAGGCGCGCATCGTTTTCCGTTCCGAAAGCGGCAAGGACTACCCCGGCGTGGTCTCCCGCATCGGCCGCGAGACAGACCGCGAGACGCGCGAGTTTCTCGTCGATGTACGCGTCAATGAACTGCCAAAGAAATGGACCATCGGCCAGCGCGCGGAGGTGTTCATTCAAATGCCATGAACCTCGCCGTCCGCGACATCCGGCACAACTCGGGCCGCTTTGTGTTTACCACGCTGGGCATCGGCCTGCTGCTGATGATTGTGATGGGCATGGGCGGCATCTATCGTGGTCTCATCCATGAAGCAACGCTGCTGGTGGACCGTGTGGGCGCGGATCTGTGGGTCGTGCAGGGCGGCACGCGCGGGCCGTTTGCGGAGATCTCGCGGATTTCTGCCAGCCTGGAGGATCGCGTGCGCGCGGTGCCGGGCGTGGCCCAAGCACGGCGCTTCGTGTCGCACACGATTCAACGCATGCATCAGGGCAGGCCGCTGCGCATGGTGGTTCAGGGCCTTTCGTGGCCGGAGGATCGCGGCGCGTGGATTCCGCTGGTGGCAGGGCGTGCGCTGCGGCAGGCGCATTATGAAATGATCGCCGATCAGTCACTGCACCTGCCTTTGGGTGAAAAAGTCAGGCTCGGCAAGGATGTCTATGAAGTCGTTGGCCACACGCGCGGCATGGTCGGCACCAGTGGCGACGGACTGACTTTTTTCACTGTGAGCGATGCGCTGGCGATTCAATCTGACGTGCCGGGAGAAGCCGTGCGGCTGGAACGCGCCGCACGACGTGCACGATTGGAGAGCATCGAGATCGGCCGCCTGCAGCCACTGCTGCTGGATCGCGCCGCCGGACCTTCCGGCAGCATTCCCGCGCTGTCGAAGCCGCAGGTCAGCGCCGTGCTTGTGACCTTGCAGCCTGGCGCGGATGCCGCAGCCGTTCGTGCCACGCTCGCGAACTGGCCGGACATCTCGGTTTTCTCCACTCAGGAGCAAAAGGACCTGCTGCTCTCCGGCATGGTGGACAAGGCGAAGCGTCAGCTCGGCCTTTTCCGAGTTCTTCTGATCATCATTTCGACCATCATCATCGCACTGATCATCTACACGCTCACGCTCGATAAAATTCGCGACATCGCCCTGCTGAAGCTCATTGGCGCCCGCAATGGAGTCATCGGCGGCCTCATTCTGCAGCAGTCGCTTCTCATGGGCGCTTTTGGTTATGCGCTGGCGTGGGTCATCGGGCAGTTCACGTTTCCGCACTTTCCGCGTCTCGTCGTCGTGGAGCCGTCAGACCTCATTTCACTCGGCTTCATCGTCCTCGTCATCTCCACACTCGCCAGCCTGCTCGGCATTTGGAAAGCCCTGCGCGTGGAGCCCAACACCGTCCTCTCCGCATGAGCGCTCCCGCCGTCGAAGTCCAGCATCTGCGCAAAGTGTATGGCAGCGGCCACACCGAAGTCGTCGCCATCCGCGATGCCTCGCTGACCATCGCACGCGGAGAGATCGTCGGCATGCTCGGCCCCAGCGGCTCCGGCAAGTCCACCATCCTCACCGCCATGGCGCTGATCAATCCTCCCACTTCAGGACAGGTGATGATCGGTGGCGCGGCCGTGCTCGATGGTCCGAAGGCGCTCGTCGATCTGCGCGCCTTTCGCCGCCAGCATCTTGGGTTCGTGTTTCAAAAGGCCAACCTCATCCCCTTTCTCACCGCATTGGAAAACGTGCAGGTCGCCCTCGAAGTCAACGACACCGCCCCGAAGGCCGCTCGCGCACGCGCGATGGAACTGCTCGACTACCTCGGTGTCGGCGAGCGAGCCGGCAACCTGCCCGTCGCCCTCTCCGGTGGCGAGCAGCAACGTGTTGCCGTGGCCCGTGCGCTGGCCAACAACCCCAGCCTCATCCTCGCCGACGAACCCACTGCCGCGCTCGACAGCCAGCGCGGACGCCAGGTGATGGAACTCTTTGCCAAAGTCGCCCACGAGCGCAACGCAGGCGTCCTTGTCGTGACTCACGATCACCGCACGCTCGATGTCTTTGACCGCATCGTGGATGTGGAAGATGGCATGATCCATGAGCGATCTCTTTGACTCCACCCCTCCAATCTTCATGAAACGCATCCTCCCGCTCCTTTGCCTTCTCGTCACGACCTCCTTCGCGCAAGACGCGAGCGTGAAGCCCGGCATCAACGACAAGTTCCTCGATCCCAAGCTCAAGGTCGGTGAGTGGACACAGAAGTTTGAAACCGAGAGCCGCGAGATCTACCACCAGCGGGCGAAGATCGCCGCCGCCGTCGGTTTGAAGCCCGGCATGGCCATGGCGGACATCGGCGCGGGCACGGGGCTCTTCACGCTGCCGTTTTCACAGGCGGTCGGGGAAAGTGGCAAAGTGTATGCGGTCGATATCGCGAAGAACTTCCTCGAACACATCCAGGCAAGAGCCACGAAGGCCCATGCGGCGAATGTGCAGACGATTCAGTGCACCGGGCGCAGCGTCGAACTCCCGGAGGCCAGCGTCGAGCTCGCGTTCATCTGCGATGTGTATCACCATTTCGAGTTCCCGCAGGCCAGCCTCGCCACGCTGCACAAAGCACTGAAGCCCGGAGGCGTGCTGGTGCTGATCGACTTCAAACGCATCCCCGGTGAAAGCAGCGATTTCGTGATGGGCCACGTCCGCGCCGGACAGGAAGTTTTCGAAGCCGAGATCACCGCCGCCGGCTTTGAAAAAATCGACGAGGTGAAGGACGTGCTGAAGGAAAACTACTTCGTGAAGTTTCGGCGGAAGTGATGGAGTGAGGATTGCACAAGACGCGGCAAGGGGCGCTTCATCCCACTAAGTGGCTCTTGTGCCGGTCTCACTTCATTGGGGTTGTCATCAGCGGAGCAGCAAGCAGGGAGAACAAGATGGTGAATCCCGTTAGAATCATGCCCAGAATGGCAGTTGTCCCCTCATTGAATTTCGGTATGACGCCTTCCAATTCTGGAGAGATCACCTTGAGAGCAATGGCGATGAGCACTTCGATGACCAACGCCCACAGCAGCGTACCGATCAACTCGCAACGGTACGCCTGAAAAACTCTGTCTCGATAGTGCCATTTCATACGCTCATGTTCTCACGACAGCTTTGGATTTCAACTCTGCCGCATCCACGCCAGCAGACGCTCCGCCGGTTGAAAGCCGGTGGTTTGTGAGACCAGCCTGCCGTCTTTGATCAGCGCAAAGGCGGGAATGCCCTGAACGCGGAACTGGCCGGCGATGTCCTGCCGCTCGTCGGTGTTCACTTTGACAAGGATGGCGGTGCCTGCGGCCTTGGCGGCGGCTTTGGCAAACTCCGGAGCCATCATCTGGCAGGGGCCGCACCAAGGGGCCCAGAAATCAACGACGACGGGCAGCGAGCTTTGCGTGATGAGGGCGGCGAAGTCGGCCGCACTCGTGATCTCGACAGGTGCGGCCACATGGGGCAGTTCCGCCTTGCAGGTGCCGCAGCGGCCCTGCTGTGCGGCTTTGGCGTAGGCGATGCGGTTGGAGGTGCCGCAGGCGGGACAGGTCAGGATGATGCCGCGCTCATCGGCGGTCAGGTGAGAGTTCATGAATGACAAAAATGAGTTGGGATTAATTATTGTATATACGCATACACGCATATAGATGTACTGCAACTCAACCTTCCAATTCTCCATGAGCAAGCACCTTCTTATCCTCGGCGGCGGCACTGCGGGCACGATCATGGCCAACAACCTGCGCAGGCGGCTGCCTGCCTCCGAATGGAGCATGACGGTGGTGGACCGCTCGGACAGGCATCTCTACCAGCCGGGGCTGCTCTTTCTGCCCTTCGGCAAGTATGAGGAGAGCGAGATCATCCGCAAAACCCGCGACTTCATTCCGGAAGGGGTCGAGTTCATGCAGGCGGAGGTGGATCAAATCATCCCCGAAGACCATGCCGTGACGATCAAGGACGGGCGTACGCTGAAATACGATCTGCTGATCGTCGCCACCGGCTGCCGCACGGCACCGGAGGAGACGGCAGGCATGCTGGGACCGAAGTGGCGGGTGAACGTGCATGATTTCTACACGCTGGATGGCTCACGCGCGCTGCGCGAGAAGCTCAAAACCTTCACCGGCGGGCGTGTGGTGGTGCACATCAATGAGATGCCGATCAAGTGCCCCGTGGCCCCGCTGGAGTTCACCTTCCTGGCAGACACATTTTTCCGCGAGCAGGGCATCCGTGACAAAGTCACCCTGACCTACGTCACGCCGCTGTCCGGTGCGTTCACCAAACCGAAAGCGTCAAAAAAGCTGGGGCATCTGCTCGGAGACAAAGGCATCGAACTCGTGACCGATTTCGTGGCGGAGAAGGTGGATCAAGAAAACAACAAGCTGGTATGCTTTGACGGTCGCGAGGTGCCCTATGACCTGCTCGTCACCACACCGACGAACATGGGAGACGAAGCCGTGCGCCGCTCCGCTCTGGGGGATGACCTGGATTTCATCGCCACGCAAAAGCACACGCTGCAGTCCGTCGAGTACAAGGACGTCTTCATCATCGGCGATGCGACAAACCTGCCCGCGTCCAAGGCGGGCTCCGTGGCCCATTTTGAAAGCGAGACTCTGGCGGACAACATTCTGCTGCACATCGCCGGCAAGCCGCTCAAGGAGGAGTTCGACGGACACTCCAACTGCTTCATTGAATCCGGCAACGGCAAGGCGCTGCTGATTGATTTCAATTACGAATACGAGCCGCATGAAGGACCGTTTCCCTTCGCCTTCGGCCCCATGCGACTGCTGGAAGAAAGCCGCGTGAACCACTGGGGCAAGCTGGCCTTCCGCCACATCTACTGGAACGTCCTGCTCCGCGGCTGGCCGCTGCCGGGGATCAGCAGGCAGAAAAAGAAGCCAGCCGAAGCGTAATGATCAACCACACCAACCATCATGAAAAAGACCATCGCAGGAACTGAAATCGACGTGAACGAGGAGGGCTACCTCACCGACGCCTCCCAGTGGAATGAAGCCATAGCCGCCGCCATCGCCACAGAGGAAGGCATCGGCGCACTGACGGACGCCCACATGAAGGTGGTGCGCTACCTGCGCGAGCAGCAGGCGAAAGGCGCGGCCCTGACCATCCGCAGCATGGGCAAAAGCGGCGTGGTGACGACGAAGGAGCTCTACGATCTCTTCCCCGGCGGCCCGCTGAAGAAGTCCTCCAAGATTGCCGGCATTCCCAAGCCCGTCGGCTGCATTTAATCCCCCATCTCTTCCGAACATGAGCACCCCAGACGACAAACAACCCGTGAAGAAGATGTCCATCATCGTGAGCCGCGGCTCGTTGGATGGCATCTATCCCGCGCTGATCATGGCCAACGGCGCCCGCATGGAGGGCATCGAGGCTTCGCTGTTCTTCACCTTCTTCGGCCTGAATGCCCTGGCCAACAAGACCTTGGACCATCTGAAGGTCTCCACCGTGGGCAATGCCGCGCTGAACATGGCCATGCCCATGCTCGGCCTGCCCATCACGATGCCCTTCCCCACGGTGATGGGTGCCATCCCCGGCGTATCCGCCTTTGCCACGCATCTCATGAACAAAGAGATGGAGAAGCTCGACATCCCGCCCGTGCGGGAATTCTTGGAACTCATCTCCGACTCCGGCGGCAAGATCTTCGCCTGCAAACTGGCCATGGACATGTTCAAGCTGAAGAAGGAAGACCTGATGGACCGCGTGGATGGCGTGCTGACCGTGGGTCAGTTTTATGAGGAGTCCGCCGGTGCGGGGACGCACATCCTTTTCACCTGATCACCACTGCAGGGTGGACACGTCCACGCGCGTCTCGTTGCGGCTTTCCTTGACGATGTGACCATCGGAGAGGTGCAGCACGCGGTCGGCCATGGCGGCCATGGCGGCATTATGTGTGATGACGACGGTCAGTGTGCCGAGCTCCCGATTGATGCGTTCGATGGCTTCCAGCACGGTGATGCCGGTGGTCACATCGAGAGCGCCGGTGGGTTCGTCACACAGCAGCACCTCGGGTTTTTTGGCAATGGCACGGGCGATGGCCACGCGCTGCTGCTCGCCACCGCTGAGCTGAGATGGAAAATGATCCAAGCGGTGGCTCAGGCCCACGCGGTCCAGCGCATCCTCCGGCTTCATCGGGTCCGGGGCGATGTCCGTGATGAGGGCCACGTTTTCGCGGGCGGTGAGGCTGGGGATGAGGTTGTAGAACTGAAACACGAAGCCCACGCAGTTGCGGCGGAATTGTGTCAATGTGCGCTCCCCGCCGCCGGAGAGATCCCAGCCTTTGTAGCGCAGGGAGCCGGAGGTGGGGATGTCCAGCCCGCCGAGAATGTTCAGCAGGGTGGACTTGCCGCTGCCGGACGCGCCCAGCAGCACCACCAGTTCACCGGGGTGGAAATCAAGATCGACCCCCTGGAGCGCCACCACATTGAGATCTCCGGTGTGGTACACTTTGCGCAGCCCACGGGCCGCAAAGATAGGTTGAGCGCCCTCAGCATACGACTGGCCGGGGTTCTTGGTGCTGGGCTGCTGGGGAAGTGGCATTCCCCTACCTTGCATGGCGAAAGGGATTGTGCCAACACGATGATCGGTGGTTGCGTCCGGCTCTCATCGCGCAAGATTGGACGATGCCCATTTTGGCCAGCGACGACACTCCCGACATTCATACGTCAAGAGTCCAACTCCCCACACGTGAACGCAGCTGCGGGCGCACTCTGGTCATTGGTGACATCCACGGCTGCTCGACCGCGTTTGACCTCATGCTGCAGGAGCTGGCCCCGCAGAAAGACGACGTGATCGTCACCCTGGGCGACTACGTGGACCGCGGCCCGGACACCCGCGGCGTGCTGGACCGTCTGCTGGAACTGGAAAAAAGCGTCCAGCTCGTCCCGCTGCTCGGCAATCATGAGATTCTCATGCTCGATGCCCGCAGCCAGCTGATTGATCCCGGTTCATGGTATGGCGTTGGCGGCAGGCAGACCATGCAGTCCTACGGCGTCATGGACCTCCCGGACTGGAACGCCATCCCGCAGGAGCACTGGGACTTCCTGAGCCAGCGCCTGCGCCGCTGGCATATGAACGACACGCATATCTTTGCCCATGCGAATGTGAACGCCATGCTGCCCATGGAGGATCAAAGCGACGACTGGCTGTTCTGGCGGCGCTTTGATGATTCCCACCCGCATTTCTCGGGCAAGACGCAGGTGTGCGGCCATACCGCCCAGAAGAGCGGACTGCCCCTCATTCTGCCGGGCCGCATCTGCCTCGACACCTGGGCCTATGGGGAGGGCTGGCTCACTTCGCTGGATACCGGCACGCAAACCCTGCTGCAGACCAATCAGCGTGGCGAGGCACGTCGTTACAGCTTCGACGAGGTGCGCATGCTCACCGAAAAAGCGTGACCTCCCCCGCCATGACTCGCGCGCGCTGGATCCTCTCTGCTGCCACACTCTTCGCGCTCTGGCTTGTCGGTGCGCTGGTGTGCCTGCCGCACCTGCAGCGGGATCTGGAAACGGCCGCGCGGGAGGAGCTCTCGCAGCAGCCCGCCTTGCGCAAACGCCTTGGCGGACTGCACCTGGAGTTCGACGGCCAAAAGGCGCGCCTCACCGGCAGCGTGCGCACCCCGGAGGACCGCAGCCTGATCGAAACCACCGTGCGCGATCAGGTGCGCCTGCCCGCACCGCTTTCCTTCGGCCTCGGGCGTTCCCTCAATCCGGTCGGTGGTCTGCAGAGCGAGGTCGAGGTCATTCCCAGCCCTCCCGGCTGGATTTTGCTGGCTGCCGACGGAGCGCATGCGCGCCTGCTGGGCACCACCGCCAACGCCTTTGAAGCACGCGACCTCGCGCGCAGCGTGCAGGAGGCCTGGAGCCTCCGGGGCGGCGTGAGCGAAGGCATGCCCGGCACCGACGCCGAGAACCACGACGAAGCCGCCAGCGTCTCCACCACCCTGCGCACGGTTCCGGCCCCGCAGTCCAGCGCGCAGGCTTATCTGGCCCGCATAGGCCAGTCATGGAAGGAGCTGAACTTGGGCAAATCTGACGCCGAACTGCTCACTGAAGCGCGTGCGCTGGGAGTCAGCGAGGACGAATGGCAGCAGCAGGTGCGCCCTGCATTGAAAGAGCTGCGCGCCACCCAGCAGCAGCAGCACCTCGACCAGGCGCAAAGCGAGCGCCTGGCCAGACTGCCGCCGGGTTACCTCTTCATCGCGGTGCGTGATCAGCAGATCATCCTCCGGGGCGAAGTCGGGAGCACCGCCATGAAGGAGGAGATTCTCGAAGACGCCCTGTCCACCTTCGCCCCGCGCCGCCTGCATGATGAAATCCGCGTCAGTGAGGAGCGCCGCCCCAGCGGTGATTTTGGCCCCATCACCACCGCCCTGCTGCCGCAGGAGGGCAAGGCGGGTGGCAAATCCTGTTTTCTCAGCTTCAGCGGCGAAGCCTGGAAGCCCGTGGACTGGCAGGTCGCCCCCCGCGAGCAGTCGTGGAAGAATGATCTGCCGCGCGGGCTTGATGCCCGGCTGCTGCAAAATGACAGCGCATCGCTCAGCAGCTGGCTCCAAGGAGACGACTCCCATTCACCGGCTCCCGCCCAGCCCAGAGACCCGTCATTCATCGCCCTCACCCTGATCGGCACGAAGGCCTTCGTCTCAGGGCGGGTCGCCGAAGAGGCGGTGCGCGCCCAGCTCATCGCCGCCGTGCGCATGGCCTACGGTGCGCAGTACATCGTCTTCAGTGACGGGGTGCATGTGAGCGGCGACTGCGAGCCCTCCGGCAGCATTCTTCACACCCTCAAAAGCCTGCCACCACCACCCGCCGCCAGCAGCGCCGGGATGTTTGCCCTCGCCAAACCGGGCAGCACGTGGACGCTCATTCCCGTGACACGCGAACTCGTCGAAGCGGGCGGTCTGGCCCAGTCCGACCGCATTCCCGCCGGTATTCCCGCCGCTGTTGTTGAAGATCTCGCTGCCGAGGCGATCGAGCAGCTTCGCATGCACCTGACGCCCCCTGCCCCCCACTGATGTCCTCCCTCCTCTGGCTGCTGCTCTACCTCGCACCGCTGCTCGGCATCACCGCCGCTCTGTTTGCGTGGTTCGGCTGGCAGTGGCGCGGCAGTGACATGCAGAAGCGCATCGATGAGCTGGCCGCGCAGATCGAAACGGCGCAAGCAGCCCTGCGCCAGGCTGAAACCGACCGCGCCACCGCCCTGGCCGCTAGTGCAGCCCCTTCCCCTCAGGACCCGGTGCTTGCAGCTGAACTCCAGACTCTGCGCAGCGATTTGAAAGCCGCCCAAAGCGAAGCGCGTCTGCGCCAGGATCAGGCCGCCAAGGCCAACGAAGCCGCACAGGCGCTCGAAACGGAAATGGCCCGGCTTCTGGCAGATCTAGAGCACCTGCGCGCAGCACACACCGCCGCCCAAGCGGAACTCGAAGACCTGCGCCGCCCTGCTCCTGCTCCTGCTCCTGCTCCTGCTCCTGCTCCTGCTCCTGCTCCTGCTTCTGCTCCTGCTTCTGCTTCTGCTCCCGCTCCCGCTGTAGGCGAGACGGCAGAAGCCCCCGCCAAACCCAAGCGCAAACGCAGCACCCCGGCGAAGCCCAAGGCCGCCACCTCCACGCTGCGCGAAAAAGTCACCGCGCTCGAAAACCAGCTCAGCACGCATCAGGCGGGTCTCGCCACGCTGACGCAGGAGCGCGACGACTGGCAGCGCCGCATCACCCAACTCGAAGGGCAGACACCGGCCGATCCCGCCGGCCTGGGGCTCGCCCGCCGCAGTTTGGCCGACAGTGAGAAGCGTCTGGCCACCGCGACGGCAGAGATCGAAAGGCTGCGCATTCAAACGCAGGTGCTTCGCCGTGTGGAGGAGGGGGAATCAGCCCTCTTGACCGTGCCGGATGACGATCTCACGCAGATCAAGGGCATCAAAAAGGTCATCAGCGAGCAGCTTCGCGCCCACGGCATCCGCACCTGGCGGCAGATCGCGCAGTGGAATGAGGACGAGCAGCGCGCCTTCAGCGAACTCCTGGCCTTTAAAAACCGCGCCACCCGTGAGCAATGGCAGCAGCAGGCCCGTGCGCTGCATGAGGCCGCCCACGGCCCGCTGTCCTGATTTTCCTCACCGCATGTTCACCGTTTCGCGTTTCTGTTCACTGCTGTTCACACTCGCTCTTGCATCCTGCGTCAGCCCTGGCACGCCCACCCTGCGTCAGGAAAGAGCCCGGCAGCTCAGCCACGATCTCCAGCAGCTGTCCCCGACGGTGAGCGCACGCGAGGCCGACCGGCTGGCCACCACGGCGATCGAAGAATCCGCCAAACTCGCTGAGGACTTCAAACCCTTCGCCCACCCATGGATGAACAACGGCCTCGTCAACACCGGCCTGCGCAAGCGCGGCCTCTGCTACCAATGGCGGGATGATTTGTTCCCCTTCCTGTTCCGCCTCAATCTCAAGACGCTGGAGCTGCACCTCACCTCCTCCAAGCGCGACACCTGGCAGGAGCACCACGGCATCATCGTCACCGCGAAGGGCCAGCGTTTTGAAGACGGCCTCGTGATCGATCCCTGGCGCCATGGCGGCCGCCTCTGGTGGGGCCTGCGAAAGAATGACAAAGGCCACCCCTGGGTGCCGCTGCCGCGCGAGCTCACCCCCATGGTGCTGCGCCCGCTGCTGATGCCTGACCTTTATCCCCCGCGCTGAGGAGCGGTCAGCCTCCGCCTGTCACACCCGCGCCCTGGATGCGGCCACGGTGTAGGAACGCGACACGGAATTCCAGTTCACCACATTCCACCACGCCTCGACGTATTTTCTGCGGTCGTTCCGATACTTCAAATAGTAGGAGTGCTCCCAGAGATCGAGGCACAGAATGAACCTGCCCTGCTCCTCCGGCTTCACAAAATCGGTCATGAGAGGATTGTCCTCGTTCTTCATGGTGGTGATGACCAGCCTGCCATCCGGGCGGTACACCAGGAAAGCCCAGCCGGAGCCGAAGTGCTTCATGGCGGCTTCGGTGAAGGCGGTCTTGAATTCATGGATGCCGCCAAATTCTCTGACGATCGCTTCCGCCACCCTGCCCGCCGGTCCTGCCGGCCCTGAGCCTGCCGGCGCCAGAAAACGCCAGAAGGCGGTATGATTGATGTGTGCCCCGCCATACTGCCTGAGATCCCGCTGGCTTTCCGCTGACAGGGTTGCAGGCGGGCCGCCCATCCGCACCACTGTTTTACGGGGGTTGATCGGCAGCACCAGACGGGAGATGTTGGCCATCAGGACGGATACATTGCCCACCTTCAGATTGAGCGGCTGCAGTGTCTCGGTCAGCTTTTCGAGAATGTCACCGTGATGCCTGCTGTAGTGCAGCTTCAAGGTCGCCGCATCGAGGTGCGGCTCCAGAGCGTCAAAATCAAACGCCAGCGGCTCCTGATGCAGCGGTATTCCCAGCGGGGCGATCACCTGCTCCTCAGCGGCTAAAAAGGCCCCGCTCACGGCGGCAAAGCCGGTCGAAATAAAAGCGCGGCGGGTGACTGCTGATTTTCTCATTCGATATTTTCGAGATTACTTGATCCTCAACCGTTTGAGCAAGCAAGAACCTCGCCGAATACCGCAACGAGTTTAAGGTTTGTTCTTCTTTATTGTCGGCGGTGCCGCTACTTGGATGTCGGCGGCTTTCATCACCAGCTTTTGAAACTCATCCTTAGGCTTGCCGCTGTCTGGCACCAGCACGTTCTGCACCAGATACACGGTGACGATCTTGCTCTGCGGATCGATGCAGCCATTCGTGGCAAAGGCGCCGCCGTGGCCAAAGCTGCCCACGGGCATCTGCGAGTTCACGCGCTGCGTTGCCGTGTTCACCTGCCAGCCACAGGCGTAGTTGAGCGACTTGCCACCAGCGGTCACCGGGGTGGTCATGTCCTTCACGGATTTCTCGCTGAGGATGCGCACGCCTTCGAGTTCGCCGCCATTGGCGATCATCGCGTAAAAGCGCCCCATGTCCGCCGCAGTGGAGAAGAGGCCGCCGGCTGGCTCGGGCATGTGTGTGACGCTGGCGTCGCTCGTAACGAAAGGATTGTAACCGGGCACGAGCTCATGACTTTCGTCATCCATCTTGTAGGTGCGGGCGATGCGTGCGCGGTGAGCGTCATCGGGATTGAACAGGGTGTCCTTCATGCCCAGCGGCGCGAAAATCTTCGCCTGCAAAAACGCGTCATACTTCATGCCCGAGACGAGCTCGATGATGCGCCCGGACACGGTGGGTCCGAAGCCGTACTCGTAGGCACTGCCCGGTTGAAACGCGAGCGGGGTCTTGAGCAATGAGGCCACGTAGGCCTTCAAAGAGATGGCTCCATCCGATGGCGCACGACGTGGAAAGGCGATGCCTGCGGTGTGACTGAGCAGCATGCGAAGGGTGATGGGTTTTTCCGGTGTGCTGCCATCGGCCAGCTTCACTTTGGCGAGTTCCGGCAGCCACTTGGACGCGGGTTCATCGAGCGAGAGCTTGCCTTCATCCACCAGCACCATCACGGCGGTGGCGTTGATGGATTTCGTCATCGAGGCGATCCAGAACAGCGCGTCTTTTTCCATCGCGCGTCCCTTGCCGATGTCGGCCATGCCTGCGGCATCGAAGTGAACGACCTTACCCTTTTCCATCACCAGCGTGACGATGCCGGCGGCCTGCTTGGCTTTGATTGCGGCCTCCATGGCAGGATGGATGGCGGCCAGCTTCGCTTCATCGAGCGCTGGCAGCAGCGCGGGAAACAGAAGGAGGGCGGAAAAAACGGAACATGCGATGCGGTTCATCGCAAATCAACGCAGCAGCGGCGCTGGATCTAGCGGCGTCTGCGCGCACCCAGCAGAAACAAGCCGCCGCTCAGCAGCAGCACGGCTCCGGCGGGCTCGGGCACGACGGTGAAGTTGTTGGCCAGGATGTAGTTCGCCACGTTGTATCCGAGGATCTGCCCGTCGGCCACGGACGTCTGAAACTGCGTGCCGCCATAGACGCCCGCCATCGCCGCTTCGTTCGCCGCCTGGCTGAAGCTGGTGAAGTTGCGCGTCAGGTCGATGTTGCCGTCTCCATTGATGTCGCTGCCCAGACTGAAGGAGACATTGTCGCCGAGGTAGGAGGCCAGCACGACGGCGGCGGCTTCACTGATCGTGGCTCCCAGCGAGACGTATTCCGGCAGCGATGGGGAGGTGATCAGCGGCATCCAGAGAGAATCCACCACAGTGCTGGCGTTGCCGTCGATGTCGCCGTTGGCGATGGCTGTTTCGGGGCGCCAGAACTGCGTGTCGTAGCTCGTGGCCATGGCGGCGGTGCTCGCATCGGCGATGGCCACATTCAGGGTGGCCAGCAGGCGTGCTGTATCGGCGGTGCTCAGGCCTGCGGTGGCGGCGGCGGTTTGGGCGATCTGATTCCACATGCCCGACATCTTCACCGTGCCGTCTCCGGCGGCCCAGAAGTAGGCCTGATTGGTCTGATCCGAGGTGCGCGTGGCGCTGAAGTTGGACCCCAGATCCTTCACCTGGGCGTAGTCCGCCGCATACTGGCTGGACTGCAAATACGAGGTGACGGAGCCGCCCGGCAGCGTGCTCATGTAACCGCCCACCCCCGGGATGGCAAAGGTGCCCACACTGCCCCAGCCCGGCAGCAAAGCGCCGGCGGCGGAAGTCTGCTGCCAGTAGCCGATGGTGCCCACGGGCGAGTAAGTGGTGGTGGCGGCATCGGCCGAGCCATCCGCCGAACGCGCGCTCAGAAAATTGTTGGCGATGGTGATGCCCCACGCGATGCCGTCCGTCTTCGCCTGGCTGTTGGCAATGCCGCTGAGCTGGCTGTTGTAAAGGGAGGTGGCCTCCGTGCTCGATCCCGAATAGAGATACTGCATCACGGTGTTGGCCGCCGCGATCATCGCCGCCTGGGAATCCGCTCCTGAGGGTGCGCTGCCAATGGCGGGGGCGGGGTAAGAGCCGTAGCCGTAGGTGTTGTAGGTGCCTTGGATGCTCTGATCCGCATTGTACATGGACGCCGCCAGGATGGCCAGATCATGCGCCACCAGCGGGTCCGCCGTGCTCGTCATAGACGTCAGCGCCAGCGAATTCCAGTCCGAAACGATGTCCGCCCGCACCGCCGGGGCTGCGGTCAGCAGCAGGGCGGCACTCGCGAAAAGGCCGGAAAAATGGGGGTGAAAGCGCAACATCGACTGATAAAACATCTAAGTTTACAATAATTACCATAGTAAACAACGAGTTTCTAAGGTTTTCCGGGACCTCTGTTTACCCCCTCTGAGGAGGCCTGGGTACTCGCGGCCAGTTCTGCTTCCACCTCCCCTTCCCCCCCCTTTTTTTGCGTCTTTTTGCGCCTCTTTGCGGCCAACCTCCCTGCCGCTGTCGAGCACCCCAAGGACGGCGCACCCTTGTTGAGCGCCTGCGGAGGCCACAGACCCGAAATCACGGACCCGCACAGCGGTTCCCTCCACCCCGATGCGCCGCGCCAGATGGTAGGGACGCGTTGTGCGCGTCCGTAGATTCCTTCCTCCCAGCACCCCCCTGCCACCCCATCGCTCTCCCCCTTTCCTATCGCCCCCACCTCCCTTCCCTCATCCTTTTTGCGTCGTTTTGCGCCTCTTTGCGGCCAACCTCCCTGCCGCTGTCGAGCACCCCAAGGACGGCGCACCCTTGTTGAGCGCCTGCGGAGGCCACAGACCCAAAACCACGGACCCGCACAGCGGTTCCCTACCACTCCGATGCGCCGCTCCGGACGGTAGGGACGCGTTGTGCGCGTCCGTAGAATCCTTCCTCCCAGCGCCCCCCTGCCACCCCATCGCTCTCCCCCTTTCCTATCGCCCCCACCTCCCCTTCCCCACGTCCCCTCCTTTTTGCGCCTCTTTGCGGCCAACTTCCCCTCCCCCAGCCGCCTTCAACTCCCCGCCCACTTCCCCTTGACCTTCTCCCTCCCAGCCGCACCATAACCGCGTCACGACAGGGGCGTCCCATTGCAGGGACTGAGATGGATCTTCCTGGATCCGAACCCTCCGAACCTGATGCGGGTCATGCCGCCGAAGGGAGTTCGATCGGAGGTTCATCTCAGTTCCGGCTATTCAGCCGCCCCAACCTAGAACAAAGAACCAAGAATTTCCCCCCTCCGCCATGATCGCCGCCCAAGAATCCTTCGAGCCCCATTCCTCCGAGCAACTCCCCGCCTCCGCCCGCGTGTATGTGCAGGGCCAGATCCACCCGGATGTGCAGGTGCCCATGCGCGAGATCACCCTTTCTCCCACCAAGGACTTCAACGGCCGCATCATCCAGAATGAACCCGTGCGCGTCTATGACACCTCCGGCCCCTGGGGCGACCCCGCCTACAAAGGCACCGTGGAAGAAGGCCTCCCCGGCCTGCGCAAGGCCTGGATCCTCGCCCGCAATGACGTGGAAGCCTACGAAGGCCGCGCCATCGAGCCACGTGACAACGGCTACCTCACCGCCAACCACGCCGAATACGCCGCCGCCAAGCGCGAAGGCATCCTCAGCCCCCTGAAGGCCCCCATCAATGCGCAGCGCCAGCCCCTCAAGGCCAAGCCCGGCAAGGTGGTGACGCAGCTCGCCTATGCGCGTGCGGGCATCATCACCCCGGAGATGGAGTTCATCGCCATCCGTGAGAACATGAAGCGCGCCAAAATCGCCGCCTTCACCAGCGACATCGTCCGCAACGACCTGGACAAGCAGCACGTGGGCTCCTCCCAGGTGCAGAGCGAGTACACCCCCGGCATCTTCAAGCGCTTCCCGCAGCGCATCCCGAATGAGATCACGCCTGAGTTTGTGCGCAGCGAAGTGGCCGCCGGACGCGCCATCATTCCTGCCAACATCAACCACCCCGAGCTGGAGCCGATGATCATCGGCCGCAATTTCCTGGTGAAGATCAATGCGAACATCGGCAACAGCGCCGTGGCCTCCAGCATCGAGGAAGAGGTGGAGAAAATGCGCTGGGCCACCAAGTGGGGCGGCGACACCGTCATGGACCTTTCCACCGGCAAGAACATCCACGCCACGCGCGAGTGGATCCTGCGCAACAGCCCCGTGCCCATCGGCACCGTGCCCATCTATCAGGCCCTGGAAAAAGTGAACGGCAAGGCCGAGGACCTCACCTGGGAGCTCTTCCGCGACACGCTCATCGAGCAGGCGGAGCAGGGCGTCGATTACTTCACCATTCACGCCGGCGTGCTGCTGCGCTTTGTGCCCATGACGGCCAGCCGCATGACGGGCATCGTCTCCCGTGGCGGCAGCATCATGGCCAAGTGGTGCCTGGCCCACCACAAGGAAAACTTCCTCTACACCCACTGGGACGACATCTGCGACATCATGGCCGCCTACGACGTCTCCTTCTCCATCGGCGACGGTCTCCGCCCCGGCTCCATTGCCGATGCGAATGACAAGGCGCAGTTTGGTGAACTCGAAGTGCAGGGCGAGCTGACCACCCGCGCCTGGGCCAAGGGCGTGCAGGTCATGAACGAAGGCCCCGGCCACGTGCCCATGCACATGATCGAGGAAAACATGGCCAAGCAGCTCGAGTGGTGCCACGAGGCCCCCTTCTACACCCTCGGGCCCCTCACCACCGACATCGCCCCCGGCTACGACCACATCACCAGCGGCATCGGTGCCGCCATGATCGGCTGGTACGGCTGCGCCATGCTCTGCTACGTCACCCCGAAGGAACACCTCGGCCTCCCCAACAAGGAAGACGTCAAAGTCGGCGTCATCACCTACAAACTCGCCGCCCACGCCGCCGACCTCGCCAAAGGCCACCCCGGCGCCCAGTACCGCGACAACGCCCTCAGCAAAGCCCGCTTCGAGTTCCGCTGGGAAGATCAGTTCAATCTTAGCCTCGACCCCGTCACCGCCCGCTCCTTCCACGACGAAACCCTCCCCCAGGACGGCGCCAAGTCCGCCCACTTCTGCAGCATGTGCGGCCCGCACTTCTGCTCCATGAAGATCACCGAAGACGTCCGCAAATACGCGGCGGAGCAGGCGATTTCCGAAGAGGAAGCGCTGCAAAAAGGCATGGCCGAAAAATCCAAGGAGTTCGTGGAAACCGGTGCCGAAGTGTACACCACGGCCCAATAGGAGTCGCATGAGCCGGATCAAAAAGTCACTCGCCCGCCTGCTCGAAGGTCGCTCAGATGCGAACTTCGATTTCAGCGATCTGTGTCATATTCTGGATCGCGGCGGCTTCACCCTTCGTCCCGGCAAGGGCAGCCATCACATCTATTTCAAGGAGGGCGTGAACGAAATCCTCAACTTGCAACCTCGCGGCTCGCAGGCGAAACCTTATCAGGTCAAACAAGTCCGCGACATCATCCTCAAATACCAACTGAAGATCGACTGACATGCGCTACGAATTCATCATCTACTGGAGCAAGGCCGACGAGAGCTTCATCGTCGAGGTTCCCGAACTCCCCGGCTGCATGGCCGACGGAACCACCTACGAAGAGGCCATCGCCAATGCGCAGTCCGTAGTTCAGGAATGGATCGACACCGCCCGCTCCCTCGGGCGTCCCATCCCCGAACCCAAAGGAAAACTCGCCTACGCCTGAACTCACCCGAGGGGAGTGCGGTCACTCCTGACCGCCTCATTCAAAAGGCGGCAAAGCCGCGATGATAACATGAGGAGTAAGCCTCCGCGCTCCTCTCCACTGGCTGCGATACCGCCTACATTCAGCACTGGACGGATATTCTCGGCCTGAGTAGCCTCTGGCAGGAGCTCCAGTCATGACCGATACCGCCGCTCTCATTCACACTCGGCTCATGGACAAGAGCGGAGCCGAACACGTCCGCATGCACAAGGCTGCCCGCAGCATGGTTTTGGCTTCGTTTCCCGCTGGCATCAGCGCACCCGAACGCCGCGCTCTCTTGCAGGAGCGGTTTTACAGGGAGGTTGGTCTATGCCAAAATTGAGTCGAGATGTCATAGAAGAGCGGGGCTACCGTAGCACCACGCGCCACCCATCAATGACTGAAATACCTCCGCACAACACTTTGTCGACGCGGATAAATTGATGCTAGACTGGATACATTGCCCTGAGTAGGATTGGGAATTAATTTTAATATTCCGACTGTTGCTTCTACCTTTTCCTCAAGTATTGAAAAATGGAGTCGAATCTTCAATTCAGCATTGCTGCCAAATAGGCAAATTGCAGGATCTAGCAATTTATGAGTGATACCACCTCCAGCCCTCATCAAAACCGCGATAACCCGTCCGAATTTTTGTTTCTCGACAATTTCCGCGGTTTCAAAAACACGCTAATTCCATTTCGAGATGTCACGTTCCTCGTTGGCGAGAATAGCACAGGAAAGTCATCGGTAATGTCTGTTCTTCATTTGATCCGTAACTTCTCATTCTGGCACGAACCAGATTTTGATTCTGAGGATCAGCATTTAGGTGGATTCAATGACCTTCTAACTGCAGGCAGCAAACAAACCGAGTCGTTCATTATTGGAACTGCACGCTATGCTCGCACCTTTGCAGAAAAACCCCAGCCATTCGTTCTTTTTGGAACCTTTACTAATCGAGAGGGACTGCCTTACATATCAAAACTTTCCTTCGTTGGAAAAGCAGGGCTTTTTACAGTTCTCAATGCAGAAAATGAGATCTTCTATATTCACGAAGAACTGACATTAGACAACGGGTTACCAAGAATGGAGTATTCTTGGATTAATGATGTAGCAAATCGACATAAAAATGCGACCCTCAAAAATGCAATCAAGCTCAACCTAGGCACCAATACCTCTTTAGCAGGGTTACCCCTCTATCACTTAGTCGGCCTTGTTGAAGGATTAGTACTTCGTCAAAATGCTAGTAAGGAGGCAGAAGAAAGCGGAGGTGCGCTTTCTTCAATCTATAATTTCATGACTCCTGCGGATTCAGCAGTTTGGCTAGCTCCGATTAGAACCAAACCCAGACGAACATACGACGGCACAAAAAAAGCCTTTAGCGCAGAAGGAGACCACACTCCATATTTATTAAAAAAGCAACTTTTGGATAAACAAGGAGGTGCGGCAAATTTTAAAAAGTTAATCAGTGGCCTAGGTAAGGACAGTCATTTATTTCGAGATCTGCGAATCAAAAGCTTTGGCAGCGGTGATAGCGCTCCGTTTGAAGTCCAAGTAAATCTTGGAGGTGTTCGTCTTAGCCTCAGCAATGTAGGCTACGGCGTTAGCCAAGTATTACCCATTTTGGCAGAAATTGTGGCGCGAGAAAAGGCTTGTGTTTTCCACATTCAACAACCGGAGGTTCACCTCCACCCACGCGCACAAGCTGCTTTGGGCGACTTGTTCTTCTCCTTGGCAACGAATGAAGGGAAAAATTTTGTAATCGAAACGCACAGCGACTATCTTATAGATCGCTACCGTAGCGCGATGCGTGACGACAGCACAATCAATAATAAAGGTAGCACCAGCGTAGTATTTTTCACTCGAAGCAGGGGGGAAAACACAATTACGGAACTCGTTCTGAGCAAAACAGGCTCTTACCCTTTAGAACAGCCATCTCAGTTTCGAGACTTTTTCATACACGAGCAGATGCGCAACCTGGGAATCTAATATGGTTATTGTCGATGCCAATTCTTGGGGGCCTGTTTTTGATGCAAAAAATGGCTCCCATAAACAATTCGCTCCAGTAAATAACTATATACTGTCTACGAAGCAGAGCCTTGCGTGGGGAGGCACAAAATTTATTCAAGAACTCACCAAGGCACACCAGTTTCTTCGCCTCTTTGGAGAGTTGAACAAGGCTGGAATCGCTGTTCGTTTTCCCGATCACGAAATTGACAGAGAACAAGAACGTGTATCAGCTATTGCCAATGATGCTGACTTTGATGATCCCCACATAATTGCGCTTCAGATTATATCTAAAGTTCCGGTGATAGTTACTGGCGACAAGCGGTCTCATCGATTTATCAAAATGAGGGCTCTCTATCCTAAAAATCACAATCGCCCCAAAATTTATTCGACGACAAGAAACAAAAAATTGCTCAGCGCTTTGTGACTAGCCCCAACGCACATAGTTTTAAAAAAAACGATGCCGATCATTAAACAGCCGTGCGTTCCTTCTCCCCCACTGAACTTCCGCTTCCTCACCCTGGCCAGCCTTCTCACCGCCTGCACCTTCGCAGCTGATGCGCCGAAGCTGCCTGCCATTCCTGCGAAGCCGACGGCGAAGAAGAAGGAGCTGCTTTTCTCCGATGACTTTGAGCGGGCGGAGCTGGGGAAGGACAAGGGCTGGGCCATTGGGGGGCCGACGTTTTCCGTGGAGAATGGCACGTGGACTCTCTCCGCACGGCGGAGACAATTCGCCTTTCCCGAAGCCGCCTGACCGCGCTACTCTGACGGAGCCATGCCCGCCAAGCCCAAGCCTCGCACGCTCGCTCCCAAACCCGCCGCCCCTGCCGCGCCGCTGCTTGCGGATGTGCGCGATCTCATCCTCACGGCCCGCGAAGCCGTTGCCCGGACCTTCAACGCAGGTCTAACGATCCTGTATTGGGAGATCGGCACTCGCATTCGCCGGGACATTCTCCAAGAAAAGCGGGCTGATTATGGTGAGCAGATTTTGTCCGCACTGAGTGCAAAATTGGAAGCGGAGTTTGGCCGTGGGTTTGGTGAGCGGAACCTGGCGCGGATGGTGAAGTTTGCAGAGGCTTTCCCCGATCCGAACATTTTGACCGCACTGCGGACAAAATTGGGCTGGACGCATTTCCGTCAGATCATCTACCTCGACGACCCACTGCAGCGGGACTTCTACGCCGAGATGTGCCGCATGGAAAACTGGAGCACGCGCACGCTGGAGCAGAAGATCAAGAGCATGCTCTACGAGCGCACGGCGATCTCGAAGAAGCCGGACAAGCTCATCAAGCAGGAACTCGCCGCCCTGCGCAGCGAGGACAAGCTCACGCCCGACCTCGTCTTTCGCGATCCCTACATCCTCGACTTCCTCGGGCTGAAGGACACCTATGCCGAGAAGGACGTCGAGGCGGCAATCTTGCGCGAGGTGGAGAGCTTCATCCTCGAACTAGGCATCGGCTTTGCCTTCCTGGAGCGGCAGAAGCGGATGCAGATTGATGCCAAGGACTACTACCTCGATCTGCTGTTCTACCATCGGAAGCTCAAGCGGCTGGTGGCGATAGACCTTAAGCTCGGCGATTTCGAGGCGGCGGACAAAGGGCAGATGGAGCTGTATCTCGGCTGGCTGAAACGCCACGCCGTCGAGCCGGGCGAGGAAGCGCCGCTGGGCATGATCCTCTGCGCGGGCAAGAACGATGAGCACGTCGAGCTGCTCGAACTCGCCAGCAGCGGAATCCACGTGGCGACTTACTGGACCCAACTGCTGCCGAAGAAGCAGCTCGAACGAAAGCTCCACCAAGCCGTCGTCCGCGCCCGGCAGCGACTCACTTTGAGTGATGGCAAAGCTGGGAAGAAGACGACCCGCAAGGCTCAATAAGCTGAGAAACCACCGCGTTGCGTCTCCTCGTTGGAGGCTGGGTTCATGGGTTCAAAATCCGTTTTGAACCCCTTTTGAACCCGTGAACCTAAACCCCGGAGCGCGAAGCTGCCTCGCTTCGCTCACCCTGTGTTAATCCCCATCAGCGAAGTAGGACTCAGGTTCATTTCAGGTTCACCATTGGTCAGGTTCAGGTTCACAGGGTCACGACCTATATATAGGTCGTGACCCTGTGAACCTGTGACCCTAAGGGTCAAAATCCGTTTTGACCCCGGTTTGACCCTGTGACCCTGGCTCTTCACGTGCGCAGGTGGCCCAGGGGCTTTGGCGAGAGGTTCGGCAAGGTGGGAGGCTGCCCGCCGGGGCAGGTGGCGGTGGCTGCGGCGGGTTCAGAGGATCATTCAGGTTCTCTGGGATCACGGGATCATTTCAGTGCCCCGTTGGGGTTTGGGTCTAGGATCACAGGATCAGTACCTATATATAGGTACTGATCCTGTGATCCTATTGGGATCAGGATCAACGCAGGATCATGATCCTGGTTTGATCCTGATCCTGGCTCCGAAGCCACGGCCATGGCGATGCCTCTCCCACAGCCTGATTGGGAACCGGAACACGAGCGCCAATTTTCATGTTAGTCTCACTAAAATAAATATTTGACGCCGTTTTAATTCATGTTACTCACATTAACATGAAAAAGAAAACCGCCGCAAAACCTCCCCGTGACTACCAGCAGACGGCCCGTGCCGAAGCGGCGGAAGCCAGCACGCGGCGGATCATCGAGGCCTTCCTCAAGCGCGCCGAAACGGAGTGGTTCGACAAGATCAAGCTCGATGACATTGCGGCCGATGCAGGCGTGACCGTGCAGACCGTGGTGCGCAAGTTTGGCAGCAAGATGGGCCTTTTGGAAGTGGCTCACAAACACATGGGCGAGTCGGTAGCCGTGCGCCGCGTGGTGATCCCCGGCGATTTGGACAGCGCCATTGATGCCCTGACGCGGGACTATGAAGATGTGGGTCCGCTGGTCCTGCGGCTGCTGGATCAGGAGCAGATGCATCCGGTCCTCAAGCCCACGCTGGATGTGGGACGACAGGGACACCGCGACTGGCTGAAAGAGACTTTTGCTGAACGGCTGAAGCCCCTGACACCCGCACGCCGCGAGGCCACGCTGGATGCTCTCGTCGTCGCTGCGGACATCTACGTCTGGAAGCTGATACGCCTCGACATGGGGCGCTCCATCCCTGCCTACCAGCAGATCGTCCGGCAGATGATTCTCGCCGCCCTGGAGCCGCGGTAAGCCCCGTCCATTCAAACCTGCAACACCATCCATCGCATGAGCACCGAACCCAAAAACATCCTGTTCACCACCTGGGAAGGCGGCGGCAATCTGCCGCCCGTCATCACCGTCGCCCGCAAACTGCACAAACGGGGTCACCGCGTCCGATTGATGAGCGACGAGGCCAGCCGCGAAGACGCTGCGGCTGCAGGGATCGCCTTTCACGCGTGGCAGACCGCGCCGAACCGCGCTGACAAGACCCCGGCGAGCTGTCCGCTGCGCGACTGGGAAGCCGCCAGTCCGCAGGAGGGCATCGGCCTCGCGTTGAGCAAGATCCTCTTTGGCCCGTCGCTCGATTACGCCCGTGACCTCGCCGCCGTGCTGGATCGCGAACCGGCTGATCTTGTGGTGACCAGCGACATGCTGCCTGGCGTTCTCGCCGCGTGCGAGAGCCGGGGCCAGCCGGTGGCCATCCTCTCCGCCAATCTGTGCCTGTATCCCTTGGAAGGAATGCCCACCTTCGGGCCTGGACTGCCGCCACCACGCACGGCTGAAGAAGAAGCCCTGCACGCACAGATTCGCCAGGGCACGCTCGCGATGCTGGATGCCCACCTCGACGCTCTGAATGACACCCGTATCGCGCTCGGACTCATGCCGATTAAAACCGTGCTGGAGCAGCTGGAAGTCGCGACGCGCTATCTCATTGCTTCGAGCCGGTCGTTCGATTTTCCCGTGGAAGAACTGCCCCAACAGATTCGCTACATCGGCCCGCAGCTCGATGAGCCGGCCTGGGCAAAGCCATGGCGCTCGCCATGGCCGGAGAACGATCCCCGCCCCCTCATCGCCGCATGCTTCAGCACGACCTATCAGGCCCACGAAGGCGTGCTGCAAAAAGTGATCGATGCCGCGGCGGAGCTTCCGGTGCGCGTGCTGGTGACGCTCGGGCAGGTGGCACCCGAGTCCGTGCGTCCGGCGGAAAACACCGTGGTCGTACCGAGTGCACCGCACAATGCCGTCATGCAGCAGGCGGCGGTGGTCGTCACCCACGGCGGTCACGGCACGGTGATGCGTGCCCTGAGCCATCATCGTCCCATGCTGGTCATTCCGCACGGTCGCGATCAGGATGAAAATGCCGTGCGCGTCGTCGAGCACGGCGCGGGACTGCGAATGACCGCCAGCAGCAGCAGCGAGGAAATCCGCACCGCCTTGAGCCGCCTGATCACCGAGCCCGCATTCACCGAAGCCGCCCGTCGTCTGGGCACGGCCATCGCTGTGGAATCGGAAAGCGTCTGCGCGATCGCAGAGCTTGAGTCTCTGGCAGAGCAGGCTGCCTGCTGCGCTTGTTAACTTTCCCATGCATCCCTCGTCTCATCACCTCCCCTTTCCATGAATACCTTGTCGTTCACCAAGCCCCATCATAGCCGTCTGTTTTACTCGGCGGCTTCCCTCGCCCTGCTGGTGCTGACCGTTGTCGGCTTCCGTCTGTTTTACCTGAACATGGAGGCATTCCCCGGGCGTCCGTTGACGCCGCCCATCCGCACGCTGGTCATCGTGCATGCCGTGCTGATGACCGCCTGGATGCTGCTGTCCGTGGTGCAGCCGCTGCTCGTTGCCTCCGGCCGCAAGCGCGTCCACATGACGCTCGGTCTGTTCGGAACAGCACTGGCCGCTGCCATCGTCGTCACCGGCTGTCTCGTCGCCGTGAATGCCGCGCGGGTGAATCCACCCGACCTGAAGGTGTTTGGCCTCACGCCCAAGGAGTTTCTGACCGTGCCCATGAGTGCCATCGTCGCGTTTGGCGCGTTCGTGCTGGTCGGCATCCGGTATCGCCGGCGTCCCGAAGTGCATCGTCCGATGATGTTCATGGCGTCCCTGTCCATTGTTTCCGCAGCCCTGGGGCGCATGCCCGCACTCAACGACTGGTACGCGGGAACGTGGATGGAAGAATGCTTCAGCGCCTTCCTCACCACCCTGCTGCTGGGGGCGGTCATGTTCGGCATCAAATGCATGCTGGAAAGCCGCATCGACCGCTGGTTTGCCGGCGCCTTTGGAGCTCACGCCGTCATTTGCGTGGCTTCAGCACTCATAGCGAAGACAGATGCCTGGGTTCAGTTCGCCACCATCCTCATGCAGTAAAGGAACGGGATCAGGGGGCAACATTCTGACAAACCATCGAGGAAGCTGCGTTTCATTCCACCCCATGAAATTCCGCCTTCTCGCGCCCCTCCTGCTCATCACCGCCTCCACCTTCGCTGCGGATGCGCCGAAGCTGCCCTCGATCCCCGCAGAGCCGACGGCGAAGAAGAAGGAGCTGCTTTTCTCCGATGACTTCGCGCGCGCGGAGCTGGGCAAGGACAAGGGCTGGGCCATCGTGGTGCCAACGTTTTCCCTGGAGAACGGCGCGCTGAAGGGCACGCAGATGCGCTTTGACGCGCCGGCCAAGGAGGGCAAGCCGCCGGTGAAGGGGCATCAGGCGGTGATCGGCAATGACATCCCGACGCAGAACAGCGTGATCGAGTTCCGCTTCCGGCTCGGCGGCGCGCAGTCCGTGACGGCGGAATTTGACGACCGGAAGTTCAACGGCTCGCACTACGGGCACCTCTGCATGGCGCGCATCGCGGCGGACCGTCTCACCCTCGTGGATCAGAAGGGCCTGGCCGTGGCCCGGCCCGAAGGCGCCACCGGCGAGCCCCCGACCCCGAAAGGCCGCAAAAACGTGACCTTCCCGCTCAGCCTCGATGCGGAGACGTGGCACACGTTTATGCTGGAGACCGTGGGCGACACGATGCGCGCCTCCATCGACGGCAAGCCCGTGGCCTTCCTCCAGTCCCCCGGCATCGCCCACCCCACGAAGTCCAAGGTGGAGTTTGGCTGCATGGGCAAAGACGGCTTCTTGGATGATCTCAAGATCTGGAGCGCGGAGCCGGTGAAGTAGGGGTGGTGCATAGCAGGCATGTTCGCGAATGGCACTCGGTTGAGAGCATGTATCGTGGGTTTGGCGACCAGGGAGCCAAGCCACGCGACAGCGTCTTGGAACCGGAGCGTGGCGGAGATAGACAGCCGCAGGCTGCCCGAAGGGTGAGCGCAGCGAATCAATGCGTGCGGCAAGCCTTGACGCGACGCCGCTTTCGCAAGCCGGACGGTAATCTCAGACCAGCGGAACGCGCTACACCCCCGCGAAAGCGGTGTCGTCGATGCAGGCTTGCGCCGTGCATCTCTGTCACCGCACTCCAAGAGGCTGTCGCGTTCGCGTCAGTGCCTCTCCAAAACACTGCCTAAGGGACTATGAAAACGAACGACGGCCCGCCTTAACTGAGTGCCATTCATGCCAAGCATTCCATTCGGACACCCGATGCCCGAATGGAAGGTGCTTCAGCGCATGCGGAAGACCACGACCCGGCGGTCCAGACTGCGGTCAGCCTCGGCGGCATCGGCCGGACTGGCGGCTTCGGCTTCACCATAGCCCACGGGCATGAGACGCTCGGCGCTCACGCCATGACGCACGAGCTCCCGGGAGATGCGCTCCGCACGTTCCTGGGAGAGCTGGAGATTCTGCCCATAATCGCCTTCAGCCGAGGCATGGCCTTCGATGACGAAGGTGTCGTTGGCGAGGGCCGGTGCCTTCATGGCGTTGGCCATGTCGATGACGAGGTCGTAGGAATAGGCGTCGGCAAAATCCGTGGAGCCCTGGCGGAAGAGGATGGCATCCGTGCTGATGGCAGATTTGGGATCGACGCTGTAGGAGACGGCATACGCATCCCCGGTGGTGTAGGAAGGGGGGATGGCGTTCTGGTAATACCCCTGCTGCGGCGCCTGGGGCCTGATGCTGTAGGGGCTTCGCGCCTGAGGCAGGACTTGGACGCGCTGGAGTTGCTGAGAGGCGACGATGACCGGTGGGATCTCCTGCATGGAGGAGTAGCGGATCACCCGGCGGTTCCCTTCGTAAAAGCGGGTGTGCCGCTGAGTCTCCGTGGTCTGGAAGATTCTTTGCTCGCGATGGAGGCTGCCGGACGGCGCAACCTGCGGGGCGCGGCCTTGGAATCGTTCGACGATGCTGGTGACGGTGCGCTCGCGGTCCTGCTGGGTTCTGCCGACTTCCTCGACGGAGGGACGGTAGCCATAGCCAGGCATGGGGCCGCCTGGACGACGCCTTGAGTCAGGGTCACGACGATCATTGGGATTCACTCCAACGGCGGCAGCACCGGCACCGAGGATGTTCAGAAGGAGGCGCTTGGCATCTTCCTTGTTGTCAATTTTTCGCGCCTGTGCGGCGTCCGCCTGACGGTCACGCTTGGGCTCATCTTCCAGCACTTTGGCCGTCTCCTGTGATGGGGGCTTCTGGGCGGCGGGGCGCGCAGGGCGCTCGCGTGCCTCGGGCCGCACGGCGGGTTTTGTTTCGCCAGGGACTTCGGGAGTCGAGGTCACGGCAGGCATCGGAGCGCCAGGGGCAGGCGCGGGGGGCCGGGAAGGATCACCGCGCTGCTCCTGCGGATCGGTGGGTCTTTTGCCAGGCAGGGGACGAGTCCCGGTGGTGGTCGGTGGCGTGGCGGGAGTTGCGGGGGTGGCAGGCGTGCCGGGAGTGGCGGGTGGAATGCCGGGGGTGGCAGGCATGGACGGTGGCGTGCCGGGGATTACGGGCGGTACGCCGAGGGTTACGGGCGTGGCCGGCGGTATGCCCGGGGTTGCGGGCATGGCCGGTGGCGTGCCGCGATTGGCAGGTCCCTTTCCGCGGTCCTTTCCATGGGGAGTTGGCGGCGTGCCTGGGGTTTCACCTGGGCGTGCTGCAGGCCTGTCTTTGCCGGGAGCCGTGGCTGGATCTTCAGGCGCGCCGGGTGTCTCTTTGGCTCCGGGCAGGCCGCGACGTTTACCGCCAGGAGGGCCCGGGCGTTTGTCGCCGGGAGGGCCGGGGCGGTCCGCTCCGGGTGTTGCAGGTTTTTCAGGCAGGCCGGGCACGGGAGGCACCGCCGCAGGAAGCTTGTCCGGAGTCACGCCGGCAGGCAGCGCTGGAGGCACTGCGGCAGGAGGCTGGCCAGGCACAACCGTCTCAGGTGCCGGGACGGGTGCTTTCGGGACCAGGGGCTTTTCTTCGTCTGGAGGAGGAGCGGAGGTCTGCGCCATCGACAGGAATGGGATGGCAAGTGTGGCAAAGGCAGATGGGAGGAAACGTTTCATGGGGTATGGTGCGGGCGCGTCGAGGATTCAGGCTAGAGCGTGGCGGTGGGGCATTCCATGGGGTCTAACCCTGCCCTAAGGTTTAAAGATGGAAGGCAGAGCCCGTCAGAAATTCAAACGAGGCAGGGAGGCCGAATGGCAGTGGGGGCGAATCACGGTGCTGGTGGAGAAAGGAGTGGGAATGAAATGCCAGGTTGAGCACAGTGGCGAAGCGAGAGACCACAGCAGACCTCGCCGGCTCATGGTTCAGCCGTTCCTTGCTTATCGCATCTCCCGCCGAGAGCGGCCTGCCCTCAGGCGTTTTCTTTTCCCCTGTTCCTGTGCCTTGGAACTGGCAAATTGGGAGCGCGGAGCCGGTGAAGCAGGGGCCACCTTCAAAAATCAGCAAGCCTTGTTCATCAATCGTCAATCACGCACGGCCAGGACGCCCTGGAGCCGGAGGATTGACGATTGTCGAACCATCGATTTTTGATTTTTGAAGTTCCAAGCCGTCGGCGCGTGCGTGTGATGCAGGGAGGCAAATCATCGCGGCAACGGCCCGCATCTCCTGCCTTTCCCCATTCCAAGGACGGCGCACCTTTTTGAGCGCCCGCGACGCTGCAGACCCGAAGCTTCGGACCCGCGCAGCGGTTCCCTACCCGCCCTGCGGCATGCGCTGCTCTGGGATGGTAGGGATGCGCTGGGCGCGTCCGTGGAATCCTTCGTCCCAGCGCGGTGTGCGGCCTCATCGCATTCCTCTTTTCAAAAGCCCCCGCCCCAAACTTCCTCGATGACCTCAAGATCTGAAGCACTGAACCAGCGGCAGGGGCGCGAGCTGCTGACTATCAACCGCGCTTGAAAGTAAGAGGCCTGCTGGCGGTGGCCCCTACATGACTTTCAGGGTCACTCGCGACATTCAGCGCTGAGTTTAATTCGATCTTTTTTGAGTCTTTTGTTAGAACTGAGTGTCATAATTGACTTCCAGCTTCCCCAACCACCATGAAACGTCATTTTCTGCTACTCGCCCTGACCGGCGTGGCCGCCAGCCTCTCCGCCTGCGCCTTTCCTTCGAGCGTCCAGTGGGTCAATACCGCCCGCATCGTCCATCCTCCGGGTGTTAACGGTCCGCTCTACACGATCAATAGCGTGGCCCTGCAGCAGTACAGCCCGAAGCTGTACACGCCCTTTGTTTACGATCACCGGGGTCTGGATGACAACGCCTTCTACCACGCCCAGGCCATCCGGCATGGCGCCCCTGGCGCTGGCAGAGGCTCCGTTTACGTGGGTCCTTTGAATCCTCTGGCTCCCCTGGCGGTGCACACCACCCCGGGCTACGAAGTCCGCCGCGCCACCGTGCTGCGCTGAGACCGGCCCACTCCTCAAGCGAGCACGCCCGCTCTCCACCTGCCAGACTGGCTGGGTGAAGAGGGGCCGAGCCCGTGCCCGGCGCTCGTTCATCAGCCAGCAGCATCCACCTCACCTCCGGCGGCGACACTGCCACATGGTCAGAGCATCCTCCCCGCCGGGCACCCGCGCAGCCGAGGAGCGCAGACACTTGCGCGGGCGATTGGTAACGGGGATAACGTAATGCCGCGCAAGTGCCCACGGCAGTTGCATCGTCCCTCCCTGCCCTGTCAGACGCGCCTTCCCGTGCCGCAGCACCCCGCAGGAAAAAGGTGCAGACCCAGCCCTGCCAGTTTACAGCAGGCAGCGCTCCCCCATCCCCTCCCCACGCCCACCTGCACTCTCCCCATGACGCCTTCTGCCGCCTCCGCCGGATCTCCGTCTTCCAGCTACCGGCCTGATGTGGACGGGCTGCGGGCGCTGGCGGTGCTGCCGGTGCTGCTCTTTCATGCGGGGCTCGGCTGCAGCGGCGGCTTTGTGGGGGTGGATGTCTTCTTTGTCATCTCCGGCTATGTCATCTCCTCGCTCATCCTGCGGGAGATCGCCGCCGGCAGTTTCAGCATGGTGCAGTTTTGGGAGCGGCGCATCCGGCGCATCATGCCCGCGCTCACCTGCATGGTGGTGGCGGTGCTGGGGGCGGCGTGGCTTTTCTGCCTGCCGGAGGACTTCCAGCGCGTGGGAAAATCCGTCCTGGCCCAGGCTGTGATGGGCGCGAATTTCTACTTCTGGAAAGACGGCAACTACTTCGATCCCGGCGCCGAGACCAAGCCCCTGCTCCACACCTGGTCACTCGCGGTGGAGGAGCAGTTTTACCTGCTCTTTCCCCTGCTGCTCACCTTTCTGGTAAGCTCCCGGCCGCGCACCTGGATGCGCTGGATCTGGGGCATCGCCCTCGGCTCCCTCGTCATCGGCGTGGCCCTGAGCTACTCCTCGCACAATCAGCGTATGGCCTTCTACCTGCTGCCCGCGCGTGCGTGGGAGCTGCTCATCGGCGTGCTGGTGGCGGTGTATCGCGGGCGCTTCCCTTCAAACAGATCGGTGCAGGAGGTCTCCGGCTGGCTCGGCCTCGCGCTCATCGGCCTGGCGGTGCTGGGGTTTGATGGCAGCACGCGCTTCCCCGGAGTGGCCGCGCTGGCACCCAGCCTCGGCGCGGGGCTCATCATCGCCTCCAGCGATGCCCGGCTCTCCGCCGTGGGGCGGCTGCTCTCGTGGCGGCCCTTTGTCTTCATCGGGCTGGTGTCCTACCCGCTCTACCTCTGGCACTGGCCCCTGCTCGTGTTTGCCAAGTACCTCTCCGCCTATGAACTCACCACCGCCATGCGCATCGGCCTTCTGCTGGCCAGCTTCGTGCTCGCCGTGCTGTCGTGGAGGCTGATCGAGACGCCCTTCCGCCAGCGGCGCTGGCTCAGCGGGCGGCGGCAGATCTTCACCTTCGCGGCAGTCGTCACCGGTGTGTTCATCGCCTCGGCCCTCACCGTGTCCGCGTTCAAAGGCCTCCCCGCGCGCTTCCCCGCCAGCGCTCTGGCCTACGCCGCCAGCCGGGACAGCCATGGCTTCCGCGAAAACCTCAGCCCGGACAACGCCCTGGCCGGAAACTTCACCGAACTCGGCTCCGCCAAAGGCACCCAGCCCATCCGCGTCCTCGTCTGGGGAGACAGCCACGCCATGGCCATCGCCCCGGCCATCGACACCCTCTGCCGCCAGCACCAGCAGCGCGGCGTGCTGGCGGGGTTTCACTCCACCGCCCCGGTGCTGCACTACATCAGCCCCGGCGAATTCGGCCTCGGCAAAGCCGCGCCCAGGGTGGCCGAAAGCGTCGTGGCCTTCATTTCCAAGGAACACATCCCGCACGTGATCATGACGGCCAAATGGGACGCCTTTGCCGCTTCCGCCGAGTTCCGGGCCGATCTCATCGCCACCGTGCGCACGCTCATGGCCTCTGGAGCGCAGGTGCTCGTGCTCAAGGACGTGCCCGCCCCCGGCTTTGACGTCCCCCGCATTGCCGCCCTCACCGCCCTGCGCGGCGGCGATCTCCAGGCCCTGGGCCTCAGCCAGGAGCAGCACCGGCAGGCCCATGCCGCCCTGGAGCCCACATTCGCCGAACTCGCCCAAATGGGCGCCGCCGTCATCGATCCCGCCGACCTCTTCCTCAACCCGCGCGGCCTCTACGGCGTCCTGAAAAACGACCAGATCCTCTACTTCGACAGCCACCACCTCACCCGCGAAGGTGCGGAGCTGCTGAGCCCGCTCTTCAAGCGGGTGTTTGATGAGAGGTAGGACGCCAGCCTTCACCGGCAAAGGCCCCCGTCTCCTGCCGTTCCGCATTTCAAGGACGGCGAACCTTTTTGAGCGCCCGCGTCTGTTTCGAGCGCCCGGGCTTCCCCGGCTCAAAGGCAGATCTGCTTCCATCGTATCGCGATATGACTTGCCCTAGTTTAGATTTGGGAATCCATTGCCTTCTCTTAGTCACTGATTCATAGTCACTTGTACGACTTTGCTCTTGTGCAGCACCTATTCCATGTTTCTTAAACGGCCACAGCCATGAATGGACCCCCGTCCCAACCTCCGTCGGAATACTTTTTCGAGCGGTATCCTTGGAATGACAAGCGGGTGCTGTTTTGCATTGCCCTGCTCATGGCCTGCAGCGACTTCCTGGCGGGCCCCATTGTTTTCTTTCCCTTCCTGTTTGTGATCCCCGTGGCGCTGATGGCGTGGAACTGCGGCCTCCGCACCGCCCTGTGGCTGGGGGCCATCCTGTGCCTCATCCGGTTCAGCATCCAATACGCCTGGGGCATCCCCTACACGCTGCCCGTGGCCATCATCAATGCCATCATCCGGCTCGCGATCCTCTTCTTCATCACCTTCCTGTGCGGCAAGCTCTCTGAGCAAACCCAGGCTCTGCGCGCCCGCGTCCGCACGCTGGAGGGGCTCCTGCCCACCTGCGCCTACTGCAAGGACATCCGGGATGAAGAGGGCGAATGGCAGCAGATGGAGGAATACGTCGCCTCACGATCCGCCGCCCAGTTCACCCATGGCATCTGTCCGAAATGCGTCGCCAAACATTTCAGCGTGGTCATGAACCCGGATGAGAAGAAAGGCGCAGGAGCCGAGCTTTGACAGCCCCCTCCTTGATCCAGAGTGCAGCCCCGGACTGATGCTGCAGCCAGCAGGTGGTGGATAAGGGGTGGGCGAGGATCACATCGGCGGCCGGCCGCATGGCGCTAATGGAGTCCCTGACCCTCTGTTCGGGGGTGGACCGGAAGCTCGTTCTTTGAGCTGGGTTCGATCCCTTGGTGTCCAATGTTAGAACTGAGAGTCTCAAACTCCATCTTCAACTCCTTACCACTTACCACCATGAAACATCATTTTATGCTGCTCGCGCTGACTGGTCTGGCCGCCAGCTTCTCCGCCTGCTCAAATTCCCCCAAGGTCCAGATGGTTCACACCGGCACGGTGCTCGAATCCGCTCCAGGCGTCATTGGCCCTCTGGTGATGAACAACAACGTGGCGCTGCAGCAGTACAGTCCGAAGCTGTACACGCCCTTCCTTTACGATCACCAGAGCATGGACAACAACACCTTCTACCATGCCCAGGCCATCCGGCACGCCGGAGATAAAAAAGGCTCCGTGCATGTGGGACCTCTGACGCAGGCGTCTGCGGAATAACCCTCCACGCACCCCGCTCCGCCTTCTGCCTCAGGAGGCAGCGGAGCTCAAGCCCGCCACACCGCCTTCTCCACCCTGCCATTCCATGCGTGGTCTGGCGCGTGTGTCAGCGTGGTGAAGTCCGCGCCCTTATCGGTGAGCTGGGCCATCGTCCAGCCGGTGGTGCTGGCGGTGGGATTGGACACGTAGGAGGTGGCGGGAGTGTTCAGGATGTGAATGCCGCGATGCTGAAAGTGATCCCGATGGTGGATGTGGCCGTGGACATAAGCCTTCACCTGCGGGCGTGAGACGAGGAGCTCCCACAGCGGCTCGGAGTCTTCCAGCCCACCGGGGAAGTGCTTTTCCTCACCACCGAGGCGGGGATTGTGATGGGCGAAGACGAGTGCGGGCTTGCCGGGGTGCGCATCGAGCATGCGGCCCAGCCATTCGAGCTGCTCCGCGCCGAGCAACCCCTGCGCGACGATGCGTGCCTCCGCGCCCTGCCCCACGGTTTTAAGCGAATCGAGCAGAAAGAGATTCGCCTTGGCCAATGAGACGACGCCGACATGGCGCGAGACCACGGGCGGCTCCGCGGCTTTCTCCGCCTGCAGCACCTGGTAAAAGACATCACGGTCATCGTGATTCCCCAGCGTGAGGTGCACGGGCATGCCGGCCTCCCGCAGCGGAGCGATGAGCCGCGCGAAGTGCTCATAGTCGCCAGGCCGCCCGTTGCTCAAGGCGAGGTCCCCATTGATGACGACTGCCGCAGGCCGCCGCTCCTGCGCGACGAGCCAGGCCACCGTCTCCCGCAGGTGCGTGGGGATGGCCGCGCTGGCCGTGTGCCCGGCGGCGATGTGCGTGTCATTGAGAATGGCGATGCGGTCCGCATCCACCCGCTGCGCGTCTGCCGCATGAAGCGCCGGAGCGCAAACGACCGCGCCACCGAGCTGGGTGAGAAACGTGCGCCGGGATGGGGTGGAGAGATGGATGGGCATGGCTGGCGGGAGAGTACGGGAAATGGAGTGCCTTGGCGAGGGTGAAATGGAGCTGGTATTACGTGAGCATCGAGTTGCGGCTTGCCGCCAGTGCCAGCGTTCTCCACAATGGTATTCCCATGCTCGTCGATCTCATCTGCCACTTCTGGAGAAATGATCCTTCCCTCCCCTTCAAGGTGAAGCTTCATGACCTGGCCCTGCGGCATCTGCTGGCCGATGCCGCCGAGGCATACCGCGTATACGAGCTGATGGCCATCCAACGCCCCGGTGATGTGTGGAAATACATCTGGGTGGAGCTGCTGGACGTGCCTCCCTCGGTCCACGACTTCCGCAGTTGGAGAAAGAAGGACACCCAAGGCTCCCACAAATGGCCGGACAACTGGCTGCCGCTTGCCGACTTTGACCGCTGCTTTGACTGGGCCTACGATGACACCACTCCTGAATCCCGTTGCTGGCTGACCGCACGCGAAAGCCAGTCATTCAAAGACTGGGCAAGCGAGCTGTATGCCGAGGTGAAGGCGGCCCAGGCTTCCCTGCGAGAATCCACAGATCTTTTGATTCGCACGGAGCTGGCTTGTCTGGATCTGCGCCGCCATACCTATGACTTTGATGCCAAGACGCCTTTTGAGCTCACACGCTCCGACTACAAGAGCCGTACAAGGCCGTGCTTCCCCAAGGGCTTTTATGAAAAGCTGCGCGAATTGCTGAGCCGCGCCGAAGTCACCTGCGTCAGCTTCCTCGTGGACGATTATCAGGCTACCCGGCTGGCCTTCATGCAGCAACGTTTGCGTTCAAGCCCGGATCCTCTGACGCGTGCAAACCGCTGGCCGATCTGCATTTCCACAGAAAAATCGCAGGGTGCAGCGCCCTGGAACGCCGAATCTCTGGTCTTTTCCGAAGGCATTGGGTATGGGTTCCTGCTGGTTGCTAATCATGCGCCCGATTACTATTTGAACAGCGGCAGGTTTCGCTGGCTGCTGTGCGCCAGGGATGCAGGAGAGTTTCCCGGCTATCGCCGCACGGCAGGAGATGATTGGTGCCTCTATGAGGATCTAAGCTCTGAAGAAGAGTTTTCCAAGAAAAGCGAAGGGCGGCGCTGGATGCTCAAGGAGACTTGGAAGATCGAAGTCTGACCTCCTTCTGCTTTTATATACCATTCCATGGTGCAGGCTGGCTGGCCTCAAAGTTGCCTTGTTGCTGCGCAACAAGGTTCCGCTCCGCATCTCCCACACGTAACGAATCCCTCACAGCGCTCGTCGTTGAGGCGCTCTCCTGTTCCGCAGGAACAGGGCAACTTTCCGGCCTGCCATGCGCGAAGAGGGAATGGCAGCGGCGTGGTGACTGCCACCGCTCCCCTTCCCTCCCGCGACATGGGTTTGAACTCAGTCGTTGTAGGCGGCTTCGCCGTGCTCGGCGAGGTCGAGGCCCTGGTTCTCGTCTTCGGGGCTGACGCGCAGGCCCAGCGTGACATCGATCACCTTGAGGATGACGTAGCTGGCGATGCCGGAAAGCAGGATGGTGTAAAGCGAGGCAATGAGCTGCGTGACGAGCTGGCTGCCGATGTGGAAATCGCCCAGGCCGCCGGCGAAGGAGGTGGTGCCAAACACGGCCACGAGGATGGTGCCCACGAAGCCGCCGACGCCATGCACGCCGAAGACGTCCAGCGAGTCGTCGTACTTGAAGCGCTGCTTGAGCTTGGCGCAGGCCAGCCAGCACATGATCGAAGAAATGGCGCCGATGCAGAGGGCTCCCACGGGCCCCACTTTACCTGATGCCGGGGTGATGGCCGCGAGCCCGGCGATGGAGCCGGTGGCGATGCCGAGCACGCTGGGCCGGCCGTTGCGCAGCCACTCGATGAACATCCACACCACAGCGGCGGAGCTGGCGGAGATGTGCGTGACGACGAGGGTCATGGCCGCAGAGCCGTTCGCCGCGAGCTGGCTGCCCGCATTGAAGCCAAACCAGCCCACCCACAGCATGCCTGCGCCGGTGACGGTGAGGGCAAGGTTGTGCGGCATCATCTGCGCATGCGGAAAGCCCCGGCGCGGGCCGACCATAATACAAGCTACCAGCGCGGCCACGGCAGCGGTGATGTGCACGACGATGCCGCCCGCGAGATCGATCACGCCCGTGAGGCCGAAGAACGCGCCCGCCTTGTGCCAGACGCCGTAGCAGCACGGCACATAGACCACGAGGCTCCACACCACGCTGAAGATCAGGATGGCCTGGAACTTCATGCGCTCGGCAAACGCGCCGATGAACAGCCCCGGGGTGATGAGGAAAAACATCATCTGGTAGGCGAAGTGCAGCAGCTCCGGGATGGTGGGGCAGTCGCTGCGCACGGACGTGGGTGTGACGCCGCTGAGGAAGACTTTGCTGAAACCACCGACGATGCTGCCGCCGTCTGAAAACGCCAGCGAGTACCCCACGGCCAGCCAGACGAGGCTGAGCACGGCCGTCAGCGCAAAGCACTGCATCAGGATGGAGAGGATGTTCTTTGCCCGCACGAGACCGGCATAAAACAGCGCCAGGCCGGGGATCATCATGAAGAGCACCAGCGCGGTGGAGGTCAGCAGCCAGGCGGTGTCTCCGCTGTTGATGGTGGAGCCGTCGGCGGCATGGGCGGAGGTGGTGGCGAGCGCGGCCAGCGCGGCAAAGGCATGCCGTGCGGCCCCGCTCCCCGTGCGTTTCAGCAGGGATGGGGTCATGGTTGGTAGGTTGGTGCTTGAGCCTTGGTTGGAGGCTGGTTGGGGGGCCGATGCTAACCAAACAGCCCCCGCAGACAAGAAAAAACCACCGTTCCATGGCACGTTTCTTGCTCTATTTCTGCTTCCCATTGCTGGTTTTCACCCCAGTCAGCTTTGCTGTGCCCTGATTCAGCAACCAGGCAGAAGACGATGCTTTTAAGCTGCGGGTTGCTGAGGTGGAGCACGGCGGTTCGGGGCGGTTTTTGAGAGGTCGCCTAGGCGGGCGGAAAAACATCTCCCGCTCCCCGTCCAAGGGAACCAGCAAAACCAACGAAACCGGGGTTTCGGAGGTTTCGGAGGTTTTGATGGTTCATTTAAAAAGGGGGAGTGTTTTTTTTACTGGCCTGCGTGTGGCAGGACTTGGGATTGCGGAGCACAGGAACAGGGCGGCTTTGCATCCATTTTCCATCTCAAGGTCACTGACAGAACTGACACAACCCGGTTGCGTCAGTTCTGTCAGTTTTGTCAGTGCATATAAAAAGGGGGAGTTATTTTTCCTGACCTGCGGGTGTGGCAGGAGGGCTGGCACAAAGCAGCCTTGTTGCTGTGCAACAAGGTGCAGCTCCGCATCGCCCACGCTTCACGAGGAATCTCATGCCCCTTATGGTTGCGGCGCGCTCCCTGTTCCACAGGAACAGGGCAACTTTGCCAGATGCTGCCCACCTGAGGGGTTTCGTCGGTGTGTTTTGCAGGGAAGAATATTTTTTCTACCGCCACCACATCGAGAAGCAGAAGGGAGGTTTCGGGGGTTTTGATGGTTTTGAGGGTTTTGAGGGTTCGTTTTGAGAGGGGGAGTTATTTTTCCGCCCTCCCAGGTGGAGGTCGGCTGGAGGTTTTGGAGGTTCCTTTTGGGAGGGTGAGAATATTTTTTCTACCCTGCGGGCATAGTTGGGATAGCTGGGAAGAGCTGCTTTCTTGGAACAAGAACCACCCTGCCGCACAGTCATGGGCCAGCTTTTCAAATGCTCTGGCAGCCAGCTACTCATGCACTACCCTCCGCCCCATGATCTGGGAGAAACTGAAGGCGCTGATAGGCATCGAGACAAAGGAGCCAGTGGTGTTCAATGAGGAATGGATCGCCCTGCTGCAGCAGAATGTACCGCTGTATGCCCACCTGCCTGAGGAGCTGCGGCTGCGACTTCACGAGAGGATCGCGCAGTTCATCTCCACCATCCGTTTTGAAGGCTGTGGCGGGCTGGAGCTGACGGAGGCCATGATCCTCACCGTGGCAGCGCAGGCCTGCCTGCTGGTGGTGCAGCGCACGGGGAGACCTTATCCGAAGCTGAGCGCGGTATACCTCTACCCCACCACCTTCAGCTCGGTAAGCCAGCTCAGAGATGCCCACGGCATCGTGAGTGAGGGAGAAGTGCACCGGCTGGGGGAATCCTCCCACTGGGGCACCGTGGTGCTGGCCTGGGATTCCGTGACTCACGGAGCACGCTATATTCACGATGGCGACAACGTGACCTTCCATGAGTTTGCCCACCAGCTGGACCATGAGGACGGTCCCACCGATGGAGCACCCTCCCTGTCCAGCGGTGCCGCCTACCGCACGTGGTCCCACGTTTTCCATGACAACTACGCCGACTTCCTGGAGCGCACGGAGGAGGGCACCGAGAAGGTGCTGGATGCCTACGGCGCCACCAATCCTGCGGAGTTCTTCGCCGTGGCCACTGAGACCTTCTTTGAGAAACCGCACAAGCTGTACAATGAGCGGCCGGAGATGTACACAGAGCTGGCCAGGTACTACCGTCTGGATCCACGGAAATGGATTGAATCACGGTAGGTGGGTTTCACCTGTTTGACTTCGTCTATCTCCGCTGCGCTACGGTTCATCAAACCCAGGCTCTCTAGTTAGTCTGCTGTCCTTCACCCCTGGTAGGCAGGCAGAAACCGTAGCGCAGTGAATTCAGCCAGAGGAACAAAGTGAGGCCATGCCCGTGATAATTACCAGTGAATATCATGCGATAGCATCTACTGGCACGTCATTCAGGACCCCTTGAGTCATGCCACTACGGGAATCCCCACGTGTAAAAAACACTCCCCCTTTTTAAATGAGCCTCCAAAACCTCCGAAACCTCCAAAACCCCTCGGTTGGGGGCAGCGTCTGACAAAGCTGCCCTGTTCCTGTGGAACAAGGAGGCGCGCCGCAACCGCAAGGCGCATGAGGTTTCCTAAGAAGCATGGATGATGCGGAGCCGAACGTTGTTGCACAGCCACAAGGCAACTTGGGGCATGCAATTCTTCACCTGGAGCGATGAAAAAAAGGCTCCCTCTTTCAAAACGCACTGACAGAACTGACACAACTGACTGAACCCTCCCCCAAGCGGGTTGCAGCGCTTCGCAAAACTCATTTCCGTTTAGCAGGCTGCTTCTTGCTCGAAGATCGTGGGCTCCGACGGCGGCTGGCTGAGGACAGCCAGCCCTACCTGCGCTGGATATGAGAGCGCCCAGCGCGAGGTAGGGCGGCTTGTCCTCAAGCCGCCGCGAGCGTCGCCACGCTCGCTTTCCAGAAATCCGTTTCGCAAAACGCCATGCCGCGAGGCCACCAAGCATCTCGCCACTCACCCAGCCCTCCGCCATTCCCCTGCTCGCAGCTCATTGCAGCACCACGCATCCCGGTTGCGCGTGGGCCGTTTCCCGCCCACATCTTCCGCCACCACGGGGCCCATCCCAATCGACGCCTCCGCACCACCCTACCCACCGCAGTCACCATGAAACGCTCTTCATTGTCCTTCACCCTGTCCGCCGCACTCCTGCTTCTCATGACCAGCTGCGAGAGCGGCAAGAAGTCCGAGCCTGCTTCACCATCCGCCGCCACTCCGGCCATCAGCGGTACGCCATCCACCGATGGCATGATCTCCACCCCGAGCGGGCTGCGCTACAAGGTGCTGGCGTCCGGGCCTGCAGACGGGCGCTCTCCCACGCTGTATGACTCCGCCACGGTGCACTACAAGGGCACGCTGACCAATGGCACCGTGTTTGACAGCTCCTACGAGCGCGGTGCCCCCGCCACCTTTGGCGTGAACCAGGTGATCCCCGGCTGGACAGAGGCGCTGCAGCTCATGAAGCCCGGCGACCAGTGGCTGCTCTACATCCCCGCCAATCTGGGCTACGGCCCCCAGTCCATGGGCGACATTCCGGCCAACAGCGACCTCATCTTCCAGGTGCATCTGATTCAGGTGCACGGCGCAGGCGTGTAGTCAGGCAGGCCCGGCTGGCCTTGTTTCGGTTTTTTCCAAAAGCTGCCCCGTTGCTTCGCGACTCTGCATGAGGAACTGGATAGATTGTTTCAGCCAGTGTCACAAAACCGCGAGCTCATGCATTCGTCGGCAAAAGCGAGGCCAGCTGGCGCGCTTCCCTCTGAGGTGAGAAGCTGAAGCGTGCGGCTTGAAGAGTGACGATTGCAGCCTAAATTGCCTGTGATGATCAGCGCAGAAGAACTGGTGGGCGACGAGTGGGCCGAATGGTATCGGCTTACTCCGGCTCAACGCTGGACAGAGACAACGCGGTTGTGGCAGACCTATCTCTCACTAGGAGGCACCCTTGATCCCGAACCCGATACGCAAAGTCCTTTCTTCGATGCGCGAGCACCACGTCCAGTGCCTGCTGATGGGCGGCCAGGCCTGCGTGTTATACGGCGCAGCGGAGTTTAGCCGCGATACGGATCTCGCCATCCTCGCGAGCGAGGCGAACGCCGAGCGACTCCTGACTGCTCTCGCGGCCTTGGATGCCGAAGTCATCGCTGTGCCCCCGTTCCTGCTTCACCATCTTGATGCTGGACATGCAGTTCACTTTCGCTGCCGCCACCCCGATGCGGCCGGGATGCGGGTTGACATCATGTCTCGTATGCGAGGAGTCGCTGATTTCAGCGCGCTTTGGGATCGGCGCACCACCTTGGAAATGGACGATGGCACCCTGTGTGATCTGCTTTCACTACCGGATCTCGTCCGGGCAAAAAAAACCCAACGTGACAAAGACTGGCCCATGATTCGTCGGTTGGTGGAGGCAAACTACTTTGCCAATCAATCCACACCGACCCCTGAACAACTCGCCTTTTGGTTTCAAGAACTGCGCACCACGACATTGCTGTGTGATCTTGCCCAATCACATCCGGCCCTCGCCAAGGCTGCCACGGAATCACGCGCATTGATCCAACATGCCATAGCAGGAGATGAACAGGCTCTGTCAGCAGCGCTGGAAGACGAAGAAAGGCAGGAACGACTTCAAGACCAGGCCTACTGGCAGCCTTTGAAGAAAGAACTCGAGCGACTGCGCCGGGAACAATGAGGAGAAAGCGCCCCTCACTTCCCCTCCCACAGCTTGATGGAATCGATCTGGCAGGTGCCGAAATCGACGGCTTTGAAGTCGATCTGCGCCTGGCCGGTCATGTCGATGTTCTTGCTTTCAAAGACATGCTTCTTGCCGTCGATCTTGAGAAGGAGGGTGCCTTTCTTCAGCTCGATGACCACGTCATGCCATTGGTTCAGCGCAAAGAGCGGCTCCGCCACGGGCAGGGTCTCCACCTTCTTTTTGATCGCCAGTGTCGTGGCCTTCTCGCTGAAGCTCAGGGTGTGGATGTGGTGACCCAGATCGAAGAGCGGAAAGCCTTTCTGGTAGGTCGTGGCATCATAGCGCACCCGCATGGCGCAGACGAAATTCTCCGGCACCTTCTTGAGCCAGATGACGGGCTTCAGCCCCGCGTGGGAGGGATCGGCGCTGGCCTTCTTCTTGTCCTGAAACTCCTTGGACGAAGGGCTGCCGGTGAGCACGCCGTCCTTCACCGCCCACGTGGTGCTCTGCCGCACCTCCCAAAACTCCGTGTTCAGCGGGCCGTCAAAGTTGTCCGAGTACACCAGCTTCAAATTCTGAAACAGCTCCGGCTTGTATTCCGCATCTCCCGTCTGGGCATGGGACATGGGATGGCAGGACGGTGCAAGTAAAGGCAAAACACAGGGCGGCAAGACGAAGAGGCGTGGTCATGAGGGCGAAAACGCGGGGCATGCGAGGAAATTGCAGCCGGATCACGCGCTTGACACATTAGGACATTTGTCCTAATTCGGCGGCATAAGGCCCGCATGAGCGCCCCGACCACACGAGACCGGATCATCGAAACCGCAGACCGTCTGTTTTACCAGAAGGGCTTCGAATACACGTCCGTCGCGGACATCGCGGCGGAGGTGCAGATCACGCGCGGAAATCTGACCTTCCACTTCAAGACGCGGGACGACATTCTGGAAGCCGTGATCGACCTGCGGCTGCGGCGCACACGCGGCATGCTGGAGCAGTGGGAGGCCGAAGGCTGCACTGCGGCGGAGCGCATCAGCAGCTTCATCAACATCCTCATCATGAACCGCGCAAGGATCCTGCTCCACGGCTGCCCGGTGGGCACGCTCTGCACGGAGCTGGCCAAGCTGGAGCACGCCGCGCTCGCGCATGCGAACAAGATCTTCGGCCTCTTCCGTGACTGGTTGAAACGCCAGTTTGAGCAACTCGGCTGCGGCGGCGAATCCAGGGCGCATGCGATGCACCTGCTGGCCTGGAGCCAGGGCACCGCCACTCTGGCGCAGGCCTTCCACGATGAGTCCTTCATCCGCGCGGAAGTGCATCGTGTGCATGCGTGGCTCGCCGGCCTGGGCACGCGGCCCGCCCGCCGCAGCAAACGCTGATCTTTCCCTCTTCAAACCCCACACCTCACTCCACTCTCATGTTCATCGTCTTCCTCAAGTTCACGGACAGGAAAAGCCAGGCCGGCCAGTTCATGGACGGTCACAAGGCCTGGCTCAAACGCAGCTTCGCCGAAGGCGTCTTCCTGCTGGCGGGCAGTCTTGAGCCCGGTCTCGGTGGCGGCCTCCTCGCGCACCAGACCACGCACGCCGCACTGCAGCAGCGCGTGAACGAAGATCCCTTTGTCGCCGAGGGCATCGTGACCGCTGAGATCCACGAGCTCGATCCCGGCATGGCTGATGAGCGTCTGCAATTTCTCGTCTCCTGAACCTCCATGAGCCTGACCCACACCTCCACCGACGATGGCAAACAACGCTGCCACTGGTGCGCCTCCGCACCGGAATTCCCCGCCTACCACGACACCGAGTGGGGCTTCCCCGTGGCGGATGACCACCGGCTATTTGAAAAGCTCTGCCTGGAGGGATTCCAGTCCGGACTGAGCTGGCGCACCATCCTCGCGAAACGCGAAAATTTCCGCCGTGCCTTCCATGACTTTGATTTCGACCGCGTGGCACGCTTCACGGAGAAGGACGTGGCGCTCCTGCTTCAAGACGCTGGCATCATCCGCCATCGCGGCAAGATCGAGGCCGTCATCAACAACGCACGGCGTGCGCAGGAGCTGGTGAAGCAGGAAGGCTCCCTCGCCGCCTTTGTCTGGCGCTATGAGCCGGATGCCCGGACACTCGCAGAACCGCAGACCGCGTCCACCTCGGCGGCATCCGTCGCGCTTTCCAAGGAGCTGAAAAAGCGCGGCTGGAAATTCGTCGGCCCGACGACGGTGTATGCCTTCATGCAGGCGATGGGTCTCATCAATGACCACGCGGAAGGTTGCTTCATCCGCGCCAAGGTGGAAAAGGCTCGCAAAGTCTTCCGCCGTCCCCATAGCTGAGCCTCCATGCCTTACGACACTTCACTTGCGGATCGCATCACCGATCTGCTCACCGCCCGACGCCTTCGCTTCACTACGAAGTCGATGATGGGCGGGCTGTGCTTCATGGTGAATGACAAGATGTGCCTCGGCGTGACGCAGGCACGCCTCATGGTGCGGCTGGATCCTGCCGTGGAGGCCGAGTCTCTGAAACGCCCTGGCTGCAGGCCGATGGACTTCACCGGCAGGCCCATGAAGGGCTATGTCTTTGTGCATCCGGAAGGCTACGAATCCGAGCAGGATCTGCGTCATTGGGTGGACCTCGCGCTCGCTTTCAATCCCAAGGCCAAGGCCTCGAAAAAACGCGCCCCTTCATCGAAATGAGCACCCGCGCCATCATCGCACGCGCCCTGCCCGACCTCTCTGCCGAGGAGCTGGGCACGTGGATGCAAGACCACGGCTTCAACACCGCGCACGCCCCACGCGTGATCCGCAGTCTGCTGGCTGCGCAGCCGCCGAAAACGCGCACCGATTTCCTCTGGCCCGAGAAGCTGGAGGAGCAGCTCAATACCGCCTTTCCCACCGCCGCCGCCAGCCTCGCCATGCGGCAGGTGTCTGAAGATGGTACGGCCAAGCTCCTGCTGCGCCTGCATGACGGCCGCACCGTGGAGTCCGTGCTGATGCCGGACTTCCACCCGGACCGTGCAGCGGGCTGCATCTCCAGCCAGGTGGGCTGCGCCATGGGCTGTGACTTCTGCGCCACCACGCAGACCGGCTTTGAGCGCAATCTCACCTCCGGCGAAATCGTGGAGCAGTTCATCCACCTGCGCCGCGAGGCACGCGCCGCCGGCCGCACGCTGCGCACCATCGTCTTCATGGGCATGGGCGAGCCGATGCTGAATCTCAAAAACGTGCTCGCCGCCGTGCAGCGCATCGCCGCGCCCACGCTCGGTGCGTTTGGCTGGCGGCAGATCACCATCTCCACCGTGGGCATCGTGCCCGGCATTGATGAACTGCGCGAGGCGGATCTCGGCGTGCATCTCGCGCTGTCTCTGCACGCGCCGGATGACGCCACGCGTGCCGACCTGCTGCCGATGGGCAAACGCTTTGATGTGCAGGACGTGCTCGCCGCCGTGGACCGCTACCAGGCCAGCAGCGGCCGCATCACCACCATTCAGTACTGCCTGCTGGATGGCGTGAACGATTCCCTCGCGCAGGCCCGCGATCTGTCGCGTCTGCTGGATGGACGGCGCATGCATGTGAATTTGCTGCGCTACAATGCCACCGGCCTCAGCCTGCGTGGCCGCACCTATGCGCCGAGCAGCCTGGAGCAAACGGAAGCATTCCTCACCGAACTCCGCGCCCATGGCACCGTGGCCCATCTCCGCCGCGCACGTGGGCCGGACATCGATGCCGCCTGCGGGCAGTTGCGGAAGCGCGAGGCGGCGCATACTTCTGCAAGCTCATGAACCCCGTGCAAGGCTTCCATCTCATCACGCCGGATGATCTCACCTGGCGTCTGTCGAATCTCATGCGCATCCCGAACGCGGATTTTCTGGAGCGCACTGGCAGCGAAAACATGGGCGCACGCCTCTGGCGCATGCCGCCCATGAGCGCGAACACCCTGCACAAGCACCTCCGCGCCGAGGAGTTTTATTTCGTCCTCGAAGGAACGGGCCGCATACGCGTGGGCGATGAAACACTCACCGTGCCCAAGCATGGCGGCGTCCATGTCGGCCCGGATCAACTGCGCCAGGTGTTTAACGACACCGCCGAAGAAGTGCTCTGGCTCATCATCGGCGCACCCGAGGAAACCGAATTTCTCCCCGGTGCCACGACCAAGCCCGACCTCTCGCTCATATATCCCACCGATCCCAAGCAACTGCCCAAGGAACTCGCAGGCGCGCAGTGGCCGCCAACGGTGTGATATAAAATACCAGGCATGAAGTGCACTCGGTTAAGGCCTGTCGTCGTGAGATGGAGCGCCGCATGCCAAAGCGCCCTTGGAGCGCGGACTTCCAGTCCGCAGCACTCCGCGTGCATCCAAGCCTCCGCACATTCCTTCAGCATCGCAGCCTCCAGCATCATCCTGGTTTCCATACGCCGGGCCGAAAAGGTCCCCTTCTGCGCGAGCAACCTGCTGCGGACTCAGGAGGTCCGCGCTCCTGGAATCTTTCTGCTCGCGGTGTCAAATTCAGCGATGCATGCTCTTAACCGAGTGATGAGGCCGCAGCTAAAAGTCCATGGTGAGTTGATCTTTCTCGCCTGGCCTCCGCCGTCGATTCTGAAGACGCTTGCCTTCAGGCACCAAACCAGCGTAGGCGGTCCAAGGCATCCTGGTCTTATCGGGCAGTGGCATTTCGGTCAGCCATGAGTTCCAGACATCATAAAGACTGAACAAGCCGGTCGTAAAACACCGCCCCATATCCTTGGGTCGCTGCTCATACACATTGGGATCATAACGGATGACCTGAAGATCGCTGCTGGTGCAGTCAACACAGTGAAGAATTCCGCAACCGGCATCAAGAAGGGGAAGCAGAGAGGGCGGCCAAAACCAGGACGGATAGCGCTTGTTCATGTCCACACGGCCCCGATAGGTTCTTGCCAGGCCAGTCTCAGAATCATCGGCTGACAAGGTTCCATAGAATGGGCCGACCCGCCCGCCACCGACTTCGGTGTATAATCGGGTGATAAACGGTGGCGGAGTCAGTCCCATCAACTCGGCAGTTGCAGCCCATTCAGTCACACTGACCGGCGGTGGTATGTCCAGCTTGATGAATCCTCCCGTCGCGGACAGGAGGCCGGTCGTCAGTTGCCGGCCCTGTGAATTCAGCTTTTCAACACTGCCTGCTATGAGCTGATCTGCGTCCATTTTGAAAGTCGTTTGGTGCTCATTGGACAAACATGGTTCGATTCTGCGCACCTGTGCAGAGCCAGGGCCTATATGCCACAAGGGCAAAGGTTTTGGCAAGATGGAAGGCTGGAGACACCGGCAAAAAGGCCTGGAGAGTCTGCAGCCGACTCTGATTGCCTCGCCGCCCTTCCTGCGGCAGGAGTGAGGCAGTGAACCTTCCCCCCGACCCACGTCCTGCCTCTCCATCCGTGACATGGATGACTCCCGCCCAGTGCAAAACGATCGAAGCCGCAGGCACCAACGCGCATCGACTCGCCTCAGGCCCCGGCGGCTGGGTGGAGCGTCTGGGAGATGACGTGATCCTTTCCTACAAGAGCGACGACGCCCGTGATTTACTGGCCGCCGGGCTGGCCACGTGGTGCACGAATTCCGGCTGGCAGCCCGCGCGCGTCTTCCACCGCTTCCTGCCTTTGAAGAACGCCGACCGCGTCTCGCCCGTGCTGCACAGCGGCGATGCCTCGCTGCCGCTCACCACGGTGGTCACAGAAGCCGGCATTCGCTACGGCCTCGACATCGGTGCCAGCTACAGCCACGGCCTGTTTCTGGATCAGCGCCTCAACCGCGCCAAGCTGCACGCGCTGAAGCCCAAGCGTGTGCTCAACACTTTTGCCTACACCTGCAGCTTCTCGCTGGTGGCCGCGCTCGCAGGCGCGGAGACGCTGAGCGTGGATCTGTCCCGCAAATCGCTCGATCGCGGCAGACAAAATCTCGCGCTCAATGGCATCGCAGAAACAAAGCACCGCTTTGTGGCAGATGATGCCGCAGAGCTGCTGCCCCAGCTCTGTGTTCGCGGCGAGCGCTTTGACGCCATCATCCTCGATCCGCCCACCTTCTCCCGCAGCAAGAACGGCCGCCGCTGGCAGGTGGAGGATCACATTGAAGACCTGCTCGATGCCGCGCTGGAAGTGGCTGCGCAGAAATGCGCCATCCTGCTTTCCACAAACTGCACCAAGCTCGATCTCGCCAGCCTGGAGCGTAGCGCCCGCTGGTGTGCGAAGGGCAAGCGCCGCACCGCCGACTACCTCAAGCTCGGCACCCCCATGGACTTCCCACCCGGCCACGGCTCCAGCACGCTGTGGATGATGCTGCGGTGATGGGAGAATGTGCCATCTGCTAACAGCGCGAGAGCGTCTTGGAGTGCGGTGGCATAGCGGCAAGGGCAATACCCTTGCCTCGACGACACCGCTTTCGCGGGGTTCAATAGGTTCTTCGGCCTAAGCCTGTCGTCCGGCCCGCGAAGGCGGCGTCGCGCCCAGGCTTGCCGCACGCACTCCAAGACGCTGTCGCGCTCTCGCGGAGCGAGAGGACTACTTTGTTTGCCACTACCAGCCCAGCGCCTTCAACTTCTCCCCCATCACCTTCGCGATGGCGTCATTCCCGGCACCATCGGGATGCACGCCATCTTTGAGCAGGGATGAATCGGGCACGACTCCGAAGAGGCTGACAAACTCGCACTTCATTTCAACCGCAAGCTTCTCAAACGCAGCGCCGAGTTCACGCAGCTTGGCCTCGCGTTCTTTAGCGATAGGCTTCGTCGGCCCCAGCGCAGCCTTGTTGATATTCGAGGGCCCCACGAGCAGCACCGGCAGTTTCTCGCCATAAGCCGCACGCGCTTTCACAATCATCGACCGCACATTCGCCACCGCCTTGGGCACACATGGCGGCGTGATGTCGCGTGAATCATTCATGCCAAGCGCGATGACGAGCGCGTCTGCCTTCGCATGGAGTGTGAGCATCGCCTCAAACTCTTTGAGCGAACTCGTCGGCCGCCCGCCTTTGCCTTCATTGATCAGCGTCAGCGCTCCCGCCGACTGCTGCTGCACCTGCGTCACCCAGAGATGCCCGCGCTCCTCCTTGGGCAGGGCTCCGCCGGCGGTGATGGAATCCCCAAACACGATCACCGTGTGAGGTGTGGGACTCTGAGCGAAGATCCCAAGGCTCAGGAAAAAAAGGATGAGGAGGAGGCGTGGCATGAGGCCTTCACTTTAAACCGTCCGCGCGAAATACTGCCCGAAATAACAAAAAGCCCCCACCGCCAGATGAGAGCCGCAGGTGGCGTAAAACGTGCCCGGTGCATCCGCACGCCGCACCATGCCACCGCGTCCCAGCGTCGTCCCGCTGAACAGTCCCAGCGCGCCGGCGGCGAGCATGAAGAGACCGAAGTTTGCTGCCATCTGGACGTTCTCAGGAGTTGCCATGAAGTACGATCACCGCAGCCACCGCAAACTGGCAACCCAAAAGGTCGTGAATACAAAACCTCACACCGCCTGTAACGGCGTCGCGAGCCTCACGTAGTCCGGCCGGTCCGAGGCATCGCGGTAGGTGTGGCCTTTGATCACCTGCCCATGATGCAGCAGAAACGCCCCGTGAAGCTGGAGCGGATCGCCCTTGATCCGCCCTGGCAGATGGCCTGCCACGGTGGACTTGAACCAGGCCCACAGCACGCGCGGACCTATGAGCTGTAGCATGCGACCCCGCTGCAATTGCGTGCAGATCGCGCCGCTCACTTCCCCCACGATTTATTTTCCATCAGCAGCCTTATCCGCAGGCTTGTCCGCAGGCTTCTCGGCAGCAGTGTCGGTTTTGACAGCAGGCACTGCGGGCTTGGGAGCGGTGAAAATCACCTTGGGGACGCGGACTCCCGTCCACCGATCATTCTTGGTCTTGAAGGGTCTGGGGGCTCGGTTGCTGACTTTTTGGCTGCGCATGCCTTCCGATACTTTTAAAAAGCCCAATTTGCAATGCGCGCTTCAAGCCATTGCGCACACGCAGGCGTTTCTTGAAGGCCTGCGCGGGCCGTGCTTTGCTCCCGCATCATGGCACTCCCCTACCCCACCCTCATTCCCGGACTCCGCAGCCCTTTCGATCAAGTGAACGGCCTCGTCTATTTCGGCCGCATGCTGGACAAGATTCGCCTCACCGCCGCAGGCAAGCTGCCCGAAGGCTGGCAGCCCATGCGTGGCGCTGCGAAAGGCAGCTTTGACTGGCGCTGCTGCGAGTTCCTCAAGATCGACTACACCGCACTCGAAGCCGAAACGCTCAAAGGCGGCAGCGATGAAAGCCTGCTGGCCTGGGCCTATGCGACAGGCCGCCAGCCCACCGAGCAGGAGATCGAAGTCTGGAACGCCTTCATGACCAAGCGCGGCTGGCGCGATGCCGGCACCCAGCGCCTGAACGAACGCCTCGAAGAAATCGGCCTGCCACCCGGAACGGTGCAGACCATGTTTGAATACATCGAGATCGACGAAGGCCGGCTGGTCCCTGGCGCGAAGTGATTCTCCTCACGCCATCGCGATCACCGCGCTCTGCGCCGTGGGCGGCAGCGGATGAAACTCCGCATCGCGGAAGCCGGCCGCCGTGAGCATCTGCTGATACTCGGCGAAGGTGTAGGCATCGCCCTCCGGCGTGGTGCCGAGCATGACGAGACTGAAGCTCGCAGCGGGCGGCGGGCTGACGCGATCTGCATTGGGCACGAATTCCACGATCACCACTTTCCCGCCCGGACGCAGCGCTGCATGCGCACGTTTTAGAAAGCGCGTGCAATCCTCGATATTGAAGTGATGCAGGAAATTCGGCACCAGCACGACATCGTAGTCGCTCCCGAGATCCACGGTGAAGGCATCGCCTACGATCTTGCTGAAGCGGTCCGCAATGCCCGCTGCCTGCGCGTTTTCCTCCGTCACAGCCAGCACGGACTCCCAGTCCAGCGCCACGAGATGCGCACGCGGATTCTTCAGCGCAACGGCGATGCCATAGGCCCCATGACTGGCTGAGATGTCCAGCACCCGGGTGTCGCGGGCTGGGTCCAGCGGCACGAGCTCCGCCGCCCCTTGCGAAGTGGGTGCCATCATCGGCCCCATGGCGCGGGCAAATTCCACCCAGGCCGGATGATCCGCCGCCGTGGTGCCCTCCTCCGTCGTGTGCAGCCGCCCGCGACGAATGGTGGAGGCGAGATCGGTGAAGGCTTCCGTCAGACCGGGAGCGAACAGAAACTTCACGGCATCTCCCATGTAAGCAGGAGAACTTTCCACCAGGAAAACCGCTGAAGAGGGCGTGAGCGTGTAAGACGCCCCCTCCTTCGTGAGAAATCCGAGAATCGTCAGGTTGTCCGCCAGGATGCGGATGCCGCGCTGCGGGCACTGGCAGAGCGTCGCGATCTCCGCAGCAGTCGATGGAGTATTGCCAATGGCGGCGAACAAACCCAGATCAATCGCGGCCTTCAAGGCCGCCGATTTCTGAAAGGCGTTGATCGTTTCAAAGAAGAGCTGGGGAGAGGGGGCTGAGGATATTTCAGACATAATAAAAGACAATATACGAGAGAGAACGTGGCTGCCACCCTAACGCCATCTTCTCCCGAAAACGCCCGGCTAAATAAAGTTTTAGTGGCCATGGAAGGCACACGCTCGCATCATCCTATCTGACCGGGTCCAAGAAATGCTGAAGGTGAACTTGCAGCCTTGGTTCCGTTCTATTCAAGGCTCAGTCGCATCCTTATATATCACGCCATCATGGAATCCCCCGCCCCTGAAAGCCAGACCAAGCCGCCGGTAAGCCGCCACGTCCTTTTCTGCCTTTTGCCCCATTCTCTCTTTGTCATGCTGGCCTTGGGTGTTTGGGGCGGCGGCTGGTGGCTGCTGCTGCCGATTGTCTTTTTGCAGGTCGCACTGCCTTTGCTGGACTGGATCACCGGCTGGCAGGATGACGCTCATTTTGACAAGTCCGAGTTCACCCCAGCACATCTGGCCGTGCTGCACTGGAACACCCGCCTCTACGCTTTGTTCTACATGGCCTCGGTCGTCTGGCTGGCCATGTCCCTGGATCGTTTCAATGCCATGGAAATTGGCATCCTGATCGCCTCAGCAAGCCTTCTGGGCGGCATTGGTTTTGGCGCGGCGCATGAGCTGCTGCATGGGAAGGACGCGCTCGATCAAATCACGCAGCGGCTGCTCACCACCTTCTTGTTCTACCCACACTACAAGCTCATTCACATCCGCAGCCATCACGTCCACGCCGGAACGGATCAGGATGAGAACACCGCCTGGATGAACGAAAGCATCTACTCCTACATCTTCCGCACCATTCCCGGCAGCATGATCCGTTGCTGGAAAATGGAGGCACGCCGCTGCAATGGTGAGGGCCTGCTGAAGAACAAAATGCTCATCTACGCCCTGGGCCAGGTGGCGCTCCTGACCGGCCTGTTCCTGGTTTCAGGACCGAACGGAACGCTGTTTTATCTGGCTCACATTCTTGGCGCACACATCGTTCTGGAGTCGGTCAATTACATCCAGCACTACGGCCTCATGCGCCAAAAGACGGACGGTGAATATGAAAAGACCGGACCGGAACACTCCTGGGACACCTACCACTTTTTCTCCAGCTACATCACCTACCGCGTCGGCCACCACTCCTACCACCACATCGCGGTGAAGCCGTACTACCTCCTGGACCCGGAGCCCGAGGCCCCCAAGCTTCCGGTGGGTTACTTCTGGGCCATCGCCATGGTGCTGCTGCCCCCATGGTGGCGCCATGTGATCAATCCCAAGCTGAATGTAGCGGCTGCTGCGCCGGCCGCCTAGCTGACGACCTTCTTCACAAAGCAGGCCTTCAGGCCGATCGCGATCCCGTCCATCTTGCAGGAGATCTCGTGGTCGCCGTCCACCAGACGGATGGGCTTGGATTTGGTGCCGACTTTGAGCACTTCATTGGAGCCCTTGAGCTTCAGATCCTTGATCATCGCCACGATGTCACCGTCCGCGAGCACCGCACCGTAGGCGTCTTTCACCACGCGTTCAGCTTCCGGCTCGTCTGCCGCAGCCTCCTTCGGCCACTCGTGGCCGCAGGTCATGCATTCATAGCGGTCGGCGTGGTCCAGGACATCATTCATCTCGCACATCGGGCAGGCAGGTTGGCTCATAGGCAATGACCAAACACTTCGCGGGCATGAAACTCAAGTGCTGACTTAAGTTCGGCAATTTCAGCGCATGAACTCGCCAAATTTACTCGTTACCTTGCGCCCATGAACATCCGCCCCCTCCTTGCCCCTTTCCTCCTCATCAGTGCTGCGGCTTTTGCAGCTGACCTTCCCAAGATCCCTTCCAAGCCCATCGCCGAAAAGAAGGAACTGCTCTTCTCCGATGACATGAACGGCAGCGAGCACGACAAGCGCTGGCACCGCGTGGTGGACACCTTCGTCTTTGAAAACAACGCCCTCAAAGGCACGCAGACCCGCGTGAAGGACCAGCCCTCCAAGGATGGCAAGTCCGTCATCACCGCGCATGCCGCCGTCTACGGCCTGGAAGTCCCCACCAAGGACACCGTGATCGAGGTGAAGATGCGCTTCGACGGCTGCACGATGATGGATGTGGAATTCGACGACCGCAAATACACCGCCGCCCATTACGGCCACCTCTGCCGCGCCCAGGTGCGTCTCGACAAGGTGACCATCATGGATGAGCGCGAAGGCAGCCAGAACATGATCATCAAGGAACTCCGCAAGGACCCCGCCAAGAAGGACGAAGTGAACAAGCTTATGGCCGGCAAGAGCGCCACCTTCCCCGTGAAGCTGGAGCAGAACAAGGAATACACCGTCGTGGTGGAAACCGTGGGCGATGAAATGCGCGTGAGCATCGATGGCAAAGCCGTCGCCTTCCTCAAGTCCGCTGGCATTGGTCACGAAACGAAGTCCAAGATCGAACTCGGCGTCGCCGGCCAGAGCGGCTGGTTTGACGACATCAAGGTCTGGAACGCCGTTCCCGCGAAATAAGCAAAGTCCAAAAATCTCACGAAGCGCGGGGTGCAGCACCTCGCGCTTTTTTTATGCTCATCACCACGCGGTATCCCAGCAACAGCGCCAGCACCACCGCGAAGAAGAATGGATAAGTCACATCCGACTTCACGATGATCCAGTAGTGCAGCACACCACCGATAGTGATGTAATAGGTGAGGCGATGAAGCTGCGCCCAGCGCGGGCCTCCGAGCTTCTTGATCATCGCATTGGTGGAGGTGACAGCCAGCGGCACCATCAGCAGAAAGCTGAACATGCCGATGGCAATGAAGGGCCGCTTGTACACGTCTCCCACCACGGTTCCCAGCTGCCAGTCACGATCATAGGCCAGATAGGTGAGCAGATGCGCGAGTCCATAAAAGAACGCATACAGTCCCAGCAGGCGGCGCTGCTTGAGCAGCCAGTTCCAGCCATAGATTTTCCGCAGCGGTGTCACCAGCAGCGTGAGCATGAGGAAGAACAGCGTCAGCACACCCGTGGCCCGCGTGACGAACTCCACTGGATTCGCCCCCAGCTTTCCGCGCCAGCCGTCAATCAAGATGAGCACGGCGGGCAGCAGGCCATTGAAGACAAAGAGCTGCCGGTGAAATCGTGTGTCTGCGCTGAAGGTCATACAGGTCAAAAATCCACGCTGAGGTCCATGCCCTTGTAGAGATGCGCCACCTGCTCCGCGTAGCCGTTGAACATGAGCGTGGGCCGCGATCCCATCTCGCCAATGCGCCGCTCATGCGCCTGCGACCAGCGCGGGTGATCCACCTTGGGGTTCACATTGGAGTAGAAACCGTACTCCCCCGGATTGGCCAGACTCCAGGTGGTGGGCGGCTCGCGGTCCATCAGCGTGATCTTTACCACCGACTTGATGCTCTTGAAGCCATACTTCCACGGCACCACCAGCCGCACCGGCGCACCGTTTTGATTCGGCAGCGTCTTGCCATACAGTCCCGTGGCCAGCAGCGTCAGCGGGTGCATGGCCTCATCCAGCCGCAGACCTTCCACATAGGGCAGATCAATGCCCGCATAGCGTGAGTCCGGCATCTGCTTGATGTCATAATAAGTCTCAAACGCCACATGCGTCGCCGCACTCAGCGGTTCCACCAGGTTCAATAATTTGGACAGCGGAAACCCCACCCAAGGGATGACCATCGACCATCCTTCCACACAGCGAAAACGGTAGGTGCGCTCCACGGATTCAAACTTGAGCAGGTCCGCCAGATCAAAGGTGCGCGGCTTCTGCACCAGCCCGTCCACCTGCACGCTCCACGGATCCGTCACAAAATTTTTCGCCTTCGCAGCCACCTCGGATTTGTCCGTCGAAAACTCGTAGTAGTTGTTGTAGCCCGCGATGTCGGTGAACGAGTTCACCTTCTCATCCGCCGCCAAAGCCGTCTGCAACGCAGGCTCCGCCACCGTGGCGATGGCGGCTCCCGTATTCGCCACTTCGGGCCGTGGGCTGAAGGTGCGGTACAGCCCCGCCGTGGCCAGTGTGGAGCCCGCCCAGATGGCGGACTTGATGAAGAAGCGCCGGTTGAGAAAAGTCTCCTCAGGTGTGACCTCGCTGGAGGGAATGTGGGAACGATCTTTCATGGCTGACAAAGCATGCAGTTCCAGGTGTGAGGCGCAGGCGGCGGTTCTATTCCCGCACAACGAATGCCAACTGGCAAGTTGCATCCGCCACCATCATCTCGCAGGCTTTGCCCTTCCATGTCCCTCCTCGAACGCCTCTTCTCCATCGGCCCGGTCCGCAAAGCCATCTGGCAGCTGTGGTATCCCTACCTCACACGCCGGTTGCGCAGCGAAGAAGTGCTGTTTTTGAACTACGCCTTTGAAACCGATCCGCCCGTGGGCTTGAAGCTCGACCCCGCTGACGAACCGAATCGCGCCTGCATCCAGCTCTACCACCACGTGGCCACGCAGGTGGATCTGCAGGGCAAAAACGTGCTGGAGGTGAGCTGCGGCCATGGCGGCGGCGCCGCCTGGCTCACCCGCACGCTGCATCCTGCCAGCTACACGGGGCTCGATCTCAATCCCACCGGCATCGCCTTCTGCAAGAAGCGCCATCAGGTGCCGGGCCTCCGCTTTGTGCAGGGAGATGCGCAGTCCCTCCCCTTCCCTCCGCAAACGTTTGATGCGGTGATCAATGTCGAAGCCTCACACTGCTACCCCGACTTCCCCGGCTTCCTGGCCAAAGTCGCGCGCGTGCTGAAAACGGGCGGTCACTTCCTCTACGCCGACTTTCGCTTCCGCGATCAATGGGCCGAGTGGGAGCAGGCCATCGCCCAATCACCGCTCGATATCGTGCAGACCCGCGACATCCGCCCCGAGGTGCTGCGTGGCATGGAAACCAATGCCGCACGCAGCGAGGCCCTCATCTGCCAGCGCCTGCCCAAGTTTCTGCACTCCCTGGGCCGCGACTTCGCCGGACTGCCGGGCGCGCGTGTGTATGAGGCGCTGAAGTCTGGCGAGCTCTCCTACCGCTCCTGGTGCTTTCGCAAGCCGTGATCAGGCCCCGATGGCCAGCCAGTTGAACTCCACGGAAAACACCCTTGATGCATCCCACGTGGAGATGACCGCCTGAAAGCCGAACTCCGTGACATTCACTGCTTTCACCGTGATGCGCGAGCTTTCCCGCCGATCCATGTCGAAACCCGTGAGGCCGAGATGCACGACAGGGATGGTCGAAAAGGGTGAATCAAAAACGACATCCAGAACAAAACTCCTTGGTTCCGCAAAGTCCGGATAAACCACGTCAAGCGTCCAGCCTGGAGTGAGGATTCCGACACCGACATTGGCCGACAGGACTTTCCAGGGAACAGTGGATGAATACATGCGGCCAAAGTAGAGCAGCATCCGGGCCGGACACCACCCTCATTGTTGTCACACTGAAAATCAGGCGACGTCACGCCAGCACTTCCAGCAGCGCTTTCTGAATATTGTTTTTCCCGGACTTCGGAAACGGACGCGGCATCGGCTGCGCAATTCCGTTTTCATCGATCGTCCGGCAGCGCAGTTCATACTTCCCTGCCGCCAGCTTGATGGGTTTGGCCGTCCAGCGGCACAGCGTGTGTCGCAGCGGCCACTGGCGCGGCTTGCGCGTCACCGGATCAAACTGCACCGGGTGCAGCGGCGCTCCTTTGAAGCCTGCAATGCCGCTGCTATCAAACGGCACGATCTGCGCCTCCTGCCACGGCGCCTGCGTGAAATGCGGATCGTTTGCAGGCAGCGGCTCATTCACATTGCGCAGCCAGTACTGCACCTCCTTGAGACCTGAGATGCCCACCTGCGCATTGCCATGCAGTGTCAGTTCATCTTTCGCGCTGAGTTTGTCCGGCAAATCGCCAAAACGCGCGAAGGTCTTGAGCCACGAGTTGATGTCGTTGTTGCCGTTCGCGTAGGTGTCGTCGGACTGATGCGCATTCGTGAAGCCGATGCGCTGCAGCCACTTCACCGATTTGAAACCATAGGCCTCCGGCACAATCATGCGCACCGGCCCGCCGCGCTCACCGGTGAGAAATTCGCCATTAAGCTTGTAGCAGAGCATCACCGGCAGCTCTCCCGGCGGATCTTCAAAGACGCGGTTTATCGGCAGGTAGCATTTGAAGATCTGCTTCGGGTCCTCGTTGTGGTGGCCGTGATACCAGACATGGCGCAGGTTTTCTACCGGCCCGCACTGCCACAGCACATCGCGCAGCGGCACGCCCTCCCACAGACCATGCCCCAGCGGATCGGAAAGGTTGTTGCAGGTGATGACCTTCAAATAACTGACCGCCTTCGTCTTCGCGATCTCCATGAGTTTCTCAAACGTCAGCGCCGTGCCGTCGCTGCGCAGCATGGGCCGCTCGATCTTCGCGTTGCTTGCCGCATCAGCGATGACTTCAAGCTGCCACGTCTCTCGCACCATGCCGATCTCCCGCTGCTTCTCGATGGGCAGTTTGTACGGCAGCGGATTGCCACGCTCCACATTGTAAAAATCCCCCGAAGGCGTGATGCAGCAGCCGCCTTCCTCACAAACGGGGCCTGCTTTCTTGCCTGCGGCCTGCAGTTCCGCGTGAGTCGTCAGCACCGCAGCGCCTGCGGTACCAAGCTTGAATAAATCACGACGGGAGATTGCTCTGGCCTTCATGCCGGTGATTTAAACCCGGGCGACTGGCGAAAGACAAGCCCTCAATCTGGCAGCCTGTTGGCCGCAGGCGCAGGAGGCGCAGCGCCTTTCACCGTGACGCCGTTGCCTGCGTTTTCCAGGGTGGGATCAAAGGCAAATTCAAAGATGGCCCCGTCCAGCTTGTTGAGGAAGTACTCCTGCAGCAGATCGGCATCGTCAGAAAACATCGCCTCCAGCCAGGCCCGGCTTTCAGCATCGCCGAGTTTGCCAAATCCGATATTCAGCATGCCGTGCTCCTGCCCTCTGGCGGCCTTGATAGCCTCCATGCGCTTTTCCAGCTCGTTCTGAAACTCGGGCGAGTCCATCAATTGCTCAAAGCGCTTCATCAGCGGGGCCAGCTCTCCGCTCTTGTCCATCTCCTCAGGCGGAACGTCTTTGTAGCGGCGGATGAAGTCATCCACCTTGCGGCGCACAGCTTCAGACACCTGCCTGGGCCGGTAATGCTTGGGCTTCGGCTCTTCCTCTTTGGGAACCGTTTCCGCACTCGCCGCAGGAGCAGCAGGCTTTACAGTGCCCGGCTTCTCAACCACCACGGAAGGCTTGGGTCTGGCTGGCTGCCAGTTCAGCCACACCAGCGCAAAGAACACCCCCGAGGCCAGCAGCAGCACAAGGTTCCTGTTCATAAGCTGTGAAGCGGATTATTTCGTCTGAAAATACCCGCGCTGCTTCGCGCTGATGGGCAGGCCCAGCTTTTCCATGACCTTGAGCATGTCCTCCCACACGGCGCGCTTGGCACGAATGCCGTCGCCTGTTTGCTCTTCCCGCAGCAGGTAGGAAGGATGGTAGGTGACCATGGTCGGAATGCCGCCAGTGCTGTGAAACTTTCCGCGCAAACCGCCGACCGTACCAGGAATGCCGAGCCCCTCTGCTGCCGTGGCACCCAGGGCCACGATGACCAGCGGCTTGATGAGATCAATTTCTGTGAGGACGAAGGGCACGCAGGCGCGCATCTCCTCGGCGGTGGGCTTGCGGTTGCCACTGCCCTGGTTGTCCATGGCAGGACGAAATTTGCAGATGTTGCTGATGTACACCTTCCGGCGTTCGAGCCCCATGGCCTTGATGATGGCGGTAAGTTTCTGCCCCGCCGGCCCCACGAAAGGCTCGCGCAGTTTTTCTTCCTCCGCTCCGGGGGCTTCACCAACAAACATCAGCGATGCCAGCGGACTCCCCACGGCAAAGACCATCGTCTTGCGCAGGCTGCTCATGGAAAGCGCAGGCTCCCACGTCTCCGCCATCGCGCGCAATGCCGCGAGCTTTTCTTCGATCGTCTCCCCCGCCACTTCGAGCAGTTCCGCCTTCTTCGTTTCCGGCGGCGGCGTCTCGCGCAGGATGCGCGCGGCAGGCGCAGGTGCCGCAGCCAAAGATCGGGACGGCTCAGGCGCGGGAGCCGCACGCACCACGGGTTCACGTACGACAGGCTCACGCACGACTCCCCTCAGCCTGTCCATCGTCCCCGGACGCAGCGCGACGTGCGTCTTCCCCAGCATCTGGCGCTGCTGAAGGTGCTGTTTGAGGAGTTGAGAGGCGGCGGACATGTTTAAGCATGACGAATGCAGAGATTCAGTCATTCGTCATTCTGATTTCGTCATTCGTCATTGCTTCCGGGAGAGCCGCATGTCCATCCACACCGCAAGAATCAGCACCACGCCGCGCGCGATGAACTTCCGCTCCGGCGGCACGGACATCAGCGTCATGCCATTGAGCAGGCAGGCGATGATGAGGGCACCGAGCAGCACTCCCAGCACATTGCCACGCCCTCCGCGCAAGCTGACACCGCCGATCACACAGGCCGCCACCGCATCGAGCTCCATCAGATCTCCCACGGTGGTTGTGGATGAGCCAGCGTAGGCCGTCTGCATGAAGCCCGTGAGTGCCACGATGGCCCCCATGCCGCTGTAGGCGGCGATCACGCTGCGTTTCATCGGCACCCCGGAAATCAGGGCCGCCTCCGCGCTGCCGCCGATGGCATACAGGTGTCTGCCCAGCGCCGTGTGCTGCGTCACCGCGTACACGATCAGTGTCACCCCACCAAGTATGAGTGAAGGCAGCGGAATGCCGCGAAACTGCCCCGTGACGAGCACAAACAGCGCGATGGCCTGCGCGGTGATGAAAAGGCGCATGAAGGCCATCTCCTTGTCCTCCACCGCAAAACCATGTTCCAGGCGGCGTTTGCGCGCACTCAGCGTGGTGAACACCAGCGCGAGCACAAGCCCCGCTGCCAGCAGCCAGCCCAATTGCACCGGCAGGTAGTAGGTGGTGAGCAGCGAGTACAGGTTGCTCTGTCCGCCCGGTGCCACCGGCACGGTGGCATTGTCGATCACCAGCCAGAAAAGACCTTTGAAAATCAGCAGCGCTCCGAGCGTGACAATGAAGGCAGGCATGCGCTCGCACACAATGAAGGCCCCCATCGCCATCCAGATTAAAACCCCGCAGAGAAATCCCACCCCCAGCGCCGCAGGCGCCGGCAGGTGATAATGAAACACCAGCACACTCGCGATGCCACCCAGCAAACCGACCCCGCTGCCTGCGGACAGATCAATGTGCCCCGGCAGCAGAATGAGCAGCATGCCCATGGCCAGGGTGGCGGTGATCGAAAGCTCGGTCACAAGCATCGACAAATTGCGCGCTCCCAGAAACGCCGGCTCCTTGATGGCAAAGAACGCACAGATCGCGAGCAAGGCGATGGCGATGGGCAGTTCTCGAAAGCGGAAGTTCACACAGGTTCAGTTCTGCGAAGACATAAAGATGCCAAGGATGATCAGGGCGATGATGACCGCGATGGTGATCTTCACCCAGCTCAGCGGGTATTCACCACCTATCTTGCCCGTGGCTCCATTCACGGTGACCTGATAAGTCTTCGTGCCATAGGTGTAAGTCAGCAGCCAGACCGGCAGCAGCACATGCTTGAAGGTTTGCGCGCTGTAGTCCGGGGAGATTTGCAGATTGCGGCTGGTATCTCCGGGAATCTGCTCGGTGCATTGGCTGCGCAGGATGTTATCCATGCGGTCACGTGAATCCTGCGCGGCCTGCACGAGATCGATCTGATACTGCTCCACCACCCAGCCGGACAGATACCCCGGGTCATAGGGCAGCAGATCGGTGGTGGTGGGAAACGGTTGCAGCTTTTCGAGCAGTGCCGTGTGCACGCCTTTCGAGGCAGGCACGAGCACATCATCAAAATCACTGCTGACATGGCCGGACGCATACTCCCAGCGGGTATGCCGCGTGCGGTTCCCTTTGCTGTCGGTGGTGTAGTAATAGTAGCCTGCCTCCGCCTCCCACGGGCATTCCGCATGCGCGTCAAAGGTCCAGTAGGGCAGATACATGCCATGCAGCGTGTCCGTCATCGCCTTTTGCCCGAGGGCATTGGGTGCCCAGAAGTGGCTGGCATACCAGCGGCGGATGTCCTCCCGCACCTGGCTTTCGGAAATCTTGAACGGCAGCTGGCTGCCGGGCCGAATCGGCGTGCCGACGTCATCCACGGCGATGATGGCCGGTGAGCCGCAGAAGTCGCAGTTCTGCGCCACCCGCTTTTCATCAAAGACGGAAATGGCATGGCAGCTCTGGCACTTCACCGTTTTGCGCACAGCCGCCCAGCCGCGCTGGTCGTCTGGAATGGCCCGCAGCATGGCCACGAGGTCATTTTCCTCCACCAGGGTGCCGTCGTTTTTCAGCTCCGCCGGAGACACCGTGCCGCAATACGGGCAGACCAGGGCATGCTTCGCTGGCGTCCAGACTGCCTCGGCACCACAGGCGGGACAGGCAAACTTGGAGATGGCGGTGACTTCAGACATAAAAGGCGCGTGGGTGAAAGCTGCCCGATTAACCGGAGAAAACCAAAGCCTGTCCATTCCAAAAACCGGCTGAAAATAAATCCCGGCTTGCCTTGGCCTCCGCCGACTCCTCAGAATGCGGGCATGAAGCAACTCCTGCTGCTCGCCGTCCTGCTCCTGATTCTATCAGCACCCGCCGCCACCGTCAAAGACCGTGAGGGTGCGGTGCGGGGTGACAAGGCCCGGCTGGAAAACGATCCACGCTGGAACTGGAATGACGTGGACGGCGGCTTCCGTCTGGCCAAGACCACCGGCAAACCGCTGCTCGTGGTGCTGCGCTGCCTGCCCTGCATGTCCTGCGCCGGCATTGACGCCAGTGTGCTGGAGGAGCAGGAACTCGTGCCCTTGCTCGATCAATTCGTCTGCGTGCGCATCATCAATGCCAACGCGCTCGACCTCTCCCGCTTCCAGTTTGACTACGATCTCTCCTTCTCCGCGATCCTCTTCAATGGCGACGGCACCATCTACGGCCGCTATGGCTCCTGGCTGCATCAAAAGGACCCGCTGAACAAAACCACCGCCGGCTTCAAAAAGGCGCTCGAAGCCGCCCTGGCCATTCACCAAGGCTATCCGGCCAACAAAGCCGCCCTCAGTGGCAAGCAGGGCGGCGCCACACCTTACCAGACGCCCATCGAATTCCCCGCACTCGCGGGCAAGTACCAGAGCAAGCTCGACTGGAACGGCAAGGTCGTGGCCAGTTGCGTCCACTGCCACATGGTGGGCGACGCCTTCCGGGCCTATTACCGCGGCCAGAACAAGCCCGTGCCGGTGGAGTGGATTTACCCGCAGCCCTCCATCGAGACCCTCGGCATCACCCTCGCCACCGACGAGGTCGCCAAAGTGGAGGCCGTGGCAGACGGCTCCGCCGCCAATGCCGCCGGAGTCCAGACGGGTGACCTTTTCACCCGCCTCAATGGCCAGCCTCTCGTCTCCATCGCCGATGTGAGCTGGGTGCTGCATCGCTCGCCCGACTCAGGTTCCCTCCCCGCCACAGTCCTGCGCGGCGGAAAGGAAACCGCCGTCACCCTCGATCTCCCCGCCGGCTGGCGCTTGAAATCAGACATCGGCAAGCGCGTCGGCACCTGGCCCATGCGGGCGATGGCCTTTGGCGGCATGAAAATGGACGACATTCCCGATGAGGAGCGCGCCAGCCTCGGCCTGGACAAGACCCAGATGGCCCTGCGCGTCTTCCATGTGGGCGAGTTCGGCCAGCATGCGGCCGCCAAGAAAGCGGGATTTAAAAAGGACGACATCCTCATTCAGATCAGCGACCAGAATCAGCGCCTCTCGGAAAGCGCCCTCATCGGCGATCTGCTCCTGCACCACCTTCCCGGAGAGAAAATCCCCGCCATCGTGCTGCGGGGCCAGGAGCGGGTGGAGCTGAATCTGCCGCAGCAGTAGCCGGAATCAGCCCTTTCACCGGGCTTTTCCGGCCCCTTTCCCCCTGAAAATTCCCGGTTGCATTCTAAAGACCGGCTTCCATACTCCCCGCCCCCTGCGAGTCGTCATCCATTCGCCGTTGGTCTCCGCGCCTGCCTCTCTTCGAGATGTGCAGGGTTCTCGCCCGGAGGTAACCCGGCCGTTAGTGTTAACACAAATCCTATGTCAGTACGTCTTGCCCGATTCGAGATGCCTTCCCGCCTTGTGAAAAACGAGGCCACGGCAACCGAAACATACGCCCAGTTCACTGCCGAACCCTTCGACAAAGGTTACGGTCACACAATTGGCAACTCCCTCCGCCGCGTCCTCCTCTCCTCCCTTGAAGGCGCGTCCATCACCTCCGTGAAAATCCGCGGTGCGGAACACGAATTCACCACCCTCCCGGGCGTGCTCGAAGACGTCGTTCAGATCATCCTGAACCTCAAGAAGGTCCGCTTCAAGCATCACAGCGATGCCAAGGAGCCCCGCCTGCTTTCCATCCTTGCTGACAAGGAAGGCGCCGTCACCGCCGGTGACATCAAGGACGACAACCACTACGAAGTCATCAACAAGGATCTCGTGATCTGCACGCTGGACCGCAAAACGAAGTTCGAATGCGAATTCGAAGTGCGCGTCGGCCGTGGTTTCTCCACCTGGGAAGAAAACAAGCGCGTTGACACCCCCATCGGCGTCATCCCGATCGACTCCATCTACAGCCCTGTCACCCGCGTGAAATACGGCGTGGAAAACACCCGCGTCGGTCAGAACACCGACTATGACAAGCTGGTGCTCGACATCTGGACCGACGGCCGCATCACCCCGCAGGACGCCCTCCTGCAGTCTGCCGCCATCCTGCGCCACCACCTCGACGTCTTCGTCAACTATGACGACAAGGCCATCGAATTCGAAGCCGCACCGGAAGCCCAGAGTGAAGAAAACAGCGAGCTGCGCAAGCTCCTGAACATGAGCGTCAACGAGATCGAACTCTCCGTCCGCGCCGCCAACTGCCTCAACAACGCCAACATCACAAGCGTCGGCCAGCTGGCCATGAAGACCGAAGGCGAAATGCTTCGTTACCGCAACTTCGGCAAGAAGTCCCTCACCGAGATCAAGGAAAAGCTCGCAGAGCTTGGTCTGTCTCTCGGCATGAAGTTCGACCCAGCGCTGCTTGAGGCCACCCCTGGCGGTGTCTCCCTCCTCGCCCGCAGCAGCATGATCGGCGACGACGATGAAGAAGCCGACTCCCTCGACTTCACCAAGCTCGTGGACAGCCATCTGCCAGACGCAGACGACGAAGACGAGTAATCAATCACAGACAGAATTTTAGACAGACCAATTTAGGACATGAAACACGGAAGAAAAATCGTCAAACTTCAGCGCAAGCAGGATCATCGCGACGCGCTGCTCATGAATCTCACCTGCTCCCTCATCGAGCACCGCCGGATTCGCACCACACTGGCCAAGGCCAAAGCCCTCCGCCCTTACGCAGAGAAGCTCGTCACCCTCGGCAAACGCGGCACCCTGCATGCTCGCCGCACCGCCCTCTCCTCACTCCGTCACAAAGACATGGTGAAGAAGCTCTTCGAAGAGATCGCCGTGGCCTCCAAGGACCGCGTCGGTGGCTACACCCGCATCACCAAGCTCGGCCAGCGCCGCAGCGACTCCGCTCCGATGGCCTACATCGAGTGGGTGGACGCCTACGTGCCAAAAGCCGCCGCAGCCCCTGAGCCTGAAGTCGCAGCCGAGCCTGTGGCCGAAGAAGCAGCGCCAGCCAAAGCTCCTGCCAAGAAGAAGGCAGCTCCGAAGAAGAAAGCCGCCGCTGCTGAATAAGCAGGCGTCTCTCATCGAGAAACCATCCAACGCGGGAGTCGCAAGACTCCCGCGTTTTTTGTGCCCTCTTGGTGCGGCTGCAGCAGCACTCCGTGTCGTCTTCCAGTTCAGGCCTCACCAAAGCATGAGAACCCGGCATACCGGTATCAGCTTGACCTCTTGCATGCCGCCTGAGTTCGCGTTCCATGCGTCACCATGGAACCCACCATCAAGATAGCCCTCGTTGGCGCCGGCATGTTCGGCGGAGATGTTCACGCGCGTGCTTACGCGGACTTGCAGCGCTTCGGCATCGCCGGACAGCTTGCCCGCGTCGGCCTCGACAAATACTCACGCGAACTCGCCGGGGTCAAATTCGACCTCGTCGCCGTCGCCACCCGCAGCGAAAAGTCCGCGCTCAAAGCCGCAGCGGCTTTCAAAGACCTCACCGGTCACGAACCGCGTGCCTTCCACGGCGAGGCCCCCTGGGATGACATCCTCGCCGCCTTCCCAGATCTCGATGTGATGGCCGTCGCCACCCCGGATCACCTGCACACGCAGCCCATTCTCGCCGCGCTGGCCAAAGGAGTGCACGTCTTGACCGAGAAACCCATGTGCCTCTCCATTCAGGAGTCGGACGAAATCATCGCAGCAGCCAAGGCCAGGAACCTCATCGTCGCCGTGGACATGCACAAGCGCTACGACCCCGACCACCTGCGCATCCGCGATGACATTCAGAACCGCATCGGCGCGCCGCTCTATGGCACCGCCTATCTCGAAGAACCGCTCGAAGTCAGCACCAGCACCTTCAAGTGGGTGGAAAGCAGCGACCCCTTCAGCTACGTCGGCCCGCATTGGACCGATCTGATCTGGAGCTACTACCACAGCAAGCCGGTCTCATTGACCGCCGTCGGCCAGAAAAAGCGCCTGGTACGCGATGGCATCAATGCCTTCGACGCCGTGCAGGTGCGCGTGGATTTCGACAACGGCATGTCGATCAACTTTAATAACAACTGGGTAACTCCAGCCGATTTCGAAGGTCCGGTGAACCAGGGGCACGAAATCGTCGGTGCTGACGGCAAAGTCGAAAGCGACCAGCAGTATCGTGGTTTCCGCTGGTGGAATCAGGGCGGCGGCTCGCGCACGAGCAACAATCACTTTACCCGCGAAGTAACCCGCCCTGACGGCACCAAAGGCTACATAGGTTACGGAGTGGATAGTCTGACTGTAGGCTTGGTCGCCGTCTGCCGCGTCAAGTTTGCCAAAGAGTCCCGTGACGATGTGGCCGGACTCTATCCGACCGCCGAAGATGCCCGCATTACCTGCGCCATCGTGGATGCCGCCGCACGCGTCCGAGACCTCAACTGGAAATACATGCAGGAGGGAAAAGGGGCGACAGTTACAGCACGTTTTGACCAAAACGGCATAACGATCATAGACCCAAATGCCGCCGAGGTATTCCAGAGCATCTACGATCAGGCTCTTTAAGTGCAAAATGGGGAATAGACTTAGAGTTCCAAGCTTGACTTTGGCCTAAGTTTTTCATAAACAAAGGATTGTACCCCCATAAATAAAACAAATGACTCTATCCTCATCCCAACTCCGCCGCGCCGCTGCTCTTCAAGAAAAAATCGAAGGCTTCCAGCAGGAACTGGCACAGCTTCTTGGCGGCTCTTCCAAGTCGTCCGCCGCATCAACAACTGCAGGTGAGAAGCCGGCCAAAAAGAAGCGCGTCATGTCCGCTGCTGCCCGCAAGAAAATCGCTGATGCTCAGCGCAAGCGCTGGGCCAAGCAGAAAGGCGAAACGCCTGCTGCTGAAAAGAAAGCCAAGTAAGCTCCTAGTTCACGGCTAACCCCGCGATAATAAGAAGGCCCCAGTTCGCAAGAACTGGGGCCTTTGTTTTTGAAGCTGCCGCTTAGGCAAGGAATTACTTACTTAACAAACATGGGATCGTCCGGATTGCCCTTGCTCAGCAGATAGGCCATGAGGTCGAGAATGTCGTCCTCCTTGAGCATGAAGAGCAGGCCGGGAGGCATCATGCTGATCTTGCTCTCCTCCGTTTTCACAACTTTGCGGGCATCCACATTGGTGAAGTTGTTGGGGTCCATCATGTTGGTGCAGACCATCATGATGTTCTCCTTCATGTTGGCGATGCGACCTATGACCGTGCTGCCATCCTGCAGTGTGAAGACGGTGCTGCCATACTGGTCGCTGATCTCCTTGCTGGGCTCCAAGATATGCTCCAGCAAATCACGCGGGCTGTACTTGCCGGCCACACTGGTCAGGTCCGGACCCACGGCACCACCTTCGTTGTTGAAGCGGTGGCAGGCGAAGCAGGTGGCGGCGCCGAACATGTTGCGGCCATTGGCAAAGTTACGGTTGCCCTCCAGCCCAACCCCCAGCGACTTGCTGAGTTCAGCCAGCGTCCAAGCTTTGACGAACTGCATGGGCTTTGCGGTAAACGATGGTGCTTTCACCTCCGGCTTCGCATCCAGCACATCCTTGATGGCCAGCTTTTCCTCTTCGGTCATGGTCGATAGTGCATTCTGCTTGATCTCGCCGATGAAGAGATCAAACGACGCCCCACCCTTGTAGTTCGCGGCGCGCAGGAACCAGCTGAAATAGTCAGCCCGCAGTTCCTTCGTCCAGCCGGTCTTCGCAAAGCGCAGGATGCGGGCGTAGTCGATCTGCTCCTCCTGTGTCGGCGAGCCATTGACCCATGGCTCAGCCTTGGCGACAACGCTGGCGTCTCCCAGATAGACCAGCACTTCGCAGAGATCACGGTTCAAGGCCGGATCATTCGTGGGAAACAACGGCGCAAGATGCTTGATCACCGTCTCCTTCGTCGCCGCATCCGGCTCTCCCATGCGGGTGAAAGCGAGCATGTAATCGCGGACCAGTGTGACACGATCCAAACCTTTGAGCGCCTTGAAGTCGATCTTGTTCAGTGCAGCCAAAACCGGCTGCTGCATTGCTTTGTCACCTCCGCTGCTGCGGATGAGGCCCATCAGTGCCGTCAAGGCAGCGCGGGGATTGGACTCATTGAGCGCCTTGTCCTTCCAAGACGCGATAGGCTGATGCTCCAGCGCGATGCGGGCTGCAAAGCGTGTTTGGCGGTCAGCATCTCCGAGATAAGGCCATGCCGCATCAACCGCTTTGGGATCTTGCTTGCCATGAAAGGTTTCCAGTGTGCGTCGTGCCAGCGGCTTTACTTCAGGCTGCGGGGATGGCTGCACGGAATCCGCTCCCGTGTAAGTCACCCGATAAAGTCCCGACTGCACCTTGCGGCCGCCGACGCTCACATACATCGCTCCATCCTTCTTCGAGACTTCAATGTCCGTCAGCGGCAGCGGCGAGGCGCTCATGAACTCCTCGGTCACGCCTGTGTAACCAGCACCATTGGGCGAGAGATGAACGGCATACATTTTGCCATAGCTCCAGTCACAGATGAAGAGCGCGTCCTGATACTTCGCCGGGAACTTTGCGCCGTAGCCAAAGGCCACGCCCGTTGGTGAGCCGGGGCCGATGTCCACCACGGCTGGCAGGCTGTCCTCCCAGCGTGCAGGCCATTTCTTGCTGCAGGTGCGCCAGCCGAACTCGCCACCACTCTGCATGAAGCACACGCGAGTGGGGCGGTACCACGGCATGCCGGTGTCCCACTCCATGTCCGCGTCAAAGCCGAAGATGTCACCACTGCGATTCATGGCGATGTCGTAGGTGTTGCGCGTGCCGGTGTTCACCAGCTCCCACTTCCTGCCATCCAGATCCGTGTGCGCCAGCCAGCCGCCGGGGGCCAGCACATCGCGCATGAAGCCACGGCCCAGCAGCATGGGATAAAGCTGGTCTTCCGACCAATGGCGCGGCACCAGGCTGGTCTCACAGCTTGGCTCTGGCGTCTGGTTGCCACACATCACATACAGGCTCTTGCCATCCTGGGAGGCGATCACACCATGCGGCCCATGCTCACCAGCCTTGCCTGGGAAAGAGCGCAGCAGCTCCACGGTGTCGAACTGGTCATCACCATTCGTGTCCTTGCAGCGGTAGAGGCCGCGGCCCTGATAGGCGTCGTCATTCACCACCCCATAGAGCGCACCCGCATGATACAGCAGGCCCTGGCAGTGACCGAAGTCGATGCTGAGCTTTTCCACCTTCGTCTCACCCGGGCTGCCATTCAGCGCCGGCGGGGTGATGCGATACAGCGCTCCATACTGGTCGCTGCAAATCATGCGGCCTTTGTCGTCCTGCGTCATGGACACCCAGGAGCCTTCCTGCGCCTTCGGCACGGAATACAGCAGCTCCACCTTGAAGCCTTTGGCGATCTTGACCTTGTCAGCCGGCGTTGCTTGATCGGCCAGCTGCGCAAACGACGCCGTCGCGCCGAGCAGAAGAGGAATGAGAATGGTTTTCATGCTTGGATGGTGATGAAACTGACTGCCTTGCTCCGAGCTACTTCATGAGCTCCTTGACCTTGCCTTCGATGGCGTCGGCCCACATTTGATACCCTTGAGCGCTGAGATGAAGCAGGTCGGGCATGATTTCCTTCGGCAGGGTGCCATCGGGCTTCAGGAACGTGTTGCCGATGTCCATGTAGAAGACGCGTTTGTTGTCTGCGAAGCCGGAGATGAGGTTGTTGGTGGCCACGTTCTGCTTGCGCATCGCATCCTCCTTGGTGGCACCTCGTGGAAAGATGCCCAGCAGCAGCACCTTCGTCTCCGGGAGTTTTTTGCCCAGGATGTCGAGAATCATCTTCACTCCCTCGGCGGTCTGTTCGGCGCTGCTGGCGTACGCCACACCGCCATGCTCGGCAGCCGGGCGGCCTTGATGACCGGTGTTGTTGGTGCCGATCATGAGCACCACGAGCTTCGGCTTGATACCGTCAAAGTTGCCGTTCTGCAGGCGCCAGATCACGTGTTCGGTGCGGTCACCGCCAATGCCGAAATTCGCCGCCTTGAGCGGTTCCCACGTTTTGGCCCAGACGTCCTTGCCATTTTTTTCCCAGCCTTGGGTGATCGAGTCGCCCAGAAACACCAGCTGCGCCTCGCCCTTTTTGGAAATGGCGTTGAAGCTCTCGTGGCGTTTCATCCAGCCGGCATCACGCGGCTTGGGGTCGATGGCGAGATTCTTGGCCGTTTCAGCAAAGCTGGTGGCGGCGACACAGAGGGAGGCGAGCAGGAGGGTATGGAGTTTCATGGTCAGAGGCGGCGATGATGCCGGGAAGCCATGAAACTCGCAAGCCGCGAATGTTATTTCACGCCTTCAGCGCCCAGTCGAGCAGCGCCTGCGCGTCACGCCAGACACCTTCGTGGCTGTCGTTGAGGATGACCACGATGCGGCGGCGGCCATTGCGCTCGCCGGTGGCCACCAGGCAGTAGCCCGCAGCCTCGGTGTAGCCGGTTTTCATGCCATCACAGTAGCTGGCGGTGCGCAGCACGCGGTTGGTGTTGGCCAGTTCGATGATCTTGCCGTCGGGCTTGGTAAACTTGAAGCTCTGCAGCTTCACAATGGCGCGGATGTCCGGCAGCTTGTCCGCCGCCTTGGCGATCATCGCCAGATCACGCGCCGTGGAGTAGGGATCTTCATCTGTGAGGGATGGCAGGCCGTGCGGATTGACGAAGTGCGTGTTCTTCAGGCCGAGCGCCTGCGCACGCGCGTCCATTTTTTCCGCAAAGGCGGCCACGCTGCCGGCATTGTCACGCGCCAGCGCCTGCGCGATGTCGTTGGAGCTCTTCACCATCATGGCGGTCAGCAGCATGCGGCGGGTGTACTGCTCCCCCACCTTGAGGCCGATGCGCACCGGAGCGCACTGGGTGTCCGCCAGTTCAATGGTGACCACCTTGTCGAGGTCTCCCGCTTCCACCACGAGCAGGCCGGTCATGATTTTCGTCGTGCTGGCGATCGCCCCACGCAGGTCCGGGCTCTTTTCAAACAGCACATCATCATTCTCAGGATCAATGACGATGCAGCGCCCGGCAGTGATCTGTGGAATGGAGCCACGCAGATTTTTGATCTCAATCTCACGGCGCACCTTCTTCGTTTTCTCGATCTCATCGGCGAGCTGAGTCTCCAGCTTCTTCTTCAGCTGTGCCACCGCCGCCTCACGCGCGGCGATGTCCGCCTTCGCCTGTGCGATCATCTGCTTCTCTCCAGCGAAATCCTGCTCACGCTTGGCGATGGCCGCGGCCTTCGCCTCGATCTCCTCCTCCCTCCATTGCAGCTGCTGCTCACGCTTGGGGTCACCGCAGCCGGAGATGGAGACGCAAAGAAGACTGGCCAGCAGGGCGCGGCGGAAGGGGGGAGACTGACGAGGGGGGATCATTTCAGAGTTCAGAGAGGAGTTCTTTCAGGCGGGCGACGGGCCACTGGCCAGGAGCATTCGAAGCACCAATAAAGCCGTAATTCAGCAGGCTGCCACATTTAGCCAGCACCAGACGTGAAACACGCCCCCAGGGCCCCATGCCCATGACGGAAAGCCGCAGCCGATGCGTCTCCCCCGCCAGTTTCATGAGACTCGCCAGATCCCCCTGCGTGTTCAGGTAGGTGGCGATCTTCACGGCATCCAGTCCCGCCTGCTGGGCGAAATTCACCGCGCCACGCAGGACCTCCTCCGCCGGGGTGGCCTGAAAATCATGGAATGAACCTACCACCGGCACGCCTGCGGCACGCGCTTTCTGGATCGTGCCCTGCATCTGCGCAGCGCTGCGCAGTTCAATGTCGATCAACGTGGCGAGATCCAGCAGCGGCTCGATCATCGCCGCACGGGCTGCCGGGTCCTCAGGCCCCTGCCCGCCTTCCGCAGGATGCCGTGCCGTCAGCAGCAGCGGCAGGGTGTTGCCAGCCAGCCTGGCACGCAGATCCGCCGCAGGTATCTGCAGCTGGTCCAGCCTCAGCTCCGCCACGTCACAAAGGTTCGCGCGGGAGGCCGCATCCAGGGAGATAAAGTGCTCAAGGGCAGCAGAATCCGCCACCACCCCCACCGCAAGAGGGCGGGAGGAGAAAAGCAGGTTTTTAGAGGAAACAAGTTGAGCCATTGGCTAGGCGGAGTATAATTTTAATAAGTCTGAATAAGATTCAGTATCTTACTCGTCACTATGCTGGGCCGGAAGCAAGAAATCAATTTGCAGCTCACCGAACTGCTCGACAGCGCGCTCCTGGCGTTCTGCCTTTGGTTTGGTCATTTCCTGCGTGCAGATCTGGTTCCGGTCTTCTTTCCCGATGCGGTTGAGATCCCGCCCATGGAGAAGTTCTACTGGGTGATTGCGGTCGTGGCCCCGTTCACGCCCATCGTGCTGGAGGCCCGCGGGTTTTACTCCAACATCTACAACAAGACACCAGCGCGCTCGATCCGTCAGCTCGCGGAGGCGCTTGCTGTCATCGGCATGTGCATCGCCTTTTGCATCGTCTTCTTCAAGTGGTCGGTCGAAAGCCGTGCCGTGGTCGTTTTCTCCGTGGCTCTCGGTGCGCTCTCCTTGCTGCTGCGCGAGGCCTGGCAGCGTGAAATCCTGCGCAGGCAGATGGCCTCTGGTAAAGGCCGTGAGCGTGTCATCATCGCCGGCGCGCAGGCAGATCTGGCAGCCTTCCTGGCCAACATGACCACCGAGCAGCGCGCCGAGATCGAGGTCGTGGGCCAGATCGACATCATGCAGAGCCCGATTTCAGATCTCGTCGCCGCATTGCATGAGCATTCCATCAGCCGTGTGCTCTTCGCCGCGCAACATGTGCATTTCAGCAAGATCGAGGAAGCGGTGCAGGCCTGCGAAACCGAAGGCGTTGAAGCCTGGATCGCGGCTGACTTCTTCCAGACCGCCATCGCTCGCCCGACCTTCGACGTGCTCGGCGGGCGCTTGATGCTGGTGTTCCATTCCACACCGCAGGCCTCATGGGAGCTGCTGTTCAAAGCCATCGTCGATCATGTCGGCGCATTGATACTGCTTCTGCTCTCACTGCCCTTGTGGCTCGTGGCGGTCGTTGGCATTCGTTTCGGTTCACGCGGGCCGGTGTTCTTCAAGCAGGAGCGCGCCGGGCACTACGGCAAGCCCTTCACCATGTGGAAATTCCGCACCATGCACCAGGGCGCGGAAGCTCAGCGCCAGGAACTGGAGGCGCACAATGAGATGGACGGCCCCGTCTTCAAGATCTCCAACGACCCACGCATCTTCGCCTTTGGCCGCTGGCTGCGCCGCACCAGCATTGATGAACTGCCCCAGCTCATCAACGTGTTGCGCGGAGACATGAGCCTCGTCGGCCCCCGTCCCCTGCCCGTCTATGAAATTCAGCGCATCGAAAAGCACGCGCAGCGCCGCCGCCTCAGCGTGAAGCCCGGTCTGACCTGCCTGTGGCAGGTCACCGGCCGCAACGGCATCAAGAACTTCGAGGAGTGGGTCGCGCTGGATCTCAAGTACATCGACAACTGGTCCTTCTGGCTCGATCTGAAAATCCTGGCCCAGACCCTGCCCGCCGTCATTCGCGGCATCGGCGCGAGCTAAGTATCAGGATACGTGCCTTTCGCACCGCATGTGATTGAAACGTGCCGTCCATGCCCCCCGTAATGGACTGATGCGCCACGTTCTCCTATTCTTCGCCGCCTGTGCGTCTTTGCACGCCGCCACTCCCGCCAAGCTCGATTTCGGCCCCGTCCGTGAAGAGCATCTCATGATTCCGATGCGCGATGGCAAGCGCCTCTCGGCCTATGTGTTCTTCCCGCCGGGCGAGGGCAAATTTCCCGCCATCTTTGAGCAGCGCTATGCGGACATCAGCAGCGCCGGTTCGCGCAAGGCTGCCGCCAAGTTTGCCGAAGGCGGCTTTGTCATCGCACTGGTGAACTACCGCGGCACGCATGAGAGCGAAGGCGTTTACAGAGGCTATCGCGGCCTGCAATGGGGGCCGCTGCGCGATGGCTATGACGTGTGCGAATGGCTGGCCGCCCAACCTTGGTGCACAGGCAAGATCGGCACTTATGGCGGCTCGCAGGCGGGCTATGCCCAGAACTACCTCGCCGTCACCCAGCCGCCGCATCTCGTGGCGCAGTACATGACCGACACGGGCCTGAGCCTGTATCAGGAAGGCTACCGCATCGGCGGTGCCACCAAACCGCAGCGCTTCATCAAGGGCGGCTCTGTGGCACGCGACATCAAAGACAACGAAGCCATGCTGCGTGAATGGGACCAGCACCCGGACTATGACGATTTCTGGAAGGACGAAGACGCCTCCCTGCACTTCGACAAGATGAACTACCCCTGCTTCACCATCGGCAGCTGGTTTGATTTCATGTGCCAGGGCAGCGTGGCCAGCTTCATCGGGCGCAATGAGCATGGCGGTCCCAATTCACGCGGCCAGCAGCAGCTCATCATCGGCCCCTGGCTGCACGGCGGCTATCCAAAGTCGAACAAGATCGGCGACCTTCTCTTCCCCGAGAACGCCATGTTCGATGTCTATGCGCACATGACGAAGTGGTTCAATCATTACCTCAAAGGCGAAAACAACGGCGTCGAAAAGGATACGACCGTGAAATACTACGTGATGGGCGCAGTCGGTGAGGAAGGTGCTCCCGGCAATGTGTGGCGTGAGGAAAAAGACTTCCCGCCCGCCAGTAAAGCCGCCGACTGGTTCCTGCAACCCGACGGCAAACTCGCCGCCGCGAAACCCTCGAATGAGAAAGCCAGCACCTCGTATCTCAGCGATCCTGCGCATCCCATGAGCCTGCCTTACGCTGGCTTCCCCGGTGCCAAGGATGCGCGAGCCTTTGAAGAGCAGGCCGAAGTGCGCACCTGGACCAGCGAGGTGCTGACCAAGCCGCTCGAAGTCACCGGACGCATCAAGGCCGAAGTCTTCGTGTCATCCACTGCCAAGGACACCGACTTCTTCCTGCGCGTGACCGATGTATATCCCGATGGCCGCTCCATCCTGATCGTGGACTACCCATTGCGCGCACGCTATCACGAAGGATTTGATCATCAAAAACTGCTCGTGCCTGGCGCTGTGACAAAACTCGCCTGGGACATCGGCTGGACCAGCATCATCTTCAACAAAGGCCACCGCATCCGCATCACCATCGCCAGCACCGGCGCGCCTTATTATGAGCCGAACACGCAGACCGGCGCCCCCATCAGCCACTTCATCACCGAACCCGGTGTGCCAGCCATCAACACCATCTGGCATGATGCCACACATGCCTCGCGTGTGATTCTGCCGGTCCTCAAGTAATTCCCATTTCTCATGCAATCCCACATCCAATCCATTTCACGCCGTTCCTTTCTGAGCACCGCACTCGCCGCCGGTGCGGCTCTCTCCGTTCATGCCAAAGATCAGGCACCGCTGATCGCCTACGTCGGCACCTTCACCTCGCCGCTGCAAAACATGAAGGCCACCCAGGTGGATCTGCCACCAGGGAACGGCCAGGGCATCCATATCTTTGAAGTAAACCGCAGCACCGGTGCCATGACACCCTGCGGTCTGTACAAAACTGGCGTGAGCCCCAACTGCCTCACCTTCAATGCCGCCAGGACAGTCATGTATTCAACGAATGAAACCGACCATCAGGGTGACAACGAAGCAGGCTCCGTCAGCGCCTTTGCCATCAATCCCAAGGACGGTCAATTGACGCTGATGAACACCGTCAGTTCCGGCGGCAAAGGACCCACCTATGTGAGCCTTCATCCCTCCGGACGCTTTCTGCTGGTGGCGAATTACTTTGGTGGCTCGATGTCCGTGCTTCCAATCAAGCCTGATGGCAGCCTCGGAGAAGCCACAGACTTCAAGCAGGACGCCGGCACCATCGGGCCGAAGAAAGCAACCAACGCGCCTCCCGGCAGCTTCGCCTTCAGCGGCCATGATGGAACGCATTCGCACATGATCGCGTCTGATGCTTCAGGACGCTTTGTGCTGTCTGTGGATCTCGGCCTGGATCAAATCCTCGTGTGGAAGTTTGACGACCAAAAAGGCACGCTGACGCCGAACGATCCTCCCCATGTCACCTTTCCTCCTGGAGATGGCCCACGCCACTTTGCCTTTCACCCCAACAACCGCTGGCTCTATTCCCTGCAGGAGGAGGGCTCCAACATCGTGCTGCTTGATTACGACACTGAGAAAGGTCGCCTCACCCCACGCCAGACGATCTCAAGCCTGCCACCCGGATTTGCCGGCAGCAACTTCTGCTCCGAGATCCTCGTCTCTGCCGATGGCCGCTTCGTCTATGCGGGCAATCGTCTGCACGACAGCATCGGCATTTTTGCCGTCGGCAAAGACGGCACTCTCACCTTCGTCACCGAAGAGTGGACCCACGGCGACTACCCGCGCAGCTTCAACTTCGACCCCACAGGCGAGTTCTTCTACAGCCTCAACCAGCGTGGCGACAACGTGGCTGTGTTCCGCGTCGATCGCAAAACCGGCGTCCTAAACTTCACCGGCCATTACGCAGCCGTCGGCAATCCTTCGAGCATCGTGTTTCTGGATCTCGCGAAAGGAAAGTAATCCAAGTAGAGCCCGCAGCAAAGCGCTGCGGGCTCGGGAAACGTGTCATCCTTAGGCAAGTGATGGCACGCCAATGCTGACGTCCACCTCGGCATTGTAGTCCACGCCTTCGAGACCAAAGCCGAAGAGGCGCAGGAAGCTGGTCTGATAGCCTTCGAAATCACCCAGCTCCGCGAGGTTCTCGGTGTTCACCTCGGCCCAGCGTTTGCCCACAAGGTCCTGCAATGCAGGCTTCATTTCCCAGTCGTCCACACGGATGCGTCCGGCTTCATCCGGCTGCGGATTGCCGTTGTAGAGGCGCTCGCGGAAGAGGCGGTCCATCTGCTCGATGCAATCCTCATGCGTGCCTTCGGCCTTCATCGCCTTGTAGAGCAGCGAGATGTAAAGCGGCACCACAGGAATCGCGGAACTGGCCTGCGTGACGAGCGCCTTGTTCACCGAGACCCAGGCCTTGCCCTTCAGGGAGGCCAGCTTGCCGTCCAGCACACGCTGCACGCGCTCCAGATCTTCCTTCGCACGGCCGATGGTGCCGTTCTTGTAGATCGGCCAGGTCACTTCCGGCCCGATGTAGCTGTAAGCCACGGTCTGCACGCCTTCTGCGAGAACGCCGGCGCTTTGCAGCGCATCGATCCACATTTCCCAGTCTTCACCGCCCATGACGGCCACGGTCTGCGCGATCTCGTCTTCATTCGCCGGGTCGATGGTCACTTCATTGACCACACCGTTTCCGGTGTTGAGGTTTTTATTGGTGTAGGAAGCAGAGCCGATGGGCTTGAGCACGGATTTGAAAACTTCGCCGGTTTTCGGATGCGTGCGGCGCGGGGAGGCAAGGCTGTAAATGACGCAGTCCACCTGCCCGAGATCTGCCTTGATGGCTTCGATCACCGTGGTCTTCATCGCATCGGAGAAGGCGTCGCCATTGAAGGAGCGGGCATAGAGACCGGCAGCCTTGGCTTCATTTTCAAACGCAGCGGAGTTGTACCAGCCTGCGGTGCCGCAGCGCTCAGCCTCACCGGGTTTTTCAAAAAACACGCCCATGGTGGCCGCACCCGAGCCAAAGGCTGCCGCAATGCGGGAGGACAGACCGTAACCGGTCGAGGAACCCACCACCAACACCTTCTTCGGGCCATTGGCAATGGGGCCGCGCGACTTAACGACGGCGATCTGGTCAGCAATGTGTTTGGCACAGCCGGTCGGATGTGCGGTGGTGCAGATGAATCCGCGAATTTTAGGAGCGACGATCATAGTGGGATAAGTTCAGCGTTAGCAGTCGCGAGGGTGCTGGCAACTTGTTTTCCCGCCCCACCTCCGGCATTATGGCCTTATGCACACCCCGTCATCCGCACCCGAACAGCGCTTCTCCGACCGTGTGGAGAACTACGTGCGCTACCGCCCAAGCTACCCGCCGGAAATCATCCCGCTGCTGCAGCGTGAGGCAGGACTTATTCCTCAACACGTGATCGCTGATGTCGGCTCGGGCACCGGCATTTCTGCGGAGCTCTTTTTGCGCGCTGGCAATGCCGTTTATGCCGTGGAGCCAAATCGCGAGATGCGTGAGGCGGCTGAGCGGCTGCTCGCTCATTTTCCCAACTTTCACAGTGTGAACGCCAGCGCGCAGGCCACCACGCTGCCGGACCAAAGTGTGGACTTCATCGTCGCCGCGCAGGCTTTTCATTGGTTCAACACGCCGGATACTCGCGCAGAGTTCACCCGCATCCTCAAACCGGACGGTCACATTGTGCTCATTTGGAATGAGCGCAGACTCGACTCCACGCCTTTCCTGCAAGCGTTCGAACAACTGCTCATCACTTTCGGCACGGACTACACGAAGGTTCGTCACGAAAACGTCAACACGGCTGCTCTCGGCGCATTCTTCCGCGTTGACTATGCCACGCACACCTTTGCCTATGAGCAGCGCTTTGATTTCGAAGGACTCAAGGGGCGCCTGCTTTCCAGTTCTTATGCGCCGGCTGAGGGCCAGCCACGCCATGACGAGATGATCGCCGAACTGCGCCGCATCTTTGACGTTTATCAGGAGTCAGGCCAGGTCTGCTTTGAGTATGACACACGGGTGCACTTAGGGCGGTGATCACTTCACGCCGCGCACTTCAAAGCCTTCGGCTTCCAGCACTGCTCGGACCTTGGCGGCTTGATCGCCTTGAATCTCGATGCGTTTGTCACGCACCGTGCCGCCACAGCCGCAGGCAGCGCGAACACGTTTGGCGATGGTTTCGATGACGGAAAGCGGCAGATGCGTGGCGAAGTCCTTGATCACAATGACCGTCTTGCCACCGCGATGAGCGGTTTCACGTTGCAGAACAACGCGGCCCATTTTCCAGAGACGCTGGGGAGAGGTAGGATCGGAACTGGGGTTCATGAGAGAAGAGGCTGAACTTGATGCGGTTGCTGTATCCGCTGAAGCGACTTTTTGCCACCTCCGGATGAACCCGAAAGGCAACTCCTAGACAAATTCAGCGCATTGGATACCCTTAGTCATGAATATTGCTCTTCCACCTGCCCTGAGCCAGCTTGTTGAGCGACTCGTTCACACTGGTCGTTATGCCGACGAAGGAGAAGTCGTGCGGGAGGCCTTGCGCGTGCTGGAACATCAGGAATTTGATGAATCACCCGCTCTGGAAGCGGCCCTTCTCGAAGGTGTTCGTTCGCCTCATCATGTTTACGATGCTTCGACACTGGACCGCATTCGTCAAAATGCCCGCGCATGAGCCTGACAGTTGTCATTGCCCTGCGGGCAGAACAGGACATTGCTCTGCAACACCGATGGTATCTTGAAAATGCCGACCCTGAAGTGGCCGAGCGTTACTTGCTGGCCATTGACCAAACGATTCAACATCTCGCAGCCCATCCTGAACTCGGGCTGCGCCGTCATTTTAAATCCATGGAACTCGCGGGCATCCGTAGCTTCCAGGCATCGCGCCCTTTCGACAAGCATCTCGTTTTTTATCAAAAAGGAGAACAGCTAAGCATCGAGCGCATCATGCATGGCTCCCGAGACCTTCCGCGGCGCCTGCTGGAAGATCCCGAGAGTTGATCGTGGACGAAAATTCCATTCGTCCTTATTTCACCCCGCGCTGACGTCTTTGTTGTAAAACACCTTCACGTACTTCATGCCCTTGTCGTCGTCGAAGCCGCGTTCGAGCTGGGGATCGTTTTCGCTCTTGCCGGGCTTGAAGTGGATTTCGACGCCGGTGTCGAGCTTGAGGACGGCGGCGATGCGTTTCTTGGCCTTGGTGAGGTCCTTCTTGGAAATCTCGAAGTTGGTCTCCAGCGGCTGGCCCTGCTCTTCCTCCATGCGGGCGCGGTGTTCGTCGAACTTGGCGATGACTTCGGGGTTTTTGAGGACGGTTTGACCGAACTCTTCGAGGTCGAAATTTTCGCGTTCTTCGAAGTACTCGAGGGCGTCCTTGGCAGCGGTGGCGGTTTCCCAGGGGGGCGTGTCGCCATCGGCAGGCTGCTGCTCTTCGAGGAAGGACACGGCCATCTTGGCGTAGGCGTTGGTGAGGAAGGCGGCGTCTGGCACGGCCTCCACGCCGAGGAATTCGCGCACCCAGAAGCGGGTGTCGCCACCGCTGCGGTCGAAGGTGAGGACGTAGTAGCCTTTCTCCTCCCAGAAATTGAGGATGAGGCAGCCTTTGTCGATTTTGTCGGGATTGATGCCGTGCTCGGTGCTGAGCTGGAGGTCGCCGTTGCGCGGGGTGATGGTGAGGAAGGGCACGACGCTGTCGCTCTTCAGGATGCAGAGGCCGTTGACGAGCTCGCCCTCGATGTGGATTTCCTTGAGCAGGGAGATGCAAAGGTCACCGGCCTTGATGTTGGGATGATTGGACTTGGCGTAGAGGCGCTGGGCGATCTCGACGCCCTTGGCCAGCAGCTGATCCTCGTCTTCAAAGATGGCTTTGGCGCAGTTGTTCACCTCATGCTGCTTGAGGGAGGCATGATGGGTGAAGCGGTGGGCGATGCAGGCCTTGAAAGGCTTCAGGAACAGTGCGGTAAGTGCTTCCTGATCTCCCTCGGCGATCTGGAACACCTCCTTGGAGGTTTGCAGCGGTTCCTCACGCAGAGGATTGCCGATCTTGGCGAGGACGACTTTGGTGGCGGTGGCGGTATTGAGACGAAGTTTGACGGACATGCGGGGCGCGGAGAGTAGAAAGGGAATGCGATTCGCAAAGGATTAAAGAAACCTGCAGATTAAAGAAACCTGCAATTGAAGTTTGAGGCCGCAGCAAACCTGCCAAAAGGGACAATCTTGGGCCATGACAGATGGTTGAGGGTTTCCCCGATGCCAAGAGCAGGGCAGAGCCGATTGCGGGAAATTTAGAAGTGGTCAGAATGGCCGGAGCCACCCGCCAGTTTGCATTTCATTCACGTTTACCCCTCAAAGCCATGAATGCCCCTGTGTACACCCCATCAAGCGAGACCTCCCGTCAAGGCTCACATCCCTCCGACAAAGAAATCGCCCTGCTTGCTTTCAAACATTGGAAGAAAGAAGGCTGTTCACATCTGCGACCCGAGCACTGGCTGAATGCGGAGAAAGAACTGATGTCCGTTTATGCCGCGCAGGGGCAGGTCTTTGTTCCCGCCGAATCCGAACGGCTGGAGGAATTTTGGGAGCAGGAGATGGAAGCCATCTCCTGCTATACCATGGACAATGAATTCTCACTCTCAACGAAAGGATGGTCATGAACGCAACTTACACAATCGAGGAAATGGCGGTGGAGCCTGCCCGCCCAGACCTGGCCTCGGCTACGCGCACCGGGGACACGTCAGTCACGCAACGGCCGCGTGAAAGCGGCAGAATTTCGAGTTCGGAACTGGCCCAAAAGGTCTTGAGGCTGACCGGAAGCGTGCGTCTGGTCTCCCGGTCCGCCCATCACTGGCACCACTGCGGCATCAACGAATAAGGCATGCCTAGGATGGCGGGAGGCCGGCATGAACAAACCCCTACCAGCAACCCGGCTTTTGGCCGGAGTTACGTTTTCCAGCGCGCCCCGGTCTGGTCTCCTGAAGCAGGATGCCGCCCCGCTTCTGGCGACGCCCAGGCCCATGCTGACACCTCCGGCCGCTGTGCTGCGCAACGACGAGACCAGCCTTTGGATTGAGGAGCCACAGCTTTACCACCGGGCGCGGTATGAACATCTCACGCGCCTCCTGCATGGAAAGTTCAATCAGGCCGCCGCACTGCTGACCTGCATGGTTTTGCTCGTGCTGGGGTGGCGGGTCGCAGGCGGTGAGTACGTTTCTCCCGAGCGCTGGCTGTGCGGCCTGCTGTCCGGCTGGTTTATCGTCTCAATGGCCCGACTGGCCCTTTTCACCTGCCTGGCGGCCCCGCGTGGCATCTGCTTTGCGCAGGGGCGGCTGCGCATCTCCGGCCTGGGCACACTCAAGGCGCAGCAGATCCTGGACTGGTCTTTGCAGCATGGGATCAAAATCAGCACGCATGCCAAACCCGGGGCGAGGCTGCAAATCTGCTGCCGCTGGTGCGGGTGCGAACGGCACTGGACCATGTTGATGGAGGAGGGCAGGGAAACGGAGCGACTGGAACGGCTGCTGGAAATGCACCTACCCCGCAGCAGCCATGCGTCCAATGCGGTCCCCCTGCATCGTGCGATTAAGATTGAAGACGGAATCCTGAGTCAGTAGGCTCCTGCCATGCCTCGTTCCTCCTCAAGGCAGTCCGCGCCGGATGGCCCCGCCCAGGCAAAACGCCGGAGCAGGGCTGTGCCCCACACACGCGAGACTCAACCAGGAACACCGACAACGCCACGTGCCAGCACGCGGAACGATGGCAAACCCGTCGAGCCGCGACCACAAAAAACGCCGAAGACGAAACCAACCCGCACACAGCTCGAAGCGCGCAACGAAGTGCTGACTGCGAGCGAAAGGAATTTTCGCCTGATCGAGGATGAACTGCACCGCGAGCGCGTTTTTCTGCGTCAGGTGATCGACGCGACTCCGAGCATGATCTTTGTGAAGGACAAGCACGGGAAATTCTTGCTGGGCAACGCCGCACTCGCACGCAGCTGCGGCACCACGGCGGAGAAGCTTGCGGGAAAGACTGATGCTGACTTCAACCGCACGCCGGAGCAGATCGCGCATTTTCAGCAAATCGACCACGACGTCATGTCGAGTGGCAAGGCCCTGCAGATTCCAGAGGAAGAAATCACCCAGGCAGACGGGCAGGTGCGCTGGTTCAGCACGGGGAAGGTGCCTCTGTTCAACGAGGCCGGGGTTTGCGACAAGGTGCTGGGTGTGGCCACGGACATCACCGAACAGCGGCAGACACAGAAAGAGCTGGAGCAGCGCGTGGCGGAACGCACGGCAGAGCTGGTGTCCGCCAATGAGAAACTGACGGCGCAGATCGAGGAACGGAACAGGCTGGAAAACGCGCTGATCGACATCTCCGAACAGGAGCAGCGCCGGATGGGCCAGGATCTGCACGACGGGCTGTGCCAGTCGCTCTCCGGGCTGGCCTTGATGGCGCGGTCATTGGCAAAAACCCTGGAGGCGCAGGAGCTCGCTGGACCGGCGGCGGAGGCCTCGCGGCTGGCGGCTTTGATCCATCAATCCGTGGAGGCCTCACGCGACATCGCCAAAGGACTGCATCCCGTGGTCATGGATGCCGAAGGCCTGGTCTCCGCCCTGCATGAACTGGCGGCACGCAGCAACGGCAGCATCTCATGCCGGCTGCGCTGCGAGCGAATGATCCCCATCACGGACAACAGTGTGGCGCTGCATTTATATCGCATCGCCCAGGAGGCGGTGACCAATGCGCTGAAGCATTCGGGGGCGCGCTCGATCACCCTGAGCCTGAGGCTGCGGCATAATCTTCTTTCCTTGAGCGTGGCAGATGACGGGTGCGGCATGCCGGAGGTCATTCATGTGGGCGACGGCATGGGAGTGCGCCTGATGAAGTACCGTGCGGATGTGATCGGGGCGGATTTCAGCATCGGCAGACGCAAGAATCACGGGACGCGGGTATCCTGCGTGCTGCCAATGATTGCTGTCGGGCAGCAGCCACCGCCGGCATCCATCCCATCTCCTTCTTTGAACCCCGGATGAATGCCTCTCCTTCCAAGCACCCCGTTCCTTTGGAAGTTTGCCGGCACCGCATTCTCATCGTGGATGATCATCCCATTTTCCGCAAAGGCATCGCGATGCTTCTCGATCATGAGGATGACATCATCATCTGTGGCGAGGCCGAGACAGCTACGGAAGCCCTGGGACTGGTGGAGCGCCATGAGTTCGACCTTGTGATCGCTGACATTTCCCTGAAGGACATCAATGGCATCGAGCTGGTGAAATCGCTCAAGGTGCTCAAACCCCACCTGCCGGTGCTGGTGCTGTCCATGCACGATGAATCGCTCTACGCCGAACGGGCGCTGCGTGCCGGAGCGCGCGGCTACCTGATGAAGCAGGCCCCGCCGGACCAGGTGGTGGCGGCCATCCGGCATGTGCTCAGTGGCGAATTGTATCTCAGTGCTGCGGCGAACCTGCTGATGCTGAACAGCTTTGTGACGGGCCGGGAGAGCAACAGCAAAAGCTCTGTGGAGAAGCTCAGCGACCGGGAACTGGAGATATTCGAACTTCTCGGCCAAGGCCGCGGCACGAGCATGATCGCCCATGATCTGCGGCTCAGCGTGAAGACCGTGGAGGCCCACCGTTCCCATATCAAAACGAAGCTCGGCATCCACACGGCCCCCGAGCTGGTGCGTGCAGCGGTGGAATGGGTGACGCGCCGCACCGAAGGCGGCGATTGAGAGCAGCCTGCCGCACTCCTCTGCTTGCAGACAGGACAATGTGGCGCGAGTGCAGGAGGACATGACCGACAGCGAAACGACCGCCACTCCCCCAGCTCAGCGCCCCTGGCTGGTGCGCATCCCCGAAATTTTCGAGGGAATCGCCGAAACTGTGCTGAAGCAAATGGGAGCGGTATCGAGCACACGGCTGGGGCAGGATTATTATCTTATCAAGACAGCGACCCCGGCGGCAATCCGCCAGTCTGAAGCCGCGAAGTTTGCGCGCTGGAATCTGCCAATGGACCACACCTGGCCGTGCAATGCGCAGAAAATGGACGGCTTCATTGAGAAGGCGGCACAGACACTGCTGAAGAAGTTTGGTGAACGCAAACCGCAGGGGATTTTCATCGGCACGCTGCAGCCCACGTCTCCGGACAAGTATTACAAAGGGCTGGCCTCCAATCTACGCGGCAGGGTGCTGCAACTGTTTCCCAAGCTGGCTGCGGCGACGGTGGAGGAACAGGACCCGACGGCGGAAACCCTGTTTTGCCTCGTGGGAAAAGAGGGCTTGTTTTGCGGCATGCAGAGTCCGCGCGCCTCGAACGGTCTCTACGCAGGCGGCAGCAAGTACATTGATCAGGATGCACCGGACACGATCAGCCGCGCGGGCGCCAAGATCGCCGAGGCGCTGCATTATTTGCTGCTGTACCGGCCGCCAATGAGGGAGGGAGCGCACTGGATCGAACTGGGGGCCTGCCCCGGTGGCATGACGTCGGAACTGCTCGCGCGCAACCAGCGGGTGACGGCGATTGATCGTGCGCCGCTGGACAAACGACTCGATGGCCGGCCCGGGCTGAAGTTTTTCCTGGAGGACGTGGCAGCCTTTCAGCCAAAGGCCGGGACGGCCTATGACGCGCTGCTGTGCGACATGAACGGACCGCCGGAGGAATCCATCGAGCAAGTGATCCGGCTGTCACGGTTTCTCAAGCCGGGGGGACTTGTTGTTTTCACACTCAAGGTGCCGCGGGTTGATTCACTGGATGAACCCAACGAGCTGTTCCGCCTCATCGTTGCGATGTCCAAGGCTGCTGGGCTGCGTTTGTTTGCGCAGACGCACCTGACCTACAACCGGCACGAGTTCACTCTGTTCTTTGAGACGGTGTGACGGTTATGGGATGAATGTCAGGAGCCACTCGGCAGCCTCTTGATTTTTAAAATTTGGCCCGGCCAGCAGTTCGCTCAGCTTCCGGCGGCATTTTTCCGGCTCGCCCTCGGCCAGCATGATGAGGCTGCTCTGCAGGCCATCGTTGTCATGGCCTTCGGCAAAACCTGCGGCAAGAGCTTCGAGCAGTTCTGCCAGACAGTCTGAACCGCCCGTTTTCGCCACCAGTTCGCCGATGAGTTCCCGGGACCAGAAATTATTGTCAGGTGACTTCAGCGCATCCAGCAGCAATGGGAGATCGGTGGTGCTGACAGCGTCCTTGAGGCGGGCGTGAGCTTCCAGCACCGAATCGCTATCACCGTCATTGGCTCCATCGAGGATGCAGCGGAGGTCCGCTGCAATGCTCTGGCTGATGGCCTTTTCAAGCTCGGCGGAGAATTCTTCCTCGTCTTCGTCCTCGGCTGGCGCCTCTGCGGAAGGCAGATCGTCCGGCTTCAGCAGCACGGCTCCTTTGAGGAGGCGGCAGAATTCCTTCTTCGTGACTCTGTGCAGCATTCCCAGCTTGGAGATGGGGTCCTTCATCACCTTGTACTCGATGGACAGACGCGCCCATTCCACAATGCGGATGTAATTCTCTCCCTGCTTCCAAATCTGGCCTTGTTCCAACTTCATCGGCTCCATTAGCCGCGACATGGGCCAGCGCCATGAGATTCTGCACTTAAGGGAAGAACAGGCGCGGGACTGCAGAACAAGGTCGCCGGTCATGCGCCCCCAAGAGCCTAGGCTGGGATCGTGGTCTGCCAGCAGATGCCCCTTCCCATAGCGGGGCATAACTAACGACAGGCCCGAACAGTCAAGATTTCCAAATAAATCCGAATTCAGACTTGTTTGCTGGCATTGTTGTTATTATAATTATAATATATGTGATACGTAAGGACCTAAATCTCAATTACATCCCTGCCCGGAAGCTTCCTGACACGCTCGTTTCTCCGATTTCCCCCGCCGCCAACAGCCCAAAACCCCGATGAAAAAAACCTCCACACTACCCAGACTCCTCTGCCTCGCTGTGGCGCTGGCGTGGACCCACGGTGCCCAGGCCAGCTCGGTCTACTGGAACAGCAGCTTCGGCGACAATTTGTTCGACAGTTCCGGCAACGCTCTGGATGCCACTTATTCGTTTGAGATTGGGACTTTTACCGGCGGTTTCACCCCCACGTATCAGAACGTTGATCAATGGCAGGCCAACTGGCACGTGCTTGATCGTGCGTATTATCCGGATGCGAACGGCTGGAATCCAGAGCCGATTCCGGTCGGGCGGTATTTTTTAGGGGGCTTCGACTTCAACCCGGATGGCTCCTCGAATTCACCTGATGCCAGTCCTGCCGATATCTTCACCATGGGGGATACGGTTTATCTCTGGGCCTACAATTCCAAATCCATTGTGCCAGGCAGCGAGTGGGCGCTGGTGACCGACGGCTCCCCCGTGGGAGATCAGACCGATGACTGGGTCATACCCAATACAGCTGACAGCAATTCTTACTACTGGCAGCTGACCGATGCGAACAGCACCATCATTGGCGGTGCCAATAACGTGCAGGGCCCAGGAACGTATTCCACGACCCCTGGAGCGTTCAGCCTGCAAACAGCCGTGGTGCCAGAGCCCGGCTCGGCCTTCCTGCTGCTCGCTGCGGCTGCCGCCCATCTGACACGCCGCGCCCGCCGCATGACACGCCCCTCCCTGCTCTAACGCCACCCCATGAGGGAAAACGCATCACGGTTCTTTGGTCTGACGTGTCGCCTGAAAGCGACACGTCTCCTCGTTTCAATGTGCTGCGTTTTGCTTGCCGCAGCGACGGCAGCCACTGCGGCGACCGACTTCAGTGACTACTCCGTTTTCACCAGCGCCAGCAGCACCACGGTCAGCAGCATCAAAATCGGTGCCACGACGGACAGCGAAACGGCCATCACCGCGAACGCGACTGCCACGGGTGACGACACCACGGGCAGCGATGACGAGGACGGCGTGACCGTGCCCGCAAGCATAATGACGGGAACCACCGGCAGCCTCACAGTCAACGTCACCAACACCAGCGGTTCCACGGTGTATCTCAACGCCTGGATCGACTACAATCGCAACGGAGTGCTCACTGATTCTGGTGAACAGATTGCCACCAACACCCTGATCGTCACGGGCACCTCGAATTCGAACAGAACGGTGAGTTTCACCGTGCCCGCCACGGCCTCCATGGGCACCGCCGGGGTGCGTGTGCGACTGACCTCGACCAGCACGCCCGGCCCCACTGGTCTCAAAGGCAACGGTGAGGTGGAAGACTACGTCACGACGATCTCCTGTCCCAGCATCACGCTCAGCACTTCCTCCCTGTCAGATGGTGCGGTGAGCTGGCCTTACTCACAGACACTGGGGGCCAGCGGCGGAAACGGAAGCTACACCTGGGCGCTGACTTCAGGGACATTGCCTGCGGGCCTGAGTTTCAATTCATCCACCGGAGTGATTTCGGGCACGCCAACGGTGAGCACTGAGAGCGGAGCGAGCCTCACCTTCACCGCCACGGATGCGAACGGCTGCCAGGGATCCGCCACTCTGCTGCTGCAGGTTTTCAATTTCATCACCATCACTCCCACAACACTTCCACCGCCGACTGTTAGCACCGCTTACTCCCAGACGATGACCGGCCTGGAGTCTGGATTTGACGTTCAGCAGGCATTCTCATCGACATCGGTCGGCACTCTCGCCGCAGCAGATGCCGTGCTGGCCGGAACGAACCGCATCAGCAACTGGACCGGCACCGCTTCAACCATCGCCTACAATGGCAGCAGTGCCGGTGGAGGGCACGTCACAGACACCGGCTTCCCAGGAGGGTCGGGTGATAATTTTGCCCTGAAAGCCACGGGCATCATCACCATCCCGACCGCCGGTGAATGGACCTTCCTCACGAACTCCGACGACGGTGCACGCGTCAAGATCGACGGATCGGCGGTGATCAACGACGACACGCTGCACGCGACTTCAGACAGATTAGGCACGGTCACACTCACGGCGGGAATCCACGTGATCGAACTCGTGTTCTTCGAACAGGGCGGAGGGGAGGCCATTGAACTCTTCGCAGCCCCCGGGACGCAGACCTCGTTCAACTCCTCCTTCAAACTGATTGGAGCTGATGACGGCCTCAGTGTCGCGCGTACATCGCCAACCTTCACGTGGAGCGTTGCCAGTGGTTCCCTGCCGACCGGGCTCACGTTGAATGCCAGCACGGGAGTGATCAGCGGTACGCCCACCAGCTCATCGACCTTCAATTTCACGCTCCGCGCCACTGACAACCTTGGCTACTATGGCACCCAGGCTTACACTGTGAAGCCGTGTTCAGCCATCACTCTGAGCCCGTCCAGTCTGGCCGCCAGCATGGTGAACTCCGCCTACAGCCAGACCTTCAGCGCGACGGGTGGCACGCAGCCCTATGGATTTGCGCTGATCAGCGGCACATTGCCGGCGGGTCTGACGCTGAACTCCAGCACCGGGGTCATCTCGGGCACTCCTACCAGTACAACCGCAGCATCCTTTACCGTGAGCGCCACGGACGCCAACGGCTGCCAGGCCACCCGCAGCTACACGCTCACTCCTGCAGCAACGGACTTCGGCGACTACGCCAGCTTTGGCAGCGTCAGCAGCAACTACAACGCCAACCTCAAACTCGGCGCTTTGTTTGATACGGAGTCTGCCGCGACCACCGATGCAACCGCCACGGGCGATGATCTCTCCGGCGCTGATGACGAAGACGGCGTGACTCTGCCAGCCTTCATCGTGCAGGGAACTTCCGGCAGCATGACCGTGAACACCACCAACACCACGGGAGCGACGGCTTATTTGAACGCCTGGATCGACTACAACAACAACGGCGTGCTCACCGATTCCGGTGAGCAGATTGCGGCCAACACCTTGATCGCGACGGGCACATCGAACAGCAACAGGACTCTCAGCTTCACGGTGCCGGGCGGTGCCAGCGCGGGGAGCGTGGGTGTGCGAGTACGACTGACATCCACCAGCAGCCCGGGCTCCACCGGAGCGAGCGGCAACGGAGAAGTGGAAGACTATGTGGTCAATATCCTGCCGCCATCGGACTTCGGGGACGATTCTTCATTCGGGATCGCCGGTAGCACCACTTCGACCTCGGTAAGGATGGGCGCGCTGGTGGACAGTGAAAGCTCCGGGCTCGCCAATGCCGCTGCGACGGGTGATGACACCAACGGCAGTGATGACGAAGACGGTGTGACGCTGCCTGCCACCGTCATTCAAGGACAGTCCGGTGTGAGTGTGACGGTCAACCTCACGAACACCAGCGGGGCGGACGCTTTCCTCAACGGCTGGATCGACTTCAACAACAACGGCCTCCTCACGGACCCGGGTGAGCAGATCATCGTCAATGACGTCGTGACCACCGGCACCAGTGGCAGCAGCCGCAGCTACAGCTTCACGGTGCCAAGCGCGGCAGCGACCGGAGCCATCGGGGCGCGTTTCAGATTGAGCTCCATCGCCACGCCCGGTGACACCGGAATGTCCGGAACAGGTGAGGTGGAGGATTACATCATCACCGTCCAGCCAGCGTCCGATCATGGCGACTTCTCGCGCTTTGCAAATGCCAGCAGCTACAACTCAAGTGCTCTGAGCATCGGCGATCTGGAGGACACGGAAATCACTGCGGTCACCAATCTAGCAGCCACGGGCGATGACATCACCAACTTCAATGACGAAGACGGCGTGACCTTGCAGGCCATTCTCGTGCAGGGGCAGGCGGGTGTGGCGGTGACCGTCAAACTCAACAACACGACCGGTGCGCCGGCGTATCTGAATGGATGGGTGGACTTCAACAACAATGGCGTGGTCACTGACGCGGGCGAGCAGGTGATCTCTGATGTCGTGGTGGATGATGGCACCAGCGGGGACTACCAGACCTTCTACTTTGACGTGCCGAGCACCGCCAGCGTCGGCACGGTGGGCGCGCGTTTCCGCCTGACCACGGTCGCGAGCCCAGGATCCACCGGAGCGAGCGGGTATGGCGAAGTGGAAGACTACACCACGTCCATCGTGGCCCCGTCTTCGAACTTCAGGGACTACTTCTACACGATCCGCGCTGTCGGCACCCGCTTCTATCTGGATGAAATCTCGGTTTACAATCCGAACTCCTCCACACCGACGGTGTCTGTCAATCCGGGCATCTTGGATCTCAACGCAGCTTCCCCAGGCTTCAACACCAGCTCCTCGGATGCGATGATGAACGGCCTGGCGCTCGACTGGCTCAACCGGCGGTTCTACTGGGCCGCCACGTCCACGGGCACCAGCGGCTACAACTTCAATTTGTACACGGCGGCCTACGACAACGTGAGCAAGACCTGGAGCTCCCAGCTGGTCACTGGTTCGTCACGAACAAACGTCACCTTCAACACGGGCAGCCCCGTTTCAGGTTCGGCCAGCGCGGGGGCCTTCCCCCGTGCTGCCTTTTACAATGGTGAATACTATGCCGGCGGCCAGCTCAGCAACAACGTGGCGGTGTGGCATCTGAACTCGGCGGGACTGGGGCTGAACTCGCCCGCATTCAATGATTACACGAACTTCTTCCACCGTTCCCAGACCTTCAATGGGGGTGACTTCGTCATCCGCCCGCAGGACGGCCTGCTGGTGACCTCCACGGTAATCAGCAACGCCAACACGCTTTTCAACCAGTTCATCGACGACGGCATGAATGCCTCGGGTCCGGCAGCCACCACGGCGAGCGTGGACTCGCAGATCCCCTACTCCAGCAACAGCTCCGTGCAGATTGCCGGGGTGGGTGGTGTTTCACGGCTTTATGCCCTGGGCTCCACCGGCACCAACATTTACCGCATCGACAGTTACGACACCACCTCGCCCAAAGCGGTGAAAGTGGGGCCGCTGCCCACCGCTTCCTACACGGACTTGTCTGAAGGCATTTCCTCTTCGGTGACTTCCCTGGGTGTCAAAGGCATCGTGTACTATGATCCCAACGGTCTTGCAGACGGCATCATCAGCGGCACGGGCACCAATGCCAGCGGCCAGCTTTTCGCCATGCTGGTGGATGCCTCGGGCAACCTCGTGGACTCCTTCCCCGTCAAGAGCGACGGAACGTTCATCCTCGGCGGCGCCACGGCCAACACCTCCTACAAAGTCGTCCTGAGCACTTCCTACGGCAGCCTGGGCTCCACCGCCCCGGCGGCAGATCTTCCCACCGGCTGGCTCAATGCCGGTGAGTTCCTCGGCTCCGGCGCGGGCAGTGACGGCACGGTCGATGGCAAACTCTCTGTCACCGTCGGCACCTCTGGCATTGTCAATGCCACCCTGGGCATCTCCAAGACATTGAGCATCGGTGATCTGGTCTGGAACGACGCCAACAACAACGGGCTGCAGGACAGCGGCGAAAGCGGCATCGGTGGAGTGACTGTGCAGCTTTGGACTCCTGGTACTGACAACGCGATCGGGGGATCAGGCACTGCAGCAGACACGCTGGCGGCCACCACCACCACGGATGGCACGGGCACCTACAGTTTCGTCGGACTGACGGCCGGAAAATACTTTGTCACGGTGACACCGCCGACGCTGTACTCGGTGGTCAGCACCACCGCCGCCGGTGATAACGGAGTCAATGGAGACAACAATGGCTCGCAGCCGGGTGGACGGGCCACAGCCGTTTACAGCCCCATCGTGACACTGACACAGGGTGCGGAGCCGGGCAATCTCGGCACGGGCGGTGACAGTTTGGAAGACACGATCGACTTCGGATTGCTGACTGCGGTGGATTACGGTGACAACGCCTCGTTTGGCTCCGCTGGCAGCAATCTTTCGACCAGCTTGTTCCTCGGCACACTGACAGACTCAGAGTACTCCGCCAACACCAATGCCAGCGCCACGGGTGACGACCTCGCAGGCCTGGATGATGAAGATGGCGTGCTGGTGCCTGCGGCCATTTATCAGGGGACATCGACCACCCTGAGCGTCACTATCACCAACACGAGCGGTGCCTCGGCCTTCCTGAATGCGTGGGTGGATTTCAACGACAACGGCATCCTGACCGACGCCGGCGAGCAGGTCGCCAGCAACACCCTCATTGTCAACGGCACCAACGGCACCAGGCGCAACATCACCTTCAACACCCCTGCGACCGCCGTCCTCGGCAATATCGGCATCCGTGTGCGTCTGACATCCGTCAGCACCCCGGGCTCCATTGGAAATGCAGGCAATGGCGAAGTGGAAGATTACGTCGTCAGCGTCTGCCCGGCGGTGACTGTTTCGCCAGCAACACTGCCAGCGCCGACCGTTGGCACCGGCTACACGCAAACCTTCACGGCCAGTGGTGGTGTGTCTCCTTACACCTACACCGTGTCCAGCGGAGCGCTGCCTGCATGGGCGGCGCTGAGTTCCGCTGGTGTGCTCAGCGGCACCCCCGGCAGCACGGCCGCTGCAACCTTCACAGTGAAGGCGACAGATGCCACCGGCTGCGCGGGAACGCTCAGTTACACAGTCACTCCGGTGTGCCCGGCGGTGAGCATCACACAGTCCTCCCTGGCGCAGGGCATTGTGGGCACCAGCTATTCGCAGACGCTCAGCGCCAGCGGTGGCGTCTCCCCTTACGGCACTTGGACGATCACCAGCGGCACGCTGCCAGCTGGCTTGACGCTCAACGCCGGCACGGGTGTCATCAGTGGCACGCCGACGGCCTCCGCCTCACCCGCGACCACCCTCACCGTGCGGGTGAATGACGCCAATGGCTGCCAGGGCTCAAAGAGCCTCACGCTGCAGATCTGCCCTGTCGTCACCGTGAGCACGAGCACGCTGCCGGCTGCGATCCAGGGTGCGCCTTACAGTCAGACACTCGCCTCCACCGGCGGAGCCTCCGCCTATGCCTACACCCTCGCCAGCGGTGCATTGCCTGCCGGACTCACACTCTCCAGTGCTGGCGTCATCACCGGAACCCCCACCGCCACCGGCACCGCGAGCTTCACGGTTCGCTCTACGGACGCCAACAGCTGCGCCGGGACCCGTGCTCTGTCGATCACCACGAATCTGCCCGTGACGGATTTTGGCGATTACCCCGGCTTTGCAGCCGCCTCCCAAATCGCGAGCACCGAAATTCGGATCGGCACCGCTGCGACTGATGTGGAACCCGTCAATCCGACCACCGGAACAGCAAATGCGGATGACACCACCGGGACCGATGACGAAGATTTGGTGATTCCATCCGTGGTTTCCGGGGGTGACCTGAACGTGAACATCCCCACGACTCTCAGCGGCAGTGTCGCGCTGGGTCGGATTGGTGTTTGGGCGGATTGGAATGATGACGGCGACACCCTGGACGTGAATGAAACCGTCACCCTCACCAGTTCGGGCCTCATCGGCGGCGGCAACACCGTCACGGCCACGTTCAGCCCTCCCGCAGGCACCACCATCGGCACCAAGTATCTCCGCATCGTCGTGATCGAAGGCACCGCCGCGCCAGCCTTCAGCGGCACTTCTGCACTGAAGGGTGAAGTCGAAGACTACGCGATCAACGTCACCACCCCGACGCTGGATTATGGAGATCTGCCCGACACCATCATCGGCACTTCCGCAAGCAACTACCAGACTCTCTCCAACGACAACGGACCGGCGCATACCGCCAACAGCAATCTGCGCCTTGGCGCCACGGTGGATGCGGAAGGCAACGGCCAGCCCAACAGCACCGCCACGGGTGACGGTGCGGACGATGACGGCGTGCCCACACTGCCCACGCTGACGCAAAATGTCCCCGCCACGCTCACCATCAACGCCACCAACTCCTTCGGCTCCGCTGGATTCCTCAAGGCATGGATCGACTGGAACAACGACGGCAACCTGACCGCCGATGAAGAACTTGGCGCTGAGATCAGCGTGCCGAACGGCACCAGCAACGGGGCATTTAGCTTCAACTTCACCGTTCCCAGCACCGCCGTGATCGGGGCCAACCTCGGACTGCGTGTGCGCCTCGCCAGCACCACGATTCCGGCCTCCAATGGCGTCGTCGGCACGGGTGAAGTGGAAGACTACCTCGTCGTAGTCAACGCCTCCACCGTGGACTTCGGTGACTACCCGAGCTTTGCATCCGCATCCCGCGTCGCCAGCACGTTGATCAAGATCGGCACCAATGCCACCGACGTGGAAACCAGCAATCCCGCCTCCGGCAGCGCCACGACGGATGACACGACCGGCACCGATGACGAAGACCTCGTCATGCCGACGCTGCTGACTGGAAGCAGCGGCACGCTGTCCATTCCGGTCACGCTGACAAGCCCGATCACGTCCGGCAAGATCGCCGTGTTTGCGGACTGGAACGGCGACAACGATGTGCTCGACACCAATGAAAGTGTGACGCTGAGCACGTCCAGCCTCGTCACCGGCACCAACACCATCACGGCCACGCTCAGCCCGCCAGCAGGCACGACCGGGGGCGTCAAATACCTGCGAATCATCGCCACGGAAGGCGCCACGGCTCCCAGCTTCAGCGGCAGTTCCACCCTGCGTGGTGAAGTGGAAGATTATGCCATCACCGTGAATGCCTTCTCGCTCGACTACGGCGATCTGCCAGACACAGGCACCGGCACCGGCGCGGGCAACTATCAGACACTCAGCAGCGACAGCGGCCCCTCCCATACAGCCACCGCCACCACGCTGCGCCTCGGTGCCACGGTGGATGCGGAAGGCGACGGCCAGCCAAACACCTCGGCCACGGGTGATGGAGTGGATGAAGACGGCATCACCAGCATGCCCGTGTTCAACCGCGGCCAGGCCTACACCATTCCGGTCTCGGTCTTCAACAACAGCGGAAGCACCGCGCGCGTCTTCGGCTTCATTGACTGGAACAACGACGGCGATTTTGCGGACGCGGGTGAAACGCTCACCGCAGTGGCGGTCAACACTTCAGCAAGCCAGCAGACCGTCAACCTCACTGGCACCACGCCGGGCACGGCGGTGCTCGGCACCTTTGGCGCGCGCTTCCGTCTCGCCACGGCCACCACGCTGACGTCCACCGGAACCACCGCCAATGGTGAAGTGGAAGATTACATCGTCACGGGCGCCTGCCCCACGCTCAGCATCACTCCAGCGTCTTTGCCAGCGACGGCGCAGTATGCCAGCTACAACCAAACGCTGAGCTCCAGCAACGGCACTTTACCTTATACTTGGACGATCACCACGGGCGCACTTCCAGGCGGCCTCACCCTTAGCAGCGCAGGAGTCGTCAGCGGCACGGTGACCAGCGCCAGCGGCGCCTACGTCTTCACCGCCAAAGCCACGGATGCGAACGGCTGCTTCGCCACGCAGAGCTACACCATCAGCGTCGGTTCGGGCGGCATGAGCGTGGGGAATCTTGTCTTCCTCGATGAGAACAACAACGGGCTCAAAGATTCCAATGAACGCGGCATTCCCAATGTGCCGGTGGAAATCTGGAGCGCCGGTGCGGACGGACGCGTGAACTCGGCCGATGACCAGGCCGTGACCAACGGCAGTGCCTCCGTGCTCAGCTCCGGCGGCATGCTGACGGCGGGCAGCTTCGGCACCATCGCCTCTGGTTTCTCCACCCTGACGGCAGTCACGGACTGGACCGGTGCTTATCAGTTCACCTCGCTGCCCACCGGGGTCTACTACCTCAAAATCACACCGCCGAACAAAGCCGTGTTCACCAGCAAGTACGGCACCGGCACGACCACCTACAGCCTCAACCTCGACTTCCCGCTGGCCAGTTCCACTTCGGTGCTCCTCGACAACGGCATCGACAACGACAGCAACGGCGTGCAAACCGCCGGCTCGTTCGTCAGCAGCGCAGACGCAGTCGTCGCGGGTGTGGGTGCTGCGGTGTACAGCATGCCGTTCACACTCGCCACGGCCACCGAGCCCGGTGCCTCCAATCTCGGCAGTGATGAATACACCCTCGACTTTGGTCTGCGCCCCTGCCCTGCCATCGGAATTTCACCGCTCACCGTTCCTGCGGTCAGTTCGGGCGTGGCCTACAACACCAGTTTGAGCGCCGCTGGTGGCATCGCTCCTTACTCGTATGCGATCACCCAGGGCACGCTGCCCTCAGGGCTGAGCCTGAGCAGCGCCGGTGTCATCTCCGGCACCACCTCCACCACGGGCACCAGCGCCATCACCGTGCGCGCCACCGACGTCCGCGGCTGCCAGGGCTTCACCACGATCCAGATCAGCGTGACCACGGCCATGAGCATCACGACTGCTTCCCTGCCGAATGGCACGGAAGGCACGGCCTACACCTCCACGACGCTGGCGGCCACCGGCGGCGGCAGCCCTTATCAAAACTGGCGTGTCAGCTCAGGTGCGCTGCCGACGGGCCTGTCGATCAACAGCAGCACGGGCGTGCTCTCCGGCACACCGACCTCCCCCGGCACCTACGTCGTCACCTTCGCGGTGGATGACGCCCTCGTGACCCCGGCCAGCGTCACTGTGACGAACGGTTCCGTGGAAACGGACGCGTGGAGCGCCATCACCTTCACGCCACGTACCAGCGTGACCGGCTGGACGCTCGGCAACAGCGCCCTTTCCGGCACAACGACGGCGGCGCAGATCTACGGCGTCAACGACAGCAACGCCAACAACTCGCTGCTGGGTCAAACGCCTGCAGGCCTGCAGTACCTCGCCTCTCCGTTTGTGGACAGCTGGGCCTCGCAGACGGTCAGCGGTTTCACCGTGGGACGTCCCTACACACTGCGGGTGCGCTATGCGATGCGCGGCGCGTTTGCCAATCCGAGCACCACGGAAGCCCAGCCGCCGTTCTACAGCAATGCGCTGTGGATCGCCGGCTACAACGCCTCCGCCGCCAGCCTGTTCGGCCCGGCGAATGTGAACTTCCCTGCCCCGAACGCCGCGAACTTTGACAACTGGGCCACGTTCGACCTGCCCTTCGTGCCGCAGACCTCCAGCATGGTGTTTTCGTATGGTCTGGACGGCATGGCCATCGATGATGTGCAGTTCATTCCCACCGTGGCCGCCACCACCACCGCCACCAAGCAGTTCACCTTCGTGATCGCCGGGAACCGTGACTGGGGTGATCTTCCCGACACCGGCATCGGCACCGGCACGGCCAACTACCAGACGGCCAACAACGACAGCGGACCTTCCCACTATCGCAACTCCAACCTGCGTCTCGGCGCCACGCTGGACATCGAATCAGACGGTCAGCCTGATGCCACATCCACGGGTGACGACCTGAGTGGCACGGATGATGAAGACTCCATCGCCTCACTGCCTGCATTCTCCCGCGGCCAAAGCTTCACCATCCCTGTCTCCGTGTTCAACAACACCGGGAGCAGCGCCAGTGTCTATGCCTTCATTGACTGGAACAACGACGGCGACTTCCTGGATCCGTCCGAAACACTCAGCTCCGTGTCGGCCAGTTCCAGCGCTTCGCAGCAGAGCGTCAATGTGACCGGCACCGTGCCGGGCACGGCGGTGCTGGCGCAGATCGGCCTGCGCGTGCGTTTGACCACGGCGGCGTCTCCGGGAGCTTTTGGCATCGCGCCGAATGGTGAAGTCGAAGACTATCTCATCACCCCCACCTGTCCGACGGTGGCGCTGGCTCCGGCATCGCTGGCCAACGGCACCCTCAGCATGGCGTATTCACAGACCGTCACGGCCTCGGGCGGGACGGCACCTTACAGCTATGCGCTCAATTCAGGCACGCTGCCTTCGGGTATGACGCTGAATGCCACCACAGGCATCCTCAGCGGCACGCCGAACTTCGCCGGCACCTTCAACTTCACCCTCAGCGCCACGGACGCCAACGGCTGCGTGGGAACCAAGACTTATGCGGTGGTGATGACCTGCCCGGCGATCGCCATCACGCCGGTCACGCTCAACACAGGCACGGTCGGCACCGCTTTCTCCCAGACACTTTCCGCCAGCGGTGGTGCATCTCCTTATGGCTCATGGACGGTGACCAGCGGCACACTGCCAGCCGGTCTCACGCTCAATGCGAGCACCGGCTTGATCAGCGGCACCCCCACGGCCGGCAACGGCTCTGGCGCATCCTTCACGGTGCGCGCCACGGATGCCAACGGATGCCAGGGTTCACAGGCGGTCACGCTAAAAATCTGCCCGGTGGTCACGGTGAATCCGACCACACTCACTGCAGCCACGGTGAACAGCCCCTATTCACAAACCATCACGGCTTCAGGCGGTGCAACGGCCTACACTTACACCGTGAGCAGCGGGACACTGCCGACCGGCCTGATCCTGAGCAACGCGGGCATCCTGAGCGGCACTGCCACCAGCACCGCTTCATTCACCTTCACAATCACCGCCACGGACGCCAACGGCTGCCCCGGCTCACGGTCCTACACCCTCGCCCCCTCCTGTCCGCTCATCTCCGTCACCCCCGCGACTGCCACGCGCGCCACCGTGGGCACGGCCTATTCACAAAACCTGAGCGCCAGCGGTGGACTGGCCCCGTATGGTTCATGGGCGGTCACCAGCGGCACACTGCCCGCGGGTCTGACGTTGAACGCCAGCACCGGCGTCATCAGTGGCACGCCAACGACCTCGAATGGCACAGGCACCAGCGTGACATTCCGTGTCACTGACGCAAACGGCTGCACAGGCTCACAGGCCGTCGCGATGCAAATCTGTCCGGTGATCGCCCTCACGCCCGCGACACTGACGAATGGCACGATCAACACCGCCTACTCACAAACCATCACTGCATCCGGGGGCACGTCACCTTACAGCTATGCCGTGAGCAACGGCACTCTGCCCGCAGGCCTCACGCTCAGCACTGCGGGGGTTCTGTCAGGAACACCCACGAGCACCACGGCCGCCACCTTCACGGTCACCGCCACGGATGCGAACGGCTGCAGCGGCGCGCTGGCCTACACCGTCACGCCTGCGCCTGACTCGGATTACAGTGACTACAGCCTGTTCGGCAACGCCAGCAGCCGCATGAACGCCACGCTGCGCATCGGTGCCCTCACCGATGCGGAGGCCACCGCCGCCACCAACAGCACGGCGACCGGTGATGACACCACCGGCAGTGATGATGAAGACGGTGTGACGCTGCCCGCCAGCATCACGCAGGGCGGAGCAGGCTCGATCACGGTGAACGTCACCAACACCAGCGGCGCCACGGCCTACCTCAACGCGTGGATCGACTTCAATCAAAATGGCTCTCTTACCGATGCGGGTGAGCAGATCGCCACCAACACCCTGATCGTCAACGGCGGCTCAAACTCCAACCGCACCGTTTCCTTCACCGCCCCGGCCAATGCCGTGCTGGGAAGCGCAGGCGTGCGTGTGCGCCTCACCTCCACCTCGTCGCCCGGCCCGACGGGCGCCAGCGGCAACGGCGAAGTGGAGGACAACGTGGCCACGATCGTTGTGCCCACGACGGACTACGGCGACTTCTCGCTCTTCGCGGACGCCTACAGCACAGGCAGCACCAATCTCAAGCTGGGCGCGCTGCAGGACCTCGAAGGCAGCGCCACCAAAAACGCCAGCGCGCAGGGTGATGACACCACCGGCAGCGATGACGAAGACGGCGTGAGCTTCCCTTCCATGACTGCGGGCCAGCCCATGACGCTGCCCGTCACCGTGACGAACCTGACGGGCTCCACGGCGTACCTGAACGCCTGGATCGACTACAACAACAACGGCGTGGTAACGGATGCGGGCGAGCAGATCGCCAACAACGTGAACATCATCACGGGAACCAGCGGTGGCACGGTCACCCTGAATTTCACCGTGCCGGCCAATGCCGTCACCGCCGCCTCGCTCATCGGCACACGCTTCCGCCTTACCAATGTGCAAACCCCGGGCTCCACCGGTGGCGTCGGCATCGGTGAAGTGGAAGACCACGCGGTCGTCATCCTCGCGCCGCTCACAGACTTCGGTGATTACAGCGGCGCGCCAAGCGTCTCCAACACCGCGAGCACGAATCTGCGCCTCGGCACGCTTGTTGACACGGAATACGCCGCCACCACCGACGCGACCGCCACGGGTGACGATCTGAACGGTGTGGATGATGAAGACGGAGTCACACTGCCGTCCATGATCGCCGGTGCGCCGGCCACGATCCCGGTCGTCGCCAGCAACAACACGGGAGCCGCCGCTTATCTGAACGCCTGGATCGACTACAACAACAACGGCGTCTTCACCGACGTGGGAGAGCAGATCGCCACGAACACTCCCGTTGCGACGGGCACCACGAACAGCACCATCAACATCAGCGTCACCGTGCCCGCCAGCGCAGTCACCGGCACCAGCCTGGGCATGCGCGCACGTATTTCCAACGACATCTCACCGGGCTCCACCGGTGCAGGCGGCGTGGGTGAAGTGGAGGACTACGTGGTCAACATTGCTCAGCCGACGACTGACTCCGGGGATTACTCGCTCTTCAGCGTCGTCAGCACCACGACCAACAGCAATCTGCGACTGGGCGCGCTGACGGACACGGAATACGTGGCCACCACCAATGCCACTGCCACGGGAGACGACATCACCGGCAGCGACGATGAAGACAGCATCACTTTCCCAACCATGATCGCCGGTGCTCCTGCCACCATCTCAGCCCTGGTGACGAACACGACGGGCGCCACGGCGTATCTGAATGCCTGGATTGATTTCAACGGCAACGGAGTGCTGACGGACCCGGGTGAACAGATCGTCGTCAACGGGACCATCCCCACCGGCACGAGCAACAGCCCGATCGGCGGCAGCATCACCATCCCGGCCACCTCACTCACCGGCGTGCCTCTCGGCGCACGTGTGATGCTCACCTCGGCCTCATCGCCCGCCACCTCCGGCAGCGCTGGCACGGGTGAAATCGAAGACTATGTGGTCACCATCACCGCGCCGACCACGGATTTTGGTGACTTCAGCGGCTTTGCGGACGCCTCCCAAGGCGTGAGCCCCAGCCTGCGCATGGGATCGCTGATCGATGCCGAGTATTCTCCCACCAAAAACACCACCGCCACCGGTGACGACACCGCCAATCTGGCTGACGAAGACGGCGTGACGCTGCCGTCCATGACCGCCGGCCAGGTGCTGACGATCCCCGTCGTGGCGACCAACAGCACCGGCGCGCTCGGCTACCTCAATGCGTGGATCGACTTCAACAACAATGGCGTCCTGACGGATTCCGGCGAGCAGATTGCCACCAACATCAACATCCCGACCGGCAGCGATGACTCGACGTTCACCATCAATGTGACTGTTCCTATTGCCGCTGTGACGGGAACGAATGTGGGCGCACGCTTCCGCCTTTCTGCCCCTACTTCCCCCGGACCGACCGGTGCGAACGCCGCCGTCGGCGAAATCGAAGACTATGTCGTCAACATCGCCGCACCGACGCTCGACTTTGGTGACTTCAGCGGCATTGGCACCGCCGCCAGCACGGCCAACAGCAGGCTGAAAATCGGCACGCTGATCGATGCAGAATACGACGCCACCAAGAACACCGCCGCCACGGGCGACGACACCACCGGCACTGATGATGAAGACGGTGTGACCATCCCCACTCTCACCGCAGGTCTGGCGGCCAAAATCACCGCGAAGGTGACGAACAGCAACGGCTCATCCGCCTATCTCAACGCCTGGATCGACTACAACAACAACGGTGTGCTCACCGACTCGGGTGAGCAGATTGCCACGAACACCCTCATCGTCACCGGCACCTCCAACGCCAGCAAAACCATCAACTTCACAGTGCCCGTCAACGCCGTGGCAGGCACGCCTGTGGGGGTGCGCGTCAGACTGACGTCAGTCGCCAACCCCGGGGCCACCGGCACGGCGGGCACAGGGGAAGTGGAAGATTATGTCACCAACATCGTCGGCCCCACCACGGACTTCGGCGACTGGAACGGCGCTGCCGATGCGTCCAACACGCTCGTCGCCTCACTGCGCCTCGGTGCGCTGACCGATGCGGAATTCAGCGCCACGAAGAACGCCACGGCCACCGGTGATGACACCACCAATCTGTCTGATGAAGACGGTGTGGCGCTGCCCGCCATGACCGCAGGCGGGACGTACTCGATCCCTGTCACCGTGACCAACACCACGGGCTCGACGACATTCCTGAACGCCTGGGCTGACTTCAACAACAACGGGTCATTCGCCGATGCAGGTGAACAGTTCGCCAGCAATGTCAATGTCGCGACCGGACTGAACAATTCAATCATCAGTCAGAGCATCACGGTTCCTGCGGCTGCAGTCACCGGCACCAATCTGGGCGTGCGCTTCCGCCTCACCTCCACCAGCAGTCCGGGCTCCACGGGCACGGGTGGTGGCAATGGTGAAGTGGAAGACTATGTGGCCAACATCGCCGCACCGACGACGGACTTTGGCGACTTCACCACCTTCCCCAGTGCCTCAAGCACGATGAACTCCAACCTGCGCCTGGGAGCTCTGACGGACACCGAATTTGCCCCGACCAACAACCTCACGGCCACGGGTGACGACACCACCGGCCTGGATGATGAAGACGGTGTGACGATGCCGTCCCTGACCGCAGGCGCACCGGCCACCATTCCCGTCATCGTGACGAACAACACGGGCTCCGCCACCTTCCTCAACGCGTGGATCGACTTCAACAACAACGGTGTGCTCACCGACGCAGGAGAGCAGGTCGCCACGAATGTGAGCATCGCCACCGGCACCACCAGCGGCACGCAGAACCTCAGCGTCACTGTGCCGGCCAATGCAGTGACCGGCACCAATCTGGGTGCGCGCTTCCGCCTGACCTCCGTTTCCGCCCCCGGCTCCGGCGGTGCTGCTGGCAGCGGCGAAGTGGAAGACTACGTCGTTTCCATCATCAGCCCGCCGCTTGACTACGGCGACTGGAGCGGCATCAGCGATGCAGCATCCACCGCCAACAACACGCTCCGCCTCGGTGCGCTGGTGGACACGGAATATGTCTCCACGCGCAATGTCTCCGCCACGGGTGACGACAGCACCGGCGTGGATGATGAAGACGGCGTGACGCTACCCACCATGACCGCTGGCGCTCCGGCCACGATTCCGGTGATCGTGACGAACAGCACCGGTTCCGCCGCCTTCCTCAACGTGTGGATCGACTACAACAACAACGGTTCCTTCGCCGATGCAGGCGAACAGATCGCCACCGATGTCAGCATCGTCACCGGCGCCAGCAACAGCACGCAAAACCTCAACATCACCGTGCCGGCAGGTGCGGTGACTGGTTCGAACGTGGGAGTGCGCGTGCGCCTGACCGATGTCTCATCCCCTGGCGTCACCGGCATCGCAGGAACCGGTGAAGTCGAAGATTATGTGACCACCATCGCCGTGCCGACGACGGATTTCGGCGACTGGAACGGTGTGGCGGATGCTTCAAGCCTTGCCAGCTCCAATCTGCGCATGGGTGCGCTGGCGGACACGGAATATGTCTCCACGCTCAATTCCACCGCCACGGGCGATGACACCGCCGGCAGCGATGACGAAGACGGAGTGACCGTGCCGAGCCAGACTCCCGGCACCGCAGGCAGCGCCACCGTGGTGGTGACGAACAACAGCGGTGCGGCGGGTTACCTCAATGGGTGGATCGACTTCAACAACAACGGCTCCTTCACCGATGCGGGCGAACAGATTGCCACGAACACGAGCATCGCCACGGGCACGAACGGTGTGACGCAGACGGTGAACTTCATCGTGCCCGTCGATGCGGTTCCCGGCCAGCGCGGCGCGCGCTTCCGTCTCACCAACACGCAGAGCCCGACCTCCGTCGGTGCCAGCGGCATGGGTGAGGTGGAAGATTATCTCGTGACCATCACCTGTCTGCCGATCTCCGTTTCACCCTCCACCCTCACCACACCGACGGTGGGCACGGCTTACACGCAGACGGTCACGGCCTCGGGTGGTCTGGCGCCTTACACTTATGCAGTCGGCAGCGGCGCGCTGCCCGCAGGTCTCACCCTGAGCAGCGCGGGTGTGCTCTCCGGCACTCCGACCAGCAGCAGCGCAGCCACCTTCAGCATCGTCGCCACGGATTCTTATGGCTGCACCGGCACCAGAAACTACACCGTCACGCCAGTGTGCCCCACGATCACGGTCAATCCGAGCACGCTGCCCAGCGGCACCGTCAGCACGTCGTATTCACAGACGCTCAGCGCCAGCGGTGGCACGACGGGCTACACCTTTGCGGTGAGCAGCGGCACACTGCCTTCAGGACTCACGCTCAATGCCAACACCGGCCTTATCTCCGGCACGCCAACAACCAGCAATGCGGGTGGCGTCAGCCTCACCTTCCGCGCCACAGATGCGAATGGCTGCTCGGGCACACGCATTATCAATCTGATCATCTGCCCGGTCATCACGCTCACACCGGCCACGCTCCCCACACCAACCGTCGGCACCGCCTACTCGCAGACACTCGCCGGTTCTGGTGGCGCTGCGGCTTACACCTTCTCTCTTGCCAGCGGCACGCTGCCAGCCTGGGCCACGCTGAGTCCTTCCGGCGTCCTGAGCGGCACCCCCACGAGCACCACGGCGGCCACCTTCACCGTACGCGCCACGGATGCCAACGGCTGCAGCGGCACGCTAAGCTACACGATCACTCCGGTTTGCCCGACGGTCACCATCACGCCTGCGGCAATGGCGCAAGGCACGGTGGGCACGGCCTACTCGCAGACGCTGACCGCCACCGGAGGCATCGCGCCTTACAGCGCTTGGACGGTTATTTCGGGCACGCTGCCTGCCGGGCTCACTCTCAATGCCAGCACCGGTGTTGTCAGCGGCACGCCAACGGCTTCCGCCAGCCCGGCCACCACGATCACGGTGCGTGTGAATGATGCCAATGGCTGCCAAGGCACGCGAGCCATCACGCTGCAGGTGTGCCCGGTCATCACGCTTTCACCTGCAACGCTGACCAACCCGGTCATTGGCGCCGCTTACTCGCAGTCTCTCAGCTCCTCGGGCGGCACCTCCGGTTACACCTATACGATTGCCAGCGGATCCCTGCCGGCCTGGGCTTCCATGAGCACCGCCGGGGTGATCACCGGAACACCCACCACGGGCACCTCCGCCACCTTCAGTGTGCGTGCCACGGATGCGAACGGCTGCGCCGGCACGATGAGCTACACGCTCGCACCGAACTGCCCGACGATCAGCATCACGCCGACCACAGCGGCGCAAGCCACGGTGGGCAGCGTCTATTCACAGACTCTCACAGCTTCAGGCGGCACCGCACCTTACAGCACCTGGACCGTCACCAGCGGCACACTGCCTGCGGGTCTCACGCTCAATACCAGCACCGGCGTCATCAGCGGCACTCCCACCACCTCCAATGCAGTCGGCGTGAGTGTTTCCATCCGCACCACGGATGCCAATGGCTGCCAGGGCACGCAGGCGATCACGGTGCAGGTCTGCCCCGTCATCACGCTGTCTCCCACCACGCCGGCGACGCCGACGGTGAGCACCGCCTACTCGCAGACCTTTACCGCCACGGGCGGCGCCAGCGCCTACACCTTCACGGTGGCCAGCGGCACGCTGCCCACCTGGGCCACACTGAGCTCCGCAGGCATCCTGAGCGGCATGCCGGACAGCCCGACCCCCGCCACCTTCACACTCAGAGCCACGGACGCCAATGGCTGCACCGGCACGCAGAGCTACACCATCACTCCTGCCTGCCCCACGATGACCATCACGCCGCTGACGGCAGCCACCGGCACGGTCGGCACCGCGTATTCACAGGCACTCACTGGTGGCGGCGGCACGGCACCGTATGCGGCATGGACGGTCACCAGCGGCACGCTGCCCGCAGGTCTCACGCTCAATGTGAACACCGGTATCATCTCCGGCACACCGACGGCCTCCACGGGTGCCGCCACCAGTGTGACCGTACGCACCACCGATGCACGCGGCTGTCAGGTCAGCGCGACGATCTCCATCAAAGTCTGCCCGGTCATCGCCATCAGCCCCACCACTCTGGCCGCCAGCACTGCGGGCAGCAGTTACTCGCAGACCCTCACTGCATCCGGTGGAGTGACTCCCTATGTGTACACGGTTTCCAGCGGCACACTGCCAGCGGGCCTGACCCTCAGCTCCGCAGGCACGCTGTCCGGCACGCCCACCAGCACCGCGGCAACCAGCTTCACCATCACCGCCACCGATGCGAATGGTTGCACCGGCACACGCAACTACTCGCTGACTCCGGCCTGCCCGACCATCACGGTCAGCCCCGCCACGCTGCCAAATGGCATGGTCAACAGCGCCTACTCGCAGACCATCACCTCCACGGGCGGCGTGGGCACCGTGACCTATTCGATTAGCAGCGGCACACTGCCTGCGGGCCTGAGCTTGAACAGCGCTTCGGGCGTCATCTCCGGCACCCCCACCAGCACTTCGGCGGCGACCTTCTCGGTCCGCGCCACGGATTCGAACAACTGCACCGGCACCACCAGCTATACCATCACTCCGGCATGTCCTACCATCACGGTTACGCCCGCCACCCTCACCACCGGCACGGTCGGAGTCGCCTTCTCACAGACGCTCGCCGGCAATGGCGGCATCGCACCTTACACCTCATGGACGGTGACCAGCGGCACACTGCCAGTTGGCCTCACGCTTAATCCCAGCAGCGGAATCATCAGCGGCACGCCCACCACCTCCAACGGCACCGGCATGAACGTCACCATCCGCACCACGGATGCCAACGGCTGCCAGGGCAGCTCGGTGGTCGCGCTGAAGATCTGCCCAGTCATCAACCAGTCGCCGGCCACGCTGGCCACGCCGGTGGTCGGCGTTGCCTACTCGCAGAGCATCACCCCTTCAGGCGGTCTGACTCCTTACACCTTCACCCTGGCCAGCGGCACGCTGCCTTCCGGCATGACTCTGAGCAGCAGCGGCACGATCAGCGGCACCACCACCAGCGTTTCCTCCACCACCTTCACCATCAAGGCGACGGCTTCGGATGGCTGCTCCGGCTCGGCCACCTACACGCTCGCTCCTGTCTGCCCGACACTCAATCTCTCCCCCACCACCGCCACGCTGCCGATCGCGTATCTTGGTGCATCCTACTCGCAGACGCTCACCGCTTCCGGCGGCACCGGACCCTACACCTATGCGCTGCAGAGCGGGGATCTGCCCGGCGGCGTCCTCATCTCCTCCTCAGGCATACTCAGCGGCACAGCCACGGCCAAGGGCTCCTTCCCCGTCACCATCCGTGTCACCGATGCCAACGCCTGTGCCCAGTCCTTCAACATCACCCTGCAGGTACGCACGCTCTCCATCGGCAATCTCGTCTTTGAAGACTCCAACAACAACGGCCTCAAGGACAGCGGCGAGCCCGGCGTGGCCGGAGCCACCGTCCAGCTCTTCACCACCGGCGATGACAATGCCATCGGCGGCAGCAGCAGCGCAGCGGACGTGCAGGTGGGCAGTGACTTCACCACCACCTCCAGCGGTGCGTACCTCTTCAGCTCCCTGCCCGCAGGCAATTACTACATCAAGGTCACGCCTCCTGTGGACTACCTCTTCACCGGCGGCACGGCCTCCATCGCGGACAACAACGTCGACAACAACAATGACGGCGCGCAGCCCGGCGGCTCCGGCACAGCGCTCTTCAGCCCCGTCATCAATCTCTCTGGCGGCGCCGAATCCATCACCGATGGCGACACGGATGCTGACACCAATTTGACCGTGGACTTCGGCCTGTGGTCCAGCGTGGCAGTAGGCAACTTCATCTTCCTCGACATCAATGGCGACGGCGTCCGCAATGAGGGTGAAAGCCTTGGCAACATCTACGTGGAACTCTATGCCCAGGGCGCGACTCCCGGCGTGGATGATCCGGTGAGCGTGGGAAGCTCGGGCTGCAGCTGCAAAGGCCGCTACTACCTCGAAGGCCTGAATCCAGGCAGCTACTTCCTGCACATTCCTGCGTCACAGTTCACCACCGGTTCACCGCTGGAAGGTCTCTTCCCGATGTCCTCCGTAATCGAGGGCGATGACGACGTGGGTCAGGATCTCATCTTCAACAACAGCCCCGCCGTGAATGGTGCCAGCACCGGCCTCTTCACGCTGCGCCCCGGCTTCTGCCCTGTGGGTGCTGCCGAATCCGGCGCGGAAGGATCCACCGATGACGCCACCGACGCCAGCGTGGATCTCACCCGCGACCTCGGCATCGTCGCTCCTGCCGGCACCGGCTTCGCCGCCAGCACGGCCATCCGCCGCTACATCATCACCGGCGGCTTCACCGCCAGCGTCCTTCCAGGCGCCAGCACCTTCGCCACCTGGAGCCAGGGCAGTGACATCGGCGGCGCCACCGCAGATCCGGACGAAGACGGCATCTCCAACCTGCTTGAATACGCTCTGGGCACCGATCCTGCCAACCCGCTGCAGCCGAACCGCTTTGCCCTCACGCATGACGCCACCACTGGCACGCTCATCGCCCAGCTGACGCAGCCCACCGCCACGCATGACGACCTCATCATCAGCCTCGAAACACTGACCGATCTCAGCAAAGCCGGAACTGCCAGCGCCTGGAAGAAACTCACCATGGCGGCCACCACCACCATCAACGCGGACGGCACGCTCACACGCTCGTATTCGAACCTCGAAAAACTCCTCGTCTTCAAGGGGCTCGACGCTGGCTACATCCGCCTCAAGGTCGATCTCGATGCGAACCGCGACGGCGTCGCCGAAGCCACCGTCACCTCCGGCATCCAGGGCTGGAGCCGCCAGTCCTTCGCCCCTGGCTCACGCACCTTCAGCATGCCGCTGCTCAATGCCGCCTTCTTCACCGGCCGCGTCGCCGCCGTCAGCGCCAATGAAATCATGCTGCAGGCCATCATCACCCTGCCTTCCGGTTCGTTCTACCTCGAAGTCCTCGACGGCCCGCTGGCCGGACAGCGCTTCGACATCGACTCCGCCAGCAGCTCCGGCAACACCATCGTGCTGCAAAATACCAGCCAGTCTTATGCCGGTCTTGCCAATGCGCGCATCAGCGTCCGCCAGCACCACACCCTCGGTGAACTGCTTCCATCCACCGCCTTCAGCAGCGAGGACCGCGTGCTCTTCTTCGACCCAGCCGCCAGCAACTACACCACCCTCACCAACAGCAACGGTTACTGGCTCAGCGATGTGCTCAGCATGAACGCCCGCCCCTTCGCTGCGCACGAAGCTGCCATGGTGCAGATGCGCGGTGCTGGCAACGTCCTCATGTTCACCGGTGAAGTGCGCCTGACGAACTACGTCACCCCGCTCGTCGCCGGCACCCAGTTCGTCGCCCCCGGCTGGCCCGTGGTCACCCCTGCTCCGGTCAACGGACTCACCTCCGGCCTCACCCCGGATGCGGCCGACCGCTTCCGCCTCTGGGATGGCGACACCACGCCAGACGCCAGCAGCTACACCGGCTACTACCTCAATGGCACCACCACTCCGCCCGCCTGGATGCCGCAGACCACGCCAGCACCTGCCGCCAATGTGCAGCCCTTCCACGGCTTCTTCCTCATCCGCAGCGCGCCGCTGCAGCTGAATCAGACTGCGCCTTGGTGAGGTGGAATGCAGGATGGGCGTGGTAATAGAACGCTGGTCTACTGGCTTGTGCCTCGGTGCCGCCAAGAGTCGGGCGGTTTGGCGAAGTGAGCGGTGAAGCACAGGTAGGCACTGTGCGCCAAACTCACCCAACCTAAGATGAAGAGCTGCGCTAATTGTGGGGCAGCCCGCAGGTCTGTGAGCGTGTGGAAACGCCCCGCATCCTGACGGCCAATCCGGTTGCCATGCCTTTTTTTCGGTTGCCCATGGCAACTGCGCAAACTGCACCGCATTGCCACAGCTTTCCTGCCGTTTGCATTCCCCGCGCTCTCCTGCACAGCCTTCAGCGCCGCAGTTTCCAGTTGCCCCCCTAGGTTCTGGGGGTTGGAAACTGGCAACCGGCGCCCCGCCCTTTCTGCCTTTCACCGCCGGGAGACGGCGCACCTTTTTGAATGCCTGCGCCGCCATAGCCCCGGAATCACGGACCCGCACAGCGGTTCCCTACCAACCCTGCGACGCCACCCACGGCTGACCGGGATATTGTATAGCATGGTGTGGTATTTCTTTTTATTGCGTGACCCGCCCCGCTCAGCCGACAGGGATGAGGTGTGCGCGTCTACAGGTTCCTGCGTCCCAGCGCGTGCTGCGGACCTATGACGTCCCCCTTTCTAAACGCCCCGACTCCGCCCTCGATGGCGGCGGGCGTTTTTTTTCATACCACACTGGGATCGCATCTCTTCCTATCGCAGCCTCATAACGGCATCAGCCTCACGGCGGACTCTCGGGACACCGATTGGTACGGCTGCCTTCATGCCCGGAGACGATCCTGCCAGTGACCGCCAGGAGGGAGGCATACACCCCATGGCACGGACTGCGCTTTTGGCGCAGTTTGAGACGATCACAGCAAAGACCACACACGATCACAGCAAGAACAACCACACCCCCAAATGAAAACCGACTTCAACACGCTCGCCTACGACCAACATTCCCAGGCCGCCAAAGACTCCGCCCAGGAAGCAGCTGGCAATGCCAAGGACGCCGCACAGCAGGCCGGCTATGCCGCCCGTGATCTGGCCCAGAACGCCACACACACTGTGAAAGACGCAGCCGAGCAGGCCGCCCAGACCGCCAAAGATGCTGCACAGCGTGGAATCGCCGCCACCAAGGATGCCGCGCAGCACGCGGGTCAGGCTGCCAAAGACCTCTACCAGTCTGCCGCCACACGCGCTGAAGACGTTTACCACTCCGCCGCACACCGCGCCGAGGACCTTTACAAAACCGCCGCCGCACGCGCTGAGGACACCTTGGTTCAGTCCAAGCAATACGTGCGTGAGAATCCAGTCCCCGTCGTCCTCGGCGCCTTCGCTGTCGGCCTCACCCTGGGCTGCCTCATGGGCCTCTCCCACCATCGCGAGCCCACGCTGCGCGAGCGCTTCAGCTGGTAGTAAACGCCAGGGGCTCCAGTCCCCGATCTAGCGCTGCGCCCCCGCAGCCCCATGGAAACGAAAAACGAGGTTTTTCGTTTCCATTTTTTTGCTCCCGGAGCTTTTGTTTCCAAAACCGTTTCCGCAGGAGTGCGGAAAGCACGCTTCGTTTTTCCCCGAACTACCCTAGAGGGGGATAACAGGAAATGAAGCCGCTTAAAAAAAACCAAACTTGGCCCGCGCTGGCATCGCTCCGCGATGCGGCCGAAGTGAGCGTGTATGGCTCTCTGACCGAGGGATACCGCTTCGCTCAATCCCTCGCTAGAGGCATTGAACACCTATCTGCCTGAGGCAACAGCGCAGCCCGCGTGTCTTAACGCACGCACCACAGAAACCGCCGTTGGCGCTCGCGGTGATTTCCAAAATCATCGCGGAGCACCTCCGGCATTTCACACGAGGGGTCATTGGGCACCCCCATCACTGCGCCAGAAACTCATCCAGCGCGGCCTTGGTGATGCGGTACTGCGTGCCGATCTTCTTGGCCTTGATCTGGCCGCCTTCGATGCTGGCGAGGACATCGGCCTCGGTGACGCCGAGGGTCTGGGCCACCTGGGCGGGGGTGAGGATGTCGACGGAAGGCGCGGCGGCTGGAGCAGCAGCGACAGCCGGGGCGGCGGCACCGCCGGCGGCGGGGTTCATGTTGAAGGCACCCTGGGCCATCATGTTCTGCGCCATGCCAAAACCCATCGCGATTTCTGCGGCGGCTCCGGCCGGACCAGCGCCACCTTTGGCCATGCCTTCGGCCATCTGGAACTTCACGTAGTCGTTCAGGTTGCCGATCGCGCCCATGCTGCTGCGCTTGTCGATGGCGGCCTCGACTTCCGGCGGCACGCTGGCGTTTTCGAGGATGAAGCTGGTGATCTCAATGCCGTACTTGCCCTGCGTCGTGGGGTTGATGATGGGCAGCAGGGCTTCGCCAAGCTCGGAGTAGCGGGTGGCGAGATCGAGCACGGGCACCTTGGCGGTGGCGAGGGCGTCCGTGAACACGCTGACAATGCGGCTGCGCATGGTGTCGGCGAATTCATCCAGGCGGAAGTGGTTGTCGGTGCCGGCGACTTCCTTGAGGAAGAGCTTGGGCTCGGTGATTCTGAAATCAAAGGTGCCGAAGGCGCGCACGCGCACGATGCCGAAGTCCGCATCCCGCATCATGATTGGGTTGCTGGTGCCCCACTTGTTGCCGGTGAAGAGGCGGGTGGTGACGTAGTAAACGTCCGCCTTGAAGGGAGACTCAAAGCCGTACTTCCAGCCCTTGAGCGTGGAGAGAATCGGGATGTTTTCCGTGCTCAGGGTGTGCTTGCCGGGGCCGAAGGTGTCGCCGTATTGACCAAGGTAAACAAACTGGGCGATCTGCGACTCCCGCACGATGAGCTGCGCGCCGCGCTTGATTTCCTTGTCCTCGTCCGGAAAGCGCCAGGAAAGCGTGTCGCGTGAGTCGTCCGTCCATTGGATGATTTCCAAGAACTGTCCTTTGAGGTAATCCATCAGGCCCATGATCGTATAAAAGGTGAGTGTTTTCGGTGTGTCTGGCAGGGAACGAGGGCGATCTTAAAGAGCGGCATTCCTTTTGGCGAGTGCAATTCTGCGCCCCCGTTTGTAAAGCATCCCTCATTGCTCGCTGAGCGCTTTGCCGTTTGATTCCTTAAATCACTGGTTCAAATTGATATTTCATATGTCCCTTGCCGATCAACTCCAAGCCGCCGCCTCTTCCGGGCAACTCCTCGCCGCCAGCTACGACAACATTCGTGCCCTCCTCGCCGCCAGCGACAACCCGCTTTACCGCGCCAGCATCGAAGAACTCGCCACCGCAGGCCAGTGGGCGGAGCTGAACGACCGCTTCTTCCAGGCGCTTAAATTTGGCACCGGCGGCCTGCGTGGCCGCACGGTGGGCAAGATCGTCACCAAGTCGGAGCGTGGCAGCGCCCCGGAAGACCAGCGCCCGGAGCACCCCTGCGTGGGCACGAACGCGATGAACTTCTACAACGTCAGCCGCGCCACCCGTGGCCTGGTGACCTACCTCAAAAACTTCCGCGCCAACGCCAAGCTCAGCGGCAAGCCGAGCATTGTCTTTGCGCATGACACCCGCCACTTCTCCCCGGAGTTCGCGAAGTTCTGCGCCAAGATCGCCATGGATCACGGGGCGGATGTGTACCTCTTCGACTACTGCCGTGCCACGCCGGAAATGTCCTTCGCGGTGCGACAGCTCCGTGCGGATGCAGGCGTGATGATCACCGCCTCCCACAACCCGGCGCATGACAACGGCTATAAGGTGAATTTCAACGACGGCGCCGGCATCGTGGAGCCCCACGCCACCGGCATCATCAAGGAAGTGAACGCCATCAAGGGCGAGGAATACACCGCGCTGCCCGAGGCCGAACGCGGCAAGCTCACCACCCTGGCCGATGACATGGACCAGAAGTATCTGGCCCGCGTGGAAACCATGATGCTGCAGCCCGAGCTGCTGCAGAAGGAAGAAGCGAAGAAGCTCAAAATTGTATTCACCGCATTGCACGGCGCAGGCGGTGTGCTGGTGCCCGTGCTGCTGAAAAAGCTCGGCTTCAATTTTCTCACCGTGCCGGAGCAGGACGTGCGCGACGGCCGCTTCCCCACCGTGAAGTCCCCGAATCCGGAAAACGCCTCCGCCTTGCAGATGGCGGTGGATCTCGCCAACAAGGAAGGCGCGGACATCATCATCGGCACCGATCCCGACTGCGACCGCATGGGCGTGGGCGTGCGCAATGCCGCTGGCGAAATGGTGCTGCTCACCGGCAATCAGGTGGGCTCACTCATGGCCTGGTACCGCACCAAGACGATGTTTGACCTCGGCATCCTCAATGCTGAAAACAAGAGCCACTCCGTGCTGCTGAAGACCTTTGTCACGAGCCCGATGCAGGACGCCATCGCCGCGAAGTTTGGTGTCGGTTGCGTGAACACACTCACCGGTTTCAAGTGGATCAGCGCCAAGCTTTCCAAATACGAAGCCGCCCTGCCTGCCGACATTCAGAGCCGCTACCGCGACCTCAACAACGTGGAGAGCCGCAACGCACGCCTCAAGCACAGCAAGTTCCTCGTCTTCGGTGGTGAGGAAAGCTACGGCTACATGGGCGATGACTTCAGCCGCGACAAAGACGGCAACGGCGCCGTGGTCATGTTTGCCGAGCTCGCCGCCTACGCCGCCAGCCTGGGCCTCACCGTGGTGGGACTGCTGGATCAGGTGTACTGTGAAGTGGGCTACTTCCTGGAGCGCAACGAGAGCAAGGTCTTCGAAGGTGCCAGCGGTGCCGCGCAGATCGCCAAGCTGGCCGACAGCTACGGCAGCAACCCGCCGAAGGAAGTGGATGGCTCCGCCGTCATCAAGGTGCGCGATTTCCGCAAGGACGAGATCACCGATGAAGAAGGCGACGTGGTGCTGAAGGAGAAGATGCTCTTTGTGGACCTTGCCGATGGCCGCAGCTTCGCCGTGCGCCCCTCCGGCACAGAGCCGAAGATCAAGTACTACATGTTTGGCCGCAGCGTCCCCGCCGCAGGTCAGAGCCTCAGCGCCGACGAACTCACGGCTGTGAAGGCGAAGGTAACCGAAGGCCTCGCCAGCATGTGGGCCTGGCTGGACAAAGACATCGACGCGCGTCTGGCTTCATAAGGCCGAAGTTCACGACAGATTCGAAGAAATGGCAATGCGGCTGAACAAACTTCAGCCGCATTCGTCTATCCAGTTGTGACCTCATTCCTGAGGCGGAGGGCCGGAAAATGCGGCTTGAAGTTCCCAGGAATTTAAGAACTATTAACGATTATGAATTCTCAAACCACTCGCAGGGGGCTGATCAGTTCCATTGGGCTGGGCTGGTGTTTCACCATCCTCTCTGCTTCCACGGGCATGGCGCAGGCTCAGCAGCGCTACTATCCGCAGCCGCAGGGTTATCCCCAGCAGGGTGGTTATCCACAGCAGTACAGCCCTCCACAGGGCTATCAGCAAGCACCGCAGGGTTACCAGCAGACACCTCCAGGCTACGGCTATCCGCAACAGCAGCAGCCCCAGCCGCAGTATGAAAGCCCGCTGCAGTTTCTGCCGAAGTTTGGCCAGCGCATGAGCGAAATGGCGCGCCGTCTTTTCTATGGCAAGGACCCCACCGGCTATGACTACCCGCCGCAGGGCTACGGTCAAAACGGCGGCTACAGCCTGGACTCCACCCCGCGCCCGCAGGCCGCTCCAACATATCCGCAGCAGTCTCCGCAAGGATATCCCCTTCCCGGTTCAGGCTACACCCAGCCACAGCCTGGCTATCAATATCCGCAACAGCAGCCTCAGGGACAGCCGCGCTACAACTACCCGCCGCAGCAGCAACCCCAGCAGCAGCCGACCGCTCCGGCCCCGTCGCAGTCAAACACGAGCCGCAGCAAAAGCACGCCTTCTGCTCCAGCTCCACAGAGCAAGACTCCCTCCCCCAGCACCACGCGCAAATACACTCCGCCCAAGGTGGACGACTCACCGCCATCCCCCAGGACGACGAGTAAACCTGCCACGGTGACACCCAAGAAGGAGCCGAAGCCTGACGCCCCTCCGCCGACGCCAGCGCCCACGACGCGCCGCTCCGAATCCACCTCCAAGGAATTTCCTACCACGACTTCCAACAGCGGATCTTCTGGGTCGTTCTTGAAGGGCAAGAAAACCGCGAAGCCCGGCCGTGTGATCAGCCCATATCCGCCTTACAAAGAGCTCGACATCACCGGGCTCGAGAGCGGCTCCCTGGCGCTGGACCCCACCACGCAGAAGGTTTTTGAGGTGCCTTGAGGCTTTCCCGCCCCGTACTTCCGGCTCCAGCGCCCCATTTTTTAGGAAATCCCGGTCACGCCGAAGCTTCTTCTTTTGTGCCAGCGGCAGGTCTTTTGACGAAATCAAAAATAAACGCGGCGCTGGCCTGAAGAATGCTTGCTAAAAGGGTAGGACGGCGCTTGGCTGTCCTACAACCATTCATGGCCGACCACGGACTCCAGCAGTTACAGACTCAAAAGCTCGCCATCGGGCCGCAGATGCAGCAAAGCTTGCAGATCTTGCAGGCTCCCACTTTGGAGCTGCGCCAGATCATCCAGCAGGAGGTCGAAATCAATCCGGTGCTGGAGCTCGAAGCCCCGGAAACTTCCATCCAGGACGCCATCCCCGATGATCCCGATGACCGCAGCGTGGATGACAGTGACATCGACGCCCTGACGCAGATGGATGACGAATGGCGCGAGTACTGGCAGCAGAGCCGCCAGCAGACCGCCACCCGCCGCAGCGATGACCAGGAACGCTGGCAGTTCCTCATGGACTCCATCGTGGCTCCCACCACGCTGCAGGAGCATCTGCTTTCCCAGCTCCACACCTCGGACGCCAAAGCCGCACTTGCTCCTCATGTGGAGTTCCTCATTGGCAATCTGGATGACCGTGGCTTTCTCAACACCCGCATCGACGACCTGAGCCTGAACCATGGCATCCCCATCGATGTCCTGATCACCGCCAAAAAGCTGCTGCAGAGCTTCGATCCTGTGGGCGTCGGCTCGGAAGATCTGCGCGAATGCCTGCTGGTGCAGCTGGAGCGCCTTGGCAAAAAGCAGAGCCTCGCCTGGCGGCTCGTTGATCAATACATCGACGATCTCGCCAACAAGCGCTACCCCATCCTCGCCCGCAAGCTCGGCGTACCGCTGGAGCAGATCTCACGCGCCGCCGATTTCATCAGCACGCTGGACCCGCGCCCGGCGCAGCGCTTTGCCGTCTCCTCCAACAACTACGTCACACCGGATGTCGTGGTAGAGCGCCAGGGGCGCGACTGGGTGGCAGTCATGACCAATGACGACCTGCCGCACCTGCGCATCAGCAACACCTACAAGGACCTGCTCAGTGCGCCCGGCAACAACGGCGAGGTGCGCAACTACGTGCGCGACAAGATCCGCAGCGGCAAGTTCCTCATCCGCTCCATCCATCAGCGCCAGCAGACGATCCACCGCATCGCCACGCAGATCCTCAAGTATCAGCGCGAGTTCCTGGAGAAGGGCACCAACTTCCTGCGCCCGCTCAACATGGCCACCGTGGCCGATGAAGTCGGCGTGCATGAGACCACCGTCAGCCGCGCCATCGCCGGCAAGTACATCGCCACTCCGCATGGCGTGTTTGACATGAAATTCTTCTTCTCCCACGGCGTGAAGACAGAATCAGGCGATGACTTGAGCAACACCAGCGTCAAAAACGCCATCGCCGAACTCATCAAGAACGAGCCCAAGCACAAGCCCCTCAGCGACGACAAGCTCGCCAAACTGCTGGACGGCCAGGGCATCAAGGTCGCGCGCCGCACCGTCGCGAAATACCGCGAAGCCCTGAACATCCTGCCCAGCCATTTGCGGAAGTCGTTCTCTTGAGTCAGCAGTACGATGGGCACTCCTGCCGTCGATCAGCGATACCGAAAAGCAGCCAGGCTCACCCCAACCTTAAAGCCATCGTCGGCTGCGCATCCCTTTGCGTTACGTCGCGCCACTTCCTCCGCCGCAGCGGAGCCGCAGGTCATTTGTTTACACCCCGCTCCGACGAAGCGCTGAACGACAGACAGGAGTGTCTATCGTACTTCACGTCCGCACGCGCAGTGACATGCGAGTGCATGCTTTCCTCCTCCTCACACAAACCGCCGCGCCACCTCCGTGTAAAACGCCAGCGCCTTTTCCACTTCGGCACACTCGACGTACTCCACCGCTGCGTGTGCCTGATCGATGCTGCCGGGGCCAAACAGGATCGTCGGAATGCCCATGCGTGAGAATTTGCTGGCATCACTGCCAAAGGGAACGCCGCTGACGCCATTATCGCGCTCCATTTCGCCGAGCAAGGTTTGCGCAAGTTGCACGAGCGGAGCTTGGGCGTCGGTCTGAAAGGGCCAGTCCTGCAGCATCGGTGTTTCCATTTCTGCCAGCACGTCCGGGTGTCGCTTCATCAGCGCATCCAGCAGCACCTGATAATGCGCCAGCACGTCCGGCACTTCTTCACCGGGGAGCAGACGGCGGTCGATTTCGATCACCGCCTCATCCGGCACGAAGTTCACCTGCACGCCGCCATGGATCACGCCCACGTTGCAGGTGCCCGGCCCGAGCAGCGGATGCTGGGTCTGCTGCATGCGCTCATGGTCCTCGTTCAAGGCCAGCACGATGCGCGACATCGCGGTGATCGCGTTGATACCCAGATGCGGCTTCGAGCTGTGCGCTGCTTTTCCCTTGGTGCGGATGCGCCAGCGCAGCACTCCCTTGCTCGCAATCACGCATTTGAATTCTGTCGGCTCCGCCACCACGGCGGCATCGGCCTTGAGTCCTTCGCAGAGTTTGACCACGCCGCGAAAGGAATACTCCTCGTCAACCACGGCAGCCAGCCACACCTCGCAGGGCGGAGGTTCACCGCTGGCGTGAATGTCCGCCACCGCGTGCATCATCGCCGCCAGCCCCGCCTTGTCATCTACCGAGCCGCGACCGTGCAGCCTGCCATCCCGCACAACCGGATCGAAGGGATCAATTGTCATGCCTTTGACGGAGACCGTGTCCATGTGCGCCTCGAACACGATGCGCCTGGAGGAGTCGCGACCCGGCACGCGCGCGATCACGTTGTTGCGCCCCGGAAACACTTCCTGCTCCCACACTTCCATGCCGCGCTCCTCAAAGAATTGCCGCACGTAGGCCGCCGCCTCCCCCTCTCCGGGACCGCCCTCATAAGAGGTGTTGATGCTGTTGATGCGGACGAGGTCGGCCAGAGTGTTCAGGACAGGAGACATCTCGCAAACTAAACGAAGTCAATCCCACGGCAAGAAGCGCTGCTTTCTGGCCGTACTTTTACTGTCTCATGAAAGCCCCTTTCTCCATTGCCCTGCTTTTGACGCTGCACACGGGCAGCGCAGCCATGGCCGCGCCTGCGGATGACGCGAAAATCACTTTCTTTGAAAAGAACGTCCGCCCTATCCTGATCAAACGCTGCTACGAGTGCCACTCCGTCGAATCCGGCAAGGGCAAGGGCGGCCTCTTCATCGATTCCCGCGACGCCATACTCAAAGGCGGCGACAACGGCCCGGCCCTCGTCGCGGGCAATCCCGACAAGAGCCACATCATCGAGTCCATCCGCTATCAAAACCAGGACCTGCAGATGCCGCCCAAAGGCGCCATGCCTGCGGCGGAAGTGAAGACGCTGGAAGAGTGGGTGAAAATGGGAGCGCCAGATCCGCGTGAGGCCGTCGCCTCCGCCAAACCAGGTGCGCCACGTGTCATTGATCTCAAAGAGGGTGCCAAGCACTGGGCCTTCCGCCCGATTGTGGCGCCGCCCGTCCCCAAAACAGACGCATCCAATCCCATCGACGCTTTTATCAGCGAAAAACTCGCTGAAAAAGGACTCAAGCTGGCGGCGCCTGCTGACAAACGCACGCTGATCCGCCGTGCCACCTTCGATCTCATCGGCCTGCCTCCCACTCCGCAGGAGGTGGATGCCTTCCTCGCAGACAACGCCCCCGACGCCTTTGCCAAGGTGGTGGACCGCCTGCTGCGCTCTCCGCAATACGGTGAAAAATGGGGTCGCCACTGGCTGGATGTGGCACGTTACTCGGACTCGAACGGTCTCGATGAGAACATCGCGCTCGGCACCGCATGGCGTTACCGCGACTATGTGGTGAAGGCGATCAACGCCGACAAACCCTTCGATCAATTCCTCACCGAACAGATCGCCGGAGATCTGCTCGAATCGAAAGACCTCTCCGAGCGCCACGAGCACGTCACCGCCACCGCCTTTCTCAATCTCGGTGCCAAAGTCCTCGCCGAACCGGACAAGGAGAAGCTCACCATGGACGTCATCGATGAGCAGATCGATGTCATGGGCCGCGCCTTCATGGGCCTCACCCTCGGCTGCGCACGCTGTCATGATCACAAGTTCGACCCCGTCCCGACCGCTGACTACTACTCACTCGCCGCCATCTTCAAGAGCACGCAAAGCTTCAGCGTGGACCGCATCGGCGCGCTGAGCACGGCGTATGAAGCGCCCGTGGGCTCGCTCGATGACTTTGCCGCCGTCAAATCTTCCGAACGCATCCTCAAGGACCAAAGGGCCGCCGTTTCCAAAGCCGAAAGCGCCGCCATCACAGCCCTGCGCAAAGAGGTGCGTGAACACGCAGTCGATTACCTCATGGCCGCCGCCAAGCTGCCCGAGGCACCTACCCTGAGCCAGGTGCGCCCGGTGGCGGAGCCGCTCGGCCTGCGCCCGCACATCCTGCTCAACTGCCGCGTGTACCTCGCCGCCAACGAAACGCTGCCCTTCTTCAAGCCCTGGCAGGATGTTCTCAGTAAGACGGGCGATGTGCAATCTCTGCGTGGCTACTACACCGCCATCTTCGCCGCTGCAGAAAAAATCGCTCCTGCGCCGAAAGCGAAGCCCAAAGCGGACGCCAAAGCAGAACCCAAAGACGCATCCGAAGACTCGCTGCTGCATCAGGCGCGTGCCGCCTTGGATGCCCCCGCAGGCTTCCTCGCGCTGCCACCCGAGCCCATGATTCTCTTCCCCAAAGACGTGGCTGAAAAGGTGCGCTCGCTGAAGGACACGATGATGACCACGGAAAGCAACCTTCCGGATCTGCCCACCACGCTCGCCGTGGCCGAAGCACCGAAGATCATCAAAGAGCTGCCCATCCACATTCGCGGCAGCCACCTCGCGCTCGGCAAGCCCGTGCAACGCGGCTTCATCCAGGTCGCCCAGGCATCACTCACCACCAAGCCGCAGTTCCCCGCGAATCAAAGCGGCCGCCTTGAACTCGCCCGCTGGCTCGCCAGCCCCGAACATCCGCTCACTTCACGCGTCATCGCCAACCGCATCTGGTCCTGGCATTTCCGTCAGGGCATCGTCCCCACCACGGACAACTTCGGCCTCCTCGGCCAGCAGCCCACGCATCCTGCCCTGCTCGACTGGCTGGCCCATTGGTTCACCAGCAACGGCTGGAGCCTCAAGGACATGCACCGCCTCATCATGAGCTCGCGCACGTATCAGCAGAGCTCCGCCACTTCGGCACAAGGTTACGCGGCTGATCCCGAAGACCTCCTGCTGCACCACTTCCCCGTGCGCCGTCTCGAAGCCGAAGAAATCCGCGATGCCCTGCTGGAAGTCGCAGGCAGTCTCGACACTACCATCGGCGGCAAGACCATCCCGCGCCGCAATCGCGAATTCGTCTTCAATCACACCTCCAAGGACTTCACCTCCTACGGCAGCACGCGGCGTGCGCTCTACATGCCGATCATCCGCAACAATCTCTACGACCTCTTCCAGCAGTTCGACTATCCCGATGCCTCCACCAGCACCGGCCTGCGTTACAGTTCCGTCGTCTCCCCGCAGGCCCTGCTCCTCATGAACAGCGACCTCGCCACCGACGCCGCAAAGAACTTCGCCACCCGCCTGTTCAAACTCTCCGCCAACAAGGAGGCCCGCCTCCGCGCCGCCTATCGCCTCGCCTTTGCCCGTGAAGCCACTGCCGAAGATCTGCGCCGTGCTGAGAACTATCTCACCGCCGCCGATGCCTCGCTCAATTCCACCCATCAGGACTCCACCAAACGCGAGCAGGAGGCCTGGGCGCTGCTTTGCCAGGCGCTGATGATGAGCAATGAGTTCATTTATTTGAGGTAGGCGCAGCGGGCCGCTACGAAGGTACAATGGACACTCTTGTCTGTCGGCCAGCGGCACCTTCAGCATTTTTGTGCACGCATTATCTCAAATCGATCTCCAGCAGCCCAAACCTTCCGCGGCGTTGCTGCATGTGTATTTGTGGATTGCCTGCTGAGGAGGAGCGCAGGCCGACGGACAAGAGTGTCCATCGTACTCCAGGCTTGCCAAAAGGCGTTCTGTGGCTACACATCGCATCATGTTCACCGCGCAGACCAGTTTTCTTGCAGCGCTGACGGCCTCATAACGAAGGCCGTCTGAATCCATCTGGACATGCGCGGCGCCACGAGCCGCCAGCATCTGCGATGTTGAGTCGATCTCATCACGCCCGCGCAGTCCACCCCTGCACCGTCGTCCGCGTCTCTTTCCGCGATGCACCACGCACGGACGGCGCACTGGTGTGGTCAATCGCGGCCTTTTTCATTTCATGACTCTCATGCAGTTCCCCCTGCGCCTGCAGGCGGGACGAATCGTATTCCTGCGCCTGGAGCAGCATCCAGCCGCACAGCGCGCGCGCACCTCCTGCCCTGCCGGATCGCAGGACAGCGGTTGGCGCATCCAAGCCGAGCACTGCGAAAAATTCCCCGCCCTGCTTCCCATCAATGAAGCCTGGTGGCGGCTGTCGCGTGCCACACACTCGGCACGCACTCTCGCGGACCTCAGCCTCATCCAGCACGCGCTTCCCGCAGATGGTTCGTTCCCTGTAACGCCTCTGCCTCGCCACTGGCATAGCCGTGACATACGCCCGTGGCTGGGAGATCCCGCCACACGCCAGTATTTGATGAAGGAGCTTGCGCCACATCGTCGCGAAGCGCTTCAACTGCTCGGCATGGATCTGCCCGCTGCACATGACGTGCATGCATCCGGCGCCGCTGCTCGCCTCTGGCTGCCTTGGATTCGCTCACGATCCCAGGCATGGACCGATGCGCTCGAAACCGCCACCTCCACTTTAAACCGAGGCTTTGAACCTGACCGCGAGGCTCTGATAGCCACGCTGCTGCATGAAGGGGAGATCGCGTGGCTGCCATTGATCGCGCAGCAAACCGCCGCAGAACAACTGCCCCTGCTGCGCACCCTCGTGGAGACCAAGCAATACCTGCGGCCACCACCCGCAGGCATGCACAGGCTTCTCACCACACTGCATCATCTCACGGACGCCAAGGAGTACACTCACATAGCCCGGACTTGCTACCTGAGTCTCGCCAACAACTGCACCCCGCGCTTTCTCGCGCATGCGCTTCATTACCATCGGCAGTGGAAGCTGGAGTTTCAGACTCAAGCATGCCCGATGCATGAACCTTGCAGGCGGCAGCTTCATCTCGTCCTCCACTGCAAAGCCGCCAAATGGCTGCGCAGCCCGAAACAGATCTGGCAGCAGGCCACGGGATTGAAGGACTGGTCCTCGGCCATTCAGCGTCTGCTGGCACGGCCTCTGTACAAGGAAGTGCTCGACAGCATTCTTGAAGCCCTGCGTCATCTGGGGCGCAAGCGCGGCAAAGCCGCCGTCAAATGGACGCGCTGGCTCAACCTCTGGGATGCCATGCTTCGTGAAGCGTACGCCACGCCGTGGGCGCGGCGGCAACTCGCGGCCGATCTGATTGAAGCCTGGCGCATCAATCCGGAACACCTCAGCATGACCACACATTCAGTGCATCAACTGCTGCTCTGGCTGCAGCGCGTGCGCACTTTTGAAAAGCACCCGGGAGAGGACATTCCCGTGATGATCGAAGCCCTGTGGGAGTCTATTTCCATAGAAGATCATTCGGCACTGCTGCAGGTGCCCGAGAAAGCCTGGCGGCAGATGCAGCCCGCGCTCGTGGGCTGGTCTTCCCGAACCAATGCTGTCATAGGTCTCTCTCATGCCAGACGGCTGCCGGCTGGGTGCCTGCTTGGCATGCTGCTGGCCTCACCCCTGGAGTGGGCGCGCACCATGCGCCGCATCGGCGAACTGGAATGGCGCGAACGAAAGGAATTGTGGGAAGCCTTTCGCGAACATCCGCTGACCCCGTGCAATGCAGTGCACACGCCCCTGCCGCATGTCATCGTGCTGGTGGACACCATTCAGGCATCTCACCCGCGCTTCCCCGGCGTGCCGGACAAGCTGCGCGCTGCGGGTAAACTGCATGAGCATGTGAAGACACACTACATGGAGGAACTCACGCGCAACATCCACCGGCTGCGTCTCGCAGTGCTCGATGATCTGGCGGAGTGGGCCCTGCGCCGGCGCTTCCCCCATCTGCATGGCGGCCACATCGCCACGCACACGCTGCGTGTCGCGGCGGGTGCAGGCGAAGAAAACCGCCGCTCCTTCCGCCGCCTGCTGCACGCCTGTGAACACCGGCAGGCCACGCGCGAGTGGACGCTCTCCCATCCCGCCAACCAGCAGTGGCTGTGCAAGCTGCCGCGTCAGCGCGCGGAGCAGTGGAATGATGGATTCTTCATCGAGCACGATGTGCGTGACATCGGTGCCGTGCGCATCGGACCGGAAGATGATCTGCAGGCCATCCTGCGCATGGGCACCGACTTCGGCACCTGCCTCAGCGCAGGCAGCTTCAACAGCTTCTCCACCGTCGCAAACGCGCTCGATGCCAACAAACGTGTGCTTTACGCACGCGATACGCAGGGGCGTGTCTGGGCGCGGCAGCTCGTCGCCATTTCCGACAGCGGTCACCTCGTCTGCTTCCCCGTTTATGCACGCCGCTCACACGCCGCCCTGCGCCATCTCTTTGCCGCCTATGATCACACCTTCGCCCAAGCACTGCGCCTGCCGCTTTGGAAATCCCGGGAGGACACCGCACCCATCGCCAAAATCGTCTGCAAAGAGTGGTACGACGATGGGATCTGGCGGCCTTGATTCCATGAGTCGTCGCCAGAACATCCGCAGCTTTTGAGGGCCACGTTGAACCGCAACGTGGCCCTCAAGCTCATCAACGGCGAAATTCCAACCTCCTTCGGGAAGGTGGATGTGCTGCACCCTGCCATCTTCAACAACATGAATGACGCAAAAAACTGATCGCGCAGCACGCGTCTGCCATCGTATAGACCGCGTCATTCACCGAAGCCCTGCCTGGCATGCAGAGTGCTTTGAACTGGCCCCCTTCAGCATCACTTCCCAAATCGCATCAGCACCCCATGTACGTCGGCAAAGACTTCCGTTTGATCCTGCTCTGGCATTTCGCACGTCGAAATTTCATCGAGTCCCTGTTCATCAGCACTTTGGCGGTTGTCCTCTATCGTTTCGCGGGAATGAGCTGGATCGCCATTCCCTTTCTGCCAATCGGCACCATCGGCACCGCAGTGGCGTTCTTTGTCGGTTTCAAGAACAACCAGGCCTTTGACCGCCTGTGGGAGGCACGCCGTCTGTGGGGTGGCATCACCAATGCCTCCCGCAGCTTCGTCGCCCACCTGAAGGCCAGTCTTCCCGCCGCCTCTGAGGAAGTACGCGAGGCCGCCTACCGCCACCTCGCCTTCATCAACATCCTCCGTCTGCAGCTGCGCCGCACCATCCCCTGGGCCACCAGCAAGCAGAACCTCCACAAGACCTTCGCCGGCGAGCGCCGCGAGCTTGAGGAGTTTGAGAAAGGTCTCGAGCGCATCCTCGGGGAGCACGACAAGATGGTTTACTTCGACCACCTCAAGAGCCTCAACAATCCCGCCTGCATGCTCCTCAAGGTGCATGCCGAGCACCTTGCCAGGCTGAAGCGCGAGGGCGCGCTCGATGCCTTCGAGCACATCGAACTCATGCGCCTCGTCACTGAGTTCCACAATCTTCAGGGTGGATGCGAGCGCATCAAGACGACCCCGCTCTTCCGCCAGTACAGCATCTCCAGCCATATCTTTGTGCACATCTTCATCCTGCTGCTCCCCTTTGGCCTGCTGAAGGATCTCAGCGCCATTGTGGGCGGGCCCGGCGTCTGGCTCACCATTCCCTTTTCGGTGCTCATCTCCTGGGTCTTTTACACCATGGAGCAGACCGGTGAGTTCAGCGAAAACCCATTCGACAACGCCATCAACGACACTCCCATCTCCACCATCTGCCGCAACATCGAGATCGATGTCCGCGAGATCCTTGGCGAAGAAAAGCTGCCCCCGAAGCTGCAGCCCGAAAACAACGTACTGCTCTGACGGATGAAACGGTCACGCTGGAGATGCCCCTTCCTCTGCCTGAGGCAATCTTCCTTGGTTGATCATAACAGCGACCTCAGGCATGAAGGCGCTGATGAGCAGCGATGAAACACCTCCTTCCATGCCCACCTTTGGCCAGGCACTGCGCTACTGGTTCAAACTCGGCTGCATCAGCTTCGGCGGCCCTGCCGGGCAGATCGCCATCATGCACAAGGAGCTCGTGGACAAGCGCCGCTGGATCAGTGATGCCCACTTCCTGCACGCGCTGAATTTCTGCATGCTGCTGCCCGGACCCGAGGCGCAGCAACTGGCCACTTATCTCGGGTGGCGCTTGCATGGCGCGAAGGGCGGCATCGCAGCAGGGGCCTTGTTTGTGCTGCCCTCGGTCTTCATCCTGTTCGGCTTGAGCTGGCTCTACATGGCAGGCGGGCATCTCCCATGGCTCGCGGCCATCTTCCACGGCCTTCTCGCTGCCGTCATCGCCGTGGTGGCAGAGGCGGTGCTGCGCATTGGCAAAAAGGCGCTCAAAAGCCCCACGCTATGGTTCGTGGCCGCGCTGAGTTTTGTCGCCATCTACGTCTTCCAAATCTCGTTCGTCCTTATCGTGCTCGGTGCTGCCGTGTTAGGCTACGTTGGCAACCGCTTGCTGCCAAAACAGTTCCCCGCTGGCAAAGGACACGGTGCCGCCAAAGACAGCACCTCATCCATTGAGCTACCGCCTGCGCCCAAGGTAACGTGGACGCGCAGCTTCACCATCACGTCCCTTTGCCTCACGCTCTGGTGGCTGCCGGTCTTTGCAATCGCAGGGTGGCTTGGCTGGAGCAGCACGCAGGCACAGCAGGGCTTGTTTTTCAGCAAGGCCGCGCTCGTCACTTTTGGCGGTGCGTATGCGGTGCTGCCTTATGTCGCGCAACAGACGGTGGAAATCCACGGCTGGCTGTCGCATCCACAGATGATGAGCGGCCTCGCCCTGGCCGAGACCACACCCGGTCCGCTCATCATGGTGCTGCAGTTCGTCGGCTTCGTCGGCGGCTGGCAGCATCCGGGTGATCTGACGCCGTTTGCCGGAGCCACGGTCGGCGCGCTCATCACTACCTGGGTCACCTTCATTCCCTGCTTTCTCTTCATCTTCCTCGGCGCACCGCACATTGAAAAACTCGGCGAGCAGCCGCGCCTCAGCGCTGCGCTCACAGCCATCACAGCCGCTGTCGTCGGTGTCATTCTCAATCTCGGCGTAAAGTTCACCACCCACGCGCTGTGGCCTGCCAGCGGAGGCTTTGATGCCTTCATCGCCGTGCTCGCCATTGCCGCTTTCATCGCCATGCAGCGCTTCAAGGTCGGACTCATGCCCGTCATCGGCGCCTGCGCACTCCTGGGTCTCGTCAAACAAATCGCTTTAGCCTGAGCGCATTCGTCAGTCGATCAAACCACTGCACCAAACAGCGCACCCACGCCCGCCGTCAGACCCATCGCCAAAGCTCCCCAGAATGTGACACGCCAGGCGGACTTCAGCACGGGCGAACCACCCGCGCGAGCCGCAAGAGCACCCAGCAAGGCCAGAAACAGCAGCGAGCTGAGCGACACCGTCCACAAAAGAACGGATGCAGGCACCACCACGACCAGGAGCAGCGGCAGCGCGGCGCCCACTGCAAAAGAAGCCGCCGAGGCAAACGCCGCCTGCACCGGCCGTGCGATCAGCGTATCAGAAATACCCAGTTCATCGCGGGCATGCGCGCCCAGCGCATCCTTCTTCATCAACTGGACTGCCACCTGTTTGGCCAGCTCTGGTTCAAGCCCACGGCTCACATAGATCGCCGCCAGTTCGGCGTGTTCATTCTCGCCATCTTCGGCCAGTTCCTGACGCTCTCGTGCGATGTCTGCCTGTTCCGTATCCGACTGGGAGCTGACAGACACATACTCACCCGCTGCCATCGACATCGCCCCGGCGACCAATCCTGCGATGCCCGCGACCAGCACATTGCTCTGGCTAGACTCCGCCGCAGCCACCCCCACAATCAAACTCGCCGTGGAAACAATGCCATCATTGGCTCCGAGAACTGCGGCACGCAGCCAGCCGATGCGATGCGCACGATGATTTTCAGAATGACTCATGCCCTGAGCATCCTGCGTTAACACCGTAGCTGCAAGACGGATCGTGCAGATTGTTCCTGACAAAACCAGTCTATGGGATTGCCACCGAGTGCAATAACCGGCTAGTCTGGTGAGTGTTGTTGCTTGATAGAACCTGACCTCCCGGCCAGTTACCAGCCCCCTTTCCAGCCATTGGTCATTTCTCCCGCATGTCCCTTCCCCGCTTCGCCCTCCGCCATCCTTGGACCGTCATCGTTATCGTCGTGGCGATCCTGCTCGGCGCATGGCAGGCCAAGGAAAAGATGGCGCGCGATGTCTTCCCAACGCTGGGCATTCCGACCATCTACGTCGCGCAACCCTACGGGGGCATGGACCCGCTGCAGATGGAAGGCTACCTGACCTACTACTACGAGTACCACTTCCTCTACATCGCCGGAATCGAGCACGTGGAGTCCAAGAACATCCAAGGCGCTTCGATCATGAAGCTGCAGTTTCATCCCGGCACCGACATGTCCGCCGCGCTCTCGGAAACGATCGCGTATGTGAACCGCGCGCGCTCCTTCATGCCGGCGGGGACGCCGGGGGCCTTCGTCACACGTTTTGATGCAGGCAGCGTGCCGGTGGGCAATCTCGTCTTTTCCACGGAGAATCCCGCCCGCACCGTGGGCCAGATGCAGGACGCCGCGCTCAACATGGTGCGCCCGCTCTTTGCCACGCTGCCCGGTGTTTCCGCACCGCCCCCCTTCGGCGGCAGTGCGCGCACCATTTTGATCAATGTGAAGCCGGACCGCCTCCGCGCCTACGGCCTCTCACCCGATGACATCGTGGCAGCGATGACTGCCGCGAACACCATCAGCCCCAGCGGCAATCTCGCGCTGCCCGGCAGCTTCCCCATCGTCCCCACCAACGCCGTCGTCAAAAACATCCAGGACCTCGCCGCCGTGCCGGTGAAGGTCACCGATCAGGGTGCCGTCTATGTGCGCGACATCGGCGAAGTCAGCGACGGCAGCGACATGATGTACAGCATCGCCATGGTGAACGGCAAGCGCACCGTGTACATGCCCGTCACCAAACGCAGTGATGCCTCCACGCTCAGCGTCGTCGAGCTGGTGAAACAAAACCTGCCCAAGTTCAAAGCCGCCTGCCCCGAGGACATCAACGTCACCTTCGAGTTTGATCAAAGCCCCTGGATCATCCGCGCCATCCGCGATCTCGTCAAAGAAGGCATCCTCGGCGCCGCGCTCACCGGCCTCATGGTGCTCCTCTTCCTGCGAGATCTGCGCAGCGCCTTCATCGTCGTTCTGAACATCCCCCTCGCCATCGCAGCAGCGGTGCTCGCGCTGTGGATTGGCGGTTACACCATCAATCTCATGACCCTCGGCGGCCTCGCGCTCGCCGTGGGCATTCTCGTGGATGAAGCCACCGTAGAAATCGAAAACATTCATCGCCACATGAAACAGGGCGGAGGTCGTTCGCTTGCCCGGCTTGTTTTGGACGCGTCTGAGGAAACCATCGGCCCGCGCTCGCTTTCCATGCTGTGCGTTCTCGCCGTCTTCGTGCCGAGCTTCTTCATGACGGGTGCAGCCAAGGCGCTTTTCCTGCCGCTGTCCCTCGCCGTGGGCTTCAGCATGATCGCCTCGTATTTGCTCTCCAGCACACTGGTGCCGATCCTGAACATCTGGTGGCATTCCGCCCCGCGTGCAGAGGCGAAAGCCAAACCCGCAGGCGAATCCGCGCTGCGTTGGATTTTCCTTCCCTCGCTCACCACGCGCCACATTCTCGTTCCCGCCTACCTCGGCGGCGTTATCTTCGCCATCATCATCCTGCTCCCTTTCATCGGCACCGAGATCTTTCCTCAGATCGATGCCGGTCAGCTCCAGCTCCGCCTGCGTGCGCCCACCGCCACGCGGCTTGAAACCACCGAGCAGATCGCCCTGCGCACGCTGGCGATCATCGGTGAGGAAACGGGGCCCGACAAAGTCTCCATCAGCATGGGCCTCGTCGGCGTGCATGCGCCGAACTATCCCGTCAATCTCATCCATCAGTGGAACAGCGGCCCCGAGGAGGCCATCCTGCAAATCCAGCTCAAAGACGGCAGCGGCGTTGCCATCTCTCCGCTGCGCGAAAAACTCCGCGCCCGCCTCGCCGCCGAGTTTCCGCAGGTGCAGTTCTCCTTTGAGCCTGCGGACATCGTTTCGCGCGTCATGGCCCTCGGTTCCCCCACGCCCATCGAAGTGGCTGTCAGCGGCAAGGATTTCGCCGCCAGCCGCGCCCACGCTGAACTGCTCAAAACCAAGCTCGCCGAACTCAAAGACCTGCGGGATGTGCAGTTCAGCCAGACCCTCGACTATCCCAGCGTGGATGTTCAGATCGACCGCGAGCGCGCCGGTCTGCTCGGTGTGAAAATGAGCGATGCCACCCGCAGCCTTGTGGCCGCGACCGCCAGCAGCCGCTTCACCGTGCCGAACTTCTGGGCCGACACCAAGACAGGCGTCAGCTACTCATTGCAGGTGCAGGTGCCACAGACGCTGATGAAAGGACTCGAAGATCTGCGCAACCTGCCCGTCACTGCGCAGAACAGGTCCCCTGTGCCGCTGCGCAACATCGCCAAGATCAGTGAAGGCAGCGTCATCGGCCAGTACGACCGCTACAACATGGCCCGCACCGTTTCCATCACCGCAAATCTTCATGACCAGCCGCTCGGCGTCATTGCCAAGCAGGTCGAAAAGGTCATCGCTGCCAATCCTGCGCCCGCTGGTGTCAGTGTCACGCTGCGCGGTCAGGTGCCGCCGCTCAAGGAACTCCAAAGCGGCCTTCAAACCGGCCTGCTCATCGCCATCGTGACGATCTTCCTGCTTCTCGTTGCCAATTTCCAAAGCGTGCGCCTTGCCCTCATGGTGCTCACCACCATTCCCGCAGCGCTGCTCGGTGTGGTGCTCGCCCTCATGCTCACCGGCACCACCTTGAACCTGCAAAGCTTCATGGGCGCCATCATGTCCGTCGGGGTCGCCGTGGCCAATGCCATCCTGCTCGTCACTTTCGCCCATCGCGCCCAGCTCACCGGTCTGAGCAAACGCGACGCCGCACTGGAAAGCGCCACCACCCGCCTGCGCCCCATCCTCATGACCACCCTCGCCATGATCGCCGGCATGATCCCCATGGCCCTCGCCCGCTCACAGACCAGCCCCTTAGCCATCGCCACCATCGGCGGCCTCGCACTCGCCACCGTGGCCACGCTGCTCGTGCTGCCTACCGTGTATGCGCTGCTCGCGAGCAAGACGGCCAAAACCGCATCGCTGGAACCCATTGAGAGCTAAATTGATGAACGTTCACGACTACTTGATCGATCATACCAGCTTCAATTGGAGCGAGCTGTTGCAGGAATGGCATTGGCTTTTGCCCAATGAGTTCACTGTATGGCTTTTCACTCGTGCTGGAGACTTGTTCATCGCCATGCCTGATGGTTCGATCAAAATGCTCGAAGTAGGCGGCGGCACCTTGGAGAATCTGGTTGGCAGTCGTGATGAGTTTTGCACCAAGATTGATGAGGCAGATAATGCTGATGACTGGTTGATGATTCCGATCATCGACCGGTTGTCCCAGTTGGGACATGTCCTTGAACCAGGAAGATGTTTCAGCTATCGGATTTTACCGGTCTTGGGCGGTGCGTATGACATCGAGAATCGAGTCTCCCTTCCTGTACACGAGCACTTTGGAGTCTGGGGATCGATTCACCGTCAGCTACAAGATGTTCCTGACGGATCACAAGTCATCATTCAACCGACAACGTTCTCCTAACATCGAGCCTCCGGCCAATTTAAAATTTTCAGTTCCCAGTTTTCAGTTTTCAATCCTCCGCCACTCCCATGCGCCTGCTGATCTTCCTCCTCCTCACCACCCTCTCTTCTGCGCTGGACCTCCCCGCCACCAAGCCCACCACCGGCACCATCCACCGCTGGGTCGCCTTGCCTGCCACGCTCGCGCCATTTCAGCAGGCGGTGCTTTATGCCAAAGTCACTGGCTACATCGCCACCATCAGCGTTGATAAAGGCGATGCCGTCAAAGCCGGTCAGGTGATCGCCAAACTCGAAGTGCCCGAACTCCAGGCGGACCTCGCCAAGAGCAAAGCCGAAGTCGCCGCCGCCAGTCTTGAATCCAAGCGCATGCATGAAGCCCGCGCCAAATCGCCGGACATCGTGCTGCCGCAGTCGGTTGAGGATGCAGAAGCCAAGCTGGCCATCGCCAAAGCTGGCATGGACCGCGTCACCACCATGCTCGCCTTTGCGGAGATCAAAGCTCCGTTCGATGGCATCATCACTGCACGCCATGTGGATGTCGGAGCACTGGTCAACGCCCACACCAGCAAGGTCGTCGAGATCGTCGATGCCAGCACGCTGCGCCTCCAGATCCCCGTCACCGAAATGGAAGCCGGGCTCGTCGCCGTCGGCAAACCCGTGAAAGCCCAGATCGATGCCAGCGGCCCCGCACCTGTCGAAGCCAGGATCTCACGCATCGCTTATGCGCTCGATCCTGCCACCCGCACCATGCTCGCTGAAGCTGACCTCAAAAACGCCGAGCTCAAGCTCCGCCCCGGCATGTATGCGATGGCGAAGATCGCCGTCGAAAAACACGACAAGGCCACGCTCATCCCCGTCGCCGGACTCGTAATGGAAAAGACCAATGCCTTTGTCTTCAAGCATGTGGATGGCAAGGCAATGAAGACCGCGGTTAAGCCCGGCTTCAATGACGGAACCAATGTCGAGATTCCTGATCTTAAAGCAGACGACGTGATCCTGCTGCCCGGCACCACGTTGCTCACCGACAAACAACCAGTGACTCTCGCGAAGCCATGAAACTCTTCCTTTCTATTTTTTTCATCGCGACACTCGTCCACGCCGATCCCGCCTTCGTCGATCTCCGCACCGTCATGCGCCTCGCGGGTGCCAACAACGACGAGATTCAGCTCGCACGTGCCAAGCATGATGAAGCCGTGGCGGAGTCCAAGCAGGCCTGGCAGCGCTTCTGGCCCACCTTGAGTCTCGGTGCAGGGTATCGTGGCCATGAGGGCCGCTTGCAGGACATTGCAGGCAATGTCTTCAATGCGAACAAGCAGCAGTACAATGTCGGCACCGGTGCCATGATCGACTGGTCTCCCGGTGACATTTACTATTCCGCACTCGCCGCCAAGCAGCGCGCACTCGCCGCCGAGCACCTCGCGGAAAAGGCACGCATCGACATCGTGACGCAGTCCGTGGAGCGCTATTACGACCTGCTCGCCGCCGAGGCCATGCTCACCATCATTGAAGACGACCTGCAACTCACCGAAGACTATGGCAAGCAGCTTGATGGCGCTGTCACCGCAGGCACCGCCTTCCGCGCCGACCTGCTGCGCGTCAAATCGCAGATCAGCCGCGCCAAGCTGGCAATTCGCCAAGGTGAGGAGCAACGCGATCTCGCCGTCGCGCGACTCGCTGAAATTCTCCGCCTCACTCCCGATGCCGTGCTGCGTCCCGCGAAGTCGGATCTCGTTCCAGTGAGAATGATGGCCGGCAAAGGCGTCGCCACCATGATCTCGCTCGCGCAGCAGCACCGGCCTGAGATTCATGCCGCGCAGGCCATTCACAGTTCCATGGATGCTGAAAAAGATCGCGCCCGTGTCGCCCCCTTGATCCCGAGTGTGCAGGCTGGCTACACTACAGGCGGACTGGGCGGCGGGCCCAACGTGGGCAACCAGTGGGGCAACTTTGGCAGCCAGCAAGACTACTACCTCGGTCTTGGTTGGAAGATCGGCCCCGGCGGTTTGTTTGACCGTCAGCGTCAAAAGCTGGCGGATGCCCGTGAAGAAAGCGCCTCCCTGCAAACCAGTCAGGTCAAAGCCGCCGTCGGTCGCGAAGTCGTCGAAGCCGCCACCCGTGCACAGTCCGCGAATGATCAGATCAAGATCAACGACGAAGCCGTGGCTGCCGCCGAAGAGATGACCAAGCTGGCCAAGGAACGCCAGGCCAGCCAGGTGGGTGTCGTTCTCGAATACCTCCTCGCACGTGAAGAACTAACTCGTGCGCGCCAGAGCCGCGTCATGGCCGTGACCGATTTCAACAAAGCGCAGCATGCGCTGAAGCGGGCGGTGGGAAAATAGGCCTTGGCCCATTTCCTGATGAGTTGGGGTTCCGGTTGCATCACTGCCTGGCTGCCTCACACTCGTCCCAATGACTCCGCCCTCCATCCCCCATACCGCACTTTTTATTTACAGCGAGTGCTTCGCTGAAAGCGAGGAGGGTCGCCGCTTTCATGTGTTTGCCAGGCTGGAAGACAGTGATCAGCGGGTGATTTTTTACACCCATGACATGCCGGAACTGCCGATCACCGTCTGGCATCAGCTTGATCTGCCGGAGCCCCTCGCCACTCAAATTGAAGACACTTTCAACGCACTCAAAATCCCGCTGAATCCCGGCGTGCGCGCTTGCGACAATCGGCATTACCATCGCGGCCTAGAGCTGCAGGTGCAGGGTGCCTCCTTGTGTCTGGGCTGGGAGGCAGCCGAAAGCGAACTGACTGATGCACTGGCTCCTTTGCTCAGCCTCCTCCAGCCGCTGGTGAATGAAATGAAAGCCGGACTTGAGGTCAAATAGCCCGCCTCAATCCCGGAGCACTTCGTCAGGCAGTTCGTTCGCATCGGCTTCCAAACGAGGATAATGAGCTGCTAGCGCGCGGCCGATGTCTTCAATCAGACGCACGAGCGAACTGGTGTAATCGCCCGCTTTAAAGCCTTCGGACAACTGATGCGCGAGCTGGTTCCAGAACGCCTCTTTGCAGAAGTGATGGATGCCTTCATCCGCCACAATGGCAAACTTGCGTGCCTTGGGGCCCACGAAGATGAGAACGGCGTTTCGTTGCTTTGTGCTTTGCATGTTCAGACGCGCGAAGGTTCTCCATGCCTCCGCAATCGGGTCTTCAACGAACTTGTCCGTCACAAAAACGCGCACTTCTCCACTCGTTTGCGCTTCCGCAGATTGGATCGCCTGGATCACCTGGTGATCTGCAATCGTGGCGATGAATTGGTTCGCGTTCATGGTTACCATCCTCCGCTGGCACCGCCTCCGCCGGTGCTGCCGCCACCCCCGGAAAATGAGGAGCCGCCGCTACTTCCTCCGCCACCGCTTCCGCTACTCCATCCTCCACCACCACTGCTCCAGCTGCCGCTGCTGCTCCAGTTCCAATTGTACCAGGGTTGACCACCCTGCACATGACGCCGCCCCTTCGCGTCATAGAGTTGGTCACCGCGAATTCGAAAATAAAGATTAAGGCCGATGGCGAACAGAATGAACGTCAGGAAAAGGACCAGCACCCACACCTGTGGATTGCCATGGGACTCGGCCAAGGTTTTGCCAGAGCCTTGGTACTCGCCCTTCGTCGCCTCAATCATTGCGGCCACCGCGAAGCTGACACCGCCGGTGTAATCTTGTTTCCGAAAAAACGGCTTCATGCCTTCGATGATGCGAAAACACTCCGCATCCGTCAGGCTTGCCTCCAGGCCATAGCCGGTCTGAATGCGCATCTTGTGATCATCAATGAAGACGAACAGCACCGCGCCATTGTCACGATCAGCACGACCCACCCCCCATTTCTCAAAAGCACGTGTACAATAATCCTCCAGACTCGAATCGGTGAGCATGCGGGAATAGATGGCCACGAGCAGTTGATTTGAGCTTTCACGCTCATATTGGGCCAGACGCTCGTTCAACTGATCAGCCACGCCATGGTCCACGACGCCCGTGGAATTATTGAAGAATCGCGCGGGCTTTTCCGGCAACTGTTCAGCGGCCACCACAGCGGTGACGGCAAGCACCAGCATGGCGGACGCCAGCCGCAGCGGGCCGAGCCAGGATGTGGCCAGTCTATTCACGGCTGTTTGGGGGCAGCGCTGCCACCGAATTTAAAGTCCACTTTGGGCGGCTCCTCAGAACCTGGTTTCGCCTGGAAGTAGGGCCGCTCCTTGAAGCCGAGCGCCGCTGCGTAAAACACAGCAGGGATGCTCTTGATCTTGGTGTTGTAACTCTGCACCACTTCGTTGAAGCGCCCGCGCTCCACAGCGATGCGGTTTTCCGTGCCTTCCAGCTGCGATTGCAGGGCTAGGAAGCCCGCATTCGCCTTGAGGTCGGGATAACGCTCCGCTACCACGAGCAACCGGCTCAGTGCTCCACCCAGCGCGCCCTGTGCCTTTTCAAAGGCTTCAAACTGCGCAGGATCGGAAGGTGCGTTGTTGACCTGCACCTTGCCGACGGATGCGCGGGCCTCGGTGATTTCCGTGAGTGTGCTTTTCTCGAAATTCGCCGCACCTTCCACGGTCTTCACCAGATTTGGGATCAGGTCGGCGCGCCGCTGATACACGTTCTGCACCTGGGCCCACTGCCCTTCGACGGCCTGATTACCCGAAACAAGACCGTTGTAGCCGGCCATGACGGTCAGGACGATGACAGCAACAACACCAAGGACAACCAGGAGCGATTTCATGAGGCCGATGATAGGAGCCACATCAACAAACGCGATGAATAAATTGCCGCCATTTTGTAAAGCCACCGAACAGCCGTGCTCCCGGCAAAATCTTTGATGACGATTGGACTCCTTCTGCCACAATCGGACAAAACTCATCCACCCCATGCACCCGACTCCTGATCACATCCTGCACACCGGTCTCGCCTTCTGGAGCTCCAAGACACTGCTCAGCGCAGTGGAGATGGAAATCTTCACGGAACTGGCAAAGCACCCGGGGGATCTCGCCACGCTGCAAGGACGGCTCGGACTGCATCCGCGTGGAGCGCGTGATTTTCTGGATGCACTGGTGGCGCTCGGTTTCCTCCAGCGGGACGGCGATGGCATCTACCGCAACACACCGGATACCGAGTTGTTTTTGGACAAGTCCAAGCCCTCCTACATCGGCGGCATCTTGGAAATGGCCAACCATCGTCTCTACCCATTCTGGGGCAGCCTGACGACAGCGGTCCGCACTGGTGAGGCTCAAAACGAATCCAAAGGCGGGCATGATCCCTTCACCGCGCTCTATGCCGATCCTGCCAAGCTGCGCGAATTTCTGCGTGCCATGTCAGGTGTGAGCCGCGGAGCCAACATGGCCATCGCGCAGAAGTTTCCATGGGGTGACTATCGCAGCTGTGCAGACATCGGCACCGCACAGGGAGATCTGGTGACGCAGATCACTCTGGCGCAGCCGCATCTCCAAGGCATTGGTTTTGATCTGCCAGAAGTAGGCCCCATCTTCGAAGAGTACATCGCCTCAAACGAACTGGATGCCCGCGTGCGCTTTGCAGGCGGCAGCTTCTTCACCGATGAACTGCCCAAGGCGGACGTGCTGCTCTTTGGCCACATCCTGCATGACTGGGATCTGGCAACGAAACGGATGCTGCTGCAAAAGGCCTACGCCGCGCTGCCCACCGGTGGTGCCGTGGTGGTGTATGACTCGATCATTGACGATGCGCGCAAGGAGAATGCCTTCGGCCTGCTCATGAGCCTGAACATGCTCATCGAGACACCGGGCGGGTTTGACTACACCGGCGCAGACTGCATCGGCTGGATGCAGGAAGCTGGCTTTACGAACTGCCGCGTAGAGCACCTGGTGGGCCCGGACTCGATGGTGATCGGCATCAAGTAAGCATCAGCGCTCAAGCAGACCCTTCTGGCGCGGAATGACCACTCGTGGCTGCAGAAAGCCCGCTGGGTTGTCCGGCCAGTACGCGCCGTCCTCGATCCATTCATACAGGATGTCCACTTCCGACCCGGCGAGCATGGGGCCGCCATGGTACAAGCCTGGGTGATTGCCGCCCTCTGCCACAGCCGTTAGCAGCCTGCTGGCATTGGGATCTCCAGGGACGACAAACGCACGTCCATATCTCCTCGGGGCATAAAGACCGCTGCGCTGGACCAGTGTCAGTCCGGCAGGAGGATGGCTGCCGCGATGACAGGCCAGGCAGTGGGTTTCGAGCACCGGTTTGACGTACTGCATGAAGTATCCGTAACCGGCCACCGCTTCAAAAGGATGCTCAGGATCAGTCTTGTGCGCACACGCGGCCAACCAAACCAGACCCAGGCAAAGACCGAAAAGAATAACAAGGCGTTTCATCGCGCACTGCTAGCCTCTTGCACGCCATCTGTGACTTCGAATCTGCCTCAGCAAGGCAGATCCTGAAGCGGGGCGCTTTTAATAGACGGGGCCTTTGACGGCCCAGCGCTTGAGCACAAAGCCCGGCCCTTTGGCGCGCCATTTCGCCACATGCGGGGTGGTGTAGTGCAGATCAAAGGCGGCCTGATCCACGTAGCTCTCGCTCAGCGCGAAGAGATTGGACTGCTCATTGTCCCGGCTGACTTCAAAACGAAGGCAGCCCGGCTCCAAACGCGAAGCGGCGGCGTTTTCAAGGATGACAGCAAGGAACTCATCGATCTTCACCGGATCGATCTCGAGGATGACAATAACATTGACCATGACAGCAAGAGAGAGGCGATTTTTGCTGAACATGCAACCTGCGTTCTACGTATCATGGCCTTAACATCTCCCCAGCCATGAAACTTCGACTCGTCCTCCCCGCGCTGTTCGCCCTCAGTCTTCACGCTCAAGACACCAAGCCAGCACCGGCAGCGGCCCCCAAGGCCGAGACGAAGCCTGCCCCCGCAGCTCCAGCCAAGGTGGAGCCCAAGCCTGCGGCAGCCACTCCCCCGGCCAAGCCCGAAACCAAACCTGCGGCAGCCCCTGCGAAGCCTGCACCGGCCCCGGTTGCAACCACTCCTGCCCCCGCCAAGCCAGCCACGCCTCAGGCCAAACCCGCGGCGCCTCCTGCAAAGCCCGCTACTCCTCCACCCACACCTGCTCCCGCCGCTGCCAAGCCACCGGCCCCCAAACCCGTGGCCATTTTCCCTGACAAGGCGCTCGAAGCCGCCGTGAGAAAGCAGGTCTTTGCCAAGCGCGACAATCAGGAAGTGATCACTGCGGAAGATGTGGCGACTGTCTCCATCATTGAAGGCAAGAAAGCAGGCATCAAGGACCTGACCGGCCTCGAAAAATGCAAATCCCTGGCATCCCTGACTCTGCCGGAGAATCAGATCACCAACCTCGCGCCGATCAAAGGCCTGGAGCGCCTGCAATTTCTCGATGTCTCCAACAACCAGATCAGCGACATCGCGCCGCTGGCCGCGTGCAAGGCGCTGCAATACATCGAGCTCACCGGCAACAAGGTGACGGACGTCTCCGCGCTCGGTGGCATTCAATCCCTGACATCCCTCTACCTCGCGAACAACCAGATCAAAGACGCCACGGCGCTGTTCAAGCTGCCCAAGGTGTGGACGCTGTATCTCGAAGGCAATCAGGTGAGCAACATCGCCGGCATCGGTGGCATGAAGTGGCTTTCCATGCTCTCCCTCAAAGGCAATGGCGTGAAGGACATCTCGCCTCTGGAGCCCCTGACGGAGTTGCAGTTCCTCTTTCTCGAAAACAACCAGATCACCGACCTCACGCCCCTGCACCGCATGTGGAAAAAAGACAACGACGGCCCGCGTGAATGGGCGCCGTACTGCCAGATTTTCATCGACGGGAATGCCATCGACGATGCTTCCAAAAAACTCGTGGATGAAATGAAGAAGGCCGGCGCACGCATCACGCCCTGAGGTGCCGCCCGCCATGCAAAGTGCTTGCCGTAACAGATGGGTGCGGCTTAGCATGTGGCATGAAAGTGTTGCTTCGCGCTATTACCTTCAGTTTGCTGCTCACTGGAGCGCAGTCTGCCGACCCGCCGCGGCAATGGACTTCCAGCGATGGCAAATCGAAGTTCATGGGCAACCTTGTCGAGTTCTCCGACAAGGAGGTCAAAATCCGCCGCAGCACCGACTTCAACCAGTACCGGCTGGCCTTGGACAAGCTCTCCAAGGAAGATCAGGACTACATCCGCAGCCTGCTGCGCGAGAAACGCCGTGATGCAGGCCTGAAGGAGGGGGCCTACGCCGAGAAGGTCACCGGGCAGTTTGTGAAAGGCGTTTCCAAGCAGGGCCTGAACTACCAGCTCTGGGGCAGCCCCTCATTGGATGGCACCAAGCGCTACCCCCTCGTCATCTGGCTTCATGGCTCCGGCCAGAGCGGCACCGACAACGAATCGCAGCTGGGTGGTGCACCGAAAATCTGGACCAATGCTGAGAATCTGGCCAGGCAGCCCTGCTTTCTGCTGTCCCCGCAATGCCCCTCCGCCGACATCGGCTGGAAGAACCAGGTGGCGGACAACCTGCTCGCGCTCATCGCCGATCTTACCGAACACCTCCCCATCGACGCAGACCGTCTTTATCTCACGGGGTCCTCCATGGGCGGTTTTGGCACATTCAGCATCGCGGCGAAGTATCCGGGGGTCTTTGCTGCGTGCGTCCCGCTCTGCGGCGGGGGCGATGTCAAAAACGCGGAGATTTTGAAACCCATCCCCTTCTGGGTCTTCCATGGCGACAAGGATGACATGGTGCCCGTCGAGCGTTCACGCGCCATTGTGGCAGCTGTGAAGCAAGCGGGTGGCGAACGAATGAATTACACTGAACTGGAAGGGGCCGGCCACGGCATCACGGGCGTCGTATATCCTCGTGCCGATCTGCATGAATGGTTGTTTCAGCAGAAAAAGCAGGCCATGTCAGCCCCTTAAATCCGCCCACCTCGAAAGCGATGCTCCACCACCACCACTCCGCCACCTGCCAGCATCATGATGCAGATTCTGCACGCGAACTGGCGGCCACGATGATGGAACGCGCACGTGAAGCCGGCCTGCGGCGCACCAAGGCGCTGGAAAATGTCCTTTCCATCCTCGTCCATTCCCATCAGCCACTGTCACTGGCGGACATCGCAGAGTCCCCCGATCTCACCAGCAGCGCAGACAAGGCCACGGTTTACCGGGTGCTGGTCAAGCTGGAGGAGCTGGGGCTCATCCGGCGGCTGGGCCTGCATGATCGCAGCGCGTATTACACCCTCCTGCAGCCCGGTCATCATGACGATTACCTCATCTGCACCCAATGCGGCCGCATCCAGCGGCTGGACATCGCGTGCCCGGTGGAAGCCCTGGAGAAGCAGATCGAAAAAGAATCTGGCTTTCAGAAGCTCTACCACGAGTTGGAGTTCTACGGCCTATGCCCGAAGTGCGTGGCAGGAAACTGAGAGCTCCCAAGGCAGCTTCATCAGGCAGCTCCGAGGCATAAAAAATCCCGCACCGGTATAACCAGTGCGGGATCGAGATGAATGACGAATCGATTAAGGCGAGGTGGCAGCCGTCGAGATCGTGTTGGTCTGATTGGCGTTCAGCGAGCCGTTACCACCAGGAGATGGAGAACTGCCACCAGCGAGGTTGCCATCGCTGTTGGTACCTGTGGTACTCGTCTGGCTGTTGTTTCCGCCCGATCCAGTGTTGGTATTATCGGCCGTGGTGGTGGTGTTCCCGTTGGGGTCGGTCGTGGATTGGTTCACCGTCGTGGTAGTGTTACCGTTTGAATCCTTGCTCTCGGTGATGGTCGTGGTGGTTGTATTTCCAGAGGAGTCCGTGGTCGTGGAAGTGCTGGTAGTCACCACCGTACCATTGGATTGCGTTGTTACGGTCACCGTTGAGGTGCCTGTAGTCGTAGTCGTGCTGACTGGCGTCGCGCCTGGCGCAGAGGGATCCACTCCTGGCGCATACGTCGCGGTCGTGACTGTGGTCGTGTCACCGCTCTTGGCTTCGCCCTGAGCCACCATCTGGCCGGCATTTTCAGGAGTGATTTCGCTTGTGGAAGCACCTGCACCATGAGCATCTCCAACGGTCACAGTAATCACGGTTTTGGAGCCATCTGCATTGGTGATGGTGATTGTGTTGGTCGTCACAATGTTGATGACATTACCTTCAGCAGAGCCTGTGCATTGGAAATCCGGCGGGTTGAACTCCGGCTCCCAGCGCAGTGCCAAGTAGCGTGTCTTGACAGCCTTGGCAGGCTTAGCTTTGAGGGTTCCTGTGCCACGAGTGTCCTCAGCCACCGCCACTGGAGCAATGTTGCCAAAATCACTTGGGTCAAAGGCCATGCGACCGCGCCAGTCTTCTTTTTCCGGCAGATTGTCGAAGGCGAACACTTCGAAGCGCACTGGACGTGGCGAGTGAACGGAGGCGAACTCATTCAGAATACGCAGCTGGCCGAAGTCATAGATGATGGTACGATACTTTTCATCGGACTCGGGGAAGGCGAACTTGTTGTAGGTGATGGCGGTATCGAGACCGTTGGCAGGTCTCGGAGCTGCGTAAACGACGCGAGCACCACCCAGACCGTTGATCAGATCCGCTGGCTTGCCACCCTTGCCATCAGCAGACTGCTTGACGGCGTAACCCTTGTCGGTCGCAGCACCAAAAAACTGAAGGTTGCGGATGATCCCCCCTTTGGAGAGAGCCAGTTCAAGTTTGACATACTTGGCCTGCATCCCGGCAAATTTAAATTCCACCGTGCGATCAGCTGCGGAAAAGACCTTCTCTTCGAGAACCGCCCAGCCGTTTTTGTCAGCGCTTGCAGAGAGCGTTGCGCGCCCTTCAATGCCGTCGTTCACAAATGAAGAGGATGAAATCAACACCGGTTTGCCGAGGTTGATCAGCAGAAAGCTTTTACCGGCGGAGACCGTCGATGACGCAGTGATGTCACTGGAAAGAATGGAATCTGCACGACCAATGCCAGACGAGCTGTCGAGCGATGCATTGCTGGCAGGACCACTGATCGCGTTTACCGGCTTTTCCTTGATGATCGGAATACGCGACCATTTGGCATGAATGGAACCGGCAGTCAGCAGACTGCCGAGAATGACAATGGTAGAGGCGAGCTTCATGATCAGTTGATGGAAAATTGAGCGTTGAATTCGGAGTATGAAAGCCGGAAAAAATCAGCGTTCGTTTTTAAATTGTTGAATCAACTTATAGTTACACCACAAAGGCCACCCGGTGTAAACATTTTTTCTGTGTCATGAGTGACGAAATAGGACTTGATTAGTTGTATATTCCATATATTCTATAACAATGAAATGTCCGCGCTGCCAAGCAAGCGTCCGCTCAGAGCAGAGCACCTGCTCTGCTTGCGGATTTTCAGCGACATTACTTCATAGTTACCTTGGAAATCAATGGGTTAGGTTGGAGCGGATCACCGATGCGGCCCACTGCCTGCGACTGGAAGACACCCGGCGCCTTGAGATCATTCTGGACGATTTTGAACGCAGCTTCCCCCAAGCCTTTTTTGCCGTCTACTTAGGCACGCTGCCCAATAATTTAAGCGTCGCAGAGTTGGGCTTCTGGCTGCTCAATCAAGGAGCGTTCAACACACACTCCGTCAGCCGTCGCAATGATTTTGGCATGGTGCTGGTCGTGGATCCCTCAGCGCAAACCGCCTGCATCACTCTGGGATATGCCATCGAAAAATGTTTCAGCCCAAAAATCATCAGCCGCATGATGCAAACCGCCGGCAGCCATCTGAGCAAAGGTGCTTTCGGGATGGCCATTGAAGCCTCGTGCATTCGCGCGGGCGAAGTGTTGCGAAAACACGCCCGTCCGATGCAATGGCAGCCCGAGGCAGCGGGAATGGCAGACTCCGTTTCTGACATTGGCCTGCAGCCTTTGAGGAGCGGGCATCGGCCCACCTCACGGCCTCTGGCTGATCTACCCGCCCCAAAACATGACCAAGCCATTTCATGATGCAATGGCTGCTGCAGCTCCCAGCGCCAAAAATCTTCCCTTAGTACTGCTGCTCACGCTGCTGTGCTTTGCTGGAAATGCGTCCGCCGATGATGGCCCGCCTGTTGAGAAGGCCGAAGATCACTCATTGCCACTGCCGCGCTGGAGTGAGCAGGAGCTTAGGAAATTCCGCGAAAGTCTGCCCGGTGGCAACAGCCCTGGAGTTCTGCCGCCCAAAAGTGGCGAGTCCGTCTCTGACATCAACGAACTCATCCATACCCCCTTGTCCAGCGGTCCCCGGCTGGATCATTTTTTCAACAACCGCGACAGCGAGCTCTCCCCTCGCCTGCAGGCCGAAGACATGCGGCTCTTTCTCCCCGAAGCCATTCTTGGACTGCCAACGCAAGGCCCGGCCAGCGCGGTGGAACTGCCTACGCCGCTCGCTTCCCTCAAGGATGTGCCCCGTGAATTTCTTGCCGCATGCGCTCAGAGCCTGCCCAAAGAATATCTCATCGACCCTGACCAGCTTGTTCCGGAGATCCAGAATCATGACATGCTGCGCCTTCTTGGATTCCATGCCCAGGATGCGCGCATCAAGTTGTATGTTTTGGTGATTGGACATGATCAAAAGCTTCCCGAAGGCGTTAACCTGGAGAAATTCGCCTCCGGCAGCCTGCTGCAATCAGATGCCTGCCTGGTGGTCTACCCCCTGGGAGAACCTTGGCGGACCCGTTTGTTTGTGAGCAGGTCCATCCACAACCAGATCTCCACGGAATTTCTCAGCGAAACGATTCAGGCATGCCTGAAAGAATCCCTTCAAACCAGCAATGTTCACGATCAGCTGCGTCGCTACACCATCCACCTTTCAACACGACTGTTCTGGCTGCAAAAAGCTCTGGCCCCTGACCCTGCTGGCAAAACGGACAAAGACCAGGCCCTGGCTGAATTCAGCTCCCAATTGAAAGTTCCCGCAGTTCCTCCTAACAGCCAGAGCCTCACCCAAGCAATGATTTGGATGTCTGGCAGTCTGCTGCTCCTCGGTCTCTGCGTCATCGTCTGCCGTCGATTTTTGCACCTTCTACAACTTAGAAAGCAACGCCGCGTCTGGATGCTTGCTGAACCTGACACGGCCCCTCGACTAGGAGGCGCTTTTACCGGCGGTGGCGGCGGCATGATCCGATATGCCTGATTTTCAACAGCTCCCAAGCTTCAATATCCCAGACACTTTCCCAACTTCAATTTGTCAAAACCAATCCTTGAATGATAATTAATAAAATTGACCATGATCATTTAATCCAATGAACCCGGACACGATCCAGTTTCAATGTGGCTTCTGCCACACGATCCTGACGGTACCTGCTCACATGGCAGGCGTCACGGGTCCGTGCCCGAGTTGCGGACAAACGATAACTTCACCCACGCCTGCACCCGTAGAAGTGCCAGTGCCGCATTGGTCCCCTGCACCTATGGCAGCCCAAGCTGCGGCCCCCGCACCCGCCTGGCCACCAGCTCCGCAATCCCCCTTGATGGGAGAAATACCAGGGACTGGCATGCCTGCCTCTGGTCTTAACGCAGGACTGAATCTCAACACAGGACTGCCTCCAAAGCGTGCTCCGGGCCAGCCACCCCTCAGCACTACGTTGAATGTTCCTGCCGGCCAGACGCCGTGGTCTTCGCCTCCGGCATCACCAGCAGCAATGCCGAATTTGGCTTCGCTCGATGTGCCTGCGGGGCTCTCGGGAAATGGACTGCCCAATCAGTCACGCTTCATTCCAGGCTCACCAGCCTTGCCGAACATGGGGCCGCTGGGTGGCTCTGGTGGAATGCCAGGAATGCTCAGCAACCTGCAAGGCTCGTCACTCCTCGGCAGAGATGTTTCCCCCGCACCCATCTCCCCAGTCACACAGCATCTCCATTCTGCAGGTGGTCCCTCGCTCAGTCTGGGTGGCCCCCTTGGTCATGAACCTGCTTCCGCGCCACACATGGCACCCGTTCCATCAGGCAGGAGCATTGCCAGCCTGAGGGCTCCACGCGGGACCAATTTCATCCGGCTCGCGTTCGCGGCCATCTTCCTTCTCGGATTTCTCGCGCTCGTCGGATTCCTCTTGAAGGATTACTTCCCTGGCCTGATCCCCAGCCTGACCGGGCATGATGTGGCTGAAGAAGCCTCCCAGGACGAGCCCGGCATCCCTACGCCGCCCATCCCCAGTCCAGATCCTGGCACATCGTCCAAGCTTTCCAATAACAACACGACAGCGGAAAAGCCTGCTCCTCTTCCTTCCTCTTCTTCCGATGCCAAGGCCAAGCCGACATCACTCACGGTTGGCTTTGATCCTCAAGAACCCACGCCCGAAAAAGTGACATCCGCCGCAGCTGATGAAAAGACCGCCACAGCCGTTGTACCCAGCCCCCCGTCGGCAACAGGCGCCACACCGATGGCCGCCACACCAGCCCCTCCGCCTGCAGCAGGCACCCTTCTCGAAGTGCCCGCCAAACCTGCCATGAATGCGGAGTCGCCCGGTGCCCCTGCCTCCACGCCCTCCAGTCTGGCACAATCTCACACCATCGAGGAAGATGACGTACCGGCTGCCGCCCAGCCTGCCGTGGAAGCACTCAAAAAGTTCCTCCAAGCAAAATCCCTCGAAGAGCGCCTCAAATACACGCTCGGAGCCGACATGATGAAACCCCACATGGAGCGCTATTACGCGCATGCACCTGACGGCCCCATCTTGGTGGACCGCATTCAGTTTGTGCGCATGGACCCCAATCCCGAGCTCGGTTCCGGCAAGCACTGCATCCTGAGCCTGGAAAACAAAACCTGGGAGTTTTCAGTTCCAGTCATGCTGGAGGAGAAAGAAGACGGCTTCAAAGTGGACTGGGTCGCCTTTGTGGAATTCAAGGACCGCATGCTGGAAAAATTCTTCCAGACATACATGCCCGGCAAAGCATGCTTTCATGTCGGCATCATCCGCCATCATTTCTTCGAAGACGGCGTGCCCAACGTGGATCGCAAGGATGCCTTCCGTGTCAGCCCTGCCCCGCCCAATTCCTTCCAGGCATCCGTATTCCTCGACAAAGATTCCGCCCTTGCCCAGGAATTGCGCGTCCGAATGCCGTGGGAAACTCATGTGTGGGCGGTGGTGGAGCTGGAATGGAAAAAACTTGGCTCACAGCAGTGGGTGGAACTCAGCGCGGTCCCGCAGATGCACTGGTATTCCCTGCCAATGGTGCCCAAAGCCAGTGCAGCACCGCCGAAAACCGCAGGGGTGGATGAACTGCCTCCTGGCATTTCTAAAAATGGTAGTCGTGGCAAATCCGTCACCCCATCTAACAACAGCATGCCACCTCCAGGCATTCGCAAGTCCACGCCTGGCCTGCCAGACACGATCAAGCGACCGCTCATCCCCGGCGGCCGCTGAAGTGCAAAAGGACGCAGGCCCTCGACTTAGCTGACTTCCAGCTTGCCCGTGCTGTCTCCCACCTTCTCTGCAGGCACGCCGAGGCGGTCCAGCAGGGAGAGATAGAGATTCGTCATCGGAGTTTCACCCGGGAGCACCATGCGCTTGCCCGGTGTCAGAGTGCCACCGGCACGCCCTGCCAGCAGAATCGGCAGATTGTCGTGGTTATGGCGGTTGCCATCGCCAATGCCGCCGCCGAAAACGATCATGGAATTGTCCAGCAGCGTGCTGTCCCCTTCCTTCACCGATTTCATCTTGTCGAGGAAGTAGCCGAACTGACGCAGATAGAACTGGTCGATCTTCGCAATCTTGGCCAGTTTCTGCGGATCGCTCTGATGATGGGACAGCGAATGATGCGCGTCCGGCACGCCCAGCTCAGGGAAGCTGCGGTTGCTGCCGTCATGCGCGAGCATGAACGTCGAAAGGCGTGTCGTGTCGGTCTGGAAGGCGAGGACCATCAGGTCAAACATGGTGCGGATGTGCTCCTCATAGGAATCCGGGATGCCCTCAGGGATTTTCACATCGGGCATCTGTGCGGAAAACTTCTCCGCACGCTCGATGCGCAGTTCAATATCACGCACCGAAGAAAAGTATTCGTCGAGCTTGCGGCGGTCTCCCGCATCCACCTTGCCCTGCAGGCTTTTTGCTTCGTCGAGGACGGTGTCGAGAATGCTTTTCTGCATCCGCTTGGCACGCGCCGCTTCCGGCCCTTTGCCTGCTGTGGCACCGAGGCCAAACATGCGCTCAAACACCAAGCGTGGGTCCATTTCAGGAGCCATCGGCATGGTCTCGTTCTTCCATGCCAGATTGAACTGGTAGGCGCAGGAGTAGCCGGAATCACACTTGCCCGAGCTGCGCTGCCCATCCGTGCTCAGCTCCAACGAGGGCAGTCGTGTGAGATGGCCGATCTTTTGCGCCGCGATCTGATCCACCGAGATGCCAAGATGAATGTCTGCACCCGCAGTTTTCTTCGGCATGCAGCCCGTGAGGAAAGTGGCCGTCGCACGCGCATGGTCGCCGCCGCCATTGCCATGGCTGCGCGCGAAATCCTGCATCAGCCCCGAGACCACCATGAAATCATTGCGATGCTGCTCGATCTGCTTCAGCGAAGGCGAAAGCACATAATTCGCGCCTTCTCCCGTGGGCATCCATTGCTCCACATTCACACCATTGGGAATGTACATCCATGCGGCACGAATGGGCTTGGTTGCCGGTTTGGTCGCAGCAAAGGCGCGCGCGCCGAATGATTCCAGCAGCGGCAGTGAAATCATCGAACCCAGCCCCCGCAAAACTTGGCGGCGGCTGAGCGAATGGGCGGCGAGGGAGGTTTCGCGAAACTCGTTCATATACATTGTGATTACGCCGGAGGCGGGAAGAAACTTTCGTGCCAGACAGTAGCATACTGGACGCAACTGCCACGAAAGTAGTTGAAATTCCGCCTAGACACAGCCCGATTAAGCTTTCCCCGCCAATCCCCCTTAAAAAACATGAAGAACACCCGCCTCCTTATCCTTTCCATCGCAACCTTCGCACTCTCCGGCTTTGCCCAGGATGCCAGCGTCGCCACCATCGAACTCAAGCCGGACGCCAAGAATCCGCTGGGCTATGACAAGACCGAGCTCAGCGTCCAAGCGGGGCAGAAGGTGAAGCTCACTCTCAACAACACCGGCAGCATCGCCCCGCAGCCGCACAATTTCCTTTTGCTCAAACCCGGCAAGCTTGACGCCGTCGGCGCCCTGGCAAACGCCATGCTGGCCGATCCCCAGGGCATGGCCAAGAGCTATATCCCGGATGCAGCCAAGCCTGACATCGTGATCAACACCAAGCTCGTCATGCCAAACCAGAGCGAAACCATCGAGTTCACCGCACCTGCTGAGGCCGGCGACTATCCTTACATGTGCACATTCCCCGGCCACTGGCTGCTGATGCGCGGTGTGATGCACGTCACCAAGTAATCAAGCCACTCAGACTCCACTCAAAGCACCACCATGAAATTCCTCCTCATCCCCACGTTCATCGCCTTGATCTCGCTCACTTCCGTCGTTCGTGGCGAGGAGGGCAAGCTCGAAGTCAACGGGCTCACTTTCAAGTTCGCCACGCCTTGGGCTGAAATCCAAAGCACCGGCATGTTCCGTGCAGGAACGCTGTCTGCCAAAGTGGAGGGCGCCGAGAAGCCCGTGGAAGCCGTGTTTTACAGCTTCCCGGGCCCCGGCGGTGGTGGTGATACTGAGGCCAACGTCAAACGCTGGCTGGGGCAGTTTCAGGGCACCCCTGAGTCCAAGCGTGAGGAACTCGACGCCGGAGGCAAGAAGATCACCCTGGTGACAGCCACCGGCACCTACAATGACGGCCCTCCCATGGGTGCCAAAACTCCACGTGAGAACTACAGCCTCATCGCCGCCATTGTTCCAGCCGGAGAGTCGAACATCTTTGTGAAACTCACAGGTCCCAAGGATGCCATCGCCAAGCTGGCGGATGATTTCAAAAAAATCGTCCTCAGCCCTTTCGCCAAGTAAGCGGAGCTTGAAACAACTGGTTCGTTTTCAAAAGCGGGTGGTCCTCCACCCGCTTTTTTGTGCCCATCTGCCGGAGTCGATGCAGGAGTGCACGGTTGTTTTGACGCAAGGGGTTCAAAAAAACAAAAGCGAAGTTGGCACGCGCCATGCTTGAGCTTGGATCGGAGCTAAATTCCACCCACTGACTTATGCTGAAACTCAACCACACTCGAATCTGGCGCAGCATGGCAATTGCTGCGGTAGTTGCCCTCACCACACTCGCAATCAACCCCGGCGACGCCCGAGGTCAGACTGCTGCACCGGCACCCGCTGCCGCTCCCGCCCCGGCTGCCCCTCCTGCGGCAGCTCCCGCCCCGGCTCCGGCCCCAGCAGCTGCTCCAGCCGCCGCCGAGCCTGCTGCTGCAACCATTGAACAACGTATTTTCGACTTGGAAAAATACGTGACCAATGGTCAGGCCGGTAAAGATGGTGACACCGTGTGGAAGTCCAACATCGCAGGCCCTGGCCCCGGCCACAACGCCTGGCAGATGACCAGCACTGCGCTGGTTATTTTCATGACCCTCCCCGGTCTCGCGCTGTTCTACGGCGGCCTCGTCCGCAAGAAGAATGTCCTCTCCGTCATCGCCCAGTGCATGGGCATCGCAGGTCTGGTTACCATTCTGTGGTGGGCATGTGGTTACAGCCTCTCCTTCGGTGCGGGCAACGCCTACATTGGAGATCTGTCGTATAAGATGCTCGAAGGCGTCTCCCCTTACGCTTCGGGTGCCGGCTACTGGTGGATTTCAGACGCCATGTGGGCCATGTTCCAGCTCAGCTTCGCCATCATCACTCCTGCTCTGATCATCGGCGCCATCGCCGAACGCATGAAGTTCATCGCAGTGCTGGTTTTCGTCACTCTCTGGATGTTCGCCGTCTATTTCCCCTTCGCCCACATGGTGTGGAGCACGACGGGCCTGATGTGCGGTCCTCTTAACCCGGGTGCAGCCATCAAAGCTATCGACTTCGCAGGTGGCACGGTCGTTCACATGACCTCCGGCTGGAGCGCCCTTGTTCTCTGCCTCATTCTTGGCAAGCGCAAAGGTTACGGCAAGGAACCCATGGCACCTCACAGCATGGTGCTCTGCGCCATCGGCACCGGAATGCTCTGGGTCGGCTGGTATGGTTTCAACGCTGGTTCCGCTCTCGGTGCTGACGGCATTGCCTCCAATGCCTTCATGACCACCACGCTCGCTGCAGCCACTGCTGGTTTCGTCTGGGCTGTCACTGAATGGATCCTCAAAGGCAAGCCTTCCGTCCTTGGCTTCTGCTCCGGCATCGTTGCAGGTCTGGTGGTCATCACTCCTGCTGCAGGCTTCGTCACCGCCAACTCCGCCATGATCATGGGTGTGGCTGCCGGTATCGTTCCGTTCCTTGCAGTTGCTTACCTGAAGAACATCCTCGGCTATGACGATGCCCTCGACACCTTTGGTGTTCACGGCGTCGGTGGCACGATGGGAGCCATCCTCACCGGCGTGTTTGCTGATGAGAAGGCCAACTCCATCGTTGCCGGCCTCAAGGAAGGTCTGCTCATGAACCAGCTCAAGGCCGTCGCCCTTACCATTGGCTGGAGCGTCGCCGCCACCCTGGTCATCACCATTATCGTGAAGATCGTTGTCGGCCTTCGCCCTGAGCCTGAAGTGGAAAGCACGGGTCTCGACCTCGCCGAACACGGCGAATCAGGCTACGAACATTAATCACTGCAGGACAAGTTCCTGTTAACCCAAACCGGGCTGAGCAATCAGCCCGGTTTTTTTATGCCCGCTTCTCACCACAGCAGCAGCATCGCCACGCACATGATCCCGTTGTTCAGCGCGTGCGCCGTCATCGGCGCGATCAAGCTTTGCCGCCACAGGCGCAGAAAAGAGAAGGAGCATGCCAGCACCATGATTGCCGGCACTCCAGCCCAGCCCTGCGGATGAACTACCGCAAACACAAATGCGCCCAGCAACGCACCCAGCAGCCAGCGCAGCCATGCGGACAATCCGGGAAACAGCATCCCGCGAAACGTGATTTCCTCTGAAATCGGCGCCCACACCACCGCCAGCAGGATCGCGCCGAATTTTGCCCACCCATCACCCGCAAAAACTTCCACAATCGGATGCGATGGAAACTCGCCCGTGAGTTTCATGATCCATGACGCCGCGATCATCCCCACCACCAGCAGCGGCAGTGATGCCAGCCAGCCCAGCACTCCCGCCCCCATCTCTCTCCACACTCCCTGCCCACGGTGCAGTCCCAGCGCCTCACGCCAATGGGAACGTTGCATGCCGCGCAGCACCGGCCACGTCATGCCGATGACCAGAGCAATCACGGCAGGCCCGTAGGCAGCCCAACGCGGCAAAGGCACTGAAAGCACACGCAGCAGCCAGGGTGGAAACACAAACAGCACCAGAAAAATCGCAAACCCCTCCAGCAGCACTCCTCCCTCCACCCGGCTGCGCGGTGCCAGGGTTAGACAAATCTTCCCGCTGCGCCAGCGCACGATGCCCAGGATCAACACCACCAGACCACCCACCGCCGCGCACATTCCCAGCAGGCTGAAGCCAATCAAAGCCACCGCCGTTTTCATGCCTTGCTGAGCCACGGTCTGCTTGGCCTCAGCATTTCCTGTCTGCGCACGGGCCAGCTCAGCGATCCAGCCATGCCGCCTCCGGAATTTTGTCCAGGCCTCATCCTGCACCTCACCGTTCATCGCCTTCATGCGCTCCAGCGTCGCCACATCCGCCTGCAAATCCGCATCCTTCGCTGCCAGCGCATCAAACTTCGCCTTCACAGGCCAAACATGGGTCACGCAGCCTTCCACGATCAAAACTCGCAGCTCGTCTGCCTTTCCACGGGAAACCTTGACCACATTCTGCATCAGCTGCTCGTCAAAGTTTGACTGCCATTCCCCCAGGGCATTGCCCCCACCCATCAGCCCCTGCACCCCCACGACGTAACGCGCCATCAGCTCCAGCATGCGGTTCGGATGCACTTCGGTTCCACCATCCGCCCTGTTCGCCGACTGCTTTCCCACCACAAAAAGCACGCAGGCGGCGATCACGCACACTGCCAGCATAGCTCCCATCCGTGAATAGCTTGGGGACATCACAGGCTTCGATGCAGGCAGTGGTGGTGGTACAGAAGAGTCATTCATAAATGGTCGCCGATCAAACATCGCCTGATCAGCAAAGGCACGAACAATTCGGCCCTCCCGCCTCGTTCAGTCTTCTCCAACCATGCGCACCTTCCTCTTTCTCCTGCTCACCGCCTCCGCCCTGGCTCAAACCCCGCGCCCCGGGGTGAACTACGACGAAGCCAAAGTCGGCACTGATCCGCTGCCTGATTTGAAGCTTACCACCGTCGATGACTGGACTCAAAAGCGCCGGCCCGAGATTTTCAAACTCTTCGAAGATCACGTCTATGGCAAAACACCCGCCGACATCGGTGAGCCCAAATTCGAAGTCACCGCGACGAAAACGGACGCGCTAGGCGGCCTGGCCACACGCAAATTCATCCACATCTCGCTGCCCAGCCGCCCCGCATGGCCAGGCATGGATGTGATGCTCTACACGCCCAATGCCACCAAGGCTGCGCCATGCTTCGTCGGCCTCAGCTTCGGCGGCAACCATGCCGTCAGCACCGAAACCGACGTCCCGCTCAGCACCCGCTGGATGCGCGAGAGCAAGGAAAAGAACATCGTCGATCATCGCGCCACTGAGGCCACCCGAGGCACCGAAAGCAGCCGCTGGCCGCTGGAAATGATCCTCAAGCGCGGATTCGCTGTGGCCACTGCCTACTACGGCGACATCGAACCCGACCACGCCGACGGGTGGAAAGAAGGTCTCCGCGCCGCTGTCAGCAAGGATGGGGCGAACACCGTCTGGAAGGACGGTGAATGGGGTGCCATCGGCGCCTGGTCATGGGGGCTCAGCCGCATCGCCGACTACCTGCAGACGGATTCGCAGATTGATGGCAAGCACCTCGCCGTCATCGGTCACTCGCGCCTCGGCAAAACCTCCCTCTGGGCGGGCGCACAGGACACCCGCTTCGGCATCGTCATCTCCAATGATTCCGGTGAAGGCGGTGCCGCCCTCATGCGGCGCGATTTCGGCGAAACCACCGCCATCATCACCAAGGCCTTCCCGCACTGGTTCACACCGAATTACAAAAACTACGCGGGAAACGCCGCCGCCTGTCCCGTGGACATGCACATGCTCATCGCCCTTGCCGCGCCGCGTCCCATCTACATCGCCAGCGCCGCCGAAGACCACTGGGCCGATCAAAAAGGCGAGTTCCTTTCCGGCAAATTTGCCAGCCCGGTTTACTCCCTTTTCGGCAAAAAAGGCGTCGTCGTGGATGCACAGCCCGCCATCGACACCCCCGTCGGTGATTTCATCGGCTACCACATCCGCACCGGCAAACACGACGTCACTGATTTCGACTGGACGCAGTACCTGAACTTTGCTGCAAGGCATTGGTCCAAGTAAGAAGGCTCACGTTCACATTGTCACTTGCTGCATCCGAAAGCCCGTGTGTCTTGGGGCTGTCTTTCCCACGCCATGCCCGCCAAAAAAGCGAAAACCAAATCCGCGCCCAAGAAACCGTCTCAGAAGCCGTCCAAAAAGCTTCGCAATGTCCCCTTCTGGATCGGCTTTGATCTCGGCGGCACGAAGATGATGGCTTCTGTTCTCGATGCCAACTACACCGTGCTGGGCTCCGCGCGCAAATCCACCAACGGCTCCGATGGTGCCGCCAAGGGCCGCAACAAAATCGTCAAAGCCATTCATGAGGCCATCGCCGAGGCTGGCGTGGATCCCAAGGGCCTGCAGGGCATCGGCATCGGCTGCCCTGGCCTGGTGAATCCTGACAGAGGCATTCTCATTTTCGCGCCCAATCTGGGCTGGACCAACATGGCGCTGCGCAAGCTGCTGCAAACCCATTTCAAATGCCCCGTCGCAGTGCTGAATGATGTCGATGCCGGCACCTATGGCGAGTATGTGCTCGGCGCAGGCAAAGGCGCGCGTTCGCTGCTTGGCGTGTTTCCCGGCACGGGTGTCGGGGCGGGGTTCGTCTACAACGGCCAGCTCGTCATGGGCCGCGCCATTTCCGCCATGGAGCTGGGAAATCTGCTGCTGCCCGGCACTCACATCGGCAGCCCGGTGTTTGGCACGGTGACACTCGAAGACCTCACCAGCCGTCTCGCGCTCGCCTCGCAGGCGGGGCTGGCCTGCTATCGCGGCCAGCTTGCCGATCTCGATAAAAAAACTCAGGGCTCACTCCGCAACATCCGCAGCAAAGCGCTCGCCAATGCTTTCCGCAGCGGTGAAGACGCGGCCATGATCATGTTCCGCAACTCGATCCGCTATCTCGGCATGGGGGTCGCCACCGTCGTCAACCTGCTGGCCCCCGACCGCATCACGCTCGGCGGCGGTTTGGTCGAGGAACTGCCTGAACTCTACATGAATCTGCTCAAGGAAGAGGTCGAGCACTACGCCATCCCGGAACTTGCCCGCGGGATCAAATACTCGCTCGCCAAGCTTGGCGGTCAGGCCGTGGCCGCCGGTGCGGTGGCATGGATGCGGAGCACAGGAAAATAACAACTGCAGAATGCCTCACCACGTATTCATTCCATGAGTGACGCGACCCCACCTGTCACGCTCAATCCGCCGCCAGAACATGCCGTCATTTATGTGGGTGCGGCTTCGGTTTCGCTCGTCATCGGCCGGAAGGATGACAAAGGCCAGTTCATCAGCATCGAAAGCCTGGACCGCCCGCTGCCCGTCGCGCGTGATATTTTCCGCGCCCGCAGCATCTCGCGCAACACCGTCGATCAAGCAGCCGCCATCCTCCGCGATTATCTTCAGACGATGCGCGAGTATGGCATCCCGTCTTCGCAGCTGAGGCTCTTCACCTCCAACATCCTCGCGGAGGCCGTCAATCACGAAATTTTCCTGAACCGTCTCCAAGTTCACAGCGGGGTCGCCCCGAGCCTCATTGATGACGGCAACATGACTCGCCTCGTCTATCAGATCGCCCAGCGCATGCTGCTGAAGAATCCCCTGCTCGCCAAAGGGAACACCTTTGTCTCCCACATCGGCCCCGGCAATACGCGTGCGATCTATTTCCAGCAGGGCCGCCTTGCTGCCTACAGCAACTACCGCCTCGGCATCTTCCGCGCCCGCGAAGCCATCGCCACGCCGGATGATGAGGCCCGCCAGCAAATGGTGCATCTGGAAGAGCACATCCGCGGTGTCGTGGATCACCTCGCGCAGGATTATTCCGACGTAAAAATCGACCACCACGTCGCCATCGGTGCGGAGATTCAAAGCGTTGCCCCACGGCTTGGCAAAGCGCGCCACGGCGCCCATCGCGTGCTGGAGAATGATCTCGCCCGCCTCACCGACAAACTGGCACGACTCAATCCCGATGAACTCGTGCGCGAGCTCCACGTGCATTACACCGGCGGTGAAGGCATCATTCCCGCGCTGCAGACCAATCTCGCGCTCGCACGTCGTTTTGGCGATGATTCCCTCTGGGTTCCCGAAGGTGACTTCCAACTCGAACTCATGCTGGATCTGATGACCTCCGGCTCGCGCACCGCGATTTTCCAGGAAGAAGTCATGCAGGCCGCCTGCGAGATCGGCCTGCGCTATAAAACTGATCGAAAACACGCCGACCACGTCGCCAATTTCTCCCGCCAGCTCTTCCGTGAGCTGCAGCATCTGCACGGACTGGACGCCAAATACGAACTCGTGCTCCGCATAGCCGCCACGCTGCATGAGGTCGGCATGTTCATCAGTCCGCGTGAGCATCACAAGCACAGCCTCTACATCCTCATGCACACCGAGATCTTTGGTCTCAGTTCGCATGACCGCGTGATGGTCGCCCTGCTCGCCCGCTATCATCGCCGCTACAATCCTGAGCCGAATCACGCGCACTTCTCCGACCTCTCACGCGAAGAGCGCATGATCGTGCTCAAGCTCGCCGCGCTGCTGCGCCTTGCAGACGCTCTGGATCGCAGTCACGCGCAGCGCATCAAATCCATCCAGCTCCGCCCCGAAGGCACCCGGCTCAACGTGCTGACCCAGGGGGCGGATGACACCACAGTCGAACAGATCGCCATTGATATGAAATGCGATCTCTTCCGCGAAATTTACGGTTATGACATCATCCTCGCCAAATCCTGATTTATCAACCGCGCCGCCGCCGCTGCGCCTGACCGAGGATCACTTCATCAACCGCGAGCTGAGCTGGCTCGCCTTCAATTCTCGTGTCCTTGATGAGGTGGCGCGCATCGATCTGCCCGTGCTCGAACGCGTCAAGTTTCTCGCCATCACCGCGTCGAACCTGGATGAATTCTTCATGGTCCGCATCGGCGCCCTGCAGTTTCTGCGTGAGCAGGGCCTGCGCGTACGCGACAACGCCGGCCTCACCCCCACCCAGCAATGGGAGCAGGTGCACCAGCAGGCCGCCGCCTTTGTGGCACGGCAGTATGACATCCTGCAGCAGCAGCTCGTGCCCATGATGAAGGAGAAGGGCATCCGGCGCCTCTTGAACACCGATCTCACACCCGCACAGCGCACGGTGCTGCATGAGTACTTTGACGAGCACATCTTCCCGGTGCTCTCCCCTGTGGTGGTGGATGACACCAGCGCACGTGCAGCCATACCGGCGCTGAACATCATCATGCTCTGCACCGTGACCGGCGGCGACAATGGTCACTCGGAAAAGCGCCATGTTCTGCTGCCGCTTCCTGCCAATCTGCCACGCCATGTTCTGGTGCCTGATCCTGAGGGCGGCCAGTACCTCTATGTGAACCTCGAAGATGTCGTCGCGCTGTTCATCGGTGAATTTTTCCCTGCGGAGAAAGTCTCCGCTCCCGCACGCTTCCGCGTCAGCCGCAACACGGACATCTCCGTCGATGACGAAAGCGCTTTCGACCTCGCCAGTGAAATGGAACAGGTGCTCGAAAAGCGTCTGAAGAGCCCCGCCATCCGCATCGAAATCGAGTCCGGTGCCTCGCGCGAGCACACCCGCATCATCCGCGATCTCTGCGGCGCACGCACCGCGCAGATTTATGACATCCCCGGCGAGCTCGATCTGCGCGCCTACTTTCAGATCGCCAGCATCTCAGGTTTCGAAGAACTCAAGGTCGAGCCCTGGGACAGCCTCCCCAGCACCGCCATCACACCTGGCGAAAGCATCTTCGATGCGATCAAACGCGGGGACATCCTGCTGCATCATCCCTATGAGAGCTTCGAGCCCGTCCTCGCTCTGGTGGAAGAAGCCGCGGCTGATCCGAACGTCATCGCGATCAAACAGATTCTCTACCGCACCGCCAAGAACAGCCGCATCATCTCCGCGCTCATCCGCGCCGCGCAGGCCGGCAAGCACGTCACCGTGCTGGTGGAGCTGAAAGCGCGTTTCGATGAAGCCCGCAATCTCGAACGTGCCGCAGACCTCATCAATGCAGGTGCGCAGATCATCTACGGCGTCGCCGGTTTAAAGACGCACGCCAAGGTCTGCCTCGTCATGCGCCGCGAATCCGGCCACATGACGCGCTACATGCACTTCGGCACTGGCAACTACAACGAGGCCACCTCCAAGCTCTACACCGACATCAGCCTGCTCACCTGCCGGGCTGATTTTGGCGCTGACGCCTCCGCGTTTTTCAACACCGTCACCGGCCGCTCACGCTTCGTGCATTTCAGCAAGCTCAGCATGGCCCCCTATGGGCTGCGCGAGCGCCTGGTCTCCATGATCCGCAGCGAAACCGAACGCGCCCGCCAGGGCGAAGCCGCCGAGATCATGCTCAAAATGAACGCCCTCGAAGACCGCCAGATGATCGCGGCGCTCTACGAGGCCTCGCAGGCGGGCGTGAAGATCCGGCTCAATGTGCGCGGCATCTGCTGCCTGCGCCCGGGCATCAAGGGCATCAGTGAAAACATCAGCGTCGTCAGCATCATCGACCGCTATTTGGAACACGCCCGCATCTTCTGGTTCCGTCAGGGCGGCAAGCCCGCTGTCTTCATCGCCAGCGCGGACTTCATGAACCGCAATCTTTCCAAACGCGTCGAGCTCCTCACCCCCGTCGAAGACCGGGAGGCGCGCAAACGCCTGCAGCACATCCTCGAAGTCCACTTCGCCGACACTGCCCGTGGTCGCGTCCTCAAGGCGGATGGCACCTGGCAACTGCTCCACGTCACCGCCGCCAAAGCGCGCCGCTCCCAGGAGCAGTTTGCCCGCGAAATGGCCAAGCGTGCGCGGCAGTCGAATGAATCACCGGATGTGCTCGTGCCTCACACTCCGAAGTGATCACCACAGCGCCTTGTAAACCAGCGCCCCGACAATCCCGCCGATGATCGGACCGACGACTGGAATCCACGCATAGCTCCAGTCAGAACTGCCCTTGCCAGGGATCGGCAGGAGGAAATGCGCAAGGCGTGGGCCGAGGTCACGTGCAGGATTGATGGCGTAGCCTGTGGGGCCACCGAGGGACAGGCCAATCGCACCCACCAAAAGGCCGACCAGCGCAGGCGCGAGGCCTTTGTCGAAGCCTGAATTGGGCACCAGATTGGCAGGAGACAGGATCGCCAGCACACCGAGCACCAGCATGGCGGTGCCGATGGCCTCGCAGATCAGATTGCCTGCCGTGTGGCGGATCGCCGGGCCGGTGCTGAAGACCGCCAGCTTGTCGCCTTGGGATTCCGTCACCGGCCAGTGTGGCAGGTAGGCCAGCCAGACGAGAATGCCGCCGAGAAACGCGCCCACCATTTGTGCGGCGATGTAGCCGGGAACCAGCGCCCACTCGAATTTACCGATCGTCGCCAGACCGATGGTAACCGCGGGATTCAAATGCCCGCCGCTGATGGCAGCCACGCAATAAACTGCCACGGCCACCGCAAAGCCCCAGCCCGCAGTGATCACAATCCAGCCCGCATTATTGCCCTTTGTCTGCTTCAGCACCACATTTGCGACGACACCGTCGCCTAGGAGGACCAAAATCATCGTACCGAGGAGTTCTGCAAGATTGGCGGACATGGCGGTGCTTAATTGGTTGAATTTCAGCGAAGGCTATCGGGCCGGGCGAAAAAGAGCAAGAGAGAAGCACAAATCAGCTTTTGCATTGCCGCCGCTCGGACAGCCATTTAGGCTTTCTGCGCATGAAATTCCTCCCAACCGGACTCTCCGTTCTTTTGCTCTTCACTGCAGCAGTTCAGGCCCAATCCCCGGCTGCCAGCTCCAGCCCGAACATCCCCACAGGCATGGTTCGGAAGGAATATCAGATCACCGGAAATGGGAATCAGGTGTGGGTTTACCATCCCTCCATCATGAAGGAGGATTCCATTCCATGCATTCTCATCGCGGCTGCGGGCACACGCATGTTTCATGGCATGGATCTAGGCGACGGAGATGTCCCTGAACATTTGCCGTATGTGAAGGCTGGATTTGCCGTCGTGGCTTACAGTCTCAGCGGGCCGTGGCCTGCGGATCCCGTGACCGACGCTGGCGTCATCAAAGCAAGCACCACCTTCATCCAAAGCCAGGGCGGTCTCAACGATGCCATTGCAGCTCTGCAACTAGCCAAGGAGAAGCACCCCTTTCTCAGCAACTCCCACGTCTATGCGGCAGGCCATAGTTCCGCTGGTGTTGTAGCTCTGAACCTCGCTCAAAAACTGCCTCTGCTGCGCGGCTGCATCGCCTATGCACCGGCTCCTGATTTGGAGCAACGTTTCGGTGCCAAAGTGATCTCACAGCTAGATACTGGCATCACCGGATTCCGAAAGTTCGTGGAGGAAAATTCTCCCTTCCGGAATGCAGAGCAGATCCACTGCCCGGTGCTTGTCTTCAATGCGCTGGACGATTCCAAAATTCCGCCCGTCACCATCCACGCTTACGTCGAACGCCTTCAAAAGGCAGGCAAAACCGTCAAGCATGTCGAAGTCCCCACCGGTGACCATTATGATTCCATGCTGAATGAGGGCATTCCACAAGGCATTCAGTGGATCAAGACACTGGAAGCCGCCGGCTCAAAACCTTGATCACCCGCTTTTAGCCCGCCTCACGATGCCGTGCCCATCGGCGACACATAATTCAGCGCGATGGTCAGAAAGAAATTCGAAACCAGCATCGTCAGCGAAGAATACACCACCGCACGCGTGGTACCGAGCCCCACACCGACGGCACCATTCTCCGCCATGAGTCCCTGATGGCAGCTGATCAGCGTGATGATGATGCCAAACATCAGCCCCTTGAACATGCCGATTCCCACATCCAGCACCTCGGTGTGATCCACGGTGTGCTGCCAGAACCAGCCGCCCGGCACATCAAAGCCATAAACGATGAGGACATAAGACGACATCAAACCGAAGGCGATGCTTTCCGCCACCAGCAGCGGCATGGAAACACACATCGCCAGAAAGCGCGGCATCACGAGGTAATCCACCGGGTGCACGCCCATGACGCGCAGGGCATCAATCTGCTCGGTCACTTTCATCGTCCCGATGTCCGCCGCCATCGCGGCCCCCACACGCCCTGACACCATCAAGCCCGTCAGCACCGGCCCCAGTTCACGGCAGAGCGCCACTGAGACAATGGCTCCCACGGTCGATTCAATGCCGAATTCCTTGAACTTCGCATAGGACTGAAAGGCAAACACCGCACCAGTGAAGGCCCCCGTCACCACAACGACCAGCTGCGATCCGTAACCAATCGCCATCACCTGGTGCGCCACCAGTTTCAGCCTCCACCTGCCGCTCTTCAATCCGATCATCAGCTCGCCCATCAATGCGGCGATCTGCCCCAGCCACGACAGCACACCAAGAAAACTCCTGCCCACGAAGGCCAGCCAATCCATGCGTTGCAGTGATTCCATGCCGCCATGCATGCCGAATCAAAGCGCGGCGTGAAGCCCTGGCGTTGTGCCTTTTTCGTCACGCGCCGACCTGCATCAAACCATCAACCCCCGCGCGTGTTCATGGGCGCTTTTCGAAATGACGCATGCTTGCAGGCGTTAAAACCCTCGCAACCCATGCTTTAGCTAGCAAACTGAGTGACCGAAAAGCCTAAATATCCAGCCTAACCCTTATGAAAACAATTCGTGCGCTCATCCTTTTCTTGTCATCCATGCCTGCACTCGCTGACATTCACGCTCAAGATGTTCAGGAGAAAGTGGTGGCGGAATTAGCCCCCTTGCAGGCGGATTATGATTCGAAATCAAAAGCACAGGTCATTCAGCCTTATGAAAATGCGATGGCTGATTTGAACGCAAAGTATTTGGCGACCCTTGAGAACTCGCGTGCTTCAGCCCAGAAGACAGGGAAGCTGGATGAGGCACTTGCCTACAAGGCTGAAATTGAATCCATCGCCGCCACGAAGTCCGTGCGTTCGACGGATGATGCTGGCACTCAGGATGGCTTGAAAAAGCTGCGTTCCGCTTACCGCACAGCGGCAGGAAAACTGTCTCAGGAGAAAAGTCGCAAGCTGCAGCCATTGAAAGATGCTTATTCCAAGATGTTGGACCCGCTGGTGATACGGCTGACAAAAGAAGGCCGGCTTGAGGATGCTCAGATTGTCAAAGCCAGGCAGGATCGTCTCAAGCCACTTCCTGCAGGCCCGCTCAAGATCGTTGGCAAATGGAACGTCACGCAAAGCAACGACCTCAAAATGGAAATGACCTTCAACAAGGACTACACCTACAACTACTGGAAAGACACGGGCAATTTCAGCTACAAAGGCGGCAAGTATCTCCTCGTTCACACATGGGACTGGGAAATCAGACTGACAGATGACAATACTTTCGATGGAGTATGCACTCGCGGCGAAGTCGGGGTAAAAATCCACGGAGAACGAATCCCTTGATAGCGCGCGACTGCCCTCGCCCGGTTGGCAGAATTACCTGCGCTACTCCACCCGCGCCGCCTTCAACCGCTCATCCTCCAGATCAAGCCGATACAAGATCTGGTTGTAATCATACCGCGGCGTGGCGATGGGATTGCCGGAAAATGTTTCCGCATAGGTTCCTTGGAAATAGATCAGGCGTCCGTCCTGCTGGTCAAAAAACGCATGATGGCTTGGATTGTAGAAGCTGTACTTCGGATGCGTGGCGATCTTCACCGCTTTGCGCCAAGGGCCTTCAATCTGCTTCGCCTCCACGTACCACACCTCCCCAAGGTAAGATTCCGCGCTGCCTTCCTGTACCGCGATCATGATCCAGCGTTCGCGGTGTTTGTTCCAATGCACGCTGCCTGCATGCAGATGCACCGGCTTGCCTGTTTGAGCATCCACCACCTGCATGCGCGCCTTTTCCTCGGGCATCTTCTTCGCGGCAATAAGGATTGCCTCGTCTTTCTGCGTCGTCGGTTTCTGCGCCTGCTGCCAGACGTAGTCTCCCTGCTCCGCCGACCACGCCAGCGACTCATAAGCGGAGGTGTTTAATACGGAATCATAGCTCGCCTTCACCCGGGTCCGGCAGAAGGGCGTGGAGAAGTAAATCCAGTCACCATTCTCCCCTTTGGTCCGCACGGCATTGCCCTGCGGGTGCTGCCAGTCGAATTCATCCCCCAGCACCGTGGTGCGCTGAAAACGCCCGGTGGATTCATCCAGCTCCGCCAGGCCATGCTCCAGCCGTTTGCCCAGATCACGCCAGCGTGAGAAATGCGCCATGAGATGCTCCTTGTTCGCTGCATCCATGACCGTGTGCATGCCAAAGAGCCACACCGCGCCGGGTTCCTCCACCGGCAGCATCTTGGCCACCGCTCCGTTTTCATCCGTGATGTATTCAAAGTGGATGCCGTGCTCAGGATCAAGCCCCCCACTGTCCGGCGCATCGCTCCACGCCGCCGTGGAGTGGTAATTGCCCAGCGGATAATTGGGGCGATTCGTGTCGCCAAAAATCCAGAAGTAGCGCCCCTTCCAAGACACCACCTGCACCGAGTCCTGCCCCATGACATCCGCAAACAGATTGGGGCTCGGCAGAGGCGCCTCATGCCCCAGCAAAGTGCTGTCACGGTAGATCCCCTGCCCTGTCAGCCGGCACAAACGCTCCGCAATGTTGGTGCGCAGCACTTTAATCTCCACGGACTTTCCTGCCACGGGAGTCAGCCGCATGCCCACAAAGCCAAACCCATCCTTCGGCATCACATACCCAGGCCCTTCAACGCTGAAATACACCGCTCGGTTCATCAGCCCCGGCTCCTCAAAAGCGATCCAACCCGCGCTGTCCGTCGTCAATGCGATGTGATTCGTCGTCTTCAGCGTGATCAGCGGCACGCCTAGCCCCGTTTGTTCATCGATCACGTGAATGCCAAAATAATCCGCCGGTGCAGCACCTAGAAGCGCTGGCAGGCATGGCAAAACCAAAAGCAACCGGCGAAAAGACATGCGTATGATTTATCATGAACAGGGCGCACGAGGAAAGGACTAATTCGTGACGCTTGACACCCGGTTCCCAGATGCGAAGGCGCAGGGCATGTTTTTTGACACGCACACCCACCTCGGCAGCAAACAATTCGACGGCGATCTGCCCGCCGTGCTGGAGCGCGCACGCGCAGCCGGTGTCACCCGCATGGTGGCTCCGGCCACGGATCTCGAAAACGCCCGCAAGCTCCTCGCCATCGCCGAACACCAGCCAGATGTGCGTGTCGCTGTCGGCATTCACCCATGTGATGCAGATTCGGTCAGTGGCGACGCTTGGATCAACGAGCTTCGTGAACTCGCCAGTCACCCCAAAGTCTGCGCCATCGGCGAAATCGGCCTCGATTACTTCCATGCCCCGCCGGAGGGCTTCACCCTCGATGAGTGGAAAGCGCATCAGGCCCGTGTGCTCACCGCGCAGCTCGAACTCGCGGCAGAACTGAAACTGAACGTGATCCTGCACAACCGCGAAAGCTGGGAAGATCTCACCGCGCTCGTGCTGCCCTTCAGCGACCGCCTTCGCGGTGTATTCCACTGCTACACCGGCACCCTTGAGCAGGCTCAGCCACTGCTGGAGCGCAGTCACCTCATCTCGTTCACCGGCATCGTCAGTTTCAAAAATGCCGGCATCATCGCCGAAACCGCGCGTCTCGTGCCTGCGGGCAGCTACATGATCGAGACCGATGCGCCCTACCTCGCTCCGGTTCCCCATCGCGGCAAACGCTGCGAAGCCGCCTACGTGGCAGACACCGCTCGCGCCATCGCCGCCCTGCGCGGCGAAGCCGTCGAGAAAGTCGCCACCGACACGAGCCAGACCGCACTCCAATTCTTCCACGGCTGGGATTGATCTCAGCCGAAAGCATTTCAATCTCACCAACGTTCACTGCCTCACCCATGAAACTGCTCCTTGCTGCATCCCTCCTGCTCGCCTCCATGGCGAGCGCCGCCCAATTCACCGTCGAAAAAACCGCCACGGGCGGTGCCATCGTCAAAGTCGATGGGCAGGTCTTCGCTGAATACATCGTCGATCAGGCCAACAAGCCCTACCTCGCCCCCGTCTTCGGCCCGACCGGCAAACAGATGACGCGCAACTACCCGATGAAAACCATTGAAGGCGAGCAGCATGACCACCCGCACCATCGCGGCATCTGCTTTGGCAGCGAGGGCATCAATGGCATCGAATCCTGGGCCGAACGGCTCACCTTTGGGAATACATCCAAGACTCCGGAACGTGTCAGCAAGCTGGGCAGCGAAAAACACCGCGAGTTCAAAACCTTGGAGGCCAAACCCGATTCCGCCGTGCTCGTCTCCATCATCGACTACCTTGATCCCGATGGAAAAAAATACCTCGAAGAAGAGCGCACCATGATCTTCCGCGCAGAAGAAGGCACCCGCAGCATCGAGATGAAGCAGATCCTGCTCGCCACCGAAGGCACCGCCAAATTTGAAGACAAAAAAGACGCCGGTCTCAGCATCCGCGTTCCCACGGAGATGGCCGTTGAAATCGAAAAGAACAAAAAAGGCAGCGGCCACATCATCAACAGCGAAGGCCTCACCGATGCTGCAGCCTGGGGCAAACGCGCCAAATGGTGCGATTACTACGGCATCGTCGGCGGAGAAAAACTCGGCGTCGCCATGCTGAATCATCCTTCCAGCTTCCGCTTCCCCACCCCATGGCACGTCCGCACCTACGGCCTCTTCACCGCCAATCCCTTCGGCACCAAGTCGCTCGACAAAGACGCCCCTGACGGAGCCTATGAACTCAAAAAGGGCGAATACACCCTCCTGCGCCATCTCTTCCTCTTCCACAAAGGTGACGAGAAGGAAGGGAAGGTTGCCGAAGCCTACGAGGCCTTTGCCAAGCAGTAAGCACACCGATTGAAAAGACGAGGCGAAAAGAGATGCATGGCGTTGCCGCCTGCTCTTTTTTCGCCTCATGTTTTTTCACCGCCTGCTCTTCCTTCTTGGTCTCGCCTCGCCTCTAGCTGCAGCAGATTTTGATCTCGTCGTTTACGGCGGCACTCCCGCAGGTCTGAGCGCCGGCATCATTGCCGCACGTGAAGGTGCGTCAGTAGTCGTCATCGAGCCCACAAAATGGATTGGCGGCATGGTCACCGGCGGTCTCTGCCGCTCTGACGTCGGCAAGGAGGAGACCATCGGCGGTTTCCCACGCGAGTTTTTCGCCCGCGCCGCTGCCGCGAAGCCGGGCACCCCCATGTGGTATGCGGAGCCGAGCGTGAACCTGAGCACGCTTCAAACAATGCTGCAGGAAGCCGGTGTTAAAGTGGTCACGGCGCAGTCGCTCAAGTCCATCAAGAAGGAGAGCGCACGCATCACCAGCCTGACCACGAGCGACGGTACTCTCTACCACGGCAAAGAGTTCATCGACGCCACCTATGAGGGCGATCTCATGGCGGCGGCGAAGGTCAGCTACATCGTCGGGCGTGAGAGCACCGCGCAGTATGGCGAGCCGCTTGCGGGCTATCACCCGATGCCGATTCGTCCGCGCGCAATCGAAGTGATGGAGAGCGACTGCCCCAGCATCGGCGGCAAAGGCCCCAGCTACATTCACGGCACCCCCACGAGCATCTCCGGTCTGGATGCGCAGGGCAACCCCATCTTCGGCGTCTTCCCAGATCCCAAGCTCGCCCCCGGCAGCGCGGACAAAAGCACCCAGAGCTACAACTTCCGCATCTGCGTTACGCAGCGCGCAGACATCCTGGCTCCCTTCCCAAAGCCCGCGAGTTACGATCCCGCTAAATACGAACTGCTGCTGCGCCTGATTCAAGCATTCCCCGGCGTTCGCTTCGGCCGCTTGTTCCATCTCGGCAATGTCGCCAATGGCAAATACGACCTCAATGCCCAAGGCCTGTTCTCCACCGACTATCCCGGCGCAAACTTCGACTACCCTGATGGGGATGCCGCCACACGCGCACGCATCTGGCAGGACCACACCGACTTCATCCAGGGCATGCTGTGGTTCCTTGGCCATGACGAACGTGTGCCCCAGAGCCTGCTGGACCAGACCAACTCCTGGGGCCTGTGCAAAGACGAATTCGCCGACAACGCCCACTGGCCCTATGCACTGTATGTACGTGAAGGCCGCCGCATGATCGGTGAATACGTCATGGTGCAGAAGGATCTGCAGACCGACATCTTCAAAGACGACTCCGTCGGCATGGGCTCGTTCCTGATCGACTGCCACATCGTCCAGCGCATCCTTGCCGAAGACGGCACCGTCCGTGATGAGGGCAGCTTTCAAGACACCCCGGCACTGCCTTATCAGATCCCCTATCGCAGCCTGGCGCCCAAGCGCACCGAGTGTGAAAACCTGCTCGTACCCGTCTGCCTCTCCGCCAGCCACATTGCCTACTGCTCACTGCGCATGGAACCGGTCTATATGGCACTGGGCCATGCATCAGGCCTCGCCGCCGTGATGGCGATCAAAGCGAAGACCCCGGTGCAAAACATCGACGTTCCCACCTTGCGGAAAAAACTGCTCGAACAAAAAGCCGTGCTCGAACTCGCCTCGCTCGCCCACATGGTCCGCTCCGCCAAGCTGCCTGGCATTGTCATGAGCGAGCAGGAAGCTGAGCAGATCGGACACTGGACCGGCAGCGCCTATGGCAATCCCGTCGATGGCTCAAGCATCCATGACGCCAACACCGAGAAAGGTGCCAAAAGCGTCATCTATCGGATGAAAATCCCCGCCACAGGCAAATACGAAGTACGCGTGTCCTATGCCTCTGCGCCCAACCGTGCCAGCAATGTCCCGGTGACCGTTGAACACGCCCAGGGCACGCAGACAGTGCTCGTGAATCAACGCAAGGCACCGCCCATCGACAAGCTCTTCATCATCCTTGGCGTCTTCCCATTCACGGCAGACAAGAGCGCCGTCATCACGATCAGCACCAAGGACACGGACGGCATCGTCGGAGCTGACGCTGTGCAGTTGATCAAGGCCCGCTAGACACGGAAAGTACGACCACGAATCAATTTGAACCGATGTATTGGCAAGAACCCCACTATCCAATGAAAAACATCATCCAGTTACTCACTCTTGGTTTATTCATGGCGACCTTGTCCAGCTGCGTGGATGCAGGTGGCTACGTGGCCACCCGTCCAGGATATTCCCGCCCAGGACATTATCACCGTGCGCCCGCACCCCGTCCGTATTACCCGGGGAACAGCTACTACGGCCACAGCCACAATCACCCGACCTATTATCATTCCAGGCCTGCCCCCCGGCCTGCGGGCGTGAACGCTCGTGTGGGAACTCGTGGGCTGCCACTCAATGTGAACAGCAACACACGTCTCGGCATCTTCTGATTTCTCTGGCCAGCCCCCCATTGGCACGTGGCGGATGACTCGTTCATCCGCCACGTAATTTTTTATATGCTAGGCTGAAATCCCCTGTTTACACCCCCAGCAGTTCGCGTGCTTCCACCTGCCCGGGTGCCGGACGGCCAAACTCACTCGCCGTCACACGTGCAAGTGCCGTCAGCTGGCGCCATCGGAAGGCGGGGCGGGTACGGTGAAACTCATCCCAGGTTGTCTGGAAATACTTCTCCGCATGCAGCGCACCATCTTCACTGACGGCGTAGCGCAGCAAAGTCTTGAACACAGCCTCCGAGTCCATTCCCTGCATTCCACAGCGATGCACCACACCCGAGGCATGCGCTTGGAGATTCAGTCGAATGTTTTCATCCAGCTCAGCGAGCAGCTTCGCCTGATCCGTGTTCTGGCTGATGTATCTCTTCGGTGGCATTGGCTCCCATTCGAGAAAATGCTGACCAGTGGCCGCACCACGATCACGCGCCACCTGCCATGCACCGAGAATCAGGCAGGCAAAGACATTCCGCCCCTTGCTGACTTGCGAGAGATTGCGCCACGCATGCACCGAGTCGCTCGCATGCACGCCCACAGAGTCGCCATGCACGCTGCCAGGCGGTTTGCCCGGAGCTTCCCACTCAGGCGGGCGGCCATGATCCCGCAGCACCAGTTGGTTCGCCGCCAGCGAGATCGCCTCACCGATTTCATGCGGATCAAATCCCTCCGCCAAAGCCGCAGCGACCGCACCTGAGGCGTCTTCTGGTGTGCCGCTGAAAATCGTCATGCTAAGTCTCTCTACCATGGCGTCCTCCATGGACCTCGTACCGGGCTGCCTTCCCATGAGCTTGTACTCATCCATCAGTTTCGACAGCGCTTTGCTATGTTCATCCCATTCGGGGCGGCGGGCATTCTCCGAGTTCAGACAGTAGCGCAAAGACATGCGCAGCATCGTGGTGGCATGCTCGCGGCCCACGACATCCAGCAGATCCCAGGCGCGGTACGGCAGCACCGTGCGGTGCACCTCGGGGTTGTCCTGCACGCATTCTAGCAAGGCGTTGAAACCGTCATCCGCGTTTTGCTTCATCATCGTGGCAAAGATTTTTTCCGCAGCGGCGGTGTCCTTGCTCCTCACCACGTTGTGTAGATCCGCCGCCGTTGGTTTGTCGCCTCCAGCTGAAACAGGATGCAGCACCTCTTCGCCACGCCCGCCGTGTTCCTGCATGCGGTTGGTGTTGCGGTACAAAACCTTGAACACCGGCAGCGCTGCCTGCTTGTCCGGCATTGACGCGGCCATCTTCAGCGCTGGATGCAGCGCCATCAGCGTGTGAAAACCAATGTAGTCCTCCCCGCCGAAAGTTCGTGCATTTGCCAGCACACCTGCGGCCACAAGCTGTTTCAAGGACGCGCCCGCCTTGAGCTTTGCGGCAAGGGCAGGCTGCAGTTTCGACACGGACGTCTCCTGCATGAAGCAGACCAGCGCCTCCATTTCACCGAAGTTCAATGCGGCAGACGATTCCTCCGCACCGGCGGAGCTGATGCCGAACTCAGCTGCGAACGCGGGACCGAGGGTGGCTAGCAAGGTTCCCTTGCCCACATCGGCAAGGAACGCACGGCGGGATTGCAGTTCATTCATGATGACCTCCTTGGTTGGGATTGCGTTGAGTGTCCTGATTTGCAGGAACGCGGTCAATGCCCAATTTGGAGGCGTTTGAAAGATCGCTATCTGCCGGCTTTCATCTCCGCGAACTCCGCCCAGCAGGCCCGTGTCGGCGCCCACGAGGCATCACCACCGCCGTGAAAGGTTTCAAAGTAGAGACCATCCACGCCAAAGCTGCCCACCGTACGCCACTCCATGTCGGTTCGTTCCACCATCGGCTTTTCGTCGATCCACACGCGCAAAGTGCCATCACGTTTGCCCACGGCGTTCATCGTCACGGCGACCCTCACCTTGACCGGCGTTTCCGTTGGAAAGCGGAAGTCAGCGGGAAAGGCAAAGCTGTCGCCATAGTCACCCTTTTGATTCTTGTGGTACACATAGGCCTCGCCTCGGCCGTCTTTGCGCCACATCAGACGCGCTGAGAAGCCGTTCGTCCCTGTCGCCCGGCGGCCACCGCTCACGTTGTCCGGACCACCGCACAGTCCCGGCAGCTTGCCACCTTTGACGAAATCGAAATCCTTGCTGAAGCGCACCGTGTAGCTCAGCTCCGCCGTCTCATGCTTTCCAAACGGCATCCGCCAGCCCGCACCACCTTCCTCAGGACCAATCTTCCCGACGGCAAAGTTCACACGCAGCCATGGCGCCGCATCGCGTTCGACAATGTCGACACGCCCTTGTGCGATGCCACCCTCAAATTCACAGCCCGGCCAGTCGTTCTTCCATCGCTTGATCGTGTAAGGTCCCGGCTGGCCAGCCAAGGTGATTGCCAGGGGAAGATCTGCCGCCAGAACGGCATGCAGCGACGCAAAAAGGAAGAAAACAAGCACACGCATGCAGGCCGGATACCACGGCAGCGCATGGAAAACATCCAAAATCATACCGGGTTTCCAGCGTCTACACCCCTCTGGTCGGTGCTCCAACACCCGAAAGTTGACCTTCAAGAATAAAACTCACTTGCACCAAGCCCAGACACGATTAAAACTCCCTCCCTTCCAACGCTGTTTGGTTTCAAACATGCCTCCGTAGCTCAGTTGGTAGAGCAGTTGACTCTTAATCAATTTGTCGTAGGTTCGAATCCTACCGGGGGTACCACTCATGGAAGAGTGGCACGAGTTTCAAAACTCGGCATTCACCACCGGGCGCACGCTCTTGAAAGCCTCGGCATACTTCGCCCCGCAGGCCAGCCCACGATACCGGGAAAGCACGCTCTTCGTCTCCATCGCGGCATCCGTTTTGGCAGGGTCATACTCTTCCTTGCGCACGTAGGCCATCAACCGTCCCAGCCACTCGCTCGCAGCTGGCCATTCAGTGGAAACATCGACATAGGTGTCCGGCTCAAAGCCGATCGTATGCCCGGGGCCGTTGTCGTACCAATACACGCGTGAGGGTGCCTTCACCTCATCGCGCCCGAGCAGGCGCGCCGGTTGATACAAGGCCGCATGGCAGATCGCGCTGGCAGCCTCGTGGTCAGGATGGCGGTCGCGCGGCCAGAGCATGAAGGCGGTGTCGGGTTTCACCTCGGCCACCACTTCGGCCACGGCTCGCTTGGTCTCCAGCGTCGGCTCGAAGCCCAGGCTCTTGTAGGGCAAAAAACGCATCTCGATGCCCCGCTCAGCGGCAAGTTGTTTTGAAAGCTCCAGCAGGCCCTGCTCCCGACCTTTGACCGGCGGCCAGTTGGTGTAGTCACCGATCAGGCTGAGAATGACCACTCGCTGATGTTTCTGCACGGCCCGCAGAAGCGTGCCAGGGATGCCAAAGGGACAGTCGTCATAATGTGCGCCGATGGCAAGAATGCTGCGTGTCATGGATCAGGATGCGCATGATTGCCCCTGAGAGCAAGCAACTCAGCAGCTTTGATTGCATGACCCGTTTCGGGCAACCTTCGCAGGTTAACTCGGAAACGATATTAGTCATACCTAGCTTCGTTTTTCAAATATATATCCATCATATATAATTTCCATTGCACAATTGAGTCGCAAAGATCATACTCAAGAACAATGTCTCCAACGGAACACATTTCTCTAAATTCTCCATACCAGCACGCTTGAGTTATGATTGAAGGGCCACAACTCTTTGGATCCCTCGCCTTGGCAAGTCATCGCAATGGCTCTCCAATCAAGTTGCCGCGGGCACAAGATGAGGTGGTCATGCTGGCCTTTGATCAGCGAAACAGCCGTTTGGTGGAACTCCATATTTTCACCGGAAAAGCCGCTCCGGCTCCAGCCCCAAGTCAGCAGCCCACCATGAGACGCTGGGTCAAGCCCGTGAGCTGGCAGTCGCGCCGCCAGTGGGCGGCCCCACGGCTGGAAGGACACAAATCCAAGTCCAGTGCACGCCGGAAAGCGAAAAAATCGCGGGGCCCATCCAAGTTCCTCCACAGGTTTTACGAGCCGAATACCACCTTGGCCCCAGTGGAGGTGACGCCCGAAGTGGTCGATGAAGGCCTGCAGCTTCGCACTCTGGAACTGCTGCAAAGCGCGGCAGTCATGCGCGGCCAGTCCTTCATGACGATTCTCGAAGTCGGCGTTGATGATGGCCTGCCCTATTTCGTCACCGACCTGAATGAGGGAGAGTTCGTCCAGGAGTATGTCCAGCGACGCGGGGCCCTGCCCACCGTGACATCGCTGGCCTTGGTGCATCAGCTTCTCCAAGACCTGGGAAGAGCCGAGGACCAAGGACAGTTGCTCTCAACGGTACGCATGGACCAGGTGTTGGTCACCACCCAGGAAGAGGAGTTTTTACAGCTCCGGCTGTATGATTACGGCCTGTCACAGCCAAGGTCCGAGGCCTTTGGCCAGCACAGCTCGCGATTCGTTGACGAGGCCTGCCGTTTGCTCTTTCTGCTCATGACCGGGCAGACCTATCCAGGCGGCAATCCCGACGACTTCAGCATCATCGCAGAACTGCCAGCGAGCCTGCGCTTCGTCATCAAATCGGTCCTGACAAGCCCCTCAGCTCATTCGATTTCGAGAAAGTCTCTGCGTGACGAAATTCGCGAGGCAATGTGCTCCTACGTAACGCTGGTGCAGGCGCGCAATCCCAAGCTGCTGCTGGTGGCAGATCCTTCCACGCTGCCCGTCTCCCACCTGCAGACATTGCTGCTGGGAGAAATTCCGCTGAAAACCCTGTTTGGCGCGAGTTTCCGGATCCAAAACCCCGAGCTTTCTGGCTGCCATCCCTTCACGATTTCGGCAGTCAACGTGTCCGCCGAACAGCCGGTCACCCTGCATCTGCTGCCGCCCGAGCGCATCGCTCATCAGTCTGACTTCATGGCGCTTCCTCCGCAGGTCTGGCGGCAGGATCCAGCCCGGCAGACCAACCTCCTGCACATGATAGGTCTCTGGAAGGGGCCTGACTGGGCGTTTCTTTCTGAAGCGCGTGAGCCGGGCATGTCCCTGAGCGCCCTCATGGCGAAACGCGGCTCTCTCAATCCCGGAGAAGTCATCACTCTGCTGCGGCAGATCCATGCAGGTTTGGAACAGGCGGCGGAAACAGGTGTTCAGCGCGTGGATGTGGATCCGGCCAATATTCAACTCTGTGTCGGCTACGACGGCCCCGTCCTCCCTCGTGATCTGGAGCGCCTGCATCAAAAGCGGCTGGATGCCTGGCCAAAATTTGTGGTGAAGCTCCGCCTGCACAAGACGATGCGCAGCCTGTGCAAGCCACGGCTGATCGATCTGAGCCCATGGGAATACAACCCAGATGAAGAAACAAGCGGCATCGCTGCCCGTGATGAGCGTCATCGCACCTTCATCGGTCTGGCGGCCTATCTTCTCACGGGAGAAGGTCAGTTGCGCGAGATTGCCGAATTCCCCTCCAGCATGCCTGAAATGGCGGCAGGCTATCTGCATGAGTGCCTGCAGTGGGCATTGAGCGGCAGCACCGTCCCCTACCCGTCCGAATTCACGGAAAAGCTCTCCCACCTCCTGACCGCAGCCAGTGCCGAGATGAACTCCATCGAGGACCCGCTTGCTTCACAGGAAGTCACCAGCGCAGGTTTCGTCTCCGATTTTGAGGAAGACCAAGCCCCGGTCGATGCCTCCGTGGATCATGGGAGGAAAACCTTCCTCCTTGCTCCTGTCAGTGGTGATCTCAAGTCACTCGATTTCCATCGTCCCTCTCATCCCCAGTTTAAATTCCCATGGCTGGCCCTGGCTGCCACGGTCATGCTTCTGGGGGCACTGACCTGGATGATCTTTGGTGAATTGCCAGATGCCAGTTCAGGAGTGCTCACTGCGGCGCCGAATTCGCTCCCACAAGTCGCTGTCCGTTTGCAGGAGAAGGTCGCAGAGATCCCTACAAAACCAGCGACCATTCCGCCCCTTGAGGCGCCGCCCCAGCCCGTCGTGAATAAAACGCCCGTGGCGTTGGTCGAGCCTCCCACCCTCTCACCATCCCCGCCACCTGCCGTGGTAGCGGATCATTCGATGTCGGTGGCGCTCGAGCCAGAAGCATCAGCACTTCCCCTCCTCGGAAATATCACACGCGAGGAGAAGCAACCTGCGGAAAAAAGGGTCATGCCCTCCCAGCAGCAGCCTCAGCTTGTGGCATCGGCGAATGCGGTCAGCAGCATCCCGGCACCCGATGCTGAACCGGTCATCCGCCGGGCCATTCTCACGACCCCGGAAAATAATAAACCTTCTCAGCCCGCGCTCCCTCCAAAAGAGATTGCCACCAATCCAGCTCCGCTTCCCGCCCCGGCAATGTCATCAACCCCTGCGCTGGTCGTAGCAGCTACCGAACCTCCGAAGGCTCCTCTCAATCCGCCAGCAGCAGCACCGTCCGCCCCGCCGGCTGAAGTCGCTAAATTGGAGGAAGTCACCATCCGCCACGCGATCGTCCTGACCCCGGAAGAAATCAACGAGACCCTCCGCGCGCAGGCCAAAGCGCGGAAACGAACCTCCAGAAGACGCTGACTCCTCGGAGTCGCGCTTCGTTCGCGGGAAAGCTCATTCAGCGGTTGCAAGGAACGCAGTGATTCGGCACGCTCATGAGCGGAGCACTTTCAGCTCCACACGGACAGATCATTCAGTGACTGAGCTATGAACCATCCCACCTCAAGAGTTTCCCGGCATCTTTGCAGACACTTTTTTCTCGGAGCATTCGCGGCCACTGCAGCACTGGCCGCGCCTCCGGAGAACACAGACCGGCTTGCCACACTCAGGCAGCTTCCAATCGACGCTGGTAAAATCGTCCTCGTCGAGGAAATCAACGCCACCGCAGACAAAAATCTGCCGCCACACTCGGTGGTGAAGCTCATCCTCACTCCGGGCAAGGACTCCAACATCAATGTGGAAATCTGCCTGCCTGCGGCGGAAAAATGGAACAACCGCTTCATCGGCCTTGGCAACGGCGGCGCCGCCGGCCGCATCAGTTCCGGAAGCCTGCTGGGCTACATGGCTCGTGGCTATGCCGTGGCCACCACGGACATGGGCACCGCCCCGAACTCGGATTCCGGCATTGGCAAACCGGATGTCTGGAAAGACTTCGGCTATCGCGCCACCCACCTCATGACCACTTCGGCCAAGCAGGTCATCAAGGCCTATTACGGTCGTTCCCCCGAATATTCCTATTTCAACGGCGGCTCCACCGGAGGCCAGCAGGCGCTTCAGGAAGCCCAGCGCTATCCCGAAGACTACGACGGCATCGTGGCCAATGTCCCCGCCCACTGCCGCACTCCGCTGCATGCCTACTTCTTGTGGAACGAGCAGATCTTCCATCAATGCCCGTTCACCGCGTCGCAGGAGGAAAACATCATCGCCGCCGGCAACGAATACATGGCCGCGCGTGAACTCCCACAGACTGCTGGCAAGCTGGTCTCCGACCCACGCTGCACCGAAAAAGACATTGTCGCAGTGATCGCTCTGGCGCGGAAAAAAGATCCCACGCTGACCGACAAGCACGCCGATGCCCTCAAAAAACTCTTCGACGGCCCAACGCACGCGATTACCGGCGAACGCATTTTCGATGGCATTCCCTTCGGCAGTTCCTTCAAGATCGCCCACGGTCACCTCTATCTTTTTCAGTGGGTCTTCGGGAAGGACAAAGACCTGCAGAGCCTCGACTTCGGCAAAGACATCGACACCTACACCGCAGCACTCGGCCCCTATCTCAACGCTGAAAACCCTGACCTCACCCCCTTCGAAAAGCGCGGAGGCAAACTCATCATGATCTCTGGTTCCGCCGATTCATGCGTGCCCTACCATGCCTCACTCGATTACTACGAGCGCGTCGTCGAGCACTTTGGCTCTCTCGAAAAAGCAGCGGCATTTTGCAAATTCTACATCGTTCCCGGCATGAGCCATGGCCCCGGCCCCGGCATCAACAAACTGCCCGACATGCTCGGCCTGGTCATGAACTGGCGCGAAAATGGCGAAGCACCTCACACCCTCAGCGCCCAGCGCGTGATCGATGGCAAAACCGAACTCAACATGCCTCTCTACCCGTACCCGGAAAAAACAACCTGGGAATCCGGTGCCTTCAAGCCGGTGAACGGACCACGCGGTGGTGTGGACCGCGTCGCCGAACGTTTCCGGCCCAAGGCCGCTGAGTGATCGTTTGCTGCTTAGGCCGCCACGAGATCGTAGCCGCGCCATTCCTTGACGGTGATGTCAGCGAAGCTGCCAACGGGAAGCTTCTTGCTCACGAAAACAGTGGTGTCGATGTCAGGAGCGTCCATCTCGCTGCGGGCGACGCCAGGCTCCTCGACGAGGACACGCATCTTGCGACCGACCTGCGTGGTGTTGAAGCCTTCGATGCTACGCTGGATGGCGCGCATGGCCTCGTTCCAGCGTGCCTTGCGGGTCATGTGGTGGATCTGGTCCTCCATCTTCGCCGCACGGGTGTCTTCCTCACGAGAGTAGTTGAAGACGCCGGCACGCTCAAACTTCGTGTCCTGGATGAACTGCAGCAGTTCGTTGAAATCAGCCTCGGTCTCACCGGGGAAACCCACGATGAAGGTGGTGCGGATGGCGATTCCGGGAATGCCGGCACGGATGCGCTTGATGAGATCGCGGATGTAGGCGCCATCGGTCTCGCGCTTCATGAGGCCCAGCATGCGGTCGCTGATGTGCTGCAGCGGCATGTCGATGTAACGCGCCACTTTGGGGCTCTCGGCAATGGCTTGGATGAGGTCGTCACTCCAATGCGCGGGATGCGTGTAGAGGAGGCGGATCCAGAAATCGCCTTCGATCTTGTTGAGCTCGCGGATGAGTGAGGAAAGAGATTCACCCTTGGTGGAATCGACCCCGCTGCGCGGCTTGGGGCGCTCTTCCGTCCACTTGTCCATGCCGAAGTAGGTGGTGTCCTGGGAGATCAGATTGATCTCCTTCACCCCGCTCGCGATGAGCTGCTGCGCTTCTTTGATGATGCTTTCCTGAGTCCGGCTGCGGTGGCGGCCACGGATGCGCGGGATGATGCAGAAGGAGCATGGATGATTGCAGCCTTCGGCAATCTTGATGTAGGCCATGTGCTGCGGCGTGAGGCGGAAGCGCGGCGTGTCGTAATCCGGGATGTACTGCGGCTGGCGGGTGACGAGGTTTTCCTGCTCGTGATCCTTGGTGCCCATGAGCTTCTGAATGATGGGGGCCACCTGCGTGATCTGATCGAGTCCAATGAAAGCATCCACTTCTGGCATGAGGCCCGGGAGCTCCGTTGAAAAGCGCTGCGAGAGGCAGCCGGCGACGATGATCTTCTGTCGCGCACGCTTTTTCGAGCCCGCCCGCTGGTCCACGGCGTCATGCACCGCACCGACACTCTCCTTCTTCGCCATGTCGATGAACGAACAGGTGTTCACGATGAGTACATCCGCGAGATCGGGCTCAGGTGTCATGACCATGCCAGCCTGCTGGAGGTGGCCGATCATGATTTCCGAGTCGATAAGATTTTTCGCGCAACCGAGGGAGACGAGGCCGACTTTGATCATGGGGCGCGGATGGTAGCGCCTTTGCAGCAATCGAAAAGGGGAAAGATGACCGCCGGCAGGCAGTTCTTCCCCCCAGATTTCGCTTGTGCTCAGGAAACAAGCATCGCTGCCTGCTGCGGTGCGCGGCTGGTGGTGAGCTCAAAGACAGGGGAATCCCCTGGCTTTTTCTGCACAGCCTTGGCAAGCGCCTTGCTCAAACCGTCCAGTGAGTAGGGCTTGAGCATGATGTCCACCGGCGGTGTCCGGCCCTGGCTGAGAATGGTAAATTCGTCAGGATCGATCACAAAACCGCTGCAAACCACCACCGGCACATCGTTTCCGACTGCGCGCAGTTCCTTGAAGGTGTCGCGGCCCGAAAGCTTGGGCATGTAGATATCGAGCAGCACTGCGTCCACTTTCTCCTGCGTGCGCAGAAGGATGTCCAGCGCCTGCTGGCCGTCACAGGCCTCCAGAACGCGGTAGCCGAGGAAGCCGAGCATGTTCATGGCGATGGAGCGCACCGGAGCTTCATCATCCACCACCAGAATGGTGGTCTGACCGCCAATCGGGGCGTTGATGGCCGGTCCGTTGTCGATCGGAATCTCCTCTTCAATCTGCTCAGGATTGAGCAGTCGTGGAAGAAACACGCGGAATTCGGTGCCACGGCCCACTTCGCTGTCGAATTCGATCCAGCCACCGTGCTCACGCACGATGTCCTGCGCGGTGGAAAGGCCGAGGCCTGTGCCCTTGCTGCCAGCCTTGGTCGTAAAGAAGGGCTCAAAGATGCGCTGACGGTGCTCCTCAGAGATGCCGTGGCCGTTGTCACGCACCACCAGCATGACGAAGTCGGAAGCCTCAGCACTTTCCGCTGATTTCGACGGCATGCGATGGGTGACGTTTTCGACGGCGATTTCGATCACGCCTTTGTCTGCGGGCAGTGCATCGCGGGCGTTGAGGCAGAGATTGAGCATGACCTGCTCGATCTGCGTGGCGTCTCCAGTCGCGTAGGAGGCATCCATGCCGCCGCGCATTTGAATGGTGACCCGCGGATCCACACTGTGCTTGAGGAGGTTCTGCACGTCCGCCAGGAGGCGCTTGAGATTGGTGGCCTTGCGTACGGCGACACCGGTGCTGCGGCGTGAGTAGCCGAGGAGGGATTTGACGAGCTCCGCCGCACGCGTGGTGGCGTGGTTGGCATTCTGCAGCTTGTCACGCACTCCGGCTTGGTTGGAAGCAGGGGTGAGCTCGGCGAGCGTGAGATTGCCGCGAATGGCCGTGAGGAGGTTGTTGAAGTCATGGGCGATGCCGCCGGCAAGCTGCCCAATGGTTCCCATCTTCTGGGACTCGCGCAGCTGGTTCTCCAGCACCCGCATTTCGGAGCGGTCTTTCACGATCCAGATGCGTCCGATCACTTCACCGGCATCAGTGCGCATCGGGTTGGAGCGCAGGGAGAAAACCCGGTTGTCAGTGGAGACGAGCGGCGGCGTTTCAGACTGGCCTTCGAGATGGGTGGTGGTCTTTTCGATCCAGGCGGTGATCACGGCTTTTTCTTCAAAGCGCTCGATCAGCGCATTGAGAACGCGCGTGGAATCCCGTCCGGCAACTTCTTCGACCGGCTTGCCGAGGAAATCATCCAGCTTGGCATTGGAGGCGATGATGGAGCCCTGGGCATCCACCACGAGCACCCCTTCATCGCTGGCGGCAAAGAGGCCTTGAAGAGCCGTGAAGGCCTCACGCAACAGGCGTTCAGCATTGAGCAGGCGCTGCGCGGTCTGGCAGGCATGCTGCTCGGCGGCATTGAGTGCCTGGCGCTGCTTGGCAAAGATCATGTTGATGTCACAGCGCAGCTTCCAGAAGTCGGCCGGCAGCCATTCAGCGGACTGAGCGTCCGGGGGGACTCCACGCAGCACCGCCGTGGTGCCCTTCATGACCGCCGTCGTCGGTTTGAGCAGCCAGCCTGAAATCAAATAGGCAGCCAGAAAGACACCGCCACCGAGAAGGACGCCTGTCATGCCGAAGAACCATTCAAGTGGCTGCCCCATCATTCGGGTGGCTCCCATGGCCGGCAAAAAGCCGAATAGCCAGAGGGGGAACAGGATACGGAGTCTCAGGGAGTTCATAAAGTGTAAGATCGAATAACAGGTATACGGCGGTCAGTTGACGGAACGGTTGGCCGAAGGATTGGCTCGGTTGATGATTTGATTCATGCAGTGCTCGACGGCCGCATTGAGGTGGTTCTCCAGCCAGGTTTCAATCTCACCACGCAACGCGGCGATACCGGCCTGCACCGACTGCCCTGCTTGTGGAAGCCGCTGCTCCATGCGGTCAATACGATCATTCATGGCGCTCACGTTCATGGCGATGCCGAAGATGTCGTTGCGCAACTGCTCGATTTGAGCCGGCAAGTCATGGACGGAAGTCATTCCTTCCTGGGATGATGGCGGCGGTATTGCGGCTGTCACCTGCATCTCCACTGGCAGAACGGCTTCCGGCTCTTGTTTGAAGGGCGGATTGGCTGAATGCACCGCAACCGGACGTGGGAATTGAGGAACTGCGTGCGGCAGGGATTCCAATGCGGGAGCCGTAAAGGTGCTTCCCTGAACTCCCTGCAGAGGCTCGGTGCTGACATGCCCGGGGGCATGGTTCATCACCTTCTCTGCAATAGCCATTGCTATGGCTTCTGCGGGACTTTCGGCCTCAGAGCTTTGGCGTTGGGTTGAGAATGAAAATGGTAAAGGCATGCTTGGAATCAGGCAGTATGGGTAATTTTATCAATATTAACAATAAAATCCATAATTATTTTAAATTAATTTGAACGCCACGCCTGCTTTTCTTGCAAAATGGACCTGTTTTATATGGGAACTCTCCTCCGACCTTTTTTTCGCTTAGTTCACTCTATTATAACAAACTAAGCATCAGCTTAGCTCGCAGCCCTACACGGCATTTTTTCACACAATTTCCCTAAAACCCGGCATTTCATCGCCCTCTTCTTCAAAAAAGCCCTGCCTTGCGCGATCCACAGCCATGGCTAACCTCTCTGCCACATGGACGAACGTATCACTCAACGCTTGGAAAAACATCTGGCCAGCCAGGGACTGCGCCGTACCAAGCAACGGGATGTCATTGTGGAGGCTGCCTTTGCCACCGATGACCACTTCAAAGCCGAGGAGTTGCTGGAGAAGGCGCGCAAACTCGACAGCACCGTTTCCCGGGCCACCGTCTACCGCACCCTGACCCTACTGGTTGAGTGCGGTCTCCTGCGCGAAGTCGATCTGGGCCGTGACCAGACCTACTACGACCCCAATTTCCTCGACAAGCCCCAGCACAACCACCTGATCTGCCTCGACTGCGATCGCGTGGTGGAGTTTGAGGATGATCACACCGCCCTGCTGCATGACTGCATCACACGCAGGCTTGGGTTCCAGCCCAGCATGAAGAGCATGCGCATCGAAGCCCACTGCGACGAGCTTCGACGGCTGGGAAAATGCAGCTACCGCGATGCCAGGCTCGCGGTAGCTGGTTAAAAAGACGGATTAAACCCGGCGCCAGCGCTGGAAGGTCTCAATGGCCTCGTACTCGGCCAGACCCAGTGCATCATAAAGCCGCGCGTTTTCACGATTGGTTTCCGGCGCTTCTTTTTCCAGGGAGGACAAGGCCCCGTAGCGAGACAAGGCGTTGGCCTTGCGCTCGATCTGCAAAGGACTCATCGGAATCGCCATGTCGATCTCATGCGGCTCCAGCGGACGCTCCTTGCCTCGATACAGCCACACGCTGCAGGAACCCGCGAACTCCTCGCCCGCACACGACTGCAACGCGGCCATCAGCAGGCGGAAGCAGATGCCCGCCACGCTCGATGGATCGGCTGCGTCGCCCGTGACGTAAATCTGATGCGGTTTGTGCTCCTGCAACAGGCGCACCAGCGCCTTGTGGTCTTCATCTGTGCTCTTGAAGCGGCGGTAACGACCGTGCTCATAAAAGGGCAGGTCCAAAAAGGTGACCCGGTCATTGGCCAGCCCCACCGTATGCGCCGCATCGCGCAGTTCCCCGCGCAGAATCAGGCCCTTGAGCTGCCGCAGCAGCGGCGGGTCCTCGCCGAACTCGCCTTTCGCTTCCAGCAGGCCCAGCGCTTCCCGCGCATAGGCCACCTGCGCCGCCCAAGTGGCGGGATTGGCCGCATTGGAGGCCAGTTCCAGCAGGGTCTCGGCAAATTTATCCGCCTCACTGTCCGGCACGCGCAGGCTGCCGGAGGTCAGCGAGATCAGGCGCACATCATGCCCCTGTTCCACCATGCGATCTATCGTGCCGCCCATGCCGGTGATGGCATCCTGCGGCTCCGGACTAAAAACAAGGCAGCGCTTTGGATACGGCCGTGCACGCTCAGGGCGGTACGTGTCGTCCTCATCAGGCTTGCCGCCGGGCCAGCCGGTGATGGTGTGCTGCAGCTGGTTGAAGATGCGGATGTTCAGCTGATAAGCCGGCCCCTGCTCGGAGAGCAGATCGGAGAGGCCGTTCTCATTGTAGTGCTCGTCCACCAGCTTCAAAATCGGGCGGTTGATCTTGAAGGCCTGCCACACCATCGCTCGGCGCGTCTCACGCGGTGTCCAGGAGGCCGGGCCCACCAGCCATGGCAGCTTGATACGCGTCAGTTCACGCGAAGCACCGTGATCAATGAAGAACCGCGCATCCGGGTGATCCTGCAGGAAGGAGGCCGAAATCACTTCCGTCATCGGCCCTTCGACGGCCTTGGCCACCATGACGGCCTTGTTTTCTCCCCAGGCCATCAGCACCAGCTTTTTCGCCCGCAAAATCGTACCCACACCCATGGTGATCGCAAAGTGCGGCACGTTCTGCTCCCCGCGGAAATCGCTGGCAGCATCCTGGCGCGTCACGCGGTCCAGCGTGATGCGGCGTGTCATCGAGTCACGGCTGGAACCTGGTTCATTGAAGCCGATGTGGCCTGTTCGACCGATGCCGAGAATCTGCAGATCAATGCCCCCGGAGGCCTGGATCTTCTCCTCATACTGGCGGCAGTGGTTGAAGACCTGATCTCCCGGCACCGTGCCGCTGGGAAGATTGATGTTCGCCTTCGGAATGTCGATGTGGTCAAACAACTGCTCCGCCATGAACTTCGAATAGCTCTCAGGATGATCCGCGCTGAGACCATAATACTCGTCGAGGTTGAAGGTGATGACGTTTTTGAAGCTCAGTCCTTCCTCTTTGTGAAGACGGATCAGTTCGCGATAAAACGGCACAGGTGTTGATCCCGTTGCCATGCCCAGCACAGCAGGCTGGCCCGCCTTGTTCTTGGTTTCGATCAACTGCTTCACTTCCTGCGCCAGCGTTTTGGCCGCCTTGGCGGAGTCTGGGAAAATGACAGTCGGAACTTTCTCGTAGGCTTCGGCAGGAGGACGAATGGACATGGTGGTGGGTTGGGGTTGTACGAAGAGAACGCGAAATGCCGCGCACGCAACACGCTTTCACTTTAAACGCCGCTCCATTAGTCTCCGCCTAATGCTTGTGCATGGCATGTCAAAAACCGCATCAACCTTCCTGAGCCGCCAGCATCCGGGCAAACTCCTGCAACTCATGTCCAGGATCACCACGCCTGAATGCAAAGGCGTGCGTCAGCATCGCTTTCGATTCATGCATGTTTTTAAAGACCACGCCGACACCGAGCCAGCGTGACAGAGACTCCGGCAAGACACTGATCCCCTGCCCTGCGGCGACCATTGTAAGCACAGCCGCCACACGATCTGACTCCTGCACCACCTTCGGCTGAAACTTCGCCTGCCTGCAAAGCACACTCACGTGCTCTCGAAAACCCGGCGCGGCCTTGGCAGAAACCATCACCCAGCTTTCAGCCTTGAGTTGGGCGAGTTTCAGCGATGCACCATTTGCCAGCGCATGCTGCTCCGGCAGCACCACCTGCAGTGGCTCTCGCTTCCAGACCAAGGTCTCGATCTGCCGGGAAACTTTGGCAGGTGCCGCACCGATGAACGCCCCGTCGATCTCTCCGCCCACCAAAGCCGTCAGTTGTTCTGCCGGGGCCATATCAACCATGTGAATCTGACAATCGGGACGCCCGGTCCGAAACTTTTGCAACAGCCGCACCAGACCATCATCCAGCAAGGCCCCCACAAAGGCCAGCCGCAGTCGTTGCGGTTCTCCGGCCCCCACGCGGCGGATGACTTCGGTTGCCCGGTCAAGCTGGGTCAGCAGCTGCTTCGCATCATCCAGGTACAACCTGCCGGCATGCGTCAATGAAACAGACCGCGTGTTGCGCTCCAGCAGGCGGGCGGTCAGCTTGGACTCCAGCCCCTGAATCTGCCGGGACAAGGCGGGCTGGGAAAGGTTGAGCTTCGCGGCAGCCTTGGAAAAGCTCAAAGCCTCGGCAACAGCGACGAAGCACTCAAGCTCATGTAGGGAAGGTCGACTCATGCGTTTAGAGCATCAATCTGATGCATTGATAGCATTTCCACAAGAATCAATGCCTCTTTAACTGTGCTCTCACCTCAACCCACCACCCCAGTGCAGCACGTTCTCATCATTCACGAAGTCGCCGACTACACGACATGGAAAAGCATCTTTGACCGCGCCGCAGGCATTCGCAAAGCAGCCGGCGAGCGCTCCTTTCAGGTCCTCAGCTACCACGACGATCCGAACAAAATCGTACACTTCTCCGCATGGACTTCCATCGCCGACGCCAGGACGTTCTTTGAATCCCCCCAGCTGGTGCAAATCCGAGCCGAAGCAGGCGTCAAAGCCCCCGACTTCATCTACCTGGAACAGTTGGAAACCGGCACCCTTTAACCAGCCCATGAGAATTGATTACTCCCAAATAGAACCGGAACTGACCTCCCGCTTCCGACATCTGACCCGCGACCTTGCCCAAACCTCCATTAATCCCAACCTGCGGGCACTGGTCGAACTCCGCGTCTCCCAGATCAACCACTGCGCCTACTGCATTCAACTCCATCAGTCAGAAGCAAGACACTTGGGCGAAGATCAGGCACGCATCGAAAATCTTCCTGAGTGGCGGACTTCCCCATTGTTCACCCCTCGTGAGCAAGCCGCTCTGGCCTGGGCTGAGGCACTGACACACAAGGCCACCGTCCATGACGATGCACAGGAATACGATCAACTGACCACCCTGTTCTCAGAGCAGGAAATCGTGGCCCTGGGCTTCGTGATCTCCCTCGCAAACTTTTGGAACCGCATGGCAGGCGGCTTCCGCAAATAATCCGCTACTCCAGATCCAGCTCAGGCTTGAAATCCGAGGCGTGATACGAGCTGCGAACCAGCGGCGCACTCGCCACATGGCGGAAACCCTTTTTCAGAGCGATCTGCTTGTAGTTCTCAAACGTGTCCGGATGGACATACTCGATCACCGGCAGATGCTGCGGTGATGGCCGCAGATACTGGCCGAGGGTCAGCACGGTGACGTCATGCTCGCGCAGGTCGTCCATCGCCTGAAACAGTTCTGTCTCCGTCTCGCCAAGGCCGAGCATGAGCCCGCTCTTCGTCGCGCACTTGGTGCCAAGCTCTTCAGCCATTGCCTTCGCACGCTTCAGCACATGCAGGCTGCGGTGATACATCGCACGGCTGCGCACCAGCGGCGTCAGACGCTCCACGGTTTCGAGGTTGTGATTGAAGATGTGCGGCTTCGCCTTCATCACGACTTCCAGCGCGTCGTCCTTGCCGTTGAAATCAGGCACAAGAATCTCAATCGTGATCGTCGGCACCGCTTCACGCACGGCCTCGATGGTCCGGGCAAAGTGCTCTGCGCCGCCGTCCTTCATGTCATCGCGCGCCACGGCGGTGATGACAATGTGGTTCAGGCCCATGCGCTTCGTCGCCTCAGCCACGCGCTGAGGCTCATCGGCTTCCAGCGCAAAAGGTTTGGCCGTTTTGACCGCACAGAATCCGCAGGCACGCGTGCAGCGGTCCCCGGCGATCATGAACGTCGCCGAGCCCTGGCTCCAGCACTCCCAGCGGTTCGGGCATTGCGCCTCTTCGCAGACCGTGTGCAGCTTCAAATCGGTAATCAGCCCCTTCGTGCTCCAAAACTTCGGGTCACGCGGCAGCGTCACTCGGATCCATTCCGGTTTTTTGTCGCGATGCAGGGCGGGGTCGATCTTGGGGGTCATGGGCGGGGGGGATGAATGGCCCAAATGGGGGGCAATTGCAACGCGTTTGGACATCCATACGCCGCTCGATAACTTCAAGACCATGCTGCCCGCCTTTTTTCGCCCTTTGCCCCTCCTGGGAGCGCTGGTCTGCACCAGTTTCGCCGCCGAGCCCACCCTGCGACCAGACGGCCACGTCTCCTCCCGCTCCTTTGTCGATCAGGCGCAGATTATCAGTAATTACCAGAAGGAGCTTTACGCCCATCAGTCCGGCTTGCGCATCGTGCAGGGCATCGGCTACGCGGTGTATCAGTGCAATGAATCCACCCCTGAGGAGAACAAAGCCAGGCAGGTCGCCCGCATGGCCGTTTTCAACATCCTCAATCCCACCGCCACAGCCAAATGGGTCGACATCGCCAAAGCAGGCGATTCCTCTGGCGGCATCACCCTCGGCGGCACCTTCGTTTCAGCGCCCATGATCCATGCCCTGGGAGAGGAAACCCTGCGCATCTTCTTCACCGGCCGCCAGGAAGGCGATCCCGTCCCTGCCTACTGCGCCTTTTACCGCGACTACCACATCGCCACCGCCACACTTTCCGAGCTCCATCCCCTGCGCTGCACCATCGCCAAGCAGCCTGATAAGGTGCTCGATCTCACCCAGGCCGCCCTGCAGAGCCATCTCGACTTCCTCTTCGGCCCTGGCAGCGGCGCATCCTTTTCCAAAGGCATCAGCACCGCCTGCGACTTCGTCGAGTTCGACGGCCACCTGTACAGCACCATCCAGATCAAAAACTCCCAGGACGGCCAGACACGCCTCCTCACCAACATCCTCATGCGCAGCGCCGACCAAGGTGCGACCTGGGAACTCCTCGGCGCCCCCGATCCACGCCTGCTGACCACCGAAGTCAAAATCCTCGCCGAACCCGTCATCACCCAGGACAAAACCCACGTCTATCTCCATCTGCGCTCCAACGTCATCGAAACCGGCTACATGCTGAGCAAAGCCGCCAAGACCGACCTCTACCACTTCGACGCCCCCGTCACCAAATGGACCTACGGCATCGGCCGCCCCACCCTCTGCGATTTCGGCAAGCCCATCGGCCTCGTCGCCCTGTTCACCGCCCCCAGCGTCTCCATGGGAGCTAACACCGTCACCCGCAACAAGTGCGACGTCGTCCAAATCGACTCCCACTACCAGACCTACACCAAGGCCTTCTCCATCGTCGATTACAACGCCGTGAACACCCCCTTCATGCATCTCTACCGCGACGAAGTCTACGTCACCTACACCACCGGCCGCCGCCGTCTCCTCCCCAAATTCGGCACCTCCGAAGTTGTCTTCAGCAAACTTCGCCGGGAGTTCTTTGTATCGGAGGAATGAGAGATGTTCCGATTGGCTCGCTTACGCAACACATCCGTCCTAGATCGAACCCAGCAGAACTATAATCCGGCATTCAAATTTCTCGTCTTCTGGTACTCGGTCAGCCATTCGCACAAAGTATGTGCAAATTCTTGCGCCTTTGTTGATGAGTCTTTAACACTCCACGCAGATCCTCGGAAGTCGTACGCGATCTCGACATGCACCCCCTTAATGCCAGCTATCTTCGTGTAGATTGTGACATCGAATGGCCGTGATTCATGATAGCTCCCATGAAATTGCACCTTATCTTTTGCTGTACCATGCTGCACAGGATCAGGTATGAAACCTCTACGATCGAGGTACTTGTAAAGATCCTTGCAGCCAGCGGTGGGAAAACCGCCGTACCCATTCTTTCCTGAAGCGTGCTTCAGAAAAGCCGAAGAAAAAAAAGTCCAGACCAAGACAATACAAAAGCCAGCGGTGATACTAGAGCCGACAGTAATACTGGATTTGATTGATCTCATAGAGATGACTTTGAAGAAAGTTCACAAATTGACCGGTTTATCAACCGCTTTTCCGCCTCTGGATGAATTGCTCGGACATGATCAGCCAACCCCTGTCGGCAGGCCACTGACCACCGCATGAATCAATGCGCGCGCTTCCGCGTGAGCATGATCTCATTCCCCTCGGTGTCCACGCACATGGCCAGGTGCGGCGGCTCGCCATTCTCAGGCTGCGGTTCACGCGTGAGCTGACCACCTGCGGCGACAATCTCCTGCGCGCCTTCGATCACATCCGGCACCTGAAAACTGAGCCCGGTCCAGGTGCGGCTTCCCTCACCGCCGCCATGAATGCCAATGATGCCATCACAGATGGACACCTCGCTGATGATGTCATTCTGCTTGAGGATCGTGCCGCCAAAGACGGTGGCATAAAAATTCACCGCGCGGTTCATGTCCGCGGCCCAGATGACGTATTTGAGTCGTTCTACTTTCATGCGGCCTCCGTGCCACAGTCCGCCCATTGAAGACAGCAAATCCTTCAACCAGCCGCATCAATTCCCAAACAACGGTCGCTGCTTCGGCGGAGCGGGAGTTGCCTTTGGCCGGGCCGGACTGCCCCCGATGCGTTGCGCTTCCTGCAGCTCTTTTTCAGTGGGTGGTTTTCGTTCATCCTTGTTGCCACCGCCAAAGATGCGCGGGGACCACTTGGTGTCGCCGATGGTGCCCGAGCCCTTGTAGGCCAGCAATTGCGTCACCGGAAACAGCAGGATGCCCAGGCCGCGCATGCGCACCTCGGCATTGAAGTCGATGTCATCGCGGATGAAGTCCACGTTGCCGCGGCTGAAAATGCGAAAGGCGCTGGACTCGGCCTCGATGTTTCCAGTGACGATGAAACCATCCGACACCTCAAAGGTACAGTCCGCTTTCTTGGCCACGTTGTAGCCCTTGATCGGTGAAGGAAGGAAGGCACCAATGATCGGAGTCAGCGGCCCGAGGACGGGCAGGGCAAGGAGGTTGCCATTGAGAATCATCAGCGCCCCGCCGCCCTTCAGCGCTTTCCAGTCGTTCATTCGGCCGGTGAATTTGAAATGGCCGCTGATGTCTCCCACGCTTTCATTGCCCGGGGAGTACACCTGGGCAAAGCGCTGGAAGCTGAGGGCGTTCATGCGCAGCTCGCCATCGTAGGTGTTCGGCTCGCGGTTGTCGTTGAGGTTGCCCTTCAAGGTCATGCCACCTCCAAGCACGTCTGCCGCGATATCGATCCGGGAGAGTCCATCCCGGTTGTGCACCTCCGCCCGCACCTCCTCAAACGGCAGCTTGCGGTTAAACACAGCATATGGGAAGCGTCCCGCCTTCACCTCCACGTCATAGCCTCTCACCCCGGGCGTAAGGTTCACAGCGCCTTTGGCATGCAGGCTGTCCCCAAAAAGTCGTCCGTTGAAATCGAAGTTCAACATGCTGCCAATGATATGAACGTCTCCATTCGGCGCATTGATCGGGTAGTCTTCGTTCCACAGCACATAATGCGCGCCACCCGTCGGGTTTTTGAAATCCACTTTGTAGTTGTTGAACTGGGGGTTCCCCTTGTAGCCGATGGTGCCGTTGGCGGTCACATCCGTCCCCGCGGAGAATCGGTAGAGCGCGATCTGGTCCGCCACCTTCGGGGCAAACGCACGCACAATACCTGCCGCGTCCGCGACCGTATGCACATTGACGAGCCGCAGCCACTTCTCGTTGTCATCATCATTCACAAACACCAGCTCCGCCTCCGCCGGTCCATCCGGACGCTGCACCCGCACATTCGCATAGTTTTGGATGTCTCCGAGAAATGCCAGATCCATTTCGGCGGAATCAAACGCCACATTCTTGTAGCTGAAATGACGCAGCACACCGTGGCCTGAACTGGGACATTCGCGCATGTTGGTCGACGGCCCGGCACAGGACAGATGCACATCGATCTGCGATGTCTCATCGAAGGCAAACCGCTGGATGATTTCACGAGTCTTCGGCAGCAGCACGAAAGGAAGAAACACAGTAGGGTCCATGCGCAATTCCAGATTGTATCGGAAACCCAGGCTGCGGTGTCTCATCACATCCAGCGCCAGCGTGCCTGTCTTGTGCTTCAGCAGCGCGTCACGCACAAAGATGCCCTCAGGGTTCGCTCCAAGTGTCAGGCTGAGTGAATTGAAAACCTCCCCGCGACTGCCAAACCGCCCGCAGTCCAGCCGGCCGGTCACCTCCGCCGGCAGAAAATCCTCGGGCTGTTTCTTGTTCAAAAAGATGTTCCCCTCCAGCGCCAGCTGCGGCGCTTCATAAAACACCACCTCGCGCAGCTGCTCGCTGCTGAAGAAAGCCTGCGCAAGCCCCGGCAGGTCGGCGCTCGACGTCAGCCGGAAGCGCAGGCGATCCGCACCGATGCGCCACGTGGCAGTGGCCTCCAGCGTGCCCAGATGATCCACCAAATGCAGCCGCTTCAAATCCACAAAGCCGCCGTCATACTCCGCCTCCGCCACGAGTTCCTTCCAGACGTAATCTTCAAACTCCAGACCGTCCGCCTGAAACAGCAGCTCCGCCTTGAGCTCCTGAGGGCGGTCCAGCGCCCCGGAGACCTTCACATTCAGGGTGGGCACATGCGGAGCACGAAACCGCGCCAGCCAGTCCAGCCCATGTTGAATCTGCACACGGTGCTCGCGTATCGCGATCAGCCGCTCCTGCGCACTGGGTCCCTGCTGGTCTGACTTGGACTCCGGCAGTTCCAGCACCCCGCTGATCAATATGCGCAGCCCGTCAGACAGCAGTCCTTCCGCATGCCGGATGTCCAGACGCCGCTCTTCCAGCAAAGCCCGTGCGCTGAGATCCTTCAGCTCGATCACCGTCAGTTCGGGCCGTTCCGGGTCCACCGGCAGCGCCATGCTCGCATGCAGCAGCTCCAGCCCGTCAATCTTGACCCTGCCCTCGATCAGGCTGCCAAAATCAACATCCAGATTCAACCGGTCCACAGACGCCACGATGTGCTGCTTGCTCGCATCGTTGAACACCTTCACACCCCGCGCCACCAGCCCGCCAAATGGATTCACCGTCAGGCGTTCGAAATTCAGATGCACCCCATGCTGCGCCAGCTCCCCGGTCACAAACCCATGCCAGCGCTCATGAAACGCCGTCGTGTTCAAATACACGCCGCCCGCCAGCATAAAACTGGCGACCAGAAAAAGCAGAAGACGGCGCAGAAAACGAAGCATGAGCTTACAAAGTTACCCAAGCTCTCCGAACTCCACAAGCTCTGGATAAACAACCCTCAACTCACCGCTCAGCACCTCAGCGATACTGCTCCGGCCTGCCGATCGGAAACAGTCCAAAAGGCGCGATCTGGCTGGCACGCAGTTTTTCCGGCCCGATGCTCGGTGCGTCGGAGGCAAGAAACACCGCCAGTTGAATGACTCCCACGCGCCCCTGGGGGCTGGTGTCAAACAAGGCCGCATCACTGTTGACCGCCTTAAACAACAGCGGGCCACGCGGCGTGTGATCCATCACCAATGTGCCGCTCTTTTCCACGCGCAGGTTGCCGCGTCCCAGAGACGCCACACCACCTGTTTCGGCGTCCTTGCCATCAATCCCCACGCCGATCTGCAGCGGCATCGGCGTGCGGTTTTTTAACACGATGCGGTAAGCCTGCTGGGGCAGTCCCGCCACAAACAGAATGCCACCACAGAGATAGGATTCAATCCACTGTCCCGTAGCCACGTCCTGTACCGCAAGGTCCACCGTGCCATCCCCCATGCGCGCAAATCCGCGCTGCGCATCCGGCACATCGCCCTGACGTTCCATCATTTGCGCGATCCGCTCCGGCGAGGAATAGACAATCCGTGCGACCATGTGCGGGGTCTTCGTCATTTGCTCCTGATAAGCTGGAAAGCCGTGATGAAAAAGATTCGGGTCCTGCTGCCAGGCGGGCCGCAGCGGAGCGATGCTGCTGCCACACGATGTCAGCAGGCACATGCCTGCTGCTGCCACTGCCTTGATCCATGCCATTGTCCTGCCTGCGTTACCTGATATCATGCTGATTGCGCTGTTGTCTTGATGTGAAAAGTAACACGCACCAGACCCGACACTTCTTCCACCGAACGACGCACCTCACAGCCCATGAGCCGCTCGATCAATTCACACTCCAGTTCATCCACGATGCCGTAGCGCGCCGCCAGTTCCCGCAGCGGCCGGTGATGCTCCACCAGAAGGAGCCGCCCCTGCGCATCCGTCTCCACGACACTCATGCATCCATCCGCGCTGCGCAGCTTGGCCAGCAGCCGGGCACGTTCTTCCAGAGTCGTCGCCTTGGCAACTTTGGCCCCCCACGCCTCCCCCTTGGACTGGAAATAGGTGTACAGCAGCTTCGGCGGAGCGCTTTCGCCATAGACCTTCTCCGCCGTTGCCAGCAGATCCAGCGTCAGCGGCGACCCGCAGTTCAGGAAAAGCGCGTCCGCTTTGGACGTGAGCCGGTACAGTTTTTCAGGCCGCCCTGCCGCCTTGGGCCGGCGCCAGGTGTCCAGAAACCCCGCCTTTTCCAGTTCCACGCAGTGCTGCTTCACCCCCATGTAGCTCATCTTCATCGCCGTGCACAGCTCCGTCACCGTCATGCCCGTGGAATGCTTCAGGCGCTGGACGATGTCCAGCACCGGCGAGTGCAGCATTTCTCGGAGCAGGGTTAGCATGGCTTGGTTGGCCCCCCAGACTAGCGCCGCTGCACGCCGGACGCAATGCTGCGTCCTGCCTTCAACTGATCAGCAGCAGGCGCGGCGGCTGTCCGGGCAGCGTCGCCGGGGCACGGTGAATGCACGGGGGCACCGGACTTTCCGGATACAGGGTGGCGATGCGCCAGAGATGGCCCAGGCCAAAAGAAAACGGCAGGGCGTGCGGCAGCGGCTTGTAATGCAGATCCAGATAATTTTCGTTCAGGAATTCGCGAAAGCCCACTTCATCACCTCCGCCATAAAGCTGCCGCAGTTCCGCACGCAGTTCAGGCACATCCACCCGCCGCATCGACTCCTCATTCCGCAGCCCTTCGGAGGCAGCCCCGAAGTAGGTGCACAAATAAGTGTCCGCTTCCACAGTAGCGCTGTCCACATGCCAGGACTGCACATCCGTGCGTAGCAGGTCGGGCTCGATCTCATTTTCGTAGCCGTTGATGCAGTCGAGGCTTGGCAGCAGCTCGCGGGCGCGCAGCAACTCCTGATCTTGCAGCAAAACCTCGCGGGCCACCCGTCCCTCATCGCTCAGTTCCAGCGCCAGAAGACGCTCCTCATCCAGGCTCGTGATCCCCTTCCCCACCCCCAGCTTCTCCACAATCTCGCCAAAATCCCCCGGCAGCGTGCGCGGCCAGCACAAGGCATTGATGCCATCACGCATCGGCGTCATGACCAGCTCCTCAAAACTGCCCACCACTTTCAGGAGCGGGTAGTCGAGCGGCAGAATGACTGCTGGCATTCGCATGGGATCATCGCTTGTCATGCTGACATGCATTCATTGATCAAACGGTCGATCACTCCTTGCGCCGCACCCGGCAGCGGATGCTGCCTTTGCAAGAGCTCCACCTTGTCGCGAAATTCAGCCACCACATCCGGGCGGATTCTTTTCATGGCCAGCAGCGTTTGAGCCAGGAGGATCCGCACCGATTGTGAATTCGGATGAGCAAGAGAGAGGTGAATGTTCCCCTCGATGATCTCTCGCTCACCGCTCAAAAAACCAGGCTGCACCCCGTCCATGCCCGAGCAGCGCGTGGCCAGCAGTTGCTCCAGCCGCAGGAGATAATACGAAAAGCTTTGTCCTCCCGGCACATCATAAGCGGCAGGTGGCGGCAGCACTTCGGCCCCAGTCTCTGCCTGCAGCAAAGCCAGAATATCATCCATCAACTCAGGAATGACCGCCTCGGGCGATGCCATCGAAAAATCACGGTCCAGTGTGCCAAGGCAGGCTCCGTCAATCGTTCGCAAAAGCCGCAGCTCCAGACGCCATGGCTCTGCTTGAACCTTTAGATTCGCGGTCACGGCATAATCATTCGGCTCATTCCCCTGGCGCGCCATCCCCGCCGCTTGCTCATCGCTCCACGCACGACCTCCGACGATAAAACCATTCGTGGGGCTGACCACCCAGGGAATCAGCGTGCCCACACGCGCATCCGTCCGCCAGTAGGTTTGTTCGGCAAAGAACAAGGGCAGTGCTCGGCTGAGCCTGCCTGCAGCATCCGTCAATTGGTGCTCAATACGTTCTGCCGGAGCCTCATGCTCCACACTGCCGCACAGAAAGCAGATGGAAGGTCCCCCCGCATCCTTGACGGGATACAATTCAGCCGCAGGAGATTCCGCCTTCAGCCACACCGGTCCGTCCACGGTCAGCAGAGTGACCTCCAGTTTTTCAGCAACGGTTTCGGGTTGAGTGGCCAGCCGCGTTTTGGCGAGTTCTGTGTCCCAAAAACTCAGATGCTCCTTCCAGTCAGGACGCTTCTGCGCATACAGCTGGTCCATGATGGATCTGGCATCATCCATCTGCCCGAGATCCAGCAGGCCCTTGATCAGATTGTTGCCCACCTGCAGGCCATGAATCTCAGCCTGAAAATGGGGGGCCGTCAGGTTCACCAGTTCCGGCAGATGTCCTTGCTGCCCCAGGTCTCCGCTCATTTGTGTCAGCAGATCCACCGGCACCGGGCGCGGCGCATTGGCCAGACTCTCCTGGTAAAGCAGAAGTGCTTCATCCAGCGAGCGCCGCTGCAGGGCCGCACGTGCAAGCCAAAGCTGCGCCCGCCAGCTTCCCGGCAGGGCGGCGATGCGTCTGAGTGCATCAATCCCGGACGCTTCCCCCTGCTTTTCACGGTGCTCCACTTCGTACCAGCCGAGGGCATTGTCCTGGTTGGGATCCAGTTCCAGCGCCTTCCAAAGAGTTTGCATGGCCAGTGGGTGCTCATTCCGTTCCGCATGCACTTTCGCCAGATTGGTGAGCACCACGCCAGTCGCCCCATGTTTGGCAATGTGCGCCTGCAGCACCCGCTCAGACTCATCCAACCGCTTGCTCTTCAGCAAAGCGATGGCCAGCAAAACAGCACCGCGCTCATGGTTGGGATCAATCGCCGCCAGCCGCTCCGCGCCCTCGATCAATTCAGAGATGAAGCCATCCTCAAAACCACCGATGATGAAGCCCGCCAGTTTTTCAGGTTCATCCCACGCCTTTTGGATGTTCGGCAGCAGCATGGATTTCACCCATTCCTCCCGTGAGATGAAAAGCTCCCTTCCAAACGAATCAAAGACCTTGATCATGTTCGGGTCTTTGGCCGGATCGCTAGGAGGCGCGGGCGCCGCTGCCTTGGCTGGCGCAGCAGCAGGCGGGTTCTTTTTGCCAAAGAATTTATCGAAGAGTCCCATGGTGCTGTGTCAGTGAGCCGCCCGTTAAGTTCTCTCAGCAGTTTCGGCAACTGTCTGCTGCAGACTCCCATCATTTTCTCCTACCCCGCCACCACATGCCGCGCCTGCCGGCTTCCCGCAGTGCTGCGCTTCGGAGCTTCACTCTCCGCAGCTTTCGTTCCGCTCAGGCGCAGCGACTCACGCCCCGGCACACGGTTCCAGTCCTGCATCATGGCACCAGCAGCAGTCTCAAGCGGCACTCCGCACTCACCTGTCAGGTGATCAAACAACGCCTGCGCCAGCACCGGTAGCGCGATCTGGTGCGTGCGCCGAAGCTTCGCATACAGACTCTCGGCGAAGGTCATGAACGCAGCAAAGGGCGATTTGCCCTCCCACAGCAACGCCAGTACAGCGGTGAAGTTCCCGCTGTTCGCCACCAGATCCCAGTAGCGCGCAAAACGCCGCATACGCTGCATCTCAACAAACGGAATGTCCCGGTTCTCCAGCATCTCGTAGGGTGGCACGGGCGAGTACTTCATCTCAAACTCCGCATCGTGCCGTACGATCGGCGTCCCACGCAGCCGTTTCAAAATGCCCACCTGAATCTCCTGCGGCCCCATCTTCACCAGCCGGTCAAAACCACGCCCAAAACTCGCCACGTCTTCTCCCGGCAGCCCCACGATGAGGTCCGCATGCACATGGATGCCGGTCTGTTCGCGCAGAAAGCGCAGATTGTCCTCCAGCCGCGTCAAATTCTGCCGCCGGCTGATGTTCTTCGACGTCGCCTCATCAAAGGTTTGAATGCCCACCTCAAACTGCACCGCACCTGCAGGAAACTCACGAATGATGTCACGCAATTGCTCCGGCAGGCGGTCCGGCACCATCTCAAAGTGCAGGAACATCCCGTCCCTCCAGCGATCCAGGAAAAAGCGCAGGATCGCCATGCTCGTCGGCAGATGCAGATTAAACGTGCGATCCACAAATTTAAACGTCAGCGCCCCCCGATCCAGCAGTCCCTGCATCGCCTGCAAAAACGCCTCGATGGCAAAGGCACGCACCGGCACATCCAGCGAGGACAGGCAGAACTCACAGGTGAACGGGCACCCGCGCGACGCCTCCACATAGAGGATGCGATGCGCCAGATCCGACTCCGTGTAGAGATCGTAGGGCATGACCACCTTCTCCAGTGTCGGCAGTCCGGCGGGCATCACCTTCGGCAGCGCCGCCAGCGCAGCCGCATCTTCACCCAGCAGCACACCACACACTTCGGCAAACTTCAGATCCGCCTCGCCTGTGATCACATGGTCCGCCAGCGCCACGATGGGTTGTCCGTCCCATTCATACGACACCTCCGGTCCGCCCAGCACGATGCGGATCTCCGGCCGCAAACGCCGCAGCATCCCCAGCACCTCCGTCGTCTCCACCACATTCCAGATGTACACCCCGAAGCCCACAATCCGCGGCTCCAGCGCCAGCACCGCCTCCACGATTTCCAGCGGCGCCTGATTGATCTGAAATTCCGCGATGCAGGCCCGCTCCCGCAAGGCCCCCAGGTTCACCAGCAGGTAGCGCAGCCCGAAAGAGCTGTGAATGTATTTGGCGTTGAGCGTGGCTAGGACGATGTCGGGCATCACACCGAGTGTGGCCGAGTAGTCGCTGCGCAGCAAACTCCTTTGCGCTCGCCATGGTCCATCCTGCAGCCGCCCTCCCACATTGGCACGCACGCTGCTCCGCATCAGGCATCCTCTTAAATTCCAAGAATGAGGAGCCCCTGAAACGAGTCATTCATGAAACTGCATCCCAGTCACCTCTTTCTGCTCACGGCACTGGCCCTGTGTATCTATATCGTGGTTTCGCACCTCGACTAATTCGGCCTGGGCTGGATCATCAGGCGTGAGGAAGAAGCTGCCCGCTTCTCAAAATCAATGACATGGGGGCATCTGACCGCTCGCAGGCCGCGAGGCATTTGCATGGAATGCACCCAAACTCCCGCAGGGGACGTTTGACATTGCAACCCACCCGCGCCTAACCTCAGCGCCCACCGATCCCGCAGTACATGCACGACACCCCACCGCTGCCTGAAAAGGAGTTCCGCTCCTACGCTCCAGGTTATTGGTCCGCCAAGAACATCTCCCCCTCCGACTGGAACAGCTCCACCTGGCAGCTCAAGAATCGGATCACGACCCTCAAACAGCTTGAGGAGCACCTGACGCTCACGGAGGAAGAACGCGCTGGCGTGCTGCTCTCCGGCAACAAGCTGGCGATGGCCATCACGCCCCATTATTTCAATCTCATCGACGCCGAAGACCCGGGCTGCCCCATCCGCCGGCAGGTGATCCCCCGCATCGAAGAGACCTGGGAAGACCCCGATGAAATGAGCGACCCCTGCGGCGAAGACAGCCACATGCCCGTGCCGGGCCTGGTGCACCGCTACCCGGACCGCGTCCTGTTTCTGGTGACCGACCGCTGCGCCAGCTACTGCCGCTACTGCACCCGCAGCCGCGTCGTCTCCGGCGTGGGTGAACAAGAACTGCACACCGAATTCGAAGCCGCCTTCCGCTACCTGGAAAAGCACACCGAAGTACGCGACGTGCTGCTCTCCGGCGGCGATCCACTCCTCTTCTCCGACGCCAAGCTCGATGCCCTGCTCACGCGCCTGCGCGCCATCAAGCACATCGAATTCATCCGCATCGGCAGCCGCGTACCCATCTTTGTGCCTCAGCGCATCACGCCCGAGCTTTGCAAGATGCTGCAAAAGCACCATCCCCTCTGGCTGAGCATCCACACCAACCACCCCCGCGAACTCACCACCGAAGTGCGCGACGGCCTCGCCATGCTGGCCAATCACGGCGTTCCCCTGGGCAATCAAAGCGTCCTCCTCCGCGGCGTGAACGACAACGCCGAAGTGATGAAGAGCCTCGTGCACAAGCTCCTCATGTGCCGCGTCCGCCCTTACTACCTGTATCAGTGCGACTTGATCCAGGGCAGCTCCCACCTCCGCACCAGCGTGGCCGACGGCATCGACATCATCGAGCAGCTCCGTGGCCACACCACCGGCTACGCCGTGCCCCAGTTCGTCATCGACGCCCCCGGCGGCGGCGGCAAAGTCCCCCTCAATCCCGATTACGTCCTGGTCCGCGACGAACAACGCGTCGTCATCCGCAATTACGAAGGCAAGACTTTTGAGTATCCCGAACCCGCACTGGTGCGGCGGTAAAATGGGCAAACGCACGACCTGCATATGGTAGAGCGAGCCTCCAGCGTGCAGGGTTAGGCGCGAGAAATGAATGGCACCGCATTCAATCATGCCCGCCATTTGACCACGGGCTGGATTTGGCACCATCTGGAAACAGACAAAGCACTCCAAGAGCTGGGGACTACCCATGATGAAGCGATGGCCCCGCCATCGCCCAAAATGGCACATCATCGGCCGACGCAGGCGTGCCCCTCAACGGGGTTGCCTCACCGGCGTGGTTGACTCATTTTGGTTCATTCCATATCCTTTCTTTTGTCCTTATGCTGTCTTCCTCGAGAGTTCGTGTTTTGAGTTTGGCGCTGGGGGCGGTGCTGGCCCCATTGTTTTTGGGTTCATCCGCCTGCGCGGCGCAGCCGCACTACCTGCCGGTGTATGACGGGACTTTGCAGGGAACGTGGTCGCATTTTGTCTGGGATTTGGCTGGGCCGGTGAATGTGAATCTCGCGGGCACCGCGCCGGGGCGCACGGGCACGGCCATCGAGGTCACCCCGGCTCCCGGAAATGCCTACTGGGCCTTTGGACTGCAGGATGTGAAGCAAGGGAATGACCAGCAGTGGAAGTACATGAACGAGATGCGCACCGCCGAGTTCGACATCTACTTCGAGCCGGGGTCCACGGGCGTGGAGGACATCCTGCTCTGGCCCACGGGCAACTACGACGTGCCCACCAACCAGCGCTTGATCGATCTCATCCCCGGCTGGGCCGGCATGACGAGCGGACAGCGCTACGGGCAGTGGTTTCACATCACGCTGGACATGACGCAGTGGCAGCCGGGCCTGAAGGCCTTCGCGGGCCTCTTGATCGCGAGCTGGGGCAATGGCGCGCCGCATTACCGGCTGGCCGATGTGAAGCTGGGCTGGGCGGACGATGTCACCGCTCCGGTGCTGACCACGGGCACGACCACGTATGATGCCACCGCGCACAGCCTGACGCTGAACTTCACCACCGACGAGCCCACCATCTGCGCGATTGAATACGGCATCGGCAATTACAACACGCGCACCTGGTCCGATGACTCGCGCAACTGGGACAGCTTTGACGCGGGCACGCACCAAAACCTCACGCACAGCGCCGTGCTGCCGTACTTGATCCCGGGCGCGACGTATCAATACCGCATCATCGCGATGGATCACCGCACCGATCCCGCCGTGCTGCCCAATCGCGGCGTTTCCACGGGCACCTATACCGTGCCGGGGCCGACCTACACACCGCCTGCGCCGCCCGCGCTGACCTATGTGTGGGCCTACCAGAATGCACTGGTGGGCGACTGGGTGCGCTCCGCCTGGGAGCAGAATGGCCCGCTCTTCACGGACATGAACGCGACCGCTCCGGGACGCAGCGGCCACGCGATTGAGGTGCGCTTTGATCCCACCAATCTGTATGAAGCCGTAGGCCTGGCCGAGCGCCGCCTGGGCTGGGACAGTCAGTGGAAATTCCTCAATGAATTCCGCACCCTCGAGTTCGACATCTACTTCGAGCCGGACTCCGCGGGTCACGAAAACTTCATGGCCTATCTCGATGATGGTGGCCTCACGGACAATCCTCCCTACCTCACCGATTTGATCCCCGGCTGGCTGGAGATGACGCCCGCGCAGAAGTTCGGGCAGTGGATCCACGTCACGCTCGATCTGCAGCAGATGAAGCCGAAGTGGCCGGCCTTTGCGGGCTTCCTGCTATACAACAATGCCGGCGCGGTGACCACGCACTTCCGCCTCGCCGATATCAAGGCGGGCTGGGCACCCGACACCACGCCGCCGGCGATCTCGCTCACCACGAATTCCCTCAGCGAGGACTACCAGCAGTACACGCTGAATTTCACCACGGATGAATCCGCCATCACGCAGGTGGACTACGGCATCGGCAATTACGCAACCACCATCCAATGCGAGCCCAGTGGCTGGTCCGGCTTTGCCCCCGCCACGAGTCCCCTCACTTCCCACGGCACCGTGCTCACGGGGCTCACGCCCAACACGACGTATCAATACCGCATCATCGCCACCAGTCACCGCACGGATGCCAGCGCCGCGCCAAACCAGGGCGTGTACACCGGCACCTTCACCGTGCCGCCCGCACCCACCACACCGCCCACGCTTTCGCCCATCGGGGTCACGGACATCACGGGCAATCGCGCCACCATTGCCTGGACGGCGGAGCGGCCGAGCACCGCCGTGGTCACTTATCAAAAAGCAGGCGGGCAGGTGATGACGCGCAGCCTGAGCACGCGGCAAATCAGCCAGTCCCTTGTGCTCGATCTCATCGAGCCGCTCACGCAGTACAGCGTCACGGTGACAATCACGGATGCCTTCGGCTTCAGCACCACGGCCAGCACCAGTTTCACCACCACTGCAGCCGCCGCGCCCACGGTCACCATCACGGCAGACACCGCGCACACGCGCCCCATTTCCAAATGGATCTACGGCATCAATGACGTGCTGGGCTATGATTCGCAGGGCACGTGGAACCGCCTGCTGCAGCGCTCCACCTCGCCGCGCAATCTCACCTTCGGCCGCTACGGCGGCAATCGCTGGACGGCCTACAACTGGGAAAACAACGCATCCAATGCGGGCTTCGATTACTTCTACCAGAACGATGACTTCCTCGGCGGCGGCACCGTGCCCGGCGAGGCCGTGCGCGCTCCCGTCGCCGACCTGCGCACTCATGGCCAGGCCACGCTTATCACCGTGCCGATGCTCGGCTACGTGGCGGCGGACAAAAGCGGCCCGGTGGACCGGGACGATCCCAATCATCTTGCCACGCGCTTCAAGCCCTTCGTCTATCGCAAAGGCTCAGCCTTTACCGCCACTCCCTCCACCACGGATGCCAATGTGTATGCGGACGAGTTCATCTGGGCCCTGCGCAGTCAGTTCACCGGCGACATCTACGGCGATGCCCAGGCCCCCACCTTCATCAGCCTCGACAACGAGCCCGACCTCTGGTCCAGCACGCATTCGGAGATCACGCGCACGCCGGTGAATTCGGACACCTTCATCCAAAAGACCATCGATCTCACCAGCGCCATCAAAGACGTGGCGCCGAACGCCATGATCTTCGGCCCGGTGAACTACGGCTTCATGGGCATGTACAACTGGCAGGTCGAGCCCGGATTCCCTGCCACGATGTGGTTCACCGACAAGTTCCTGCTCGGGATGAAAGCCGCCTCGCAGACGGCAGGCCGCCGGCTGGTGGACGTGTATGACATGCACTGGTATGTCGATGCCGTGGTGCCCGGCACCACCAAGGGTCTCGGCGCCCTGCGCGGCACGACGCTCAGCAATGCGGAGATCGACGCCATCGTGCAGAATCCTCGCAGCCTGTGGGACAGCACCTACCGCGAGGACTCCTGGATCACGCGGGACATCCTGAACGCGCCCTTGGCCATCCTGAACCGCATCCAGGACAAGATCGATGCCGACTGGCCCGGCACCAAGCTGGCCATCACCGAGTACAACACCTCCGGCGACAACCACATCGCAGGCACTATCGCCCAGTGCGACTACCTCGGCATCTTCGGACAGAAGGGCATCTTCGCCGCCAACTTCTGGCCCATGAGCGGCAGCTATCCCTTCCTGCTCGCGGGCTTCAAAATGTACCGCGACTACGACGGCAACCTCGGCTCCTTTGGCGACGTCTGCGTCCCCACCACCTCCAGCGACACCGCCAAGGTTTCGTCCTACATCAGCAAGGACAGCACGAACGCAAACCGCCACGTCATCGTCGCCATCAACCGCTCCTTCACCAGCCAGGATGTGGCATTCAATGGGATCAGTGCCTCAGGCACCGCCCGCGTGTACCGCCTGCAGGGCACCTCCACCACGCCCATGTTTGTGGGCGAGGTGCCTGCGGATCTGGCAAACTGGGTGGTCACGCTGCCAGCGTTGAGCGTGTCCACCATCGAGATCACCGCCCCCGCACTCACGCCCATCGAGAGTTGGCGTCTGGCAAAATTCGGCAGCAGCGCCAACACCGGCACCGGTGCCGACTCCGCCACGCCCGCCCACGACGGCATCCCCAACCTCATGAAGTACGCGCTCAACCTGGAGCCCTTCACTCCCTCCCGGCATCCCATCACCACGGACATGAGCACCGGCAATCTGCGCCTCACCGTCGCCCGCAATCCCGCCGCCACCGACGTGACCTACACTGTGGAAATCACCACTGACCTGACCAATCCCGCCAGCTGGACCACCACCGGCACCACGATCGAGGTGGATACCAGCACTACGCTCCGAGTTCGCGACAACCTCCCCATCGGCACCGGCAGCCAGAGCCGGTTCATGCGTGTGAAGGTGACGCGGCCTTAGTTTTTTCGAACCGGGAAGCGGGGGCTGACATCGGTTCTCGCTTCCACGTGCTGGGGCATTCATTTTCTGACCGAGGCGCTGAAGCAGCCGAAAAGAATTGCAAGACATGCATGGGACTTGGCTAAAAGCATACATCGTCGCCCAAGGCCACTGTCATCACACCAATGCAGGCAGACAGGTCAGCTACACCTTCCACTTGGAGTGATCGATGGCGCACCGCCTCCCGCATACGGTGGATACCACTCAGTGAAACTGCCGCGTTTGGCACGTTGTCGACATGGGGTGAGGAGTGGGCATGTTCATGCCTAACCGCCAGTTTTGAGAGCAGTGTTTGAGGCACCTGAGGCTTCCTGAAACTTCACGGAGAAAAGGTCGGCGTCGGACATCACAAACCTGAGCTTGATCACCGTGCCTTTCAGCCTGCCCACATCACTTTCCTTCTTCCAGGTCACGACACGGTCGATGTGGTCACCGTAAATCGGATCACACTCAGCCAGCGAGAAGCCAGGAACGGGCTGGCCCTGCGCATCCTGAATTTCCACCTGCATCTGTCCTGCCGCACTCGTCGCATAGTTGATTGTCAGTTTGCTGCCGTCGAAAGTCAGTGGCCGGGTGATGAACTCGCCGCCTTCCAGCGGCGCGTTCACCGAGACAAAACCATCCAGCCGGAGGGTATAGCGCCTGCCGTTGGTGAGGAACAGCGACAGCTCCGTGTCCCCCGTCTGATGAATTCCGATCGCAGCGTAGTTGGCGCGGTTCGCCCAGCCCTCCTTGCTCAACCCAGGGCGGATCAGGCTCTGCGTGAAGAGGCGGTCATAGGTCTCCCCGCCGCGTGTGCTCATCAAGAGGATGTCCGTCGCCGCGCCACGTTTTTCCATGAATCGTGTGGGCAGGGCCAGATATAGCTGCGGTGCCCTGAAGTAGGGCTGCGTACATGCCGTATAAAGATGCTCGCCTGGCAAATTCGCCTTCATCTCGACGAAGGGCGTCCAGTGGATGAAATCTTGCGAGGTTGTACGGGCGATGCCGCGCAATCCACCAATGAAGCGGCGGAAATAACAAACGTAGCAATGCTCGGCTTCACTCCAGAACGCGTAGTTCTGCGAGTCAAAGTATTTGCCCCAGGCCTCTGGAATCACCGGCTCTTCGCGCAACTTTTTCCAGTGGATGCCCTCGGGTGAAACAAACGCTTTCAGGCCGCCGACGCCACGCTTCTCACGCACCGCCTGCTGCTGCGGCTGAAAGGCCAGACCGCCCAGCGCCTTGTATTTCTCATCTGCAGGCACCCCGGGCCGGGTGTCAATGAACGGCGTGAAATTGTGATTCACCATGAACTCATTCATGAGAATGATATTGCCATCTGGGAAGGCGGGATGCTCATGCAGCCCCAGCTTCGGCAGCGTCCAGTGAATGCCGTCAGCACTCTCCGCGTAGAGGGTTACCTCGCCATCGTGATAAGCTTCGATGCCCTGCGTTTTCCACGTCACTTTGGGATCCTTGTCGCCGCGGTAGTAAAATTGAAATTTGTCCGGCGCCCGCAGCACGGTGGCATAATGCCCATGCGGGCGTGGCTGCGGCACCGGCGGCATGAGCTGCGGCTCATGCAGCTTGAGCACCGTGTTTTTCAGTTCCCCCACCAGCAGGCGGTCCACAAACAGTTCACGTCGTGACCCGATCGCCACAGCATCGTCAGCGCCCTCTGCCGAGAATAGGACTCCAACCAGGAAGGAAAGGATCAGTAGCAGCCGCGACCTGCCATGAATGAACGAGTGAAGATTCATAAAGCTAAGACTGCGGAAACCGCGCACAATCACGCCGCCAGAGGACGTAACCGAACGGCAGCGCCGCCAGCCAGAGCAGACGACCGCCAAAGGATCTCAAGCCGCGAAACTGCGCTGACACACCAAGCCCACGCAGAAAGGCAAAACGACTGTACTGCGCTGCGGCCCGCAGCAGCCTAAGCGGAGCGGTGAAAAACCAGCCGCTTTCAAGGTCGAGCACCATCTTGAACATGAGACGATGCCCCTCGGCATTCGTGCGTGGACTGGAGGGACCATGAACCAGCGAGGGCGCATCCGTCCAATAGATGCGCAGTTCCTCATTGATGTGGCGGGTCACATACTGCTTTGACACCTGGCACCAGATGTAGGACTCGGGGATGAAGTTGCCAGGCACGTCCTCAGGATAGGGAAACTGGCGGAGCACATCCACCCGAAGAAAGCCCCACTTCTCCCCGCGCACCTTGTGTAGGTACTCGAGTTCCGCAGCTGAGCAGTCCAGCGGGTCCGATGGAAAACTTGAGCCCACGAGATGGCCGTTTTGATCACGGCAGAGGCCGGTGACTCCTGAAAAGGATTCGCGCCGGGTAGCAGGGATATTTTCCCAGTGATGCTTCAATCGTGCAAGTGCCTCCGGCACGCAGCCGTCGTCGGAATCGAGCTTGATGCTGAGCTGGCCCCGCGCTTCCCGCAGGGCGAGGTTGTGCACATGGTGCGCACCACGGTGCGGCTCACGCAGGTAGCGAACAGAAAACCTGGCTTCGCTTTGGTAACGGGCCATCAAAGCGGGCGTGTCATCCGTGGAACCGTCATCGATCACCAGCCACTCAAAATCGCTGCAAGTCTGCGCCTGCAAACTTTCAAACACGCGGTGAAGAGTGTGCGCGCGGTTGAAGGTGGGCGTGAAAACCGTGAAGAGCGGCATGGGACGATGACTGAGCCGGATCGTAAAGACTTAAGACTGAGGGACAAGCCGAAACCTGATGCCGAACACTTTCCCGCAAGCCTTGCTCACTCCTCAGTAGGCATTGTCACGCTTGAAGAAGGTCAGGAGCATGATCTGGAAGTCCAGCCAGAGGCTCCAGTTTTCAAGGTACCAGAGGTCACACTGGATACGCTCACCGAGATCCGTGTCGCCCCGCAGTCCGTTCACCTGCGCCCAGCCGGTCATGCCGGGTTTGGAGTGATGGCGCGCATTGTAGTGCGGGATTTGATGCTTGAAGCCGGCAATAAGCTCAGGGCGCTCCGGACGCGGGCCAACGAGGCTCATCTCCCCCTTCAACACATTCCAGAACTGCGGCAGCTCATCAATGTTCCACTTGCGCATGAAGGCCCCAACCTTGAGGCGGCGCGGATCGTCTTTGACGCACCATTGCGCGCCCTTGGCAGACTCGGCATTTATCTTCATGGAACGGATCTTGATGATGCTGAAGGGCACCCCATTGAAACCCCAGCGGCGCTGGTGATAGAACACCGACCCACGTGACTCCAGCCACACTGCGGCGCTGAAGAAGGCAATGATCGGGGCGCTCAGCACAAGTCCAATCGTGGCACCCACAACATCCACAATGCGCTTGGTCATGACATTGAGCGTGTCATCCAAAGGCAGCCGAGTGACTCCCAGCACCGGAGTGCCGGCGATGGTTTCGAGGGTGAGACCGGAAACGAACACTCTGAAATATGAAGGAATGACCTTGAACTGGATCATTTCACGCTCGCACAGATTGGCGAGGCTGATCATCTGCTCACGTGGGCCATGCAGATCCGCCACGACAACCATGTCCACGGCGTGGGTGCTGACGAGGTGCTCCACTTCGTGAAGATCCCCCAGGCATGGCACGACTTCGTCCACCGGACAGCCATCCTCATCACTGCCAGTCCTGACCCAGCCCATGATGTCAAAGGAGCCGGTCTGGTCCCGCTTCATGGTCTTCCACAAGGAAACTGCCTCAGCATTCCATCCCACAAACAAGGTGCGCTGCTGCAAAGCCTCAATGCGGCCCGGCGCACGCAGGCATGAGATGAAAAGCGTGCGCCAGCCCAGAAGAAGCAGCAACGCGGTGGCTCCATTGAGCATCACATAGACACGGGAGATGCTGGGCTCCAGCTTCAGAGCAAGCGTGATGGCAAGGAACCCGGCCGTCCAGACGAGCACCCCCTTGGCAATCTTGGAAGACACCCAGCGGGTGCGCAGCAGCACATTCTTGTGATAGATCTCCTGCCAGCCCAGCACCAGGATGAGCGACAGGCTCCCAAGCGCCATATGGCCACCATACTGACGAAACGACATGCTGTCGAAATTTCCAATTTCACGGAGGACCGTATGGAACCGAAGCCAGAAAGCCAGATAAGCCGCCAAGATGGCCATCACCAAGTCACCCAATACGCTGACGAGCACCCAAAAGTGGGGGGACAACTGCTCATTTTCCCGCCATGCACGCCGTGCTTCGAGTGCCTGGAACACGGCACCCGTGTCTAGCATCTTGGAATGAGTGTTGGTTGCTTCCATGGCCTTAAAGTCTACTGAATACCCTAAATTATACTCAATATAGGTTTAGCGGCAACCGAATACTATGGAAATTATCTCATGTTTGGAAAAAAGAACCGTTTAGCGTATCATTTTTGATACTTTATTAACCCGACGGCTACTTACGCCGACTCAGAAAGTTAGCTTAAGACCCGCCACGAGACCGCGTCCCGGCAGCGGAATACGATCCTTGAGGACAGAGGTATGCTCACGGGCATCTTCATTGGTCAGGTTCATGCCTTTGACATAGAGATCGAGGGTGGTTGGCCCCTGAACAATGCGGTAGGTCAGGGTCAGATTGACCAGAAAGTAGCTGTTGGTTCGGGCTTCATTCATCGCCAGCTGGCTTTGTGGCGCGGCATAGATGCCTTCGAGACGAGCACCGAAAGCACCGCGCTCCATGCTCAAAGTGCTGGATAGGTGGAACGGCGGAATGCGGGGCAGAGACAGACCCGTTTTGGTATCACGCGCACGCACCACGTCAGCACGCAACTGCAGGTGCAGGTTGTTCTGGTGCTCGGAGGGCTCGGAGGTGATGGGATGCAGCAGGTGGAAGGTGGCCTCCATTTCAGAGCCGATGAACTCGGCATTTGTGGCCTGATAAATCAGCTCGTTGTAGCTCTCCCCCCCGACGACATGCACCACACCCGTCGGAAACTGGCCGATGAAGTTGCTGTAGCGATTGTAATAGCCGCCGACACTGCCGGTGACCCAGCCGATGCGCTTTCGTACATTGAGATCAAAGCCCAATGACTTCTCCTGCTGGAGGTTGGGATCACCGATTTCGAAGGCACCGGTGGCTGCATGCGTGCCATTGGCAAACAGCTCCTGATAGGTTGGAGCACGCTCGGCACGGTTGATGGTGAATGCGACGGCGTATTCATCGTTCGGAGTGAAGACGATGCCCACCGAACTGCTGAGATTGTCAAACCTTCGTGCCAGTGCCGGACCAAAGGCGGCGCTGTTGAGTGATTCCACGGAGATGTGGTCGTAGCGCCCGCCAAACTGGAAGCTCAGCGGCCCCCGGCTGATGTCTTCATAGAGAAACACGGCATCCGCCTGCGTGATCGTCGATGGCAGAAAGGCCTCATCTCCGGAGGTGCTGAACTCGCTGCGGTCTGACTGATAACCGACCACGCCTTCCATCCCGGCGATCTTTTCATGCTTCACCTCCACACGGGCATCGTAGCCATTGTTCTTGAAGAGGGTGCCCGGCATGCCGCCGTCGTACTCGGTGTGCTGGTAGCGGGAGGTGGCGATCTTGTAGTTGATCTCCTTGATGCGCGGCAGCGGCTTGTAGAAGGCACCACGCACATCCAGGCGCTGCTGATGCATGTCGATGACCACATTCTGCTCGGCAGGAGAACCGTAGTTGGTGTGAAATTCCGTCCAGGCGAAGCCGAAGAAACCTTTGTCCCAGATGTAGCTCAGACCACTGGTCACACCTTCGGAACGAAGGTTGCTGTTGGGCATGATCTTGCGGGTTTCTGTTTCACCCGGAGGAAGCGGATTGATCGTCTGCTCGTTGGTCGTTCGGGCATTGCCGGGAATGCGGAAGTCCTCAGCCGCACGCGTAAAGGACTCCACATGAAAGGCCAGGCCTTTGTAACCGCCTTCGACCATGACGCTGGAGAGATAACCGTTGTCTACGGAACTGTAGCGACCTCCCAGCGCACCACGAATCGTTCCGTCGATTTTCTCGTCCACGATGCGGCCATCGATCGAATTGACGACTCCACCAATGGCGTTCGAGCCATAGAGAAGTGTTGCAGGACCACGCACCACTTCGACGGACTTCAGATTGGAAGTGTCAAAGCTCACGGCGTGATCCACGCTGGTGGCGGAGGCGTCGATGGTATTGAGGCCGTTTTGCAGAATGCGAACGCGGTCTCCATCCAAGCCGCGGATGATGGGCCGGCTGGAAGCAGGGCCGAAGTAGGAACTGCTGACGCCGGGCATGCGGGCCAAGGTTTGGCCGAGGCTGGGTTCGATGGCGAGGGTCAAGTTTTGGCCGCTCAGGATTGAGGCGGCCTGGGCTTGCTGGAAGAGGGGGCGCTGCAGGGGGGCGGTGATGACCATCTCGTCCAGAGGGATGTCTTCGACATGGCTGTCGAGGGTGGACAACTGCTGAATTCTTGTGTCGGATTCAGCAATCAGAGCGCCGTAGGAGAGGGTGAAGAGGAGTCCGAGGCGGAGTCGTTGTGAGATAGTGCAAGTGAGTTGCATAATAACTGATCAGATATGCAAACTGATTGCAATTGCAAATCATTTGTATTTTCGATTTCGTATCCTAGTTTTTATTTATGAAGCTTTTTCTCCGCTCCCTTGGTTTTCTGGCTGCCGCACTTCCTTGCTTTGGCACCACCAAAGTCGCCACGCTGCATCCCATCCTGGCCGATCTCGCGCAGCAGGTGGGTGGGGCGAATGTGGAGGTGGTCGAGATTTTGAAGCCGGGGGCTGACGTTCATCATTTTGAACCGGCCCCCAAAGACCTGGCGGAGATGCGCGGGGCGAAGCTGCTGCTGGCGTCTGGCAAAGGGCTGGAGAGCTTTTTGGACAAGCTGCGCGACAGCTTGGGTGCGAGAGTGAAGCTGGTGGAAGTGGGGGCGAAGATTCCGTCGATCCCGTTTGAGGAGCATCATCATGAGCATGCGGAGAAGGATGGTGATGAGCATGATCATCATCACCACGGGTCGGAGGACCCGCACTGGTGGCACAGCGCGGAGAACATGAAGCGGGCGGCGCGTGTGGTGGCGGATGAGCTGAGTGTGATTGATCCGGCGAATGCGAGTGCGTATGCGGCTGGGGCGAAGGCGGCGAGCAAGCGTTTCGGAGAGCTCAAGAGCTGGGCGCAGAAGGAGATCGCGAAGGTGGGGAAGAAGGATCGGCTGCTGGTGACGGCGCACGGGGCCTTTGGGTATTTCTGCAAGGAGTATGGGTTTGAGCCGATTTCGCTGCTGGGCATCGGACGGAGTGATGATGCGTCATCAAAGCATGTGGCGGAGACGATCGAGGAGATCCGTGAGCATGGGATCAAGGCGATCTTTCCGGAGGATCAGGCGAATCCGAAGGTGCTGGCGGAGATTGCGCGCAGCACAGGGGTGAAGATTGGTGAGCCGCTGATTGCTGATGGCACGGCCAAGGTGGCGCATACGTTTGAAACGATGCTGGCGCACAATGTGAGGTCGATTGTGGCGGCGCTGGCTCCTGCTCCTGTGAAATAAGCCATGCGTGGTTTTCCGCCCATCCAGATTTTTTTGCTCGCCCTCACGTTCATCGTGCTGGCGGTGCCGCTGAGCCATCTTACTGGCACGGTGACTCAGGCGAAGACTGCTGCGGCGAAGGTTGAGGAAACGCAGCATGTGAAGACCTTGCTGCGGCTGCGGTATGCGCACAAGCCGGCGACGCTGAGCGTGAAGATTGCTGACAAGGAATTGATGGCTGAGATTGGAGGCTCGCCCATCGAAGTGCAGACCGCCCTGCCCTCGGTCAAAGATGGTGTGGATGTTTTTTTGAGTGCGACTTGGGCTGATGGCACGCCAGATACTTCGATCACGCTGGAGCTTGAGCCGGATGGTTTTGCTTCGCGCAGCGAGACGCGCTGGTCTTCGGCGGGCAGTCTGGATGAAGTACTTACCTTTGAATGGAAATGAGTGCTGCTGTTCCCCATGTCCATACGAAGGAGCACGTCTGCTGGGGCGGTGGTTGTGAGCATACGCAGCATCATCGGCTGGAAGTCGTGGATCTCAGTGTGCAGTACCAGGAAGTGCGGGCGCTGGAGAAAATTAACTTTGCCACGGAGTGTGGTCGGAGCATGGCCCTGATTGGCCCCAATGGTGCGGGCAAGAGCACGTTGTTGAAGTCGCTGGCGGGGCTGATTCCCGGGGGCGGTGGCAAGATTTTGTGGCGTGGCAAACCGTTGACGCGGAGCAGCCATGAGATCGCCTATCTGCCGCAGCGGGGGGATGTGGACTGGAATTTCCCGATCACGGTGCGTGGTCTGGTGGAGATGGGGCGCTATCCGAACCTTGGGTGGTGGCGGCAGTATTCGCGACATGATGCGGAGATCGTCGAACGTGCGTTGAAAAGCATGGAGCTGTGTGATTTGGAGGACCGGCAGATCAGCGCGCTTTCGGGCGGTCAGCAGCAGCGGGCGTTCATTGCCCGTGCGCTGGCGCAGGAGGCGCATGTGCTGCTGCTGGATGAGCCGTTCACGGGTCTGGACAAACCGGCGCAGGAGAATCTGAGTCGGCTGTTTAAAGAGCTGACGGCGGAGGGGCGGCTGCTCATTGCGAGCCATCACGATCTGCAAACGGTGACGGGCAACTTTGATGACGTGCTGCTGATTCGAAGGCAGCAGATTGCGTTCGGGCCGGTGAGTGAGGTGTTCACGCCGGGGAATATTGCGAGTGCGTATGAGAGCGGAGAGGGGCGTGGCCAGGCCCAGAATTTAAACCACTGATGGGACACTGACTGCACACTGATCCGATCCTCCAGAATTCTGATGCCCCAACTGAATGAGCGTATGAACAGACTGAACCAAACCATTGCACCGCAGAGATTAGAAGACCGCAGAGGCCGGAGATTAGAGAGATGATCTGACAGACATGCCGCCTTTCATTGAAAACAGGCCTGTATTTGGGCAAAGAAATTCACCACAGAGACACGATGAACACAGAGTTTTTAAAACGGATTTTGAGTCAGCATCTCTGTGTTCATCGTGCCTCTGTGGTTAAAATGAGGCTAACGTCATTACCCCTGGTGAGTTTGAAGGTATTCTCGGCGGCCTTCTAATCTATCGCGGTGTAAATCTGCATTTTCCTATGTCCACCTTCACTGATTTCCTTGCTGAACCGATTGCCAAGCGGACGCTGATGGCGTGTTTGATGATTGGTTTTGCCAATGGGTTTGTGAGTGCGTTTGTGGTGCTGCGGAAGGATGCGCTTAAGATTGGGACGTTGTCGCATTCGCTGCTGCCGGGGATTGCGCTGGCGGTGTTGATCGGCGGACTCACGCAGTGGAGTGCGCTGGCGGGAGCGATTTTTGCGGCGCTGATTGTGGGGCTGGGATCGATCTTTTTGTCGCGGACTTCGCGGCTGGATCAGGACACGGCGATGGGGGTGCTGTACACGACGGCGTTTGCTGGAGGCGTGCTGATTTTGAAGAATCTGGACATGCGGCAGAAGCTGGATGAGTGGCTGTTTGGCAGCATCGTGGGCATGGCGGACTCGGACTTGTGGATCGCGTTTGGGATCAGCGCGATTGCGGTGATCACGCTGACGGCGCTGCAGCGGCCGCTGCTCATTTATCTGTTTGAGCCGAACATTGCGGCGAGTCTGGGAGTGCCGGTGCGGCTGTTAAACTATGCGACGTTTGCGGTGACGATCCTGGTGCTGATTTCATCGCTGCAGGCGGTGGGCTGCATTCTGAGCGTGGGGCTGATGGTGGCCCCGGCGGCGACGGTTTATCTGCTGACGAACAATGCGCGTGCGCTGTTTTGGGGCGGTGGGATTATTGGTGCCGTGGGTTCGGTGGCGGCTTTCTTTTTATCGTATCCGCTGGGGTGGAGCGTGAGCGCGACGATCATTGTGGTGCTGGGGGTGTTCTTTGTGATCGCGTATGTTTTCAGTCCGAAGTATGGGCTGTTTAGTCGGAGGCGGGGGGTGGCGTAGGGGAGGCTTGATGCAGCTGCGGCCGGGAAGCAGAACCCATCGTCGTTGACCGAAATGCATCACCAGCCACACTCCGGAAGAACAACTGCCGTAGAGCTTTTCATGTCACGTCCTCACATTTTGTCACGAGGCGGAAGCTGCTTCAATTTCATTGCCTCAAGCAAACTAAATGTTCTGCAAGCACATCGGCTCCATCTCGTAGTTCTTCTTGAACCCCAAAGTCCGAGCTGTACAAAAATTTTCTCAAGAAGAGAGTTGTTCATCTGATGTGATTGCGAGGAGTGCATTATGGCCCTTCTCAAAGACTCAATCACCTCATTCCTACGGCACTGCCAATTCGAGCGAAACTTCAGCTCGCACACTCTCAAAGCCTATCGCCTGGATCTCAAGCACTTCAGCAATTTTGTTGATCCCAATGGCGATGGTCTGGAAATCGGGACCATCAAACGTCCCCTCGTTAAAGACTATCTGCAGGCCTTGAACGCGTTCAAGCCCAGAACCCAGCGCCGCCGGATGGCCGCCCTGAAGTCCTGCTTTGGCTACTTAGAGATGGAGGGCATCGCCACAGAAAACCCGGCAGCCAGCCTTCGTTTGAACATCCGCCTGGGACGATCCCTGCCCAGAACCGTCGGGCTCACCACTCTCAACGGCCTCTTCCAACAAATCTACTCCCAGCAAAAGGAAGATGCGACTGATGACCACGTCAGCCACCAAGCATGCCGGGACATCGCCGTCTTCGAACTCATGTTCTCATCGGGAATGCGCGTTTCGGAAATCTCCAATCTGTCGCCTGCGGCGGTCGATCTCGTGCGTGCCTCTGTCTGGGTAAAGGGAAAGGGGAGCAAGGAGAGACTCATCCCCATTCCCGGCAAGCAGGTATGCTCCGCACTGAGCCGGTATTCGGAGCTCCGCAGCAAGGTCTGCCCGGAGAGCAAGTTCTTCTTTGTGAATCGGCACGGTCGGCGACTTTCCGAGCAGTCGATCAGGCTCGCACTGGCACGGCTCACATCGGCAGCAGGAGTTACCAAGATGACCCCCCACGTGTTTCGGCACACTGTCGCCACCATGCTGCTGGAACAGGGGGTGGACATCCGCTTCATCCAACACCTGCTGGGCCACAGTTCCATCAGCACCACGACGATCTACGTCCACGTCAATCAGAAGTCCCAACGGGATATCCTTGCCCAGCACCACCCCCGCCAGCTACTCGCCAATCCATGCCCGCTGAATGAAGGATAACACCTGATTATCCAACGCTGCACGCCTTCAAAAGAGCCTAAAAATGAGTGCCGCAAATCCGATGAAATCCAACGGCATACCCGAAATTGAGTGCATTGAAGCGATTGAGGCGATCGAACATGAATACAAAATCCGGCAAGGCATAAGCCCATTCAATGTTTCTCACTGGGACCCTACCCCAGAGTTTCAATCAGAACTCCTGCACCATCTTGATATCCCAAGTCTTAATGATGTCATTCCTTATCACTTTTCATATCAAATTACCGATACGCCTCAGATTCTAAGCAAGCTTGGAGGGACGCCGAACCAAAGCGCCATTCTGAACTCATCAAACACAACATCAATTTTATGTGTTCTGAACTGGCTTAAAGGCCAGGGTGTTAAAGATGTCATTGCCGCATGCCCTGCCTATTTTTCACTTTTTCATGCTGGTCCACGCCTAGGAATCAGAATCCATACGAAATTCATGAACAGGATTGGGATGAGCTATGTACTTCCACACTTGCAATCAAAGAGAAGGCGAACACCATCGGTTCTGTGGGTCACGAATCCGGTATATGGCGCTAGCGTTTATCTTGATAATAATGAAATTGATCGAATAAAAAATCTTTTAGAGTCTGGATGGATAGTAATTGGCGACGAATGCCTCTCACTACCCGGCAAAGAATTAACGCGCTCACTCGGACAATACCCAAATTTCATCGGAATATATTCTCCCCATAAAGCGGCGTGCATTAATGGAATGAAATTTTCCTTGGTGGCATTCGACATCAGGCACAAGGAGTTGATGGAAAAATGGGTGGATGTTTGGTCTGGTGGGCTTGGCTGTTCATCCATGATGGCTATCGCCCATTATCTGTCGTCAAATTTCGAGACATACCTTGATCATTTTTTACAAGCTGTCGATTCTCAAAAGAAAATGCTTTTGGGCCTTTCTAAAAATGAAACGTCTGTAGAGATCGATGACCATTCCCTCGGTCACTTTGTCAGCTGCTATGTACCGGAAAATCCTGCAAGCTTGGGGAATTCCATGAAGTTCTTGAGTGCTTTGATACAAGAAACAGGGGGATCCATCATTCCCGGAAACCGCAGCCGATTAAATCCAGATATCGGCTTCTCATTCAGGGTGAATCTAGCCAGAGCTCACAGGCGTTTTATGCCCACCGTGGCAAGAGTCCTTAGCTTCGTTTCTTCCTACCGTTCATGCGAGTAGTTTTGTCGGCGCTGGATGCGGGTGTTTTTTCTGATGCCTGAACTTCGATTGCCTGTAAATTGTCCCTGCCAAAATCTATGGCTGCTTGTTTGAGGTGGTCCGGGTTTCCAATTAACTTGGCATAAATGCCTTGAATTCCAATTGTTAGCCATTTTGGAATGTTCTGCTCAGGAAGCAGGGCTCGATCTCGAATTACTTTGGGTAGGTTCTTTTGAGAGGCGATTTTCACCCGGCTTTTCAACTCAATGATCTGATGGAGGCACCCATTGATGAGCCATAACGCAATTTGAAGCGACGCGAGCGTTACAAGTGTCGTTTGGATAAACGCAATATAAGAACCGTTTTTTTCCCGCATCAGTTTTGTTGGTCGAGCGGCCACCATTCCTGACGACTCAACCAGTTGTTGCATAAAATGCGTAATGTTAACCTGAGGTTTGAAGCAAAATGTGAGTTTGATGGTGACGGGCTTGTCTCTCTTGGAGGGCACTAGAAATTCTACGGTATGGTTAAGCTCGCCTAGCATGGTTAACATCATCTCGCGCATCTTAGAATAAAGATGCTGCAATTTTTGATCTCCAATTTGCTTGCGTCCCAGGGATGAATTCTTCTCGAGATGGCGTTTGATCTCTTCCGGCATGTTCAAAACGGTCAACCCAGGAAGCTCCTTGCTGTCACGCAATTCCGTAACGATGTTCTCTAGAAAACATACGTCAGCAGACTTAACTTGAACGCCCAAAGTAGAAGGCCACAATACCGCTCCTAGACAGGCTTCTAAAGCAATGATCTTCGGAGCGCGTCCGAAATTGAGACGCAATATTTCCAGCATAAAAAACCAATGTCTCTGCGCATAATCGGTCTCAAGAGAGGCAACTATTTCCTCGGGTTTTTCTACACTGACTACATTTTGGCCAAGATAAATCAGTTCAAAAGAAAGCAGGTCTGCCTCGGTGATGCCAAATAATGAGCCAATCGATTCGGTGTTAAGGCGCACGTTTTTATAGCTGCACATCAACATGATTTGATTCAAGAACGTACAGTTTCCCAGGACCATGTTCTCAAAAGCGCACCGGCGAAATACATTTAGCTGGATGGACGCGCCTCTAAAGTCATTGCTTTTAAGCGTGCAGTTTTCGAATGTTGTTTCCTGAATGACTGCCTGTTTAAAAGAGCTTCTCTCAATTATACAGTCTTTCCAATGGCATTCTTCAATATGGATTGCATCGAATGTGCAGTCGATGAACTCGCAATTCACAACCTCTGTGGAGGTCATTTCAACATTTCGAAAATCCACATTGATAAACCTGCACTTGACTACCTGCATCTGTTCGAGATCACATCGAGACAGCACGGCTTCATGGAATTCACAGTTTCTGATTAAACATCCGTTGAGGAGAGAATGGTGTAGATCTTGTTTACAGATCGTGAGCGAATCGAAAACCTTAAAAGTAAGGTCGGAGCGGGGACGAAGATCTTCGATTTTTACGGCGAGAGGCTGGATCGTCCGAATTGCGGGAACAAGTTTACCCTGGTACAACATGGATAATCAGGTGTTATCCTTTACAACGGTCTTCAGCAAGAGAATTCATGTGAAACCCTTATTTATCCGATTCTAATTATTAGGTTTTTCATTTACTTCTTCTTCATAAGAGAAGCCAAGTTCAAAATAATCGGCTGGTATGAGGAGCGGCGCAAGGTTACCGCTGGCCGTGATTCGCCGTCTGGCGTCCACGCTTTGCTATTGAGCTCTGGTAAGGAAGAAGACAGCCGTTTTGTGCGGAAGTGAGAGCCTACGCAGCGCCGCATAATGGACTGTGCGGCCCCTTTTGCGGACTCATTTACTGCGGCTCGTGAATGTATGACCGCTACGCGGTTCCACGATGAGAAGACGTTTGTGGGAATGCTGTCCGTGGGTTGGCACCTACGGCTGTGTCAGCTTATGGGCTTGGGAGCCTGAGTTCAGTTGCAGGGCATCATGATGCGATTGAGACATAGGGCGAAATACGACAGGCGCTCTTTGTCTATCCCAATACTCCGCGCTCGCGAGTGAGCCTAGGCCGACAGACAGGAGTGTCTATCGTACTTGGCCAGAGCTTTTACGGCTGACGCCGGGCATCGAAATGGGCCATGAATTCCTGATGGCTGATTTCCAGTGAAGGGTCTTGATCCATTTCTGCTTCACGTTGATTCAGGACTGCCTCAAGGTCGTCTTCTTCGAGTTCATGCGGAGGACTGCCAACGGAGTCCCACAGGCCTGCGGCAATCCGGCAACGATCTCCGGGAGTGAGCTGCAGGGCGGCATCCATGATGGATTCATAGGTGGCGATCATGGGGTATTATGGGTGCAAAAAATGGGTGGGGCAAGCGCGGGGTCGAGGAGGGGGCGAATGGGGTCTCAGTGGTGCGTGTTGAGCCTGCGACCTGAGGCGGAGGTTCGTGCAGACGCTTCTGGTGAGCGCGGTGTGAGAAGAAAGCACTGGGTTTGCTTTCCGGATCTGGATGCGGCTTTCCAGGGGTGGCGCTCGCTGCGCGAGCTTACCCCTGGCTACCGGCTGTGATCCCTCCGGGATCAGGGAATGAAGACACGCGGGGGGGTGTATGAAAGGTTATCGATTCAACCACCCCTTGGTGAGCCAGAGCGGCATTGGAATGCCGCGCTCCCGGGGCATGAACCCAGTTGCGGCGCAACTGGGCTACTTTGCTTCGCCGTCAACATCTGCAACGCATTCAGACGCATCCTTGAACCTGTTGGCCGACGTTTTAAAGTGCGTCCCAGCATCTGTCAGAAGGTTTAAGAGACCATCAAAATTTGTTTCCAAGATGCCCTCTGAAATATTGATGGGACTGCCGGTCATTTTCATGTTCGTCGAATTGATCCAAGTTCGAACAAAGCCTCTGACGCCGATGTACTTTTCAGGAGTCGTCACCCTGATGGTGATAAACCTTTGCCCGAAGACTTTAGAGATGCCGAATCCCGTGATCTCAGCCCACGGGATGCGTCCGACAGCGATTGCACTGGAATTGTCCACGATGCCTTCGGCATCGATGATCAATCCTGGCTGCTTATCGAAAAGCTTCCAGGCTGCGAACACTCCGCAACAGCCGAAAAAAAGAAATCCAATCCAAGAAAACATCCTGTCGAGCAATCCATTGGCCGGGCCATCATGCGCCAAGATGTTCCATCCACAAAGCGCCACAAGCACCCAACTGCCCGCAGTCATCAGCACAAGCTTGTGCTTGCTCAACGGAATGGAGATCGTTTCCATGGCAAGAGCAGGCAGGAGATGATCACTTGGCGGGGAGGATTTGGACGGCGTCGAGGTGGACGTTTCCGCCGGCGCCTGTGGTGCGGAAGATGACGGCGGATTCTTCGCCGGCGGTGAATTTGTAGGTGCCGAGGGAGTAGGCGCCCTGGGGGTCTTTGGGGGCTTTGGTTTGATCGACGGTGAGGGTTTTTTCGCCGTCGGCGGTGAGGAGGGTGATGGGGGCGGTTTTGGCGCGGTTTTCGTGGGGCTGGAAGTAGATGCGGACTTCGTAATTTCCGGTCTGTTTGACGCTGAAGGCGAAGCGGGCGCTGGCGTCTTTGTCGGAGCCGTAGCTGTAGTGTTTGCCGACGTAGGGCTTGAGGCCTTCGCCGTGGGCCCATTTGCCGCTTAGCTCGGCTTCGGTGTCGTCGATGACGAGGCCTTCGAGCTTTTTGGGGTCGATGCTGTCGGCGGAGGTGCCGGGAGGGGGAAGGTCGGGAAGTTTTTTGGCGTTGGGGGGGAGCTTGAGATCGGCTTCGAGGGAGTCGCGGCGCATGGCTCCGGGCTGGGACATGAGGTCTTTGAGAATGTCGAGGTACTGCTCATAGACGCCACGGGGGCTGGTGTGGTGGCGGACGCAGATCCAGGCGGCTTTGCCGACGACTTCGCCCATCATGCCACAGGTGCGCATGACGCGGGTGGAGCCGAGGGCGTGGCGCTCGACGGAGATGGTGCGACCTGCCATGAAGAGATTGCCGATGTCTTTGCTGTAGAAGCAGCGGTAGGGGACGGGGTAGCCGTTTTTGCGGTCGGTGTGCTTGCCGAATTCGGCGCGGCTGATGAAGGGATTGTCGGGGAAGTTTTTGGCGTACTGCTCTTTGGGATAGTGCAGGTCCTGGTCCCAGGTGGTGGGGACGCAGCCGTCGGGATGGATGATGCCTTTGACCATGTCTTCGCCATTGAGGATCATGTCGCCAACGATGCGGCGTGATTCACGGGGGCCGCCGATGTAGGCGAGCCAGGAGAGGTCGTAGTCGGCGTATTTTTCGGCCTTGAGGGTTTTGAGGGCGGTGACGGCGCCGTAGACTGCGCGGAAGTTGTGGTCGCGGATGAGTTCGAGGTCGTTGATGGGGTGCTTGTCGAAGCCGCTTTCCCAGAACCATTCGCCATGGACGTAGTCTGCGGGATCGGGCACGGGGGTGTAGCCGAGGTCGTAGCCTTTCATGTTTTCGGCGTTCTTTTTGCCGACGGGTGCGAGGGCTTTGGGCTCGGGGAAGTCTTCGAGTGTGAGGGGGAGGGCCCAAGGGGTCTGGGGCCAGGTGACGGGCTTCTTGAGGTTTTGCATGACCCACATGTTGCTCATGCCCATGCGGCCTTTTTCTTCCATCATGAACTCGGCTCCGGCGAGTGCGCCGACGCTGCCGTGGCCGGTGCAGTCGACGAAGAACTTGCCGACGAAGCGGGTCTCTTTGCCGGTCTTGGTGTCGAGGCCGATGACGCTGCGGATGTTCTTTTTGTCGGCGCTCATTTCGACGCCGTAGACGTGGGTGTTGAGGAAGAGGGAGATGGTTTTTTCGGCTTCGACGGTGTCTTCTTTGAGCTTGTCGTTGAACTCCTGGGGATTGGCGGCGGGGCTGTTGCTGGCGCGGTCGGCGAACTCTTCGACGATCTCGCCGAGGTGGGGGTAGAGGCCGCGGCGGGTGCCGCCCATGGCCCAGACCTGGATTTCGCTGGAGCCGTTGCCACCGAGGACGGGGCGGTTTTGAACGAAGGCGACTTTCAAGCCCTGGCGTGCGCCGGAGATGGCGGCGCCCATGCCGGAGTAGCCACCGCCGATGACGACGAGGTCGTATTCGCTGGTCTCAGGGGCTTTGTCTGGGAGGCCGAGGAGCTGGCGGCGGAGTTTGTTGGTGGCGGCGAGGTCGTTGGGCGGGGTGAAGGAGTCGTCTTTGCTGAGGATGATGGCATCGACGCGGCCATCGAAGCCGGTGAGGTCGTGGAGGGCGAGGGTGGTTTTGCCGGAGGTTTTGACGGGGGTGGCTTTTTCCCACTGCCAGTCTTTGCCGGTGGCGCCGAATTCGTGGTCGAGCTTTTTGCCGTTGATGCTGATCTCGAAGCGGCCGGGTGCGCCTTTGGCGTCCCAGGGGCCGACCCAGTTTTTGGTGCGGGCCCAGAGGGTGTAGGTGCCTGCGGGGAGTTCGATGTCGGTGGAGGCGTCTTTGACAGGCTTGCCCATGCCGTGGGCCATGAGGTAGGGGGAGCCCATGGCATCGATGAACTGTGTGTCGAGCACCCAGCCACCGGGGGTGGAGAAGGATTCGGCTTCGATCCAGAGCGGCTGAGCGCTGGCGGAGCCGAGGGTGAGGAGGGTGGCGAGGAGGACGGATTTCATGGTTGAGGGTGGTTTTAAACGGGAAACGGCCCGTAATGCAATCATTGAGTCTCTGTTACGGTAACACGAGGAATGACGAATGGGGGCTTTGATGCTGGCGAGAGCTTTTGGTCGGCCCCCTCACCCCAACCCTCTCCCCGAAGGCAACGATGCGTTTTTGGCGTGTGCCTGGGGCGGGGAGAGGGAGAGCCTGATTTGGCGTCCTGAATTGATAGGACGCCACGCACTTTCACTTACTCGGATTTGAGGGAGGCCATGTCGATGGAGAAGCGGTATTTGACGTCGCTTTTGAGGAGGCGGTCGTAGGCTTCGTTGATCTGCTGGATGGGGATGATTTCGACGTCGGAGGTGATGTTGTTTTGGCCGCAGAAGTCGAGCATTTCCTGGGTTTCGGCGATGCCGCCGATGAGGGATCCGGCGAGGCGCTTGCGACCGAAGAGGAGGCCGAAGGCGGAGACTGGGAGGGGCTTGTCTGGAGCGCCGACGAGGGTGAGGGTGCCGTCGATTTTGAGGAGGTTGAGGTAGGCGTTGATGTCGTGATCGGCGGAGACGGTGTCGAGGATAAAGTCGAAGCTGCCGGCGTGCTTTTGCATGTCGTTGGCGTCGGTGGAGATGATGACTTCATCGGCACCGAGGGCGAGGGCGGAGTCCTTCTTTTTGGGCGAGGTGCTGAGCACGGTGGTGTGGGCACCGAAGGCGTGGGAGAACTTCACGCCCATGTGGCCAAGACCGCCGAGACCGATGACGCCGACTTTTTTGCCTTTGAGATCGCCCCAGCGACGCATGGGGGAGTAGGTGGTGATGCCTGCGCAGAGCAAGGGGGCGACACCTGCGAGGCTGAGATTTCCGGGGACGCTGAGGACGAAGTGCTCGTCCACGACGATGCTGCTGGAGTAGCCGCCGTAGGTGACGGGGGCGGTGCCGTGTTTGTCGGGCGAATTGTAGGTGAAGGTGGAGTGCGGGCAGAACTGCTCAAGATTGGCCTGGCACTGCGGGCAGGTTTGATCGGAGTCGACGAGACAGCCGACGCCGACGATGTCGCCGCGCTTGTGTTTCTTCACAGCGGAGCCGACCTGGGTGACTCGGCCGACGATTTCGTGACCGGGGACGCAAGGATAGGTGGTGGGCATGGCGCTCCACTCATTGCGGACCTGATGAAGGTCCGAGTGGCAGACGCCGCAGAAGAGGATTTCGATTTCGACATCGCGATCAGTGGGATCGCGGCGCGGGATCTGGAGGGATGCGAGGGGTGAGGTGGCGCTGGAGGCGGCGTAGGATTTGGCGGTGGGCATGATGGGAGGGAGGTTAGGAGTTGGGTTGGATGGATTGATACTGCTCGTCGGTGACGTGCTCGAGCCAGTCGACGACTTTGCCGTCGAGGCTTTCCTGGATGGCGATGTGCGTCATGGCGGTGGTGGGCGAGGCGCCGTGCCAGTGTTTTTCGCCGGGAGGGAACCAGACGACATCCCCGGGGCGGATTTCTGCGATGGGTCCGCCGAGGCGCTGCACGCGACCGCAGCCGGAGGTGACGATCAGGGTCTGGCCAAGCGGATGGGTGTGCCATGCGGTGCGGGCACCGGGCTCGAAGGTAACGCAGGCACCGGCGGCGCGTGCTGGTGAAGATGGCTGGAAAAGTGGATCGATGCGCACGGTGCCGGTGAACCAGTCGGCAGGGCCTTTGCCGGAGGGTTGTGAGCCGTTTCGTTGGATATCCATGATTTTGATTTCTTCGCGGGGTATACGTTTGGGAGAGGCCGGACGTCCGGGTTAAATATGCGGGCTATGGCAGTGAAGCGATGCAACGCAGCGGCTGCAACACCGACATTGGATTCAATGGGTGAGCTTGTGTAGAGTGCGGGATGGCACGCGCTTCATTGAACGACATCGCCCTCAAGCTCGGCATTTCCAAGATGACGGTCTCGCGCGCGTTGCGTGGGGGGAAGCATGTGGAGGCGGCTCTGAGGGAGAGGATTGTACAGACGGCAGAGGAGATGGGATACCAGCCTGATCCTGAGATCGCGAAGCTGATGACACACATGAGGAGCACGCGGCGTGTGGCGGCGCCGCTGACGCTGGCCTTTGTTTGGGCGGAGCGGAGTTCGCAGGAGATCGAGCGTTCGTCGTGGTCGCAGCAGCTGGTGCTGGGGGCGCACCGGCAGGCGGCGAAACTGGGCTTTCAGCTGGAGGAGTTTCACTTGGCAGCGCGGGGGATGACGGCGCGGCGGCTGTCTGACATTCTGGAAGCGCGGGGGATTCCGGGGTTCATTCTTTCGCCGCTGGTGTCGCGCAGCCGCGGGCATGTGTCGATGGCGTGGGAGAAGTTCAGCAGTGTGGTGATCGGCTTGGGGTATGCGCGGCCGCAGCTGCACCGGGTGCATCACCATCATTATCTGGGCATGATGACGGCGCTGCGGATGCTGAAGAAGCAGCGGTACAAACGGATCGGCTTTTACTGCGGCAGCACGATCAATGAGCGGATGTTTCGAGCGTGGTCGGCGAGTTTTCTGGCGCATCACCCGCTGGCCAAGCCCGGTGAGTTGCTGGCGCTGCGCAAGTCGCTGAGTCGCAATGATTTCCTGCAGTGGGTGCGCACGGCGAAGCCGGATGTGGTGATCGATGGAGGCCATCTGGTGAAAGAGTGGCTGGCCACCCTGCCCTCCTCGCGCAGGCCGGATCATGTCTCGCTGGGCTGGCGGGCGGACATGGCGGAGGTGGCGGGGATCGACCAGCAGGCGGATGTCCTCGGTGCGGCGGCGGTGGATCTGCTGGTGACGCAGTACCAGCAGAATGAGCGGGGCATCCCCGAGGCGCCGAGGATTGTGATGACGGAGGGCGTGTGGCGTGGGGCGAGGATGGGTTTTAACGATTGAGTCTTAACTTTTTATCGTATTACACCTCTTGTTTTATTTATAGCCATGTAGCGCTTATCGTTCCTATTGAACGCTAACACTGGTGTCGGGGGTGGGGGTTAAAACCCCTTGAGGAGGGTATATGAATAGCCCGGGTTCTGTGGCTTCGTATGGCCAAGAATGGAATTACTGCATATCGCTTCCCGGAAATCCCTCATTTATGCTGGCTTGGCGGCCAGCCTCCTGTTAAGCGGCTGCCATCACAAGGAGGCTGAGCATGAGGAGAAGGAGGCGGAGGCTCAGATGATCCTGACCAACCCCATCAAGAGGGATACGCTGGTCACGCGTGAATATGTGTGCCAGATTCGTTCCTGCCGCAACATTGAGCTCCGCGCGGTGGAGCGTGGCTATTTGCAATCGGTCTTTGTGAAGGAGGGCCAGCTCGTCAAGGAAGGCGAACCGATGTTCAAGATTCTGCCGCTGGTTTACCAGGCAGAGCTGACAAGCGCCGAGGCTGAGGCCCAAGTGGCCAAGGTTGAGTATGAAAACACCAAGCGATTGACGGACAGCAAGGTGGTGTCTGACAAGGAGCTGGCCATTTCCAAGGCCAAATGGGAACAAAAAGTGGCGGTGGTGAACCTCGCGCAGGCGCACCTCGGCTTCACCAACATCAATGCGCCTTTTCCGGGGCTGATGGACCGCCTGCACCTGCGGAATGGCAGCCTGGTGGATGAGGGGGATCTGCTAACGACGCTGTCTGACAACAGCGAGATGTGGGTCTATTTCAACGTCCCTGAGGCAGAGTATCTGGATTACATGTCTGAAGAGCAGCCGGACGAGAGAAAGAAGGTCGAACTGGTGATGGCCAACGGCAAGACGTTCAACCAGCCGGGAAGAGTCAACGTGATCGAGGCGGAGTTTAACAATCAAACCGGCACCATTCCATTCCGTGCGGACTTTCCGAATCCGGACCGCCTTCTCAGGCACGGCGAGACGGGCAACATTCGCATGAACAAAATGGTCAAGGGTGCGCTGCTGGTGCCCCAAAAAGCAACGTTTGAGATTTTGGACCATCACTATGTGTTCATCGTGGGAGCGGATGATGTGCTGGTGCAACAGCGCATCCATATCAGCGAGGAGTTGGAGGATGTCTTCATCGTCAGCGAAGGTTTGACCGAGAAGGACAGGATTGTTCTCGAAGGAATGAGGCAGGCCAAGAGCGGAGAGAAAGCAGAGTATGTTTTCAAGAAGCCCGAAGAGGCTTTCAAGGACATGAAACTGCATGCTGAATAATTATAGGATTTGACCCATGTTTACGAAGATTCTGCGCCGGCCAGCCCTGGCCATTGTTATCTCACTGATCATCCTGTTCCTGGGGGGGCTTTCGATGATCACCCTGCCGATCTCCCAGTTCCCAGATGTGGCGCCGGTGTCGGTCATGGTCACCCTGGACTACCCGGGAGCGAGCGCGAAAGTTCTGGAAGAGTCGTGTTTGATTCCACTGGAGCGCTCGATCAACGGGGTGCCCAACATGAAGTACATGACCTCGGACGCAACGAGTGCGGGTGAGGCAACCATTCAGGTGATCTTCCACATGGGGACCGATCCGAACCAGGCGACCGTGAACGTGATGAACCGCGTGAACCAGGTGATGAGCCGTCTCCCTCCGCTGGTGCAGCGCGAAGGCGTGATCGTGAACAACCTGACGCCGAACATGCTGATGTACGTGAACCTTTTCAGCACGGACAAGAATGCGGACATGCAGTTCCTGTTCAACTACGGCTACATCTATCTCATCCCCGAACTGAGCCGTATTCGCGGTGTAGGTCTGGCCAAGATCCTGGGCACGCGACAGTACGCCATGCGCATCTGGCTGAAGCCGGACCGCATGCGAGCCTACAACGTCTCAACAGAGTCGGTGATGCATTCGCTTTCGGAGCAGAGCTTGATCGGGTCTCCAGGGCGAATCGGGCGAGCGGACAGCAAGACTTCCCAGTCGCTGGAGTATGTGCTCACTTATGTGGGCCGATACAACACCGTCGAGCAGTATGAGAACGTCATCCTGCGAGCCACGGAAGATGGTGAACTGCTGCGCCTGAAGGACGTGGCGTCCGTGGAACTGGGCAGTGAATTCTACGATCTGTATTCCGACCTGGACGGACTGCCCTCTGCGGCCATCGTGATCAAGCAGAGCTTCGGGAGCAACGCGAACGAAGTCATCAAGGAGATCAAGGAGAAGCTGGTGGAGATCAAGGAGAAGACGTTTCCGTCAGGGATGGACTACAAGATCAGCTACGATGTGGCCAACTTCCTTGATGCCTCGATTGAGAAGGTGCTGCACACGCTGATCGAGGCCTTCATTCTGGTGGCGCTCGTGGTGTTTGTGTTCCTCGGGGACTGGCGCTCAACGCTCATTCCGACGCTGGCGGTGCCGGTCTCGCTGATCGGCGCCTTCTTCCTGATGCAGATGTTTGGAGTGACGATCAACCTCATCACGCTCTTCGCGCTGGTGCTGGCGATCGGCATCGTGGTGGACGACCCCATCGTGGTGGTGGAGGCCGTGCATGCGAAAATGCATGGCACGAGCATCTCCCCCTACAAGGCGACGCAGATGGTGCTGCATGAAATCGCGGGTGCGGTTATCGCGATCACGCTGGTGATGACCGCGGTGTTCGTGCCAGTGACGTTCATGACCGGTCCGGTGGGGGTCTTTTACCGGCAGTTCTCGATCACCATGGCGGTGGCCATCGTGCTCTCCGGCGTCATGGCGCTGACGCTGACGCCCGTGCTGTGCGCGATGATTTTGAAAAAGTCCGAGCATGGCCACGACCACGAGCCCGGCCACAAGCGCAAATGGCGCGGGCCGATTGCATTGCTGCTGGCCGCCTTCAATCATGTGTTTGACAAGGTGACGGACATTTACGTCGCCATTCTCAGAAGGATTGTGCACCGGCGACTGATAACGTTCACGGTGCTGGGGCTGGCCGGTGCGGCGATTTATTTCATCAACGAAAAACTGCCCGCAGGCTTCATTCCTGCGGAGGACCAGGGAATGATCTACGCGATTCTGCAGACGCCCCCAGGCTCGACCCTGGAACGCACCTCTGCGAAGTCCACCGAGCTGCAGCAGCTGGCCAAGACCATTGAAGGGGTTGACTCCGTGTCATCGCTGGCGGGCTACGAAGTGCTGACGGAGGGCCGCGGATCGAACGCCGGCACGTGTCTGATCAATCTGAAGAACTGGGAGGAGCGGAAACTGACCGCACCTCAGATCATCGCGGAACTGGAAGAAAAGTGCAAAGCCATATCAGGAGTCACGATCGAGTTCTACGAGCCTCCGGCGGTTCCCGGCTACGGTGCTGCGGGTGGTTTCTCGCTCCGACTGCTGGACAAAACCAACACGGGCGACTACGACAAGCTGCAGGTGGTGAACGATGAGTTCATGACGGCGCTCGGGAAGCGCAAAGAGCTCCGCGGTCTCTTCACGTTCTTCAGCGCCAACTATCCCCAGATCGAGCTCGTGATTGACAACAAAGTGGCGATGCAAAAGGGGGTCTCGATTGGGAAGGCGATGGACAACCTCTCTGTCATGATCGGCAGCACGTACGAACAGGGCTTCATCAAGTTTGGCCAGTTCTTCAAGCTGTATGTGCAGGCACATCCGGACTACCGGAAACTGCCGAAGGATCTCAAGGACATGTACGTCGCCAATGAAAAGGGCGAGATGGTGCCGTATTCGGCATTCATGAGTCTTAAGCCGAAGCTGGGCTTGAATGAAATCACCCGTTACAACGCCTACCCTGCCCCGTCCATCCAGGGTGCGCCGGCCGTGGGTTTCAGCAGCGGTGATGCCATCAAAGCGATTCAAGACGTGGCGAAGAAGACCCTGCCGCGAGGCTTTGACATCGGCTGGGCCGGTCTCTCGTTTGACGAGGTGGGACGAGGCAATGAGGCGATGTATATTTTCATCGTGGTGCTGCTGTTCGTTTACATGGTGCTTGTGGGACAGTACGAAAGCTTCACTCTGCCGCTGGCGGTGATCCTGTCCCTGCCCATCGGGGTCATGGGGTCCTTTGCGCTGCTGAAAGCGATGGGTCTGGACAACGACATCTATGCGCAGGTGGGCATCATCATGCTGGTGGGCCTGCTGGGCAAAAACGCCATTCTGATTGTCGAGTTCGCCTCTCAACGGCATCAGGAAGGATTGTCCATCCTTGAGTCGGCCATTGAAGGCGCCAAGGTACGTTTCCGTCCGATTTTGATGACCTCTTTCGCCTTCATTGCGGGGATGATTCCGCTGCTCAGGGCGCATGGTGCCGGTGCGATCGCCAACAAGACGATTGGTGCCTCGGCAGCTGGCGGGATGTTTTTAGGGACGGTTATCGGCCTGCTTGTCGTCCCAGGACTTTATTATATCTTCGGCACAATCGCAGCCCGTGGAAAACTTCTCCCAGATGAAGACGATACACCGCTGAGCGAACTCGGAGAGTACGGCCATCATGAACATGCAAAACCTGAAGAACAAGCTCCTAGCATTTAATTTCGTTTGTCTAATCGTCCTGGTGCAGGGGTGCTCTTCCGTGCTCCGCCGCGACCCTTTGCCATCGAGTGATCCGCCGCTGCCAGCCAACTTTCCGGACACGGCTGGAACGAAGAATTCTGCGGTGATCGGATGGAAGGAGTATTTCAAGGATCCAAACCTGACATCCCTCATCAGCACCGCGCTGAGCAACAACCAGGAATTGAACATCCTGCTGCAGGAGATTGAGGCATCGAAGGCCGAAGTGCGTGCGCGCAAAGGCGCCATTCTCCCCTTTGTGACCGCAGGCACGACCGCCGGGCTGGACAAAGTGGGCAGGCATACGGCCGCCGGAGCCGTGGAAGACAATACCGCCAACGAAATTGCAGCAGGCGTCCCACTTCCCAAGAACATGCCGAACTTCGGCTTCTCCGCCGACTTTGACTGGGAAGTGGACATCTGGAGGAAGCTGCGCAACGAGCGGGATGCCGCGATCCTGCGCTACCTGGGCACCCAGGAAGGGCGGAACTTCATGATCACGAACATCGTCTCCGAGATCGCCCAGACCTACTATGAGCTGGTAGCGTTTGACAACCAGCTGACGACCCTGAAGCGGATGATTGAGATTCAAAAGAATGCGCTCGAGACGGTGAGGCTGCAGAAAGCGAACGCCCGGGTGACGGAGCTTGCCGTGCGCCGATTTGAAGCTGAAGTGCTCAAGAACCAAAGCCATCAGTTCCAAGTTCAGCAGCAGATCACGGTGGCTGAAAACAAGCTCAACTACCTCGTTGGTCGCTACCCCCAGCACGTGAAGCGGAGGTCGGAGGGCTTCGAGCAACTGATGCTTGGCCGCATCAACACGGGGCTGCCTGTCGAACTGCTGCGGAACCGTCCGGACGTGCGGCGGGCGGAGCTGGAACTGGCGGCGACCGGGCTGGATGTGAAGGCTGCGGCGGCGAGATTCTACCCTTCCCTCAGCCTTAAAGGAGCCCTGGGATTGCAGTCCTTCTCGCTGGAGTCCGCGTTCACCACCCCGGCTTCGCTGGTTTATGGTATTGCCGGCAACGTGATGGCACCGCTGATCAACCGGAGTGCGATCAAGGCAGCGTTCCTCGGTGCGAGCGCGCGTCAGATCGCGGCGATCTACACCTACCAGCAGACGGTGCTGAAAGCCTACGTCGAGACGGTGAACCAACTCGCGCAGATCAAAAACTACGGCCGCAGCTACGATCTCAAGGCCCAGCAGGTGGCGGCTCTGAACGACTCCATCAACATCGCCGGCCAGCTCTTCTTCAACGCCCGTGCGGAATACACGGAAGTGCTGCTGACCCAGCGTGATGCGCTTGAGTCCAAGATTGATCTGATCGAGCTGAAGCAGGAGCAGCTGAATGCGTTTGTGAAAGCCTACAAGGCTCTGGGCGGCGGTTACAACCGCGCGGCCGGCGGCTCTGGCAACTCCACCCAAATGGCGGTGCCTAAAGTGGTGGGGGAATTGAGAGGCGGCAACTAGGCTGCTTCCTCAACGCACGGTGCCTGCATGCTCTGAGTTTTGCAGGCACTGGAGATTTTGGCGGGAAGGTCATAACTGATCGTCCCGGAAGACGATGGAGCGCTTGGTGGTTTTGCTGAAGGCGTATTGATTGGCCACTTCTTCAATGACGCTGTGATTGGCCTTGCTCCAGCGCCGGAAGTAACGATCCACATGATGGCCGACCTCATGGTAGAACAGATGCTCCATGTAGAAATTCTTCAGCCCGGCCAGGGTCCAGGAAGACACCCAGCCATCGACCCGGTGGTGCAGGCTGGCGCCATACATCTCGAGGGTTCTCTGCTGTTTTAACGCCGGAATCCTGGTGCCATGCTCCCATTCCATGCTCACCGGCCAGGGGTAGAGAACGATTAGGCGCACACCGGAGCCACAGCAAAACTGAGCCAGTGGGAGCTCGCCCCCTTCGTAGTCCGTTTTTTTGAAGCGCCTGAACCAGATGTGGGTGATGCCTTTCCAGTCTTTGCGAGGCAAGTGCGCCAGTTCGCGCCGGATTTCCTGCTCGGAAACGGGAAAGAAGAAGTCCCTGGATGGATTGTCGCAGATGAAAATGGGCAATTCAGTTCCGGGTGCCGGCCGCTGCAATGAATGGGCGCGCGCGAAAATGTTGTCGGTGATTTTCGGCTGAGTTCTGCCGCCTTTCACATCTCCAAGCTTCCGGTTCTTTTTCCAGGCTGTTTCTTTGCGCGACTGCATGGGAATAGGCGGTGAGTTTGTCGAGAGCCCCGCGCTTTTCACCTTGTTTGATGCGACTGACCGTCTTTATACCGGACACCCACCATGAAACCACGCCTTCTATTTGCCGCACTCGCCCTGGCCGTCTCGATTCCTGCTTTCGCTGATGACTTTGTGTCACTCTTTGACGGAAAAACGCTCACGGGCTGGAAGAACCCGTATGAGTGGGGCCAGATCGACATTGTGGACGGGGAGATTCATCTCACGGGGGAGAAGAAGTTCTTTGTGGTGACGGAGAAGACCTACGGTGACTTCATCTTTGAAGGTGACATTCTGCTGCCTCCGGGCCAGGCGAACAGCGGCTTCATGTTCCGGGCGCATGTGGAGAAGAACAAGGTGTTTGGTTATCAGGCGGAAGTGGACGGAGATGCGAACCGCAAGTGGAGCGGCGGCTTGTATGATGAAGGGCGGCGCATGTGGTTTGCGAGTCCGATCAAGGGCAACAAGGAAAGCGAAGCGGCCTTCCGCGCCCGTGCGGGCGATGCCTTCAAGCGCAATGACTGGAACAACTACCGGATTGAATGCCGTGGGAAGAGCCTGAAGATTTTCGTGAACGGGGTGCTGACCACGGATGTGGAAGACGACAAGGATGCGAGCGGCGTGATCGCCATTCAGCATCATGGGGAGAAGGGGCAGACGTATAAGTTTCGGAATCTGCGGATTCAGGAGCTGAAGTAGGGTGCGGAGGGGCCGGATGGAGCTCTCGACGACATGCGGTTTCGAAGTTGATGAGACGTTCGATTTTGCCGCAAAGGGGCAGAGATGCAGAGGGAGCAGAGAATGAATCCCATCTCTGCCGTCTTTGCCTCTTTATCTTTCTAATGTGAACCGAAGACCCCATGCGCGCTCGTTTTGCGAACTGCCATGAGTGTGTGGTGGGTTGAAGCAGCGCGTTCCTTGTTCCGCAGGAACAAGGCTACTTTGTTTCGCCTGAGCAGTGGCTGGCATGGCCCAACCATGGAGAGCTAGAGGCCCATCATCGCGTCCAGCACGAGGCGGCAAAGCTCGGAGACGGTTTTGCCATCGGTGTAGTGATTGACCATGAGGGCGTAGCAGTATTCCTCGCCGGATTTGGTTTTGGCGTAGCCGGTGTAGGTGCGGATGCCGGACATGGCACCGATCTTCCAGGTGAGTCCGTTTTCGGAGAGGAGCGATGCTTTGTATGCGATCCCCTGCGGGCCGGTGCCTGCGAGGAACTGGAGGCGGGCGAGATCGAGAGGACGAATGAAGTCGGCGCGGGAGAGGCCGCTGCCGTCTTCCATGCGGAGGCCGGCGAATTCGAGGCCGCGGGTTTTCCAGTGTTCGCGGATCACTTCCGCAGATGGTTTGCCCGCCTTCAGGCCGAGCAGGCGGAAGACGCATTCCGTTTCCTGGTTGTCGGAGACTTTGTGGATGCTTTTGATGATGTCGAGCAGCGGCGGGGAGTCGTGTTTCAGTAGTGAATGACTGGCGGTGGCTGGGGCGATGCTGGTGGCGCCTTCACTGCCACTGCTTTTGGCAGGGCCATTGCCACTGCCGCTTTTTTTGGCGGGGCTAGCGCCGGTGGCTGGGCTGCCCACCTGGATGCCGGCGTCCTGAAGTGCGGCACGGAAATGGTGCGCGGCAAAGCGGGCGGGATCTGGCACGGCACCGCGGGCTTGAAATTTTGCGGCTCCCAGAGGGACGGTGCCGCGCAGGTAGATGGCTGTGGTGTTTTCGCCACCGTGAATCATGACGCCATCGCCCGAATCGGCAGGGCCGGTGGTCACTTCATTCTTCCAGATGGCGCCGGGGACTTCGAGATTGATGCCGAGCAGCTGGGCGGGAGAACCCACCTCGGGCCCTGCCTGAAACATCAGGATGTAGCGGTTGTGGTTGAGATTCAGCCCTGCGACGCCGCTGCCGTAGCCGTTGCCGATGTCGCCCCAATTCCAAAAGTCGCCGTAGAGACTGCCGCTGAAGAAGCTGGAATCTACACGAATGGTGCCGGTGACGCGAGTCAGGCCGCGCTGTTTTAAATCGGCGGCCCAGGCTTTCAGATCTTCGAGCTTCAGCATGGGATCGCCCCCGCCGACGATGACTAGATCGCCTTTGATGACACCCTCCTGGATGGGTGCGGTGGATTTGAGTTCGGTGGTGAAATGGAAGTCCGGCCCAAGGATTTCCAGAGCGGTGGCGGTGGTGAGGGTTTTGAAACTGGAGGCGGGAATGAGGGCGGTCCCGGCGTTTTCATCCATGGTGACCGCGCCTTTGCTGTCGATGAGGCAGAAGCCGATGGAGGTGCCGGTAAGAACCGGATTGGCGCGGGCCTCCTGCAGCACCTTTGCGACGGCATTGAGAGGAGCGGGAGGCTGGAGGGCGGGGGCGTCTTGAGGCGGGCCTTTCTCTGGGGGGGTGACCACGGGAGCCGGGGGCGAAGGCAGGACCGCAGGAGGCTGCACCAGAGGAGGGACAGGGCGGGAGGGTGAAAGGTCAGCTGTCCCGGAAGGTGCCGCATGCGATCCGGCACCGCGCCGCAGAAGGAGCGAAGCCGCCAGCGCGGAGGCGAGCAGGAGGATGACAATGTTTTTCCACATGGGCCGAGTGTAGCCTGAAACGCAGAAGCGCCAAGCGGGGTGCTGGGAAATGGAGGATGGGAAGGCGGCGGACTGTTTGCCCGTTGTTCTTCGCTTGCCGGATCACCTGAGGGGACTCACCTTGCGGCCATGATGGAACTGGCCCCTGAAAAATGGACGATGCAGGGAATCCTGTGTGGGTTTTTTGTCTTTGGTGCGCTGATTGCAGGTGCCGGGCTGATATGGACCGCCAGCACGGCAAGGTTTCTTTACAGCTCTGAAAAAACCACGGGCGTGATTGTGGATGTGGTCGGCATTCTGAGCACTCGGAGCCCGGGTGAATCGCCGCAGGCGAAGCAGGTGATCAGCTATTATCCGGTGGTGGAGTTCCGTGATGCGGGGGGAAGCTTGCACAAGGTCCAATCATCGCGGGCGGCGCGGTCCGATCATTTTAAGCGTGGTGATGAGGTTGGCGTTTATTACGATGCCCAAGATCCCGCACAGATGTTCATCGAAAACACGTGGATGCTGTGGTTTTCCCCGGGGGTGATTTTGGGAGGAGGGCTGATCTGGATGATCGCTGTGGGTGGCATGATGATGCTAAGCAAACGATTTGAGGTGAGCTTTGCCCAAGACAAAGCCCGGTTTTACAGCCAGGTGGCAGCCTCAGACCCAGCGAAACCCGACAACGATTCCTCCCGCCGATGAAACCTGAAAAAGTGAAGTTTATGCTGATGGCCGCCGACATGAAACGGGCGGTGACGTTTTACCGCGATGTGATCGGCCTGGAGGAGATCTTTGTGAGCGAGTTCTGGACGGAGCTGCGGTTTGGCGATGCGATCATCGCACTGCATGGAGGGCATGATGGCTCGCGGAATCCGACGGGGCTGAGCTTTCAGTATGAAGACGTGCTGGCGATGGCGGAGAAGATTGCCGAAGCGGGGGCGAAGATTTTGCAGTCGCCGCAACAGCGTGAGGGAGAGCCGATTTTGCTGGGGGTGTTTCGGGATGCGGAGGGGAATGAGGTGTTTATGACGCAGTATGTGGGGTGACTGAGGTGGAGTGGTGGAGTGGTGGAGTGTGGGTTGGGGACGTTCGGTTTTGCCGCGGAGGGGCAAAGAGGCAGAGGGGGCAGAGAAAGAGTGGGGAAGGTAGATTTCTCGGGGTGGGGAGATCCCGTGCCTTGGAGGGGTGAATGGGGTGAATGGGGTGAATTTGGTGTTCGTGGCGTTGCATGGGGCGGCGGGTGCGTATTATATCAGCCCCCCAATTATGCTGACGTCCTTCATTCCCACGCTTGATGCCCTCCCGGCGCGCAAAACGCCGCTGATGGAGAGGTTTGCGGCGCTGCTGGAGCCGAAGGGGCCGGCGCAGATCGAGGCGATGGCGAAGGAGTCGCGGATGATCACGCGGCGGAATTTTGGGCGGACGATGCGGCTGTTTGCGCCGCTGTATGTCTCCAATGAGTGCGTGAACAACTGCAGCTACTGCGGATTTTCGCGCGACAACAACTCGATCCTGCGTGTGACGCTGACGATCGAGCAGGTGGTGACAGAGGCGAAGCATCTGGTGGCGCAGGGTTTTCGGAACATCCTGCTGGTGGCGGGCGAGCATCCCAAATTTGTGAGCGATGGCTACCTGGAGGAGTGCATCCGGGCGATTCGTGAGTTTGTGCCGACGATCGGCATCGAGGTCGGGCCGATGGAGGCGCCGGAGTATGAGCGCATGGTCAAGGCGGGCGCGGAGGGCCTGGTGGTGTATCAGGAGACCTATGACCGTGAGATTTACAAGGACATGCACACGGCGGGGCCGAAGAAGGATTTTGACTGGCGGCTGGCCTGCCCGGAGCGCGGGTATGCGGGTGGATTTCGCCGGATTGGCATTGGCGCGTTGTTTGGCCTGAGCGACTGGCGGCTGGAAGCGCTGCGACTGGCGGCGCATCTGGAGCATTTGTACAAGCACTGCTGGAAATCGAGTTTTACGGTGGCGTTTCCGCGGCTGCGGCCGGCGGCGGGAGGCTTTACGCCGATGACGGATTTTCCGGACTGGGCGCTGGTGCAGACGATCTGCGCCTACCGCATCATCTTCCCGGAAGTGGGGATCATTTTGAGCACGCGGGAATCTGCACCGCTGCGGGATGCGCTGGCACCGCTGGGGATCACGGTGATGAGCGCGGGCAGCCATACGGAGCCGGGTGGCTACACGGGCGCGGGAAATGATGACCTGCACCTGACGGTGCGTGGGAAGCGCGTGGAAGTGGCTGAGAAGGCGGAGTCAAACCGTGCCGAAGGGCAGTTTGGCATCGCGGATCAGAGATCACCGCAGAGTGTGGCGGAGATGCTGCGGCTGCAGGGGCTGGATCCGGTGTGGAAGGACTGGGATGCTTCGATCCTGGCTGCTTAAATGACGACTTTTGCTATGAAGATCACTTTGAACGGAGAGAAGCGTGAGCTGGATGGACCGCAGACGGTGAGGTCGCTGCTGGAGAGCATTGGACTTGGTGGCAAGCCGGTGGTGGTGGAGCAGAATCAGGTGGCGCTACTGCCGAGAGAGATTGATGGGGCGAGCGTGAAAGAGGGGGATGTGATCGAGGTGGTGCAGATCACTGCTGGGGGGTGAGGGGCGAAAGCACTGCACTAGTTGCCTTCATATAAATAAAACAAGCCGCCTTGGAGTTTTGCTCCAAAGGCGGCTTTTTAGTTCCCGCGACCAGTTCATTACTGTCGCACGACGCCCCAAGCCGGGCGCTGGCTAGAAGTTAGTTAAATGAGTTAGAGAATGCGCAGTACTTCGCGACTACCATCGGGGTTTTCGAGGATCACCTTGCCCTTGGAGGCCTGTTGATCCAGCACAAGCTCATATAGAGCCATGGCCTTTTTGAAAACTTCAATGAGAGTGCCAGCACCGCTTTTGCGCTGAACGGATTCCAGTCTGTCTTTTGCCTCTGGAGTAACGTCCATGCTCAATCTGATCTTATCCTTTTTCAAAATGTTGGAGATAAAGAGAGGTCGCCAAGGTCACAATAAACGTGAAGGAGGCGATCCAGTAAGCTTGGGGAGGAGCTGAGAGCCATGCTAGTACCGAAATACCTGCCAGCAGGCAGATAAAGAGAATTAGCATAAATCTCCTAATAGGAACCTTCTCTGACTTGAGCCACGCGAGGAAGCAATCTTTGAAGGTGATGTTCCAACTTTGTTCGTATTTGGAGAAACGATCGTCGTTGGACGGATTATTTTGTTTGGGTTTGGGTGTCGTGGACATGGAATTCAGTCGCGGAAACCAGCCACCAGGAACTATCCAGGTGACTAGCTATAAAATGCCGGGGCGTTGCAGGCACCCGGCTGGGTCATCAGTGTGATTTTCATTAGTGTCGTTTTCATTAGGCAACAGCCCGTCCCTTCCGCCAAAGCCAGGAAGACCATGGATACACAGAAGAGGCGAATAAAAGCCGTTACCTTCCACATCATAACACAGTCACACCCACGCACAACCCACATTTTTATGTTTTTTGCCCGTAAATGAAGGTTGAATAGCCACCAAATGATGACAGCTTTAGATTTCGCCGTTAAAGCGCTGGAGTAACTAAGACCCGCCTCATCCTTTGCGCCGCTCCTCGTGTGCAAGATTGCCTATAAACCGCACACAGAGTGTGCGGACCACTTCACACACAGGCCGTCGGAGAATTTCCCGGGCGCAAGGTTCCCAGTTTAGGAGGTTAAACGTTCTCTAGCGGGAGACACCCGCATACCCATTCCCGCTGGAGCAGAGGCGGAAGAGGTGGTTGCAGACTTCGTGGGCGGAGAGGATGCCGGTGCGGGGGAGCTGATCGAAGTCGCCGATGAGGACGGGCCAGTCGGCGCGGTCTTCGGGGATGCGGCCGTGGGAGCCTTTGACGAGGGTGGCATCAAGGGGGATGACGTCCATGAGCATGCGCTGGCCGAGGGCTTTCTTGGCGAGCTTGCCGGCGATTTTGAGCTTGGGCCACTTGATGGTGGGATCGAGGAAGAGCTCGGCTGGGTCGTAGCCGCATTTGCGGTGGATGTCCACGCAGCGGGCGAAGTCGGGGGCTTTGCGGTCGTCCTGCCAGTAGTAGTAGGTGAACCAGCTTTTGGCATCGGCTACGGCGATGAGGTCGCCACTGCGCTCGTGATTGAGGCCAACGAGGTGTTTTTCCACCTTGCCGAGGACCTGGGCGACGCCAGGGGTGGCTTCGAGGGTGGCGCGCACGGTGGCGAGGATGCTGGGATCGTTGAGGTAGATGTGGGCGATCTGGTGGTCGGCGATGGCGAAGGCTTTGGAGCCGCCGAGGTCGAGGGTTTCGCGGCCGAGTTCGTCTTTGATGTTGAGCCAGCCCTTCTCGCGGAAGACGCGGTTCAGGTGGACGGGCTGCTCGACATTGGTGATGCCGTATTCGGAGAGGAGGACGACCTTGATGTTTCGCGTTTCGTAGAAGCGGATGAGATCGCCGACGACGTTGTCGATCTGGCGGAGGTCGAAGCGGATTTTCTCCATGTCGATGCCGACGCGCTGGAGATTGTAGTCGAGATGGGGGAGGTAAACGAGGGAGAGGCCGGGCCAGTGCTTTTCCTCGATCCATTTGGCGCTTTCGGCGATCCAGATGGAGGATTTGATGTCGGAGCCGGGGCCCCAGAAGTGGCGGAAGGGGAAAGGGCCGAGGTCTTTTTTGATGCGGTCCCGCAGGGGCATCGGATGCGTGTGGATGTCGAAGACTTTGCGGCCATCCGCCGGGTAGAGCGGGCGTGGGGTGATGGAGATGTCCGCGGTGGAGTACATGTTGAACCACCAGAAGAGCTTGGCGCAGGTGAACTGGGGATCGACGCGGCGGAGGGCCTCCCAGAGTTTTTCGCCCTGCATGAGCTGCTCGGGCTGTTTCCAGAAGCGGTGCTCGGCGTAGTCGCGGTCGTACCAGCCATTGGCGACGACGCCGTGATCGCGGGCGAGGCGGCCGGTGAGGTAGGTGGCCTGGGCCGTGCAGGTGACGGCGGGCAGGACGGGCTCAATGAGGGTGGAGCGGTTGCGCTCGATGAAGGCACGGATGGCCGGGGTGTGCTCGCCGATGAGCCGGGTGGTGAGGCCGACGACGTTCAGGATGGCGGTGCGCTGCATGACGAAGTTTCGCTGTTCTCGGTTTTTAGTTCCCTGTTGTTAGCATGGGAACCGTGAACTGCGAACGGAGAACTGGAAACCTCAGTAGAGCATCGCGGCGACGACGTAGGCGATTTTGCAGATGAAGTGCAGCGCCTGATCCTGAACGAACGTGGTTTTGTTTTCGCATTTGGCGAAATCAATGAGCCAGTGCAGGACGAACTCGATGGAGCCGAGAATGAAACAGCCGGTGATGGCCCAGACGGCGGCGGCATGGATCAGACAATGGGCGGTCATGCACCAGGGCCAGATCTGCACCGGGCGGGAGGGATCCTGCAGTTTGTAGAGCAGGTGGCGGTTTTTGCAGGTGGAGAGGAATTCGCCCTGCAATGGATAGTCCATCACCGCATGACCGGCAAACAGGAGGAAAATGACCTGGATGGCTTCCAGCCAAGTGTGAGGAGGAAAGGGCAGCAGGCCAGACATGTGGAAGTTTTCCATCGTGAAGGGCGGACTGCAACGCACGATTCACTCGAGCGCAAAACAATCCGCCTCACGTGCACGAATCAGGCGCTGTAGAAGGCGGCGATCTTCTCATTCACCGCGCGGAGACGGTGGGAAATGGTGCGGCCGACACCGATGAGCAGCCAGGCGGCGGCACGCGGGTATTCGTTGATGTAACTTTCGAGGGTGGTGCCATCGATGCGCCAGACCTGGGAAAACTCGACAGCGGTCACGCTGGCGCTGGCAACATTGGGGTCGAGCAGGTTGATTTCGCCGATGGTTTCCCCCTTTTGGATGGAGCCGAGGAGGACTTTGTGGCCGCCGCGCATGGCGGTGGCGTGGAACTTGCCGGAGACGACGAAAAAGAGGCTGTTTTGCTGCTGGCCTTCCTCAATCAGGTGCTGACCCGGCTGCACTGGAAGGAATTCACCGTAGCCGCTGAGAATGTCGCGATCCTCATCACCAAGAGGTTCGAGGATGCCTTGGGCTGGAAGCTTGGGAGACGAGAGGGAGCTCATAGAGAGTGAATGGGATGAATTAAGCGGTCTTTTTTAAGCGGAGATGCCCAGAATGGCAAGCACGCTGAGCGAGAAGCCACGGAATCCCCCCCTGCAACACTGAAATTGTGACATTTGACGGAAAGGGCGCGATCCAGCTTTTTCACCCACTGTGGTCGTTCACATCTGCGAAGTATGTACATCCTAAATTTTGCTGGATTTCCAAGGGCCCCGGTTCAGAATCAACGCCTCACTTCAACCAGCCACCCAGACCCTATCCATGTCCGACTCTTCCTCCTCCAAATGCTGCGGCAGCCTCAGTTACGATTTTGCACATCTTCTGCTCCGTCTTTGGGTCGGCATGCGCCTGTTCATGGCAGGCCTTGACAAGTTTCGCTGGGGCAACGGACCAACGGTGAGCTTTGGTCTGGACAATTATTCGAAGAAAACCGGGCCGCTGGCCAAGCTGATGAGCGACAACAGCTTCATGCCGCAGTGGGCATGTGACGCATTCGCAGCCACCATCGGCTACATTCTTGTGCCCGTCGGCATCTGGGTGGCGATTGGCATTTGCACTGAGTTTGGCCTGCTGGCCGCCGGTCTGGTCTTCCTTTCCCTGGGTCTGGGACTTGCCGCCCTGCCGGATGACACGGAAGTGGTGAGCAACATCGGTCTTTCCATCCTGATCGTGGCCGCCGCGCTGGTGACCTCGAAGGCGAAAACCTTCTCGATCGACGGCATCCTTGGCCGCAAGAAGGCATAACCACGACTTCACGTCGTCATTGGCAGTGAACCCACACGCCTGATTGCACCTATGAATTCCCAGCCTCCCTCCCCTTCCCCAGCGCCACTGTCCCGTTTCATGGACCGTCGCGGCTTCCTCCGCACCAGTGCTCTGACGAGCAGCGGAATCTATCTCGCCACCAGCAAGAGCGCGATCGCGCAAGCGACTGAAAAAGGCCGCACGATCAAGTGCGCGCTCGTCGGCTGCGGTGCGCAGGGCAACGCGCTCCGCGTGGCCTCCAAAGACGTTCCTGGCATCCAGTGGGTGGCCATGTGCGACATCTGGAAGTTCTCCATCGCGAAGACGCGTGGCGGCTTCCTGGGTGAGAACAAGCATCAGGTGGAAGGCGAGATCAAAATCTACGAAGACATCAACGAGATGCTCGACAAGGAGCCGTCCATTGAGGCCGTCTTCATTGCCACGCCGGACTTCATGCATGCCCCGTATTCGCGCCTCTGCCTTGAGAAGGGCAAGCACGTGTATTGCGAGAAGATGATGAGCAACACGATCGAGGGAGCACGCGACATGGTGCGCGCCGGCAAGGCGAACCCCGGGATCTTCCAGATCGGCCACCAGCGCCACTCCAATCCGCGCTACATCAACCTGCGCGACAACGTGATCAAGCCCGGCAAGATGCTCGGCCGCATCACCCATGCCTATGCGCAGTGGAACCGTGGTGTCTCCGGCAGCGCCCCGCAGGGTGCGGTGAAGGGCTATGAGATTCCTCAGGATGTGCTGACGAAGAACGGCTACGGCAGTCTTGAGGAGTTCCGCAACTGGCGCTTCTTCAAGAAGTATGGCGGTGGTCCTCTCTCCGACCTCGGCGCGCATCAGATCGACATGTTCAACTGGATGTATGAGTCCACTCCGGTGTCGGTCATCGCCTCAGGCGGCGTGGATTACTTCGATGGCACGGAAGGCCGCCCGAAATTCGAGCTGCCCGACAACATGATGTGCATCTACGAATTCAAGACCCCTGCCGGTGCTCTGCGCGCCTACTATCAGGTGCTGACCACCACGGGTTCCCAAGGTGCGTATGAAAAGCACATGGGCATCGGTGGCACGGCGATCATCTCCGAACTCGACACGAACGGCAACCAGCTCTACGCCGAACCCGGCCAGGACTGGGAGTCATACGCCCTGGGTGAGAACCCGCCCATCATGAAGGCGGCGGACAAGGCGAAGAACAAGTTCTGGGAACATCCCCGTGACTGGGAAAAGCCGAAACCGCCGTCTTACGGTGCCGTCAGCGTGGCCGACGTGCGCGAGAGCAAGGCCCTCTCCCAATGGGAGCTGGCCCGCAAGCTCAAGGTCAAGCCGCACACGCCGCATATCGCGAACTTCATCGAAGCTGTGCAGGCCAAAGACCCCGCGCACCTGACTTGCAACGTCGAAGCCGCCTTCCGGTCCTGCGTCACGGTGCTCAAGGCCTACGAGGCCACCGCTGCGGGCGGCAAGTACATCTTCAAGCCCGAAGACTTCCAGGCGTGATCTGCCGCGGAAATTCAACATTCACTCAACCTCCAGCCAAGTTCCCCATGAAAAACACCCTCCACATCCTCACGGGCCTCGCGCTCGCCCTCAGCCTTGCCTCCTGCGGCAAGAAAGAAGAAACGAAAGCCGCCGCCGCAGCCCCAGCCGCTCCTGCTGGTGATCTTGTCGAGATCGCGCTCGAGTTCCCGAAGCCCATGTTCATCGGCACCCCGGTGCCTGCTGAGCTGCCGAACCTTGAGAAGGCCGACCCAAGCAAGGTCGTGAAATCCATCATGGTCCCGAAAGGCACCACCAACCTTGCCAAAGGCAAGCCAGTCACCAGTTCTGACAGTGCGCCGATCATCGGTGAACTCAGCCTCGTGACCGACGGCGACGCCGACGGTGCTGACGGCTCCTTCGTGGAACTGATGCCCGGCAAACAGTGGGTGCAGATCGATCTCGGCGCCGAGTCGAACATCTACAAGATCGCCATGTGGCACTACCACAAGCAGGCCCAGGCCTACATCGACGTGGAAGTGCAGGTGTCCGACGATCCTGAGTTCAAGAAAGGCGTGACCACTCTGTGGAACTCCGACCACGACGACTCTTCCGCCATGGGCAAGGGCAATGACCCTGCCTACGTGGAAACCAACCATGGCCGCGTGATTGACGCCAAGGGCATCAAGGCCCGCTATGTGCGCCTCTGGAGCAATGGCAACACCAGCAACGACATGAACCACTACTGTGAAGTTCAGGTCTATGGCACGCCTGCCAAGTAAGCTGGTCTGACAGAACTGATTGAATTAGAACCGCCGTGCAGCGCTGCTGCACGGCGGTTTTTTTGTGGTGTGGGGAGGCGTGGGGATTGCGGTGCTTTTCCGAAACTGGGTGAAGCCGGGACTACAGTACGTGCGCTGGGTTTTAGACCATCAGCAACTGAAAAGGGGTCTGTGCGGACCCGAGCTGAGGGGCGGTAAAACAGAGCTGCGTCCGTCGGATTGGGACATGGTGGCAGTCGGCCCAACCACTGCGCTTGCCTTTCCACACTCCAGGGACGGCGCACCTTTTTGAGCGCCCGCGATGCCATAGACCCGAATCTTCGGACCCGCACAGCGGTTCCCTACCAGCGCTGCGGCATGCGCTTGTCTTGCATGGCAAGGATGCGCCGGGTGCTTCCTTGGAGGTGAAACTGCCTCCACGTGGTTTCAAACAGAGGGGGGTGACGTGCGGAGCTACGGACCTGTATTCAACAGATCATGGTATTAGACATCCACGACTTTGCCGGCCTGGGCTTGGGCGGCCTGCCATTCCTGGTAGCGCTCCAGTTCGCGCTGCACGAGTTTCAAACAGAAGGCGACGATGGTGGCATCGTCGAGATAGCCGACGCCGACAATGACGTCTGGGACGACGTCGGCAGGATTGAGCACGTAAAGCAGAGCCAGGGAGACTGCGCTGATGGCCCAGTACGGGATCTCGCGATAGGAACCCGCCCAGTAGTCCTTCACCATGCTGAGCATGATCTTCGTTTGCTCGAAGACTTTTTTGAGCTTGGGCAGCTTGCTCTCGATCTCCTGCGCGCGCTGGTTGACCTTGGCTATGTCCAGATCGTGATCGCCATTGGTGGGAGTGTTCATAGGGAAAAATAACCAACGGCGTTTGTGAAGTCCAGTGTGCAGTGATAGCGGCTTGGTGGATGCAGGGCTTGAACATGAAAGGCCAATGACAACGCAGTGTCGCTTCTGAAGGACAAAAAGGACGGAAGCGACCTCAAGGACATCGTTTCCACGAGAGCCAGATGTTTTGCCGCTGCTCGTGCGTCAACTCCAGGTGGGATGTGAAGATTCTGCTACGTGAGCGAATTTGACATGTCTGCCACTGTCCGAATCATCCACTCACCCATGCCCGCTGAAAAAGCTCAGCCTACTGCCACCGAGGCGATTGAATTTTTGACCCGTGAACTCATCGAGTGCGGGCGGGATTTTCATCATCGCGGCTGGTCGCTGGGCACGAGCAGCAATTACAGCGTGGTGACTGACCGTGAACCGCTGACGCTGCTGATGACTGGCAGTGGTTTCGACAAAGGACGCCTGCAGCCCGACCAGTTTGTCATGGTGGATGAAAACGCGCAGTCATTGGAGGGGGATTTTCCGAAGCCTTCCGCCGAGGCGCTGCTGCACACGGTGCTGGCGAAACACGGCGCGGGCGCGGTGCTGCACACCCATTCGGTGGCCGCCACGGTGCTGAGCGAGCATTTTCTGAAGGACGGCGGGCTGCGGATTGCGGGCTATGAAATGCTGAAAGGGCTTGCGGGAATCGGCACGCATGAGTCTGAGGCATGGATCGAGATTTTCCCCAACACGCAGGACATTGCGGCGCTGGCGACGGTGATTGATGCACGACTGCAAGATCCTGCGGGCGTGCTGCGCCATGGCTTTCTGATGGCGGGCCACGGCCTTTACACCTGGGGGGAGAACCTCGCGGCGGCGCGGCGGCAGATCGAGGTGCTGGAGTTTCTCTTCGAAGTCGTCACACAGAAGCGTTTGCTCTTCGGCTCGTTTTGAGGAGCACTTGTCCCATGGCCTACCTCCGCATTCCTTCCGCAGACCGAGTGATCGAGGATGCGGACAGCATCCGCCGTTTTCTTCTGCCCCACGGCATTCATTACGAACGCTGGCCGGTGGCGGGGCGGATCGACCGCGACGCCACGCAGGAGGAAATCCTGACGGCGTATGCACCTGAGGTGGAGGCCCTGAAAAAGAGCGGCGGCTACATCGCGGCGGATGTGGTGAACGTGACCCCGGATGTGCCGAATCTGCAGGAGATGCTGAACAAGTTTAACCAGGAGCACCGCCATGCGGAGGATGAGGTGCGCTTCATTGTGAAAGGGCACGGCATCTTTTACATCAATCCGGAAAATGGGGACCCGGTGTTTTCCATCGAGATCGAAGAGGGTGATCTCATCAATGTGCCTGCGGGCACGAAGCACTGGTTTGACCTGTGTGCCGACCGCACCATCCGTGCGATACGGCTCTTCCGCGAAAAGGCTGGATGGACGCCGCTGTATACCGGTGACGCGATTGCCAGCGGGTATCAACCGCTGTGCTTTGGGCCCAATCCCATCGCCGCCAAAGGTTTCCGTATTGAGCAGGCTGCGGCCATCGCCGCATGATCACGTTTGGGGGCAAACTGATCCTGCTGGACATCGAGGGCACCGTCTCGCCACTGGCATTTGTGCATGACGTGATGTTTCCGTATGCGCGGCAGCATGCGGGCAGTTACCTCGTCAGGTATTGGGGGACGGTGCTGATCGCACAACTGGCACGTGATGCAGGTGTGGCCGCCTTTGCTTCACCTGCCGAGGCTGAGGCGGCGGTGCATCGGCTGATGGAAGCGGACGCCAAGGTGACCGGTTTGAAGCAGCTGCAGGGCATGATCTGGGAGGAGGGATTTCGCAATGGGGAGCTGCGAAGCCGAATCTTTGATGATGTGCCGCTGGCGCTGGCAGGGTGGTGTCAGAAGGGGCTGGATATTCGCATCTACTCCTCCGGCAGCATCCAGGCGCAGAAGCTCTTCTTTGCGCACACGAAGCGCGGGGATCTCACCATGCACTTCACAGGCTACTACGACACCACGACAGGTTCCAAACGCGAAAGCGCGAGCTACGAAGCGATCGCGGCGGATTGCGGCCTGCAGGCGGAGCAGATTCTCTTCATCAGCGATGTGGTGGAAGAATTGAATGCGGCGCGAAACGCAGGCATGTTCACGGCGCTCGCGATACGGCCTGGAAACAAACCGGTGCCGCAGCACGACCATCCTGCCATCACCTCCTTCGCCGAAATATCCATTGCATGAACATTCACGGACAGCCTCACCGCTCCATTGAAGCCGAGCACTCGACACGGAGCGCACGCATCATCGATCAAACCTTTCTGCCGCACCAAGTGGAATGGCGTGATCTGCAGACGATGGAGGATGCGGCCGAGGCCATCCAAGTGATGCGGGTGCGTGGTGCGCCACTGATTGGTGCGACGGCTGCGTTTGGCCTGTACTTTCCGCTGCGCGATGATGCCACGGATGCGGCGCTGCAACGGGCGTATGAAGTGCTGCATGCCACGCGACCCACGGCGATCAATCTGCGCTGGGCGCTGGACCGGGTGAAGCGTGCTGTGGCACCGCTCGATGTTGGACAACGTGCCGAAGCGGCGTGGAATGAGGCGCTGGCCATCTGTGAGGATGACGTGCGGACGAATTACGCCATCGGCAAACATGGGCTGGAATTGTTTCGAGCGATTCAAGCGAAGAAGGCCGATGCCTCTGCGCCGCTGAATGTGATGACGCACTGCAATGCGGGCTGGCTGGCGACGGTGGACTGGGGCACGGCGATCTCGCCCATTTATCAGGCACATGATGCGGGAATGAACGTTCATGTGTGGGTGAGTGAGACGCGCCCACGCGGCCAGGGGGCTTCGCTGACGGCCTTTGAACTCAAAGAGCATGGGGTGCCTTATACTTTAATTGTCGATAACAATGCGGGGCATCTGCTGCAACGCGGGCTGGTGGATGTGGTCATCGTGGGCACGGACCGTGTGACGGCGCATGGGGATGTGGCGAACAAGATCGGCACCTACCTCAAGGCGCTGGCGGCGAAAGCGCATGATGTACCGTTTTACGTGGCCACGCCGGTCAGCACCATCGACTGGACGATCACCGACGGCATTCGAGACATCCCCATCGAGCAGCGCAGCGCCCGGGAGGTGACGCACATGCCTGGATTGAATGCGGCAGGGGTGCGTGAGGAGGTGCTGATCACCCCGGCGGGAACTCAGGCGCGCAATGATGGCTTTGACGTGACGCCAGCGGCCTTGGTGACTGGCCTGGTGACGGAGCATGGGACTTTTGCAGCCAGCGCCGAGGCATTGCAGCAGCTGCAGGCTTTGATTTGAGCCGGAGGAGGCCCCCGTTTTTTTTTAAGTTTGGGACGTCATTTTGTGAACGGCCTGCGATTCCTTGGGGTCTGTTTCACGAAACCAAGGAGATCATCGCATGAATCGCTGCCTTACGAGTATGTTGACGGGATGGGCGTTGCTCATCGGAACTTCGGGTGTTTTGGCGCAGCAACCAGCGCCTGCCTCCAGAGCGATCATCGTCTTTGATGCATCGGGGAGCATGTACGGCCAAGTGCCGGGCGGAGTGAAGATCGACATCGCGAAGAAGGTGGTGAGCGACATTGTGGGCTCGATTGATCCGAACATGGAGCTGGGGCTGATGGCCTATGGACATCGGAAAAAAGGTGACTGCGAGGACATTGAACTGCTGGTGCCGCCGCAGCCCGGGAGTTCGGCGGCGATCTTGAAAGCGGTGGCCGGTTTGGAACCGAAAGGCAAAACGCCGCTCACGGCAGCGGTGATCCAGGCGGCGAAGTATTTGAAATTTGAGGAGGCCAAGGTGTCCGTGATCCTGGTCAGCGACGGGGTGGAGACCTGTGACAAAGATCCCTGCATGGCCGCGGAGGAACTGGAGCGCCTGGGGATCGATTTCACCTGTCATGTGATCGGGTTTGACCTCAAGCCAGGTGAGTCATCCGGGCTGGAGTGTCTGGCGAAAAAGACCGGCGGCATGTACCTTGCGGCCAAGGATGCGGCGTCGCTGAAGACTTCGCTGGAAGCCGCGATGAAGCAGGTGGCGAAGCCGGTGACGACGCTGGTGGTGGAGGCGAAGAAGTCCTCGGGCGGGGCCTTGATCGAAGGCGTGAATTTTCAGGTCTTTGCGGAGGGCGGCGGTGAAAACGCGATCGCCAAGGGGAGCGGGGGGCATTGGAGCACCGAGCTGCCGAAGGCGGGCAAGTACACCCTGAGCGCCAAGCTGGGGGCGAAGTCGCTCGAACTTAATCTGTCAGTGAAGGATGGCGAAACCGTGACCAAGGAAGTGGTGTTTGCCGAGACCGGATTGAAGGCGGTGGCCTATGACAAAGAGGGTGGCGTGGCGTTTGAAAGGGAGGTGAGCTGGGATCTCTTCGGGCCGGCGGACGCTGAGGGAAGTCGCGCCAAGGTTTCGTTCAGCTATGAGGCGAAGCCTTTCCTAAAGGTGGCTCCCGGCACCTACCTGCTGACTGCGGTGCGTGGCAATGCCACGGCCAGCGTGAACGTGGAAGTGAAAGAAGGCCCTGCGCAGGAGGTGAAGGTCATTCTTGGCAGCGGCAATCTCAAACTCAGCGCCATCAGCGCCGAAGGCCAGCCGCCCATCGCCAAAGATGTGAGCTGGGACCTTTTCTCCCCACCCGATGCCGAGGGCCAGCGCAAGAAGCTGGGCTATAGCTACAAGGCCCAGCCCAAGATGACCCTGCCCTCCGGCCCGTGCCTTGTCGTGGCCACTTACGGCAACGCCAAGGGGCAAAAAGAGATCGAAGTCAAAGCAGGAGAGACGCAGGACGTTGTGGTCCTGCTGGGCAGCGGCAAAGTGAAACTTTCGGTCGTCATGGAGGAAGGCGGCACGCCTGTGGCGAAGGATGTGAGCTGGGATGTGTTTGGCGAAGCGGATGCGGAGGGCAACCGCCCCAAGGCCGCCTACAGCTATGAGGCCCAGCCCACACTGGCGCTGCCTGCAGGCAAGTATGAGGTGGAAGTGGTGGTGGGCAATGCGAAGGGCAAGGCGCAGGTGGAGATCAAGGCCGGAGCCACGGTGGAAAAGGTGGTGTCGCTGGGGGCTGGAAGGGTCAAGCTTTCCGCACTCACCACGGAAGGTGCGGAAGCGCTTTCCAAAGATGTGACGTGGGAGATTTTTGGCGCTGCTGATGCCGAAGGCAACCGGACCAAGGCAGCCTACAGCTATGATCCGCAGCCCGTGGTGAGCCTGCCTGCCGGGAAATACGAGGTGCAGATGGAATGGGGCAGCGCCAAGGCGAAGCAGGAGATTGAAGTCACTGCGGGCAAGCTCAAGGAGGTCCCGATCATCATCAATGCGGGAACGCTGGCCCTCAGCGCCAAGATGGCCGAAGGTGCCGACCCGGCACCTGAGGGGCTCAACTGGGAGGTGTTTGGCGAAGCGAATGCAGAGGGAGAACGGCCCAAAGCCAGCTACAGCTACGATGCCCAGCCCAAGATCCACCTTAAAGCCGGCAAATACCTCGTGGTGGTGACACGTGGTGCTGCGACGGCCCAGACTGAGATGGAAGTGCTGGCGGGCAAGATGAGCACCCAAGCCTTGATCCTGAACGCGGGCACCCTGAGCCTCAGCTCCAGCACGCCCGGAACCTGGGAGATTTTTGGCGCGAAGGATGCCGAGGGGAACCGCAAGAAGCTCACCTATTCCTACGATGCGAACGCCAAGCTTTTCATTCCCGCAGGCAAGGTGCTGGTGACGCGCAGCGAAGGTGATAAAAAAGCAGAAAAGGAAGTGGAGGTCAAAGCGAATGCCCTGACCGAATTGACGCTGGATGCGAATTAGTGCTCCGATTTAGGCTTTTGCAGCATTCGACTTGTAATGCATGCCGCATCACAGACGATATGCTTCCAAATTATGAAACACACCCATCTCATACTGATCGGGCTGCTCGCGGGCAGCATGACATCCTGCAAAAAGACTCCGGAAGGAACGAAAGCCGCCGAGGATACGAAGAAGGCGGCAGAAGCGGTGAAGGAGGCGGTCAAATCGAACGCTGACGCTGCAGCCAAGGACTTGGAACTGGCCAAAGCTGCGGCTGAAAAGAAGGCTGCCGAATTGAAGGTGGCCGCAGAAAAAGAAGCCGCAGCCCTCAAGCAGGCTGCGGAAAAGAAAGCTGCTGAAGCAGCGAAGGCCGTGGAAGAAGCGGCTGCGAAAGCGAAGGCGGCGCTGACACCGGCACCGGCACCGGCACCGGCACCGGCTGCTCCTGCGGCTCCTGCAGTCCCGGCTGCGCCAACACCTCCTGCTGCACCGGCCACGCCGCCGGCAGCGCCTGCGGTGCCGAAATGATCGTCATTTCAGCATGAATCAAGCGAGAGCGTCAGGGGATTTCTCCTGACGCTCTTTTTTGTGGGGATGGACTGGGCCAGTCTAGGGCCGCCGCTGTGGTGAAGCGGGGTGCCTTGCAAGCGCTGCTGGTTGCCGTGGAGTGCGGCGGAGTGCTGGATTTGCTTCCCGGATCTGATGGCGGAAACCCAGGATCGCCTCGCTGAGGCTCAGCTGACCCTGGGCTATGTTCCGCAGCACCTTTGGTGCTGGTGTGAAGCGGAGCGGCCACTGTCATGGCGCGCTTTTCAGAAGATCTATGTATGCAAAGAGCTCTTCAAAAACAGCCGAGGATCACACGGCCTTCGGGACTTCGAAGCCTGGGCGATATTCGCGGGTGAGGAGGGCGAGGGCTTCGGGGGTGGCGGTGTCACCGATGAAGGTTTCCTTGGCGACATCGATTTCCAGCATGGGGCCCATCTTGATGTCGAGCTTGGAGGCATCGAGTTCGTTTTTGATGAGGTGCTGGTGGAAATCGGCGATGACGTCATTCCAGGGCTGGAAGTCTTTCACGGCAGCCTCGGCTTGTTCGCGATTGTACTTCTGACCGAGGCGGTAGGAATTGTTGGCGAGGTGGCACCAGGCGCTGGAGAAGTGGATTTTTTCCACTTCGCCTTTCAGGTCCTCGGATTTGCGGCTGCGGATGGCGTCGATGAAATTGGCGGCGTGGTTTTTGCCGCCGTCGCCTTTGAAGATGTGGAGCTTTTTGCCTTCGGAGTCGAAGGCGGTGCCGCCGCCGCGGCTGCCGGTGTAGTAGCCGCCTTCGCATTCGATGATGAGGAAGGCGCCGGTGCGGCGGCGCAGATACACGTCGGGAGCCTTCACTCCTTTTTGGCGTGGCAGGTTGTGGAAATCCACGATGACCGGAATGCTGCCGGTGTCCATGTAGGCGAAGTGGGTGTTGGGAGTCTCGCCGGCATCATCCCAGGCAAAACGTCCGCCGCCGGCGATGACGCGCTTGGGCAGAGCGACCTTGTCACGGAAGACGACATTGCGGAGGTCATCGAGGATGTGGGGGCCCCAGTTGCCCATCTCGCCGTTGCCGGTGTTCCAGTTCCAATGCCAGTCGTAGTGGAATTTTTCGCGGTAGATGGGCTCATCTTTTGCAGGGCCAAGCCAGAGGTCGTAGTCCACCGTGGCGGGCGGCGCGAGAGGCTCTGCGCGTTTGCCGATGGAAGCACGCATGCTGTAGTGATTGCAGCGCACGTATTTGATCTTCCCCATGGTTTCGGCATCGAGGAAGGCTTTGATTTCCTCCTGCAGAGGATCGCTGCGCTGCTGGGTGCCGCCTTGCACGATGCGGTTGTACTTGCGTGCGGCTTCGACGAGCTTGCGGCCTTCCCAGATGTTGTGAGAGACGGGCTTCTCGACATACACATCCTTGCCTGCCTGCATGGCCCAGATGGAGGCGAGGACGTGCCAGTGATTGCCGGTGGAGACGACGACGGCGTCGATGCTCTTGTCCTCCATGACCTTGCGGAGGTCCTGGGTGGTCTTGGCATTTGGGAAAACTTTCTTGGCTTTATCCAAAGCTGCTGTGTCGGGATCGCAGAGGTAAGCGATTTCCACGCCGGGGACCTTGGCCATGCGGCCGGCATTGCCCAAGCCCTGGCCACCGAGGCCGATGGATGCGATGCGGATGGTGTCATTGGCTCCGAGCACGCGACTGGCTGACAGGGCGGTGAAGGCGAGCGCGGACCGGGAGATGAACTGGCGGCGTGAGGTCATGGTGAGGGCTGGTTGAGTGCAGTTCTGTCAGAATGATCAACGGCACGCAATCATTTCTTTAAACTTGGCGCCGCCGACGAGGAAGAGGCCGCCAGAACTGCTGCCATGCTGCTGCATGTCGGGGTTTCTTCAAGGAGATGGGGGGATGCGGTTGCTACTGGAGTGCGAGGCGGGCGGTGATCTTTCGCTCTGGCGCGGGGAAGAGCGAGGGGGGCTTGCGGGGTGCTGCGGAATAAATTCCGCGCTCCAAAAAAAGAGGCCGCATTGCTGCGGCCTCTTCGTGGTTTTGATTGTTGCGGATGAGGCTTAGCCCACGTCTTCAGCAGGGGCGGCGTCGCCAGCGGCGGCGGCGGCGTCCTTCTCCTTCATGGCGGCCTTGCGGCTCATCTTGATGCGGCCCTTGTCGTCGATGCCGATGCACTTGGCGGTGACGATGTCGCCGGTCTTGACGACGTCTTCGGTCTTGTTGACGCGGAAGTCGGCGAGTTCGCTGATGTGGATGAGGCCGTCCTTCTTGCCACCGAGGTTCATGAAGGCACCGAAGTTTGTGGTGCTGACGACGCGGCCCGTGTAGAGCTTGCCGACTTCAATTTCCTGGGAGGTGCCGCTGATCATTTCGACCGCGCGCTCGATGCCTTCCTTGCGGCTGGCATAGACGTACACCGTGCCGTCGTCCTCGATGCTGATCTCAGCACCGGACTCGGCCTGGATGGCCTTGATGTTCTTGCCGCCAGGGCCGATGAGCTCACCGATCTTGTCAGGGTTGATCTTGATGATCTCGATGCGCGGGGCATACGGGCTGAGAGGCTTCACTTCAGCGATGGCCTGGGCCATGGCGGAGAGAACCTGTGTGCGGCCTTCCTTGGCCTTGACGATGGCTTCTTCGAGGATGCTCAGAGGGAGGCCGGGGAGCTTGAGGTCAAGCTGGTAGCCGGTGACGCCTTCGGAGGTGCCGCAAAGCTTGAAGTCCATGTCGCCGAAGTGGTCTTCGCTGCCGATGATGTCGAGCATCGTGAGGTAGCGCTTCATGTTGTCGCCTTCGAACTCGGTGACGAGACCGACGCTGATACCACCGACGGGGCGCTTGAGCGGCACGCCTGCATCGAGGAGGGCCATGACGCCGGAGCAAACGGAGGCCATGGAGGTGGAGCCGTTGGACTCCATGACTTCGCTGCTCACGCGGATGGCGTAGGGGAAGACTTCCTTGGCTGGGATGACAGGCTCGATGGAGCGCTCTGCGAGGGCACCGTGGCCGATTTCACGACGGTTCTGACCACCGAAGCGGCCGGTTTCACCGACGGAGAACGGAGGAAAGTTGTAGTGAAGGATGAAGCGCTTGGATTCCGGGCCACCTGCGTAGGTGTCCATTTCCTGGGCTTCGTCTGCTGGAGCGAGGGTGGCGATGGAGAGAGCCATCGTTTCGCCACGGGTGAAGCTGGCGGAACCGTGAGTGCGGGGAAGCACGGAGGCTTCGCCGGAAAGCTGGCGGAGCTGATCGATGCCGCGGCCGTCGCAACGGTTCTTCTTGTCGAGGATGGAGATGCGGAAGGCTTTCTTCTGGAGGTAGTCAAAAGCCTGGCTGACTTCGAAGCCGGTGGCTTCCGGGAACTTGGCCTTGATGGCTTCAGCGACTTCGTCCTTGAGAGCGCCGACGGCTTTGCCGCGAGCCACTTTGGAAGGGGTGTAGAGAGCGCCTTCGATGCGATCGCCAGCGACTGCGTAGGCGATTTCGAGGAGTTCGTCTTTGACGAGCATCAGAGGAACTTCGCGCTTGGCCTTACCGGCGAGCTTGGTGAGTTCTTCCTGGGCGACGACGAGCTTGGCGACTTCAGCCTGGGCGAAGTGGAGGGCTTTGACGAACTCGGCTTCTGGGAGTTCGTTGGCGGCGCCTTCGATCATGACGACTTCGGTCTTGTTGCCGACGTAGACGAGGTCGAGGTCGCTGTCGAGGCGCTGGCTCTGGGTGGGGTTCACGACGAACTCACCATTGATGCGGCCGATACGGACGGCACCGACCGGGCCTGCGAAGGGGATGTCCGACACGCAAAGAGCGGCGGAAGCGCCGTTCATGGCGCAGATGTCCGGATCGTTTTCGCCGTCAGCGCTGAGGAGGATGGCGACGACCTGGGTGTCGTAGTAGTAGCCTTTCGGGAAGAGCGGACGCAATGGGCGATCCGTCATGCGGCAGGTGAGGATTTCCTTTTCCGTAGGGCGGCCTTCGCGCTTGAAGTAACCGCCGGGGAAGCGGCCTGCTGCGGAGGCTTTTTCCTTGTACTCAACGGAGAGAGGGAAGAAGTCCTGGCCTTCTTTGACTTTCGTCGCGGAGACAGCGGTGACGAGGACGATGGTATCGCCGAGACGCACGGTAACGGCGCCGTCAGCAAGCTTGGCAAACTTGCCGGTTTCGATTTCGAGGGTACCAGCACCGAGCTGGATTTTTTGTGTATGAATGGCCATAGGTTGGCTTGTGTTGTTTGTTTGGTTTGGGTGAAAATATCATCCAGGCTTCAGCCCGACGGTGGTACGGCAATGCGTACCATGCAGCATGAACATCGGCTGTGCCGACATGCGTGTAGAAGCCTGCAACAGAAAAAAGGGGGCGATGTTCGTGACATCACCCCCTCGTGAAATTCTGTTAGCGGCGGAGACTGAGGCTCTTGAGCAGCTTCTGGTAGCGCTCGTTGGCGGTCAGCTTGAGGTAATCAAGCAGCTTGCGACGACGTGCGACCATCTGAAGAAGACCGCGACGTGTGGAGTGATCTTTCTGATGCGTGCCAAGGTGCTGCGTCAAATCGTTGATTCGCTTCGTCAAGAGGGCCACCTGGACGTCGGCGCTGCCGGTGTCTTTTTCGTGGATCTTGAAGGAGGTGGAATCGATGGTGGTTGCTTCGCTCATGGTTCGTTTTAATGGCCGGACAACTTGTCAGGCGGTGGGATAATCTGGGATGTGGGGCCGCGAAGGAACCATAAACGCTCTTTTTGGCAAGAGGAAGTTTGAGGGAAGATGGGGAAGTTTGCGGTTTGCCGGGGGAGTTTACGGTTGTTTACAGTGGTTAACGATTATTGACGGTGGTTGGCCGGAGCTGGGAGGGGGCTCCAAACTCCAGAATTTGGCGGCAGGTATTTTCAGGCCACTTGCCAGCGGGGGGATTCGCATCCACTAAAAGCCCCCCTTCCCCACCATTCATGTCACGTACGTACAACCTCGCAGTCCTCCCCGGAGATGGCATCGGCCCTGAAGTCATGGCCGAGGCACTCAAAGTCCTCGACGCCGTCGCAGCCCGCTCCGGCCTTCAATTTAACTACAACCACCAGCTTGTCGGTGGTGCGGCCATTGATGCCGTGGGCAAGGCTCTTCCACCCGAAACCATCGCCGCATGTGAAGCGAGCGACGCCATCCTGTTTGGCTCTGTCGGGGGTCCTAAATGGGAAAAGTTGCCGCCCAATGAGCAGCCTGAGCGCGGTGCGCTGCTGCCGCTGCGCAAGCATTTTGGCCTCTTTGCCAACCTGCGACCTGGGATCTGCTACCCTGCCCTGACTTCTTCTTCGCCAATCCGTCCGGATCTGGTGGAAGGTGGATTCGATGTGCTCTGTGTGCGTGAGCTGACCGGCGGCATGTACTTTGGCCAGCCGAAGAGCCGCACGACGCTGCCAGATGGCGACATCGAGGTGATCGACACGATGGTTTATAAGAAGAGCGAGATCGTGCGGATCGCTCATGTGGCTTTCAAGGCGGCGCAACTGCGCCGCAAGCATGTGACCAGCGTGGATAAGGCCAACGTGCTGACCAACTCCGTGCTCTGGCGCGAGACGATGGTGGAAGTGGCCAAGGAATATCCGGATGTGACGCTGGCCCACCTCTATGTGGACAATGCCGCGATGCAGCTGATCAAGGCTCCGCGGAGCTTTGACGTGCTGGTGACGGAAAACCTGTTTGGTGACATCCTCAGCGATGAGATGGCGATGATCGCCGGCTCGCTTGGGATGCTGGCCAGTGCAAGCCTTGGCAAGCCAAAGGGTGACGGGCTTTACTTCGGTCTGTTTGAGCCTTCCGGTGGTACAGCTCCGGACATCGCGGGCATGGGCATTGCGAATCCGATCGCGCAGATTCTTTCGGTGGCGCTGCTGCTGCGCTTCTCGCTTGGGCTGGAAGCCGAGGCTTCGAGCATTGAGTCGGCGGTGAAGAAGGTCATCGACAGCGGCCTGCGCACTGGTGACATCTTCAGCGGTGCTCCTGGCACGAAGAAGGTGAACACGAAGGAGATTGGCGAAGCGATTATTGCGGCGCTTTGAGGTGATTATCCGCCGAAGAATTCCGGCCGGATGTCGCGCGAGGAATGCAGTACACGAATGACTTCAATACCGGTCTCGCCAAGAGACCGGTAGAAGACAACATAATCCTTGAGCGGCGAACTGCGTAATCCGGCAGCAAGCTCGGGGCGTGGACGCCCGAGACCATTGTGAGCTGCGAGATGCAGCATGTGTTCATTGAGTTTGATAATCCAGCGATCTGCATGCAATTCACTGTCCTGCGCGATGTAACTCCAGATTTCCTCCAAATCGAGGATGCTCTGGTGCGAGCGGATGGCCTGCAGTGGCATTACGCAGTGGCCTGTGAGAGTTGACGCCGAGATTTCATTTCACTCAGGAAATGATCGACATCAAAGTCAGTCACGACCTCGCCTCGTTCGATTTGATCTATGCCAACCTGGATGTCCTTGCGGAGGCGCTCGAGTTTGATGCGATCAAGCTCGTGCTGATCGCGAAACGAATAGAGAGCCTGGGCAACAAGTTCATTTGGCCCGGCAAAATCACCCGCAGCGACGGACGCTTGGATGAAATCGCCGAGTTCCACAGGCACGTTGACGGCAAGCTGGGTCATGGTTGAGAATACTCGTTCCAGTGATCAGGGTCAAGATCCACCGCACGCCAGCGCTGCTATCCATTCACCACGTTTACAGGCTTGCCAGCGAGGAAGGATTTCAGGTTTGCGGCGGTGATGTCGATGAGGCGGGCGCGGGATTCGCGGCTGGCCCAGGCGACGTGAGGAGTGATGAGGCAGTTTTTGGCGGTGAGGAGCGGGTTGTCAGCTTTGGCGGGTTCAACGGAGAGGACGTCGAGTCCGGCACCGGCGATGCGGCTTTCGTTGAGGGCTTTTGCCAATGCGGGTTCATCGACGAGAGGGCCGCGACCGGTGTTGATGATCATGGCTTCGCGTTTCATCAGATTGAGCGTGCGCTCGCCGACGAGGTGCTTGGTGGCATCGGTCAGCGGGCAGTGAAGGCTGATGACGTCGGACTGGCGGAAGATGTCGTCGATTTCGGCGGCGGTGACACCGGCAGGAGGGGTTTCTTTCCAAGTGCGCTTGGAGGCGAGGACCTTCATGCCGAAGGCGACGGCGATGCGCGCGACGGCGCTGCCGATTTCTCCGTAGCCGATGATGCCGAGGGTGCGGCCGGAGAGTTCGATGATGGGGTGATCCCAATACGCGAAATCGGGGCATTTGACCCAGCCGCCGGCTTCCACGCTCTTTGATGCGTGGCCGACGTGATTGGTCATTTCCAGCATGAGGGCGATGACGTGCTGTGCGACGGCGGGGGTGCTGTAGCCGGGGACATTGGTGACGACGATGCCGTGCTCTTTGGCTGCGACGACATCGACGATGTTGAAGCCGGTGGCGGTGACGCCGATGTATTTCAAATCTGGCAGCGCCGCGATGATTTCGCGGGTGAGAGGGGCTTTGTTGGTGATGACGATCTCGGCTCCGGCGCAGCGGGCGATGGTTTGATCCAGCGGTGTGCGTGGATGCACCTCGCAGGCGGCGATGGCTTCGAGGGGCTGCCAGGAGAGGTCGCCAGGGTTTGCGGTGTGGGCGTCGAGAAGAACGATTTTCATGAGCGGGAGACCCTATGCCGACGATTTGGCGGTGCTCCACTCAAATTCGCCGCAGGAGAATGCCGCCGAGCAGCATTCCCAGAGCGCTCCAGGCGAACCAGTGGCCGACAGGCTGGAGCTGTTTTGCGGGCGCGAGTCCGGCGGTGATGGTGGCGGTGTCGTATTTGGCGAGGGCGAGCAGGCTTTCCGGCGTTTTGCCATTGAGGCGGTATTCGGCGGGATAGGGTGCCTGGTAGTGCTTTACTTCGAGCTTGTCGTGATCGCGGTCATGCATGCGGAGGCTGAGGTGCTTGCGCGTGCCGATGGGGATGCGGGCTTCATAGCGACCGAGGCCGGTTTCGCGGATGGTGACGTCCTGGGTGTTGCCGTTTTCATCGAGCGATTGGGCATTCCAATGGATGCCGGAGACGGGAGCGCCGTCGTCGCCACGGCGGTCTATTTTCATGATCCATGCGCCGTCGCGGATTTCGCCGCGTGATTCCATGCCTTCGACATCAGCTTTGCGAAGAGCTCCGCGCAGCACCTGGGCCCAGAAGCGGCCGCAGCCGTCCCAGGCGAGCCATTCGCCGCCCCAGATTTCGGTGAGGTCACCGGTGTAGGCGAGACCGATGCCGAGGCCGAAGCGGCCGACGGCGAGGAGGGGATCGCCATTTTCTGCGCCGAGGAGCACCTGGGCTGCGGGCTTGGCTTCCGTCATGACGTAGCCGAGCACGACGGGGAGGCCTTCGGCTTCGTAGCCTGCGAGCATGGGATGCTCGGTGATGCCGATGTGGGTGAAGACGCCTTCCTGCACGGCGCTCTTGGAGGCTTGAGTGGTCTCTTTGGTGAAGATCTGCGGGAGTGTTGCGGGATCGTTGCTTTCGTAATAGCGGCCTTTGCCGGCTTCGGCGATTTGCGCGAGCAGTTCACGCGCAGCGCCTTCGCCGAGGCCAACGGTGGAGACGGTGACGCCGCTGTCCACGAGCTGCTGCACGAGGCCCATGTGGTCTGCTTCTTGAGTTTGGCCATCGGTGAGGCAGATCATGTGTTTTACTTTGGCGGTGGTGCGCTCCAGCATGTCCTTTGCCGCCACCATGCCGGTGTACATGAAGGTGCCGCCGCCTTCGGCGATGGAGTCGATGGCGGCCTGGATGGTTCCCTGCTGTGAGGCGGGGGTCATTTCGCAGACAATTTGGGCATCGCCATCGAAGGCTACGACTGCGATCTGATCCTGAGGGCCGAGGAGTTCGGCGGCGCTCTTGGCGGCCTGGCGGGCCATTTGAAGTGGCAGGCCGGACATGGAGCCGCTTTTGTCGATGACGAGGGCCATGGCGAGAGAGGGCTTCTCTTTTTCTTTTTCGAAACGTGAGACGAGTGGGAGGACTTCTTCGACGGGGGATTTGTAGTAGCCGCCGAGACCGAAGCTGTTCTCGCTGCCGGTCATCACAAGGCCGCCGCCGAAGTCGGAGACGTAACTGCGAAGCAGGCTCATCTGGCGTGGGGTCATGTCGGTGGCGGACATGTTTGCCAGAACAATGGCATCGAAGGAGAGCATGTCTTCCATGCCTTCAGGGAGACCGCGCTTGCCGCGAAGATCGACATCGAAGTCCTGCTCTTTGAGGGCGCGGATGAAGGGGCGCATCTTTTTCTCGTCCTGATGGATGACGAGGATGCGGGGCTTGCCACGGACGGTGATGGTGGTGGTGGCCTGATTGTTGATGGGGAAGTGATCGCGCTCGGGGATGATTTCGGCGCTCCAGACGCTGGGGCCTGGAGTGGTCATTTCGGTGTCGAACCAGACTTTGGCATCTTCGCCGGGCTTGAGAGCGACGGTTTTCTCCTGCACGGCGACGCCTTTGTTGAGGAGGCGGACGCGGGAATTCATGGGCTGATTGGCCATGACGCGCGCGGTGAGGCGCAGGACTTCGCCATGGAATGCGAAGGGAGAGGTGCTTTCGAGACTGACGAGAGCGGCTTCGGGTTCGCTGAGGGTTTTGAGGGTGGCGAATTTTACGTCCACGTCTTCGTGGCGGAGTTGTTCGAGGGCTGCGTCAACGCCGTTCTCGGTGTCGATGCCGTCGCTGAAGATGATGAGGCGTTTGGCTTTGCCTGCTGGAAATGCGAGTCGGGCGGCGAGCAAGGAATCACCGAGGCGGGTGTGAGAACGGAAGGCATCGTCTGCGACGCCTTTGGTCCAGTCGTCGAGCATCTTGGTGAAGTCGGGGAACTTTTTGTCGCGCAGGCCGTTGGCCATGGCGAAGAGGGAGTGGGTGTCTTGAGGACGCAGAGCTTTCAAGCCGGCCTCGATTTGTTTGAGAGCGTCTTTGGCTGATTCAAGATCGACGGATTGGGAGACGTCCACGAGGAAGACGACGTGGGCTTCGTCCGTCTCCTCGCCTGCGTACGGCTGACATAGGGCGAGGGCGAGGAGGATGACGCCGAGGACGCGGAGGGCGAAGGAGGTGATCTTCAGGCCTGAGGGGCGATCAACGAGGGAGCGCCAGTATCCGTAGCCTGCGATGAGGAGCAGGAGGAGCCAGAGGAGAGGGGTGAAGGTGGTGAAGCTCATCCGACCTTCCTCCTGTCGTAAAGGATGGACTCGCCGACGAGGACGCCGAGGGCGAGGACGAGGAGCCAGTAGCTGGGGGCTTCACCGCTGGCGATGGGCTTGACGCTTTCTTTGAGAGTGTCGTTTTTGAGGAGGCTTTCTTCGGGTGAGACGAGTGAGGTGGCGAAGGTCCATGAGTCGGTTTCGTGGAAACCGGAGGTCAGCATGGGGCCGTAAGGGGTGGGATCGGCGCGACCGGGGACGCGTGCGCTGGAGCCGGTGGGCAGCGTGGCAGGAGGCATGTCTTCGCGATGGGTGAGATGCGCGGCGGCGTTGTGAATGAGGACGGGGAACCAGGCGCTGAGATAGAATTGAGCGGCGAGTGGATCGAGATTTACGACGCAGACGGTTTGAGCGCCCTGGCGCATGAGATAGATCAAGGGTGGGCCGGATTCGTCAGCGACGAGAACGACTGCACCGGTGGGGGCGGTGATTTGACGGGCACCGGCGAAGGTCATGGTTTCGGCGTCCAGATAGCGGAGCAGAGGATGATCTTTGGCGAGGACCTTGGGGACGGGTGCGGCGATTTCGTTGCCGACTTTGGACCATACGGTGGATTCGCCGGCAGGCTGGAACACCACGGTGCTGATCTCGGCGGGAACTTTGCCTTTGCTGAGCATGAGCTGGGCGGTCTTGGTGTCCTGCGCGAGGGAGAGGAGTTGATCGCTGCGCTCGAAGGCGCTGACGGCGTTTTGGAAGAAGAAGGGATCGTCTGCCATGACACCGACGGGCACGGGCTGGCGAGGTGGGACGTAGAGGAAGGCAGAGTTGTCGCTTTCCAGGGCATCGTCCAGACCGAGCGTGGCTTTCCAGCGGCCGGAGGGGGCATCGTCGAGAGTGAGGGTGACGGCGGCGTTTTCTCCGGGTAGCAAGGTCACTGGGATGATTTTGACCAGCTTGTTGGAATCGACATGCATGAGGGTGATGTCGGTTTTCACAGGCTCGGTGAAGGAGGAGACGGGCAGGATGAAGAGGCCGAGACGAGCGGGGCCGCCGGGTACGCTGCGGAGATCAGCGCGAGCGATGCCGATGTTTTTTGCGGCGTCGGTGATGCGCAGCACTTCGACGTTGGGAAGACGGTCGGGGGCATCGAGGCAGCCGTCGGTGATGAGCAGCACGCGAGTGTCCTTCATCCATTCGTCGCCGGGTTGGAGCGCGCGCAGGGCTTCGACGCGGGATGGGAGTTCGGTGGGCTGGATGGAGTCCACGGCTTCCAGCAGGGCTTTGCGATGACGCGTTGGATGTTCGAGCATGCGCGTCACTTCGGCAAAAGAAGCGACTGCGGCGCGCTGGGTTCCGTTCATGCCGGCGATGAGATCACGTGCGCGCTGCTTGGCTTTTTCGAGGCGCGTGGTGGTGCCGTCTTTGGCGGACATGGAGGCGGAATGATCCACGACGATGAGGAGGTCCTTGCGTTCATCTCCGGCGAAGTCTGGCTCCGCCAAGGCGAAAGCGATGGCGGCAAAGGCGAGGGCCATGAGCAGCAGGGAGAAGACATCGCGCAGGCGTTTGAAGAGAGCGGAGGCTTTCTTCTCGGTGAAAATCTTCTGCCAGAGGAAGAAGGCGGTGACCGGCTTTTTGCGCGGTCGAACTTTGAGGAAATAGATGGCCGCGAGCGGTGCGAGGGCCGCCAGGGTCCAGAGAAATGCCGGGGCGAGGAAGGTCATGTGACGAGACCTCCGCGACGCAGCAGGTCTGTGATGACGGACTCAAACGACACGTCGGTGTTGGTAGAGAGAAAGCCGAGGCCGCGTTTGGCGCAGGCCTGCTTCAGACCGAGGTTCCATTCGGCCACGGCGTCTTCGTAAAGCTTGGCTTCGCGCGGGGAGATGGTGACGCGTTCGCTGCGGCCGGTTTCGACGCATTCGAGAGTGACGTCCCCTTTCCACTCGCAGCGGAGGTCGTTGTCGTCGAGTGTTTGCAGGCAGAAGACTTCGTGCTTGTGCCATTGCAGGCGGCTGAGGCCTTCCTCATAGCCACCGGGGAGAAGGAAGTCCGAGATGACGCAGACGAGGCCTTTGCGACGGTGACGGGCTTCGAATTCGCGGGCGCAGGCGTTGAGATCGGTCTTGCCGCCGAAGGTTTGCGCAGCCTCCAATGAGCGCAAAAGTGGGATGACTTGATTGCGGCCGCGCGAGAGTTCGAACAAGGGCTGCAAGCGGTCTGCGAGACCGTAAACGGCGAGACGGTCCAGGGTGTTGAGCGCGATGTAACCCAGAGCGGCGGCGAGCTGCTTGGCGTAGGCGTGCTTGGAGGCCATGGAGGGGCTGCAATCGATGAGGAGGTAGATGGTGGCGTCTTCCTCCAGTTCGAAGAGCTTGATGAGCAGTGACTCGAACTTGGCATAAACGCGCCAGTCGATGCTGCGGTAGTCATCGCCGAGGGAGTACTGGGCGTAATCGGCGAAGGTGATGCCTGCGCCTTTTTTCGTGCTGCGACGATCCGACTGCAACGAACCGCCCAGGATCTTGCGTGCTAGCAAGTAGAGGGATTCGAGGCGGCGGATGAAGGCTGGATCGGTCAGGGTCATGCCTTCACCTTTTCGATCACGTCAGCGATGACTTCGTCGGTCTTCACGCCTTCGGCCTCGCCTTCGAAGGAGAGGAGTATGCGGTGACGGAGAGCGGGAGTGGCGGCTTTGGCGATGTCTTCACGGGCGACGTGGTAGCGGCCATCGAGGAGAGCGCGCACGCGGGCGGCGGCGAGGATGGTCTGGGCACCGCGTGGCGAGGAGCCGTGGCGCACGTATTTTTTCACGCGATCGGTGGCATTCACATCGGTGGGATGGGTGGCGCGAACGATTTTGACGAGGTAGTCCTGCACGCTGGCCTCGAGAGGAACTTCGCGAACGACCTGGCCCATTTGCAGGATGTCATCGCCGGTAGCGACGGCGTTGATTTCCGGGGAGGATTTGCCGCCGGTGCGGTTGAGGATTTCGATGAAGTCACCATGGCTGGGGACGGGCACGTAAAGTTTGAAGAAGAAGCGGTCGAGCTGGGCTTCGGGAAGCGGGTAGGTGCCGTCCTGCTCGATGGGGTTCTGCGTGGCAAGGACGAAGAAGGGAGAGCCTAGATTGTGCGAAGTGCCGGCTACAGTGACGCGTTTTTCCTGCATGGTTTCGAGCAGGGCTGACTGCGTCTTGGGCGTGGCGCGGTTGATTTCGTCGGCGAGCAGCACGTTGCAAAAGACGGGGCCCTGCTGGAACTCGAAGACTTTTTGCCCGCCGCGTTCGACGAGGATTTGAGTGCCGACGATATCTGCGGGCAACAAGTCAGGCGTGAACTGGATGCGTTGGAATTTGAGGTGAAGTGCCTTGGCGAGCGTGTTCACCAACGCGGTTTTGCCGAGGCCGGGAACGCCTTCGAGCAGGACATGGCCACCGCAGATGACGGCACTGAGCACCTGCTCAATGATGTCCTGCTGTCCGACGATGAATTTTGCAACTTCAGCTCTGAGTTTCTCGAACGTTTCCTTGAAGTGAACAACAGCAACGGGAGTTTCGGGCATGAGATTAGAGTGTGGTGAGTGGGTGGTGAGCCAATGGCCAACGGATATGAACTACTTCACTTGGCGGCTGGAGGGGTCGTTTCGTTGCCGACCTGCTGGATGCCTTTGAAGTATTCTTTGACGCCTTCTTTGACTTCGGAGGGCACGTCTTCGCGCTGGATGAAACTTTCGACCTGGCGCTGGAAGGCTTTTTCCTGAAGCGTGGCGGTGCGGGTGGCGCGGCCGCTGCCGCTGTCGGCGGACTCGATGCTGGTGTTGCTGGGGCCGCTGCCTTTCTGGCCGGTGAGCTGATCGCGATTGCCATTGTCCTGAGTGGCGTCGCTTTCAGCACGGCGGCTTTCGACGGTGCCGGAACCGGCCTTTTTGCCGCCGGGTTTGATGCACTGACTTAGGCTCTGGCATTCCTTGTCGCACATGAAGCCCTGGCATTTGCTGGTGCACTGGCCGAGCGAGAGGAGTTTCTTCATCATGTCGCGCTTGGCGGAGGACTGGCACATGCTTTGCGTAAGGTTCTGCAGAGCTTGATTGGCCTGGTTCTGGCAGGACTGACACTGGCTTTGATTTTGACTGGGGTTCTGCTGCTGTTGCTGGAGCTGCTGCTCCAGATTCTGCACGGACTGCTCCAGGGCGGTCATCTGCTGATCCATACTCTGCTGCCCCTGGCTGCCTTGCTGGCCTTGGGACTGCTGCTGGTTTTGACCGCTTTGCTGCGCGTTCTGGTTCTGGCTGGACTGGGACTGATTGCCTTTGCCTTGATTGCCCTGCTGGCCGGTGCGCTGCTGGAAGTTGCGCGCGGCGGCGGCCATGCGCTGGGAGGCGGACTTGAGCCGGGCGAGTTCCTTCTGGGCTTCGTCGGGTTTGCGGACATCGGCCTGGAGCTTCATCTGGCGCAGCTGCTCGGCGGCATGCCGGTAGTTTTGTTCTTCGAGCGATTTGGAGATGGGCTTGAGCTCGGCGGTCTGTTTCATTTCCTGCGCGGCCTTGGCGAGAAGCTGCTCGGTGTCGCGCTGGCTGAGTTTTTGGGCGGCTTCGGTGAGCTTGCGCTCAAGTTCGGCGTACTGACGCATCGCCTCTTTGCGGTCTTTGGTCTCGCGCAGTTCCTTGACCCAGTGGCGCCACTCGTCGGGATGCAGGAGTTCCTTTTCTTCATCGCTGGCGGTTTTGAGAAGTTCCTCGACCTCCTTTTCGAGCTCCTTGTTGATCTCTTCGCTCTTGCTGAGGGTCTCGGTTTCCAGCGCGAGGCGTTCGACCACGATGGGGGAATCTTTTTTGAAGCCCATGACGAAGCAGGACAGAAGCAGGACACCAGCGATGGTGAGCATGCGCCGCGGCCACTGCACTGGAATGCTGCGAGGGGAAAGCGCCTGCACGCGCACAGCGGTGGCCTCGGCCTGCAGGGCGATGAATTCGCCCTCGCGATGCTCGTCACTGAACCCCAGATGGGAACTGATGGCGTCTTTGAGATCGAAGTGTTCATCGGCAATCCGGGCGGCTTTGCGCTGTGAAGCGCGGCCAAACAACCAGGCGGCCAAGGCCATGATGGGCAGGGCGACTGCCGCCGCGATGTAACCGCTGGCGGGCACCGCGTAACCACGGAGCACCCAAACCAAACACCACAGGCAAAGAGCGGAGCCGATGACGAGTAGAGAGCCGCAGAACGCCCGGACGAGCCAGGCGAGATCTAAACGTGCTTTCACAGCTGACAGAAACGCGAGGATTCGATCGTGAGCAGGCATTGCGTGCGGAATTGCGAGGGTTTTACCAGAGAGGGACGTGCGGGACAAGACTTTGCTTGGGACTATTTGGAAAGACGCGTGATGGCGGATTCGACGGATTTTTTAACACCACCGCCCAAGCGCTTCTCGTCGAGTGATTTAAGCACTTGCAGCGCTTCCGGCTTTTTGCCGGTGCGTTCGAGAATCTCGGCCTGCTTCACGGCATAGCCGGCGGCGAGACCGTAGTCCTTCTCGTTTTCTTTGCGGGCCTGCTCAAAGGCGAGCGCGAACAGCGGTGCTGCGGCGTCGTTTTTTCCGTTCGCTGCCAGCAGGTCTGCGGCCTCGCCGGCGGTGCGCCCCATGCGGGGAAGTGCGGTGGCGATTTGGGCTGCCACGGGAGCGAATTCGTCAGGTTTGAAGACGGTGCTTTTTTGCACGATGTCGTTGATGAGATTGGGGATGCCAGGGCCGGCGGCGGGATACATGGCGGCGCACCATTCATCCCCGGCCACTGCGACGACAAGCTGGGCGCGTTGCTCAGGCGTGAGGCGCATCTTTTTCTGCGTGCCTGAGAACTGGCGGATGCAGGTCCACATCTCCCAGCGCTCCAGAACGCGCTTTTTGAAATCACGCCGGTCCTCCTCCTTCAAGCCTTTGCGCCATGAATCAAAGGCAGCGGGCTCGTTGAGGATGAGGTGGATGAGCCATTTCTGAGTCACGCAGTCGGCCACATGCATTTCCCGCAGTTCGGTGGGGGTTTTGGTGATGACGTAATCCAGGAAAGGCATGACGGGGCGGACGTCCGGGGCACGTCCTGCTTCGGACTCGCGGGACCAGAACCAACCGCCAACCCAAGTCGGGCCCCAGCCGGTTTCCTTGACCGCCGAGCGCTGGTAGTAGCTCTGGCTGTAGCGGGCGGCCAGCGCACGATCATAGGCAGCGATGTTGGGCTTCACATCTCCATGCGCGGCCTTCCAGCCATAAGAGAACTGCAGGGGCTTGAGCTGGCGCCAGTGCTCCCAGGTTTGATCCATGGCTGCGAGCGCCTCGATATTGGTCTGGGCTGCGACTTCATCGACGGCATCGCGGATCAGGTCTGCGGCATCGTAGAAATTGCAGATGATCTCGACGCAGTCTTTGCGCATCTCATCATCTGAGAACTTGGTTTCCTTGAAGCGTTTCGCGAGGTCTTTGAAACGATCCTCGCGGTTCTTGAAGCCCTGAATGGCGGCCTGTTCGGACTTGGAGGGGTCTTTGATGTAGGAGACGTAGATCTCTCCCAGCAAAGCCAGGCCGGGGTCGCCACAGGCGGCTTTGAAGGCAGGCAGGTTTTCGATGATCTCTTTGCTCCAGAGCAGTTCTTTTTGCGGGTCCTGCAAAAAGCCGCGCCACTCGGCCTTGAAATGCTCTGCGGCGAGCTGTGGCTGACCGCCGAGCATGAGGCTGACGATGCCTGACTGCTCATTGCTGAGCGTGTGGTGATGCTGGCGCAGCATGGCGCGCATCCAGTCATCGTTGTTCGCCCGGGCAGTCATGCGCAGCATGCTGTTGATGACCCAGTCGCAGGGCTGGTATTTGCTCAGGCCGCCATTGGCGAGACGAGCCAGCCATGCGTCCCAGTGCTCCTGCGCGGCGGTCTGCCATGCGGCATCGACAGGCAGGAGATTGAAGGCGCGCATGATCCAGCCGTATTGATAACCGTGGATGCAGCGCTTCTCCTTCATGGATACCAGTGCTGCGGCAGCGCCCAGCTTCGCGCATTCCGGGTCGATGTCGTCATGGGCCCAGTAGGAGAGAAAATGCACGAGGGACTGACGCACCTGGGGGATGGCCTTGTCCGCGCGCAGCAACGCACGATGATACTCCCACACGGGCTGCATGCCTCCCAGTTCCTCGATGGCTTTTTGGGTAGCGACATTCTGACGAGCCTGATTATCCGTGCTGAGGAAGAAGCGGCCCGCGTAATCGAGTTCACGACCCAAAGCCGCCTGAGGATGTGTCGCGGGCATTTTGGCAGCGTACTTCATGGCGGGAACGCGCTGACTTTGCGGCAGCTTGAAATAGAAGTCATGGAAGGCCAGAGGCATGAGCGTGTGAGGCGTGTCCTGCATGACTTCCGCTGCGCGCTTGAGCATGGCATCAACTCCACGCCCCATGGCCGCATTGCCGCCGTTGTTGCGCCAGATTTCGATCAAGGTCTGGCCATAGCCGCTGTTAACCGCCCAGCCGTCCGGAGACAGATTGCCTGTGGTGTCCTCGTGAAAGAGGCGCATGACAAAGGCCATGGTCTCCGGCTTGGGCCACTCTTTCTTGAGTTCGTCCAGGATGTCGGACCGGGTGAACCAGCCGTTCGCTCCTGCATAGCTGCTCCATGTTTGGGATGAGGCCCGGGCCTCCATCAATTCACAGCCATGGAGAAAGAGCTTCTGAGCCTTGTCGACATCCCCCGGGATGAGAGTTTTCAGAGTGTCTTTGAGCTTGTCCGCATAGCTGCTGGCAGTTGCATTCACGTCTTCAACTCTCTCGGTGGCGATCCAGCGATCGATCTCGTCCATGGCCTTCTTTTGTTCAGCGCCGAGGAACGGAGCGAGAACCTTCACGAGAGCGGGGTCCGCAGTGGCAGGCTGGTTGAGCGCGGTGATCTGCGACTTGAGGAGGGCCATAAAAGCGGGGCCACTCTTTACCGGGATCTTCTCCACATCCGCAGCACGGCGTTTCAACATGGCGGAAAGCGGACCTGCCGGAGCGTCCTGCAGGAGGGCCTCACAGAACTCCACCCCAAAGGTGCGCTGCTTCATGTCTGCAAGTTTCGGACGCAGGTCACGCATGGTGTCACGGTTTTCCCGCAGCTTTTTGAAGAACAAAACCTGCAGGCAGTTGGGATCTTCAGGGAGGCTGACATGCTCGGCAGCTCCCAGCCAGCCCATGGTGCCGAGTGCGGCAAGAGCATGCTGAGGGGACTTCATCACTGCGTTCATGCTGTAGCTGCTGTTGCTCATCCAGTTGGGATCGCTCGTGGCCCCTACGAGTGAAGCCATCTGCAATCCGGCGCCAAATGTAGCGGGCTTTCGGATCATGCTGTCCATGACACGCAGCAGCGAATAAGCGGCGGCGTTATTATAAGAGCCGCCACGCCCGTAGCGTGCGTCGATCGTGCTTTTCATGGTCTTGGCCCAGGTGTTTTGATCGTTGCCAAGTGCCCCGGAAATAATCCGGGCGAAGAAGGGCTCCATACCGGCTTCGGGGCGCAGCTGCTGGCGCAATCCCAGATAGTGGGAGATGGCATAGCCTTCGCTGAAGCTGCGGTTTTGTTTCATGCTGCCAGCGACTATTTCATCCAGCGGCAGGCCTTCGATGCCGCGCTCCACCCAGCGGTCGACCAGCCATACCAGATGCGGTTCATCCCCGTAGCTTGAACCGCCACGACTGGCGGTGGTGAGGTAGGTTTTGGCATGGTGCACGAAGGCTTCGGGCGGGCAGGACCATATAGCCAACTGCGCGCGCAGAACGCTCTGCTGCATGCTGTCCAGAGCGGCGGCAACCAGAGGCATGATGTCCTTTTGCACCTGCTCCAGCTGATTCTCCTTCCAGCCTTTCCAGATGAGAAACTCCGCCGGCGTGGGTGCCCACAGGCCGGTCACCTCCTCATAAAAGCCGTAGCGGCGTGTGATGCTGCCACGCTGGATGCGAGGGGCCGACCTGGCCGACTCAAGCAGCCGCCGGGCTGTGGCGGCCAGTTCATCCATTTTTTTGCCCTCATGGATCGTCAAACACGCAAAGCGGCGGAAGCCTTCCTCTGCAAGCGCGGGGTGCTTCATGAGGGCCTGGCACATGCGGTCATGCACTTCGCGTCGTTTCAGCGCCTCGGGTGATGTCGAAGAGAGGTAGCCTTCATCATCCTCATGGCTGGCTCCCGGCCGGGCATAGAGATGTGCCAGACGGGGAGACCGATACGTTTGGTTCGCGACCATGGCCGGCAGATCGATCATCCAATCCAGACCTTTGACCGCCGCCCCAGCCGGAGCGGCTTCCAGCATACCAGCCAGCGCATCGACGATGTTCATCCTGCCCTCAAACGGCAGGGAGTCATCCCGGCTAATGACTTCGGCGATGAGGCTGCCCACGCCGCTCTGCTGGTAGGCGGAAAGAGGGACATCGTTCATCATCTTCACAGCGCGAGCGGAGTCAGCGCCGGCGATCAGCGAGCAAAGGTGCAGACGCGCCTGGAAGTGCTTGGGGTTCATCTCCACGATTTTCTCCAGCACCTTGGTGGCGTCGGGCTTGTGGTCGATGAGGATCAAGAACTGCGCCTGATCGTACATTTTGGACACAGTGGCATTTTCCCCGGGGTCAAAGACTGCCTGGACTTTTTCAAACAGGCCGGGCTTGCTCAAGAGGCGCCTGATCTCCTTGGCACGGCTGGCGGCGTAGCTTTGATTGCCGTTGCTGGCATACGTCAGGGCGCGTTTGAGCTGGATGACGGCCTCCTTCACGATGGCATCTTCATCCTTGCCGGCGACCAACGTGAGCAGCTTTTTCGTGTCGATGCTGGTGCTGCTGACATAGCTGGTGGAACGCTGACTCGACGACGGAGCCACCATGGCGATGCGGGACCACTGCTCCGCCTCATCTCCCATCTGCAGGCTTTTCATGGCAGCGAGCAATTCGTCCTTTTGTTCAGCCGTGACACGAGCGCTGCGAAGGCGGCGCAGCGCCATCTGCGCGGGCTCCAGCAGGGGGCTGCCTGGCTGTGGTTTCAGCTTCAAAGCCGCATGCGCCAGGGCGGCGTCAAAAGCCGGACGGACACTGGCGGGAATGTTCATGCTGGACGCGCGGACGAGCAGCTCGGCCACACGGTCATACTTGTCCTCGATGCTGAGCCATGAGGCCGCGAGCAGGAGGTCATCCACAGCAGGATTCGGTGCGGCAAGGAGCTGGGCCACCTCCCGCTCCACACGCTCGCGTTCACCGGCCTTGTAGGCCAGCAGGGCACGCAGCGCCGGAGACTTGACGCCATCAATGAAGGGCTTCACGCCTGCGTAATCCTCAGGCTCAGGCTCCAACTTGTCGTCCTCACGCGGATTGTAGATGTCCTTGCGACCGAAGTAGAGCACCAGAGTGTGGGGCAACGTGGTCCCACCGGGGAAAGGCAGGCGGGCAAGCATGTGGCCGGAGGGAGTCTGAGTTCGGCGGTTGAACTGCGTGGCGAAAGCCGCCCATGATTGACGAGTGGGTGCGTCTTCAGCCCAGATCCGCACCTCGCGCTCCATGAGAGCGACGAACTCCTTCCATGCTTTCTGCGTGCGGCAGGCGTTGGCTGCATTGGGCACGCCTGTGCTGTAAAGCTGGGCCGGCAGGCTGGGGTCGGTCTGGTCGAGTTGAAGCAGCAGCAAGGAAAGCATGCGGCGGCACAGCGGCTCAGGCAGCGAATAAGATGGAGGTCTCTGCTCCATGCTCTGATTGCCGCCGATCAGGTATCCCAAGTAATAACGCCCTGCGTAGGATCTGCGCATTTCATCCGGCGACATTTTTTCGAGCAGGTCCACGGCCTCGGTGAGCAAAGGCACTCCTTTTTCACCGCCATCCGCCACGGCATATCTGGCGGCCTGAAAGGCAAGATCGGGGTATTTGGATTTAAAATGTTCAAACGCACTTGCAGCGGTCTCGAATGAAATGTTTTCCCCGTTGCTGATAGAATAGGCCAGCACCACTTCATCATCTGGATATTTCTCCAAGGCGTCCGCGCTTTTGCGTATGCGGTAGTATTGATCGATATCGAGAGCGTCGAGATAACGCGCGGCAAGCGCACCCGCACTGACAGCCTCTGCTTTCCATGCCGCCTTTTTTTGCGCCATCTCGCCCTTCATGAGGGTGATGGCATGCGCCACCGACATCGAGTGCAGGCTGTTCAGGCCGGAGGGCACCATCACCGCCTTGCTGGCGTTCTGCCCTGAGAAGCGGATGGAATTCGAACGATAATTGTAAGCCTGGTAGGAAGATCCGGAAGTGAGTCGAATCAGGTCTGCATAGCCCTTGGGCGTGCGCTTTTCCAACTCCTCCAGATAATTGCCTGTGCTGGAGGGAGTTTTTGTGGCCGCAAGGACTGCGGGCAGTTCCTGGGATTGGGCCATGAGGCGAATGAACAGAGACATGGCAGCGTCCGTTTTGCCCTCCTCCTCAAGCGCCACCGCCTGCAGATAGCCCAGCCGATAGTCCTCGGGGAAGCGCCGCAGCAGCGGCTCAAGAAAGCTCATCACTCGCTTCCAGTCCTGATGGGCCGTCATGCTTTTGGCCAAGGTGAGAGCGTCATCCGCATCCATCTGCGCGCCGCCGGCCAGCTCATAGAGCATGCGGTAGCCGGTGTTTGCATCGCCGTATTCGATTTCGATCGATGCGATCATCTGCTGCACGCGCCCACCTTTGGAGCGACCGGCGAGGCGCTGGAGTTCCTCGATAGCACGCTTCGACTGGCCCATCTCTAAATCCATATGAGCTACCTGCATGGCGAGGGTGACATCGTCAGGCCGCAGGCGCATGGCCTCGCGCAGCGCACGCTCCTGCTCTGTGGTGCTGCCTGCCACCCGGTAGATTTCTGCGAGGGCCAGCCATGGCGCCGCATCTGCACGATTGGTGCGCTGCCGTTCGAGGAACTTATCCGTGAGGGCCTTCAACTGGCCGCGCTCGCCGGCCAGACGCGCGAGGATGCCGACCCAGCGCATTTTGTCCTCCGGCTTTTCCTCCTTTTCAAACAGTGAGAGATAAACCCGCTCTGCGTCGCTCATCTGGCCTTGCTCGATGTAGCCGGAGGCCAGTGCGTCCGCGACGGACTCATCGTCTTCAAATTTACGAGTGGCGGCCTGAAGCACCTTCAGAGCTTCGCGTCCTTTGCCGCTGAGCTGAAGAAGCTTGGCCTCGCGCAGCCAAGGAGAAGCGGAGCCGGGAGAAAGTGTCTTCCATTCCGCCACCCATTTGAGCGCCTGATCTGGTTTTCCCGAGCGCTCGGACAAGTCCACCAGACGCTGAATGTTGGTGGAATTTCTGCCCTGGGGCATGGCCATGAGTTTTTCCGCCTCCTGCGTCGCGCGCAGCCAGTCCTGGCGGGATTCCATCAGCTTAAGCAGCCGTGTCTGCGCCGCCAGTGCATGCTCCGATGGAATTTCGCGCAGGGTTTTCTCAGCGCCCAGGTGGTCCTGTTTTTCTTCGAGGAGCGTGGCGAGGAGAATGCGCTCCTGCACAGTCGGGGTGCTCTTTTGCAAAGCGGCCATGGTTTCGGCAAACTTTGGCTCATCTGCCTTGAGACATGCCACGACCTGCCGCAGCGCATCATCCATAAAGCTGACGTCTGTGGTAGCCCGCACGCGAGCGAGCGCCCATGGAATGGCCTCCACGGGTTTCTTGGCGCTGAGCGCTGAGTTGATCAGCAGCCCAAGAAAGCGCTCATCGCCTGCAAACTCTGCGTGACGTGCCTGCAGCACTTCCAAAGCCGCCTGCGGTTCGAGACGTGCCATGAGCGCCTGGCCCACGGCCATCAACTGGGAGAGATCGCCGTTTTTGGCGAGATCACGCCAGATGGCCAGCGCGGCATCACGTTTGCCACTGCGGTGAAGGTAATGGGCCTGTGCTTCTTTGGCTGCACTGCTCTCAGGAAAGGCCGTGACCATGCGTTCATAGGCCAGAGTGGCATCGTCACCACGCTCCCAGCTTTCGTAGAGCCGCGCCACGCGGAGGTGGTCAAACTCAGCGGTGTCTTTCGCGGCTAGAAACTTATCCAGCGTGGTTTTGGCTGCCACTTTGTCCTTCGCCCGTTCTTGCAGTGTTGCCAGCCGGATGAGGAGTTCACGATCATCGGGTGACTGCTCAAGCAGGACGTTGGTTTGAGCGATGGCCTCCTTGAACTGCTCAAAGCGCGCCAGCAAATCCAGGTAGCTCTCGCGCAGCTCCCGCTGGCCTGGTGTTTTTTGCAGCAGTGCTGCGTAGATGGCCAGTGCCTTGTTTTTATCACCCAGCTCTGCCAAAACTCGAGCGCGCTGCCGCTCCAGCGAGGTGCGCTGTGGATGGGCGGCCTGCAGCTTTTCCAGCTCCTTGACCAGCCCGGTGAGGTTCTCGTCGCGACGAAACATCGTTTCGATCTGCGCGAGCACTTCGCCTTCGATCCAAGTGCCCTGGCCGGTGTCTGCCAGGGTGGAGGTCAGGAGGGCGAGAGCGGCGTCCTTCTTGGTGGCACGCAGCTGGATTTCGGCCAGTCGGAGCTGGCGCACGGCTTTGGCGTAGGGGTCTTTGGTGCCGGCAATCAACGCCAGCATCTGTGCCTCCGCCTCAGCGAAGAGGCCTTCGTCGAGCTGGAGTTCGACCACCTCCTCCACCAGATCTTCGTCATCCGCGTTGGCTTTCACCAGATCCCGCCATGCCTGCAGGGCGGCTTCGGGCTTGCCTGTGCGCAGCAGCCAGCGTCCGCGCATCTGGCCGATCTCACGGCCCAGTGCTCCATCCGCGCCGCCTTTTTCCGCTGCAGTGAGCGATTTTAGGGCCGCTTCGAAATTCATCATGCGCGCCTCGAGTTTGGCCCGTTGGAACCAAGCCCGTGCGTTTGTCCCCTCGCGCTCCAGGGCCGCGGTGTAAGCTTTCAAAGCTTCGGCTTCGTTGCCACGCTGGTCGTGAAAAATTGCCAGCACGAGCAGATCGGCGGTGGTGCTGGTGCGCTGGCGCAAAAATTCGGCCAGGGAGTCCGCCGTGCCTGCCTCCATCCACGCTGAGTAGAATCTGTCATAGACCAGACCAGCCTGAGGACGCTTGAGAAGCATCTGGTGATATTTTTCCGCGTCGGCCCCCGGCGGAGTGGTCTGTCCGAAACATGCCATGGCTGAGGCGAGGAAAAGAAACCGGATTTTCATAAAAGAAATTTACGAGCTCTTTTACCAAATCTCCTATGCCGAGGACAAGATAGAACCGCAAGCAATCGAGATTCATGAAAGACAACCGATGCATTCCGCGCATACTCGACCTCCCAACTTCATCCGCCGCCATGCGTCCCCTTCTCATTTCCCTGCTGTCCATCGCCTGTCTGTTTGCCGTCGCCGCTCCGAAGGAGGAGGTGAAACCGCTCAAGGTTCTCATGATCACCGGCGGCTGCTGCCATGACTATGAGAACCAGAAGCTCATCCTCAGCGAGGGCCTCAGCGCCCGGGCGAATGTGGAATTCACCATCGTGCATGAAGAAGGGCCGGAAGGTAAAAAGGACAAAAGCCACAAGATCTCGATCTATGAAAAGGACAACTGGGCCGAGGGCTATGATGTGGTCCTGCACAACGAATGCTTCGGCGGAGTCGATGACGTGGCGTTTGTGGAACGCATCGCCAAGGCACACCATAACGGTGTCCCGGCGGTGATGCTGCACTGCTCCACCCACAGCTACCGCACGGCCAAGACCGACGAGTGGCGCAAGTGCGTGGGCCAGACCTCGATGAGCCATGAAAAGAACCGTGATTTGAACGTGAAGAACATCGCGGAGGGCCATCCGGTCATGAAAGGCTTCCCGGCGGAATGGCTCGACGCCAAGGACGAACTGTACAAGAACGAAAAGCTCTGGGAGCACTTTGTCCCGCTGGCCAAGGCCTATGGCGAGGACACGAAGATGGACCACAACGTGATCTGGGTGAACGAGTATGGCAAAGCCAAGGTCTTCGGCACCACGCTGGGCCATGGCAACGAGACGATGCAGTCACCCGTTTATCTCGACCTCGTCGCCCGGGGCCTGCTCTGGACCTGTGGCAAGCTTGGCGAAGATGGCAAACCCCTCCCCGGCTACGAAGCCAAGCAGAAGTAGTTCGGCTAGGCCAGCAAGACCTCGGCCAGGGTCTTCAAGAGAGTTTCGGCCGAGTAGGGTTTTGGGATGAAGTGTTTCACGCCGGCCCCCATGGCCCTGGCCACCATGTCTTTGACGCCCAAGCCGCTGGCGGCGATGATGCGCACCTGAGGATTGATGCGCATGATCACCTGGATGGTTGCCAGACCGTCCATGACTGGCATCATCATATCGGTGAGCACCACGGCTATTTCTTCCTGGTGGGCGGTGAACACCGTCGAGGCTTCGACACCATCCGCCGCCAGCAGCACACGGTAGCCAAAAGCTTCCAGCGTCTGACTGATGATCTGACGAACCGTGTCTTCATCATCGACAACCAGCACCAACTCGCCGTTGCCACGCGGGAGCGTCGTCTCAACAGGAACGTCCGGTTGCATGTCTGCTGAATCATTTGCAGGCAAATAAACCTGGAATTTCGAACCTTCCCCGATCTCGCTTTGCACCCGCAGGAAGCCTTGGTGCCCTTTGATGATGGCGAGTGTGGTGGACAGACCCAGGCCTGTGCCTTTGCCGGTTTCCTTTGTGGTAAAAAACGGCTCAAAAATGCGCTCCAACACATCGGGGGGCATGCCAGAGCCGCTGTCTTCAACCTCGACCAATACATGCCGTCCGGGCTTAGCCTCGGGGCTCAGCGCCACGCATTGCTCGTCCAGCACCACGTTGCTGGCAGAGAGCTTGAGCATGCCGCCATTGGGCATGGCATCACGTGCATTGACGCAGAGATTGAGCAAAACCTGATGCAATTGAGTGGGATCTCCCTGAACGCCCCACAAATCCGTCTGGATCCTGCTGCGCACCTGGATGTTCTTGAGAAAGGTTTCGTTGGCGATTTTTTCGATCTCCTTGAGCAGGCGTCCCATTTCAACGGCGAGCTGCCGCCCTTCCACGCCCCGCGCAAAAGAGAGCACCTGCTGCACCATGTCCGCTCCGCGTCTGGCGCTGGTCTCGATGGTTGAGAATATATTCAGCCGCCGTTCATTGGTTTCCTGCAGCTTGAGCAGTTCAATGGACATCATGATGGGGGTGAGCACGTTGTTGAGATCGTGCGCGATGCCTCCGGCCAGCGTGCCGATGCTCTCCATGCGCTGCGAACGCAGCAACTGGGCCTCCACTTGTTTGCTCTCGGTAATGTCCTCCGCCGTGCCGACGATGCGCAGCACGGCACCGTGTGAATCGCGCACGGGAAAAGCCCGGTCATGAATCCACCGCTGAGTGCCGTCAGCACGCAAAATGCGGTAGCGCTCGTCATACTCTCCGCGTGCCCGCTTGGCCGCCGCCGCCTGCTCAATGCGTTCCCTATCCTCGGGATGCACTGAGCCCAGCCAGCTGAGCGGATTTGCATACAGGCTGGCGCAGGTGCGGTGCCAGATTTTTTCATACGCCGGACTGACGTAGATCATTTCGCTGCCGGTGGGATCGGTCATCCAGAACACCTCCTCGATGCTTTCAGCAAACTGACGGAAGCGCTTTTCACTCTCGCGCAGGGAGGTCTCCGCCTGCCTGCGCTCCACGCCTTCCAGCGCCAGAGAGACCAGATTGGACATCGCAAGTGCAAAGGTTTTCTCATCCGCTGTCCATTCCCGCAACGTGCGAACATGTTCAAGGCAGAGCACACCGGTGCGAAACCCGCCCACGATGATGGGCACATCCAGGATGGACCGGATGCCGTGAGGCTGCAGACAGCCTTCCACGAATTCACTGGTGTTTGGGTTCTGGGCGGCATCATCCGCAATGATCATCTCCTGTTCGATGAGGGCGCGGAAATAGGCCGGATAGGTGGCTGCTGAAAGCTCCATGCCAGACGAGTGCCTGCCCTCCTCCCACTCAAACAAATCCACGCAATTTATGGCGGAGCGGTCGCTGTTATAGCGCCAGATGCTGACGCGGGAGACGTTCAGGGTCTGAGCCGCACCTTCGGCGATTTTACGCAGCAGCAACAAGGCATCTTCAGCATCCCCCGCCCAATGGCGTGTCAGTTCGATCAAGGTCTTGCGCTGCTTGATGAAGCGTTTGTCCGCCTCGCGCAATTCTGCCTCACGCCGGCTGATGTCGAGAGCAAAACCGATGTCCGCAGCCAGTTCATCCAGCAAGGCCAGTTCATCTGCGTCGAAGAACTCCGTCGTATCGGCATACAAATTGAACACGCCGATGGTTTTGTCCCCTGATTTCAACGGCAGCGAAGCCATGGAGAGATAACTCCGGCACAGGGCATCGGCACGCCAGCAGGCGGCGTCAGGATCATGCTCAATGTCATTGCAAACCGAGTGCTGGCCGGACTGCAATGCACGCGCTGTCATGGCACAGCCAGAGCCGGACTGCGCACCACTGATGACGGCCTCGAGCATTGCCAGGGTTTCCTGCGTGGCACCGATGTGTGCGGCGATTTGCAGCTGGCCGGTGTCAGGATCCAGCAGACCAATCCATGCGAGGCCAAACAGGCCTTTTTCAACCGCGATGCGGCAGGCCGTCGACAGCATGGCCTCCTGATTTTTTTCACGCACAATGGTCTCATTGATGCCGCTCAACATGGCATAAAGACGGTTGAGCTGCCGGATGCGCTGATCAGCTTTTTTGCGGTCAGTGATGTCCTGCATCTGGGAAACAAAAAATGCGGGATTCCCCTGCTCGTCGTCCACCATCGAAACAGTGAGCAGCACCCACACCACACCGCCGTTCTTATGGAGATAGCGCTTCTCCATCTCAAAATTCTTGATCTCGTGACGGAGCATTTTCTGCACATTGGCAACATCCATTTCGAGATCGTCCGCATGGGTGATCTGCTGAAAATTGACGGAAAGCATTTCGGATTCGGTGTAGCCGACAATTTCACACAGTGCCCGATTGACGCGTAAAAAGCGCCCGTCGGGAGCGACGAGCGCCTTGCCGATGGGGGCATTCTCGAAGGCAGTGGCGAAGGTGGCCTCGCTTTCACGCAACGCCTCCTCCGCCCGTTTGCGTTCGGTGATGTCCTGCACCGTGCCAAAACACCGCGAGGACCTGCCCTGATCATCGAAGAGCAACTCCACCTTCACGAGCGCCTGAGCCTCCAGCCCGTCCGCACGCAGCACACGGTATTCAAACGGCTCGATGACTGCGCCAGGCCTCGCGTTTATAAGCTGTGCAAGATAGGCGTCATGGCGCCCTCGGTCGTCCGGGTGCACCATTTCCTGCACCCGGTCATAGGAGAGTACGACAGACTGTGGCTGCAGCCCGAAAATCCGGTAGAGCTCGTCCGACCATTTGATGCTGCCATCCGCCACCGTGTATTCCCAGCTGCCAATGTGGCTGATGGACTGGGCGCGGCCAAGATCTGCGCTAACCTGGGTCAGGGCGGCCTCGGTGCGTTTGCGATCACTGATGTCCACGAAAGTGGCGACCACATGGGGCTCACCCTGGAACTCGATGGCTTCCATGCTGGCGATGGCATGAAGAACACCGCCGTTGCGCGCACGCAGAGCAAGTTCCATGTCGCGAACCGAACGATGTTCATCGAGAGTCTTGCGGAGCATGGCGGCCACAGGTTCATCAAGCACGGCCAGCTCTATCATGGAACGCTCCACCGCCTCTTCGCGCGTCCAACCAACGAGGCTGGAGAAAGCGTCATTGACCTCCACGATTCGTTGATCGCGCCTGCGGCTAATGGTCAAAGCAACCGGACTGCTGCGAAACGCCTTGATCAGCCGTGTTTCGCCTTCACGAAGCATCTCCATGGCCTGCTTGCGTGCCGTGATGTCTTCAGTGAACATGATGATGCCGCCAATCGAGTCATCCGCCTGACGCCATGGCTGGATCTCCCAGCGAATCCAGTCGGTACGTCCGTCGGCACGCAAAAAAGCCTCTTCATCGCATTTTTCGACCTGTCCGGTCAGACAGCGCTGATGGATTGCATACCAGTGTGGCGGCGATTCAGGAAAGACCTCGTAGTGACTGCGCCCCACGATGGACTGAGATCCGAGGCGGTAATCCTGCATCCAGCGCTGACTGACGACGAGATATTTCATGTCACGATCCAGCATGGCGATGGCCGCCGGACTGTGCTCTGTGTACAGGCGCAGCTGTTCTTCACGCTCCCGCAAAGCACGTGTGCGCTTTTTCACCTGCCCGGCCAGAAACCAATTCCAGCCGACGAGCAGCGCCAGCAGTACCGCGCCCCCCAGGGCGCCGTAGCCGAGATAGCGCAGATACCGGGTGGTGCCCAATGTCTGCCCAAACCACTTCTTTTCGATCCGGGAAAACTCCACCTGCCCCACATCAGCGAACCCCTTCTCAATCAACTGCAGCAGACCGGCATTCCCCTTGCGAACGGCACGATGAAACTCACCGACGCTGACCGGCTCCGTCATCCTGAACTCTGCCTCCAAGCCCTGCTTGTGGAGAAAATAAAGAGCCGGCGGTTTGTCCGCGACGAAGACATTCACTTTGCGCTCATTGGCAGCGGTAATGATAGCCTCATAGTTTTTGTAGAGCAGGAGCGGGCCTACGCCATTGACCTGAAGGAGCTGAGCGCTTGCATCGCCGGCTTTGGCCGCCACGGGAAACCCCTTCAGGGAGGCCAGGCCGGTGATGCCTGAAATCGTCGTTCGAAAAAAGATGGGGACTTGGAGAGTGGCGTAAGGTCGCGAAAAATCCAGATATGTGGCGCGCTCGGCAGTCACGAAGACGGTGTCAATGACATCAAACTCGCCTGCTTTCATCCTCTCAATGGCATCGCCCCAATCCATGCCGTGGATCTCGGCGGTGACGCCCGTCTTTTTTTCCCAAGCCTGCCACTGATCGATGATGATGCCCTGCAACAATCCGGCGCCATCCCTGAAAACATAGGGTGGATAATTGTCGTCCATGACCACGCTGATCTTACCTGGCAGAGCAGGCAGCTGACCAGAGACGGAGGTGCAAATACAGGCGATTAACAAGGCGACAATGAGTCCGCGAATGCGGTGCAAACCACGTTTGGCGGCGGTGATTTTCTTCATGCCTGCACAGCCCCCCGACCATTCACTCAATGTCTCCAAAAAATTGAGTCCTGAGGTCGGGCACTTCGCTTGTTCCATTGCACAAGCCCCATCCGAGTTGAGAACAATGAAGGGCGTTTCCAACATAATTCATGTATGTTAGAGCGTGTGAAAATTCATGACAGTTAAATTACCCTATCGAATCCGCAGAGTCTACCGCTTTGAGCATCAAAGCGATGAAGATTACAGGCATTCTTTTAGTGATGAAGGAGCGGATTCCATCATGCGGCGACCTGAGCATGCAGCACCGCATCCAATGTTTTGAGGAGAGTTTCTGCTGTGTAGGGCTTGGGGATGAAATATTTGACTCCCGCATTGGCGGCTTTTTCCTCCATGCCTGCGGCATTCATTCCGCTGGCAGCAACGACGCAGATCTCCGGATTCATCCGCATCAGCACCTGAATCGTTGCCGGTCCGTCCATCACCGGCATCATCATGTCTGTAAGCACCAAAGCGACTTCCGAGCGATGTTTGGAATAGAGGGAGACCGCCTCGGCACCGTCCGCAGCCAGCAAAACACGGTAGCCAAAGGTTTCCAAAGTCTGCTTGGTGATCTGCTGCACGGCGGCCTCATCGTCGACGACGAGGATCAGTTCACGATTTCCACGCGGCAGTTCTCCCGGGATGGCCGCTTCAATTTCCGCATTTTCGGACATGTGCGCGGGCAGATAGATATGAAAGATGGTGCCTTTCCCAAGTTCACTCTCCACCCGAAGGAAGCCATGGTGGCTTTTGACGATGGCCATGACCGATGAGAGTCCAAGCCCTGTGCCTTTTCCAAGCTCCTTCGTGGTAAAAAACGGTTCGAATATGCGGTCAATCACCTCTGGTGGCATGCCAGTGCCATTGTCTTCCACCTGAATGTGGAGGTACTGCCCGGGTTTGGCACCGGGCATCATTGACGCGCATTGTCCATCCAACAGCATGTTCCTGGCAGAAAGTTTCAACTGGCCACCGTTGGGCATGGCATCACGAGCATTGACACAAAGATTGAGCAGCACCTGGTGAATTTGGGTGGGGTCCCCCTGCACGACCCACAAGGGTGCGGGAATGGTGCAGCGAACCTGGATGCTTTTCAGGAAGGTCTCATTGGTGATCTTTTCGACTTCCTTGAGCAGATGCCCGACCTGCACAGCCAACTGCCTGCCTTCAACGCCTCTGGCAAAAGAGAGGACTTGCTTGACCAAATCCGCGCCGCGTTTGGCGCTGCACTCAATGGTATCAAGAATTTCATGCTTTTGAGCACTCCGCTCCTGAAGCTTCAGGAGTTCGATGGACATCATGATGGGGGCCAGCACATTGTTGAGATCGTGCGCAATGCCGCCAGCAAGAGTGCCGATGCTTTCCATGCGCTGAGAGCGCAAAAACTGCTGCTCGAGCTTTTTGCGCTCGGTGATGTCTGTGTTGATCGAGAGGATGGACTTGGGGCGCCCCTGAGCATCCTTGATCAAAGTCCACCGTGACTCGACGATCACCAGCCGCCCCTCTTTGTCATACTGCTGCATTTCACCGGCCCACTCTCCCTGTGCCATGACGGCTTTCACGACGGCAAGAAACTGCACCGGATCTCGATTGAGCAGTTCCATTTGCGAATGGTCCAGCACTTCACCAGCCTGCCAGCCATAAAGCCGCTCCGCACTGCGGTTCCAGTACAGGATGCGATGCTCTTCCGGGCTGCAGACGATGATGGCATCACGCGCCTTGTCCAGGAGGGAGGCCTGCTCGCGAATTTTGTCCTCGGCCCTTTTGCGCTGGGTGATGTCGCGCATGATGCACTGCAGGCGACCGTCAGGAAGAATCGTTGAGCCGACTTCGGCGGGAAACTGGGAACCATCCTTACGCCGGCACAACCATTCACTGCGCACCACTTCACCTTCACTCAACTGCGACACTTCGGGCAGGATTCGCACCATCTCACCGGAAGCAACAATATCGACAAAACCCATCCGTCTCAGTTCCTCACGAGTGTAGCCCAGCATCTGGCAGACTGCGGCGTTGGCCTCGAGCAGACGTCCGGCTGTATTCGAGACCAGGATGCCGTCAGAGGCTGATTCAATGAGCGTGCGGAACTCGGCCTCGCTCGCCAGCAGGGCAAGTTCGGCCTGCTTACGCGTCGTGATGTCCTCGGAAAAAATGATGATGCCACCGATCGTGCCGTCAGCCTGATGCCATGGCCTGATTTCCCAGCGGATCCAGTCAATGGAACCATCCGCACGAACGAATTTTTCATCATCGCTTTTTTCGACAGCACCTGCCAAGCAACGACGGTGGATCTCCATCCAGTGGGCCGGCACTTCGGGAAAGACGTCATAGTGGCTGCGACCCGTGACGGACTGCTCACCCAGACGGTAGTCATGCATCCAGCGCAGACTGACCACGAGATACTTCATGTCACGATCCAGCATGGCGATGGCAGCCGGACTGTGTTGAACACAGAGGCTCAGCTGCTCCTCTTTTTCCTGCAGAGCGCGTGTGCGCACCCTGACCTGGCCCGCCAGCATCCAGTTCAATCCGAGCAGCAGCGTCACCAATGAGACGGCGGCCAATGCGGCGTAGCCCAGACTGCGCAAATAGGGATGCCCATCCAGAGTCTGCCCGAACCATTTTTTTTCGATCCAGGCGAGCTCCTTCGGACCCACATCTTCGAAGCCTTTTTCAACCAGCTGCAGAAGTTTGGCATTTCCTTTGCGGACCGCACGGTGGAACTCTCCGATGCTGACCGGGTCGGACATCCTGAACTCAGATCCCAAGCCTAGCTTCTGAAGAAAGTACTGAGCCGGCGGCTTGTCCATGACGAAGACGTTCACTTTGCGCTCGTTGGCCGCCGTGATGATGGCCTCGTAGTTGTTGTACAACAACATGGGGGTGATGTCATTTTCCTGCAGCAGCTTGACGACTGTGTCTCCCAGCCTCGCAGCTACAGGAAATCCATGCAGGGAGGAAAGATTGTTGATGCCAGCGATCGAGGAACGAAAAAAGATGGAAACCTCGATGGTGGAGTACTGCTTCCCGAAATCCAGATAAGCCGTGCGCTCCGGTGTTTTAAACACCGCGTCGATGACATCAAACTCGCCCTCTTTCATCCGGCGCACGGCATCATTCAAGTCCATGCCATGAATCTCAGCGGTGACTCCGGTGCGCTTTTCCCATACACGCCATTGATCGATGATGATGCCCTGCAGACGGCCCTCATTGTCTCTGAAAACATAGGGAGGGAAATTGTCATCCGTCACCACACTGATGGTGTGAGGAATCGCAGACTCCTGCCCCGACACATCCATAGAGATGAGAAGGAACGACAAAAGCATGAGGATCCAACTCATGTGGCAGCGCACGCCTCCAGGCTGAGCCCGCGCTGAAGCAGCGGAGGAATTGAAGCGACGCAGCACCGATGTCGAACCAGCTCCCAGCGCCATGGTGCAAGAGGGAAATGAACCGGGAATGAAGGCGTGAAATTCAGTCATGCTTCATGGCGGTTTCGAAGCTGGAGCACCGCCATTTTTGGCATGAAAATGAATTTTGTTTCATCCGGTCAAAGAGAGGTGGTGCGCTGTGTGTTCAGCACTGTGTGAAGCATTTTCAGCAGTGTTTCCGCCGTGTAGGGTTTGGGGATGAAGTGTGTGACGCCTGCGTTTGCGGCCCTGGCCACCATGTCTTTCACACTGAGGCCGCTGGCGGCGACGATGCGCACCTTGGGATTCATGCGCATGAGCACTTGAATCGTCGCAGGCCCGTCCATGACCGGCATCATCATGTCCGTCAGCACCACTGAGATTTGGTCTTTGTGAGTGGCGTACAAGGTGGAGGCCTCGACACCGTCAGCCGCCGGCAGCACGCGATAGCCAAAGGACTCCAGCGTTTGTCCGGTGATGTGCCGCACGGGTTCCTCGTCATCAATCAGGAGCACGAGTTCGCCATTGCCATGAGGCATTTCATTTTGCAGCGGGGGCGGCATGCTCGCGCCTTCCACGATCTGCGCCGGCAGGTACACCTGAAATTTGGAGCCTTTATCCAATTCACTGGAGACTCGGATGAAACCTTGATGGCTTTTAATGATGGCAAGAGCGGAGGACAATCCCAGCCCAGTGCCTTTGCCGAGCTCCTTGGTGGTGAAAAACGGCTCAAAAATGCGATCTATCACATTTGGCGGCATGCCTGTGCCGGAATCTTCCAACTCGATGAAGAGATAAGGACCGGGCTTTGCACCTGCGATCATCGCCGCACATTGCTCATCCAGCATGAGATTGCCGGCGCTGAGCTGTAAAGTGCCGCCATTGGGCATGGCATCGCGTGCGTTGACGCACAAATTCAGCAGCATCTGGTGAATCTGCGTGGGATCTCCCAGAACGATCCATAGATTTGCGGGAATGTCACTGCTGACCCGGATATTCTTGTGGAAGGTTTCATTGGCGATTTTTTCAATGCCTTTGAGAAGATGCCCGGCCTGCACCTCCACGCGCTGTCCTTCAACGCCCCGTGAAAATGAGAGGACCTGGCGCACCATGTCCGCTCCGCGCCTGGCACTGTTTTCAATGGTGGCGAGCACGCCCAGCCGCATTGCATCCTGCTCATGCAGTTTGAGCAGCTCGATGGACATCATGATCGGAGTCAGGGCGTTGTTGAGATCATGAGCGATGCCTCCAGCCAGTGTGCCGAGGCTTTCCATGCGCTGGGCGCGCAGAAGCTGTTCTTCGACTTTTTTGCGCTCGGTGATGTCGGTATTGATGACCAGAATGCTGCGTGGCTGGCCTGCGGCATCACGCAGCAGGGTCCACCGGCCTTCAACGATCAGCTTGCGGCCATCTTTGCCCACTTGTTGAAGCTCACCGTCCCATTCCCCGGCCTGCATGACTTTTCCGAATGCCTGCTGAAAAACTTCCGAGTTTTGGTCTTTGATCTCGGTCACCAGGCGTCCGATCGCCTCAGCCGCAGTCCAGCCATAGAGGCGTTCAGCGCTCTTGTTCCAATAGGTGATACGATGATCGAGACCACACACCAAGATGGCATCTCTGGAGAGTTCGAGCAGGGATGCTTTTTCGTGGGCTGCCAGCTTGGAAGCCTCCAGCTCCTGCGTGCGCAGTTTCACACGCTGTTCGAGGTCCTGAAGGTGAGATTTGGACTCCAGCAGCAACCGCGATTTTTCCGTGAGTGAAATGGCCAGCTGAAGCACTTCGATGATGTCGAAGGGCTTTTTCAAAATGAGCATGCGATCACGTGGCTTGATCTGCTCCTGCACCTCGCTCCAGCAGCAGTCCGCATAGGCGGTGCAGATCACGATCTGCATGTCTGGGCAGACCTGCCAGATCTGCCGAGTGGTCTCGATGCCGTCCCAGCCCGGCGGCATGCGGACATCGACAAAAGCCATGGCATAGGGCAGCCCCTCCGCCTGCGCGTTTTTGACCATCTGCAGTCCTTCCTCACCCTGGGATGCGGTGTCGATGGTGAAAGTCTGTCTGGCGGTCTGCGCCTGAACTGGGGAGCCAAACAAGGCGGCCTCAGCAGCCTCCAGCGCATCATCTGCCGCACTAACCGGGGCCAGGATTTTGCGGAAGTCATCATGAATGGACCGGTTGTCATCGATGACTAAAATGCGCCGATGCGCAGCTGTCGTGGTTGTATTTATCATGGTTGGATTAATTTCCCAATGGCAGTGTCAAAGTGAAGGTGGCGCCCAGGCCCGGACCATCACTGTGAGCTTTCAAAGTTCCGCCCAGCTCCTTGGCCGCCAGCGCACCGCTGTGCAGACCAAAACCGTGACCCAGTTTTTTGGTGGTGAAGCCGTGGGAGAAAATGCGACTGAGGTTTTCGGGGGCGATGCCGGTGCCGTTGTCGATGACGGCAATTTCCAGCATGCCGTCCTGGTTTTGCGTCACGCGCACCATCATGCGCCGGTCACCCTCACTTTGATCCAGCGCGTGCTTGGCATTGCTCAGCAGGTTGACCAGAATCTGCATCACTTTATGCCGATCCGTTTTCAATGGCGGCACCTCAGCGATTTCACACACCACATTGACTTCATGACGAGTGAAGCTGGCGGCGTTGATGCGGAGGCTGTCGTCGATCAAGTCGGCCACGGAAAGCACCTCGACGACGCCGGTGCCACGTGCGTAGCGCTGCTGCATGGCCACGATCTCCTTGATGTGATCGATGTTTTTTTTCAGCATTTCCATTTCCTGCAGGATGGCCTGCCGAGGCTCTGCCAGATGCACCGCCAGCTTGAGCAAGTAGTCCGGAAGCATTTTTCCACGCGGGTCAGTGGTGAGGAATGCAGGCAGGTCTGCCGAATTCTGCTGCAAGAGCTCGGCCACGTTTTTCAGACTTCCGGTCCTGAACTCGCGCACCTTGCTGGTCGCAAGCTCAGCCGAGACACCGACGCTGTTGAGGACGTTGCCCACATTGTGGAGCACGCTGGTGGCGACCTCCGCCATGCCAGCGAGACGTGAGGTTTCGAGCAATTCGGCCTGCGTCGTGTTCAATTCCGTCGTGCGCTCCACCACCTGACGTTCGATTTCCTCGTTGCTGCCTTCGAGTGTGGCGCGACGCAGAGCAATCTCGGACATTTCCTGGAGCATCCTGCGGATGGCGACGAACAGAATGGCGTCTTCAAACAGCACCCAGCCTGCGTGCTCGACCCAGCGCCATGAACTGGCGGTCAGCACACCGAACACGGACTGAGGCCAGTACAAGTCGCGGAGCAGATGATCAGCGGCGACCACGATGGTGGCCGTGGCGAGCACACGCCAGTCACGGTAAAAGGCTAGGAAGGCCAGGGAGCCGAAAATGTGAAAGTGCGTTTCGATGCGGCCTCCCGTCAGGTGAATGAGCAGAGCAGAAGTCAGCACCTGGCCGACGGCAATGACATGACGGGTCACGGCCAAGCCAGGATGCTGCCAGGCGAGCCATGCCGGAAAACCGCTGATCGCTCCGCCGAGCAGAATGGCTGCCCAGACATGGACGTGGACCTGGCTGGAGTCTCCAATCCACGTGAGGGGGGAAATCCACAAGGCGGCTGCAATTCCCGCCAGCCATTGCACGATCATCAGCCGCGCAAACAGCTGATCGGTGTGCCGGTGCAAGTCATTCTCTGCGGCGCGAAACAACTCTGCCGCACGTTGTTGCAGTGCTGAGTCTGTCTTGGCCAATGGAGAGGCCGCAGTTTCATCGACCAGCGGGCTGGTTTGCTGACACACCCCGCTGGAGGAAACACGCAACAATGCGGTTGCTTGATTCAAGGGGAGACCTTGTGGCAGGTTGTTCGCGGCTACGGCTGACATACTGTGCATTCCTTTTGGTTGTTTACCCGTCCGAGAGCGCAGCCGAAAACAGGGGGGCTGATGGCAGGGGGGACTTTTTGTTTCAACAAACTCTCGACGGCATCCCGCCCGGGATTGTCCCCGGCATGGCCGCGGGAAAGGGTGATGCCGCCTTGGAAAACCAGCCCGCCTGCGGAATCATAGAGCAGTGTCTGGCCTGAGGTGACCGCCTGAAAAAGGCGGGCTTCATTGCCTTCATGATCGACATTTACCTGAACACCAGGGATGGCTGCGGCAGCATGCCACAGGTCGGTTTTCACCCATTCGTCCTCCATGCCCTGCGGCTGGATGAACCACACTTGAGCACTGAACTTTCCCTGGCAGTGTGCCACGAGTTGTTCCAGTTCTCCGAGGGTAGCGCGGGAGCAGGGGCAGCGTGGATGAAGAAACATCACGAGCTGGGACTGACCTGAATGACGATGTGCCCGGCTGTTTTTTGGCCATTGCACAGGCGGAGCGCCTATGGCACCGGCGGTTTGGGAATACTGAGCCATCAGCAAGCTTCCCGTCAGAACCACCACAAGCCACGCCACGGCAAAGGTGCTGGTTTTCAATGCAGCAGAACCAAAGCGCCCTGACCCAATCACCTTGTCAGGTGAGGGCGTCGAATGAACTGGGTTTGGCAAAACGGGGGTGATCACCCCTAAACATAAGGGTCAGCTCCAAAGCCCCCCAACTAAGCCATGCTTTATTTAGTACGACCGAACCGCTTAGTGCCGCAGCCCCTTTCAATTCTCGTTTTTATTAATTGAGTTCCAAAGGTATATCGCCGGACTCCGAGAATCTGCTGGGCTCGGGCCTGCGCAGAGCCCTGTCACCATTGAAGCTTTCGCTGTGAGCATGCTTATAACCAGCTGGATCGATCGTCTGCCAGAGCCTGTCCCGTCTTTCGCTGGAACATCCAGTCAGGAGATAAGCGGCCAGCAGCCCTGGGAGCAGAAGCAGGCGCTGAAAACGAATGGGGGAGAGAGGTTTGCGGGTTTTCATCAGTGAAGAAGGCTGGGTTATTTCTGTCCGTAATACGCGCCCGGGCCGTGCTTGCGCAAATGATGCTTTTCCAGGATATGCCCGGGGATGGGACCCAAGGCGGGATTCAGGGTGGCAGAGCCGAGGGCCATGTGAGCGCACATTTCGAGGGCGATGCTGTTCTTGAGCGAATCCATGGCGCTTTTGCCGAAGGTGAATGGCGCGTGATGGATTTGCAGCACAGCGGGCATTTCGAGCGGGCTGAGTTGCAGCTCGCGCAGGCGCTCGACAATGGCGACCCCGGTGAAATGTTCATAGTCCTGGGTCACTTCAGCGGGTGTGAGCGCACGCACCAGTGGAACGGTGCCGTGAAAGTGGTCCGCGTGCGTGGTGCCGAAGCAGGGGATCTCGCGCCCCGCCTGCGCAAACATGGTGGCATGCAGGCTGTGTGTGTGTGTGATGCCGCCGATATCGGGAAATTCACGGTAGAGGACGAGATGTGTTTTCGTGTCGGAGGAGGGCCTGAGGCTGCCCTCCACCACCCGGCCATCCAGGTCGAGAACGACGATGTCGGCAGGCTTGAGCTCCAAATAGTCCACGCCGCTGGGTTTGATGGCCCAAAGACCGGAGGCACGGTCGATGCCGCTGACGTTGCCCCAGGTGAGGCGTACGAGGCCGCTGGGTTCCAGGGCACGGTTGGCTTCACAGACTTGTTGGCGGAGGTCTTGGAGGGTCATTGAAGGCAAGAAAGCCCAAACGTCTTACAATTCCAGCAACATAAACCGGCCCATGGGGCGTTAATACATTGATCCTTGAGAGTTGACGTGGGGAACACCCCCGTTGACCAGTACCGCACAAACACATGCCCGCCTCCGTCGCCCCCCCTGCTGTTCCTGATCAGGAAGCCATCGCCAAAGCCTCCCTCTGGGTGGCTCCGCTCCGAACCGAAATCGCCCGCGTGCTGATCGGGCAGACGGCCCTGGTGGACCGCCTGCTGGTGGCACTGCTGACCAACGGCCACGTGCTGCTGGAAGGTGTGCCGGGCATTGCCAAGACACTGGCGGTGCGCACGCTGTCGGGAACGTTGAAGGCCAAGTTCCAGCGCATTCAGTTCACTCCCGACCTGCTGCCTGCGGATGTCATTGGAACCATGGTGTACCATCCGAAAGACGGCACCTTCACACCGCGACTGGGGCCGATCTTTGCCAATCTGGTGCTGGCAGATGAAATCAACCGCGCACCGGCCAAGGTGCAGAGCGCCCTGCTGGAAGCCATGCAGGAGCGGCAGGTCACCATCGGTGAAAACACGCACAAGCTGCCCGACCCCTTCATGGTGCTGGCCACGCAGAACCCGATCGACCAGGAGGGGACGTACACGCTGCCAGAAGCCCAGCTCGACCGCTTCCTGCTCAAAATCCGCGTCACCTATCCGACCCCCGTGGAAGAACGCATGGTGCTGGATGCGATGGCCACTTCTGCGCCGAAACTCGATGTGAACCAAGTCACCGACGTGACGGCGATCAGCGCCAGCCGCGTGGTGGTGAATGACTTGTTCATGGATGAAAAGATCCGCGATTACATCGTGGCCCTGATCCATGCGACGCGCCACCCTGAGGCACTGGCCCCGCACCTGAAGCTGCTCATCCGCTGCGGCGCCTCGCCGCGAGGCACGATCAATCTGGCGCTGGCGGCCAAGGCGCTGGCCTTCCTGAACGGCCGCAACTACGTCATTCCACAGGATATTAAAGACCTCGCTCCAGACATCCTGCGCCACCGTATTCTGCTTTCCTATGAAGCCGAGGCGGAGGGAGTGACCACGGATGATGTGGTGAAGACACTCCTGGACAAGCTGCCTGTTCCTTAACACCGCCCACACTGTGAACGGGGAAACTGTGCAGAACGATAACGACGCCAGACTCACGCGCATCCTCAAGCGCGTGCGGCGCATCGAACTGCTCACGCGAGGCATGGTGAAGGAGATGCTGGGCGGCCAGTATCACTCCCGATTCAAGGGCCAGGGCATTGAGTTTGATGATTTCCGGGAGTACCAACCCGGGGACGATGTGCGCTTCATTGACTGGAATGTGACTGCGCGCATGAACGATCCGTTTGTGCGCAAGTATGTCGAGGAACGTGAGCTGACGGTGATGATCTGCGTCGATGTCAGCGGGTCGGGCGACTACGGCAGCCAGGAGGACTCGAAGCGCGAACGTGCGGCGGAGATTGCGGCGGTGTTTGCCTTCAGCGCCGTGCAGAACCAGGACAAGGTGGGGCTCACGCTCTTTTCCGACGGCATCGAGCACTACCTGCCAGCACGAAAAGGAGCGCCGCATGCCCTGCGCATCCTGCGTGACATTTTAAACAATGAACCCAAGAGGCACGGCACGGACATCAAGCCCGCGCTTGATCTTGCGCTCGAACGCATCGCCCATCGGGCACTGGTGATCCTGGTTTCTGATTTTATCACCCCTGACCATGCTTGGGAGAAAAGCCTGCGGGCTGTGTCAGCCAAACATGACGTGGTGGCGGCGCAGATTCTGGACCCGCGTGAAATCACGCTGCCGGACGCAGGCCGCGTCTGCCTCGAAGACCCGGAGACCGGTGAGCAATTTCTCGTCAACACCTCCCATCCGGCCGTCCGCGAGCAGTATGAACAACGTCTGGCGGAACGACAGAACGCGCTGGTGCACCTGCTGCGGCGCTGCGGCGTCGAGCGCATCACCGTGCGCACTGACGAGGATTACGCGCCTGCCCTGAAAGCCTATTTCCGTTCGCGCAAAAGGAGGAAACGCGGATGAAGCCAGCGCTGCACTTCCTGCCTATTCTATTGGCGCAATTTCAGGGGCCGCCCCCGCTGCCGCATCCTGATCTGCCACCGCCTGACAGCGTGCAACTGCCGCCGCCCTGGTGGATTCCCTGGGCGACCGTGCTGCTGCTTTGTCTTTTGATCGCCCTGATCATCTGGCTGCTGGTGCGCCCGAAAGAGACGCCATCAGCGCCTCTGCGGCAGCCATGGAGCTCAGCCTTTCGTGCCTTGAATGAACTGCGCGCACGCATTCAAACCATCCCGCCGCAGGACATGAGCCACCGGATCTCGCAGATCCTGAGGCGCTACCTGCAGGAACGCTACTCCGTGCCCGCGCCAGCCCGCACAACACGCGAACTCTTTGAAGGCAAAACAGACAGGCAGCCCGGCATGCCGGTGCCGCGATCCCAGGGAATGTGGCGCGAACGATTTGAGCCGGTGGCTCATTTGTGTGACGAGATTTCCTTCATGCCAGCCCCACGTACGGAAGAGGAATCGACGATGCTCATCGATCAAGCGCTCGCACGCATGCAGGAGGAGAAACCATGATCATTCCGGGCTTTCCTGCATTTCAGATTTTCCACCCGCTGTGGCTGCTGTTGCTGCCCTTGGTGCCACTGCTGGCGATGCTGCGTGGTGCACGCGGCAAACGGGCTGCCATCAAATTTCCCACAGCCTCCCTGCTGGGTGAACTCGGGAGGCCGGCGCGCAGCAGCCTTGGCGGCTTCATCTTTGGACTGATTTTAACCAGCCTGATCTTTGGCATCGTGGCGCTGTCGCGGCCGCAGAAAATCTTGTCGTACGAAGAGGAGAAAGCGGATGGCATCTCGATCATGCTGACGGTGGACGTCTCGCTGTCGATGCTGATCGAAGACTTCTACATCGGGGGGCAGCCCGTGAACCGACTTACAGCGGCCAAGCGCGTGATGTCGGACTTCATCAAAGGGCGCCGCAGTGACAAAATCGGCATCGTGGCCTTTGCCGGGGAAACCTACCTGCCCTGCCCGCTCACGCTGGACCGCGACTGGCTGATCAACAATCTCGACCGTGTGCAGACCCAGCGCGTGGGCGACGGCACCGCCATCGGGTCTGGCATCGCATCCGCCGCCAACCGCATGCGTCGTGAAAAATCGCCGAGCAAAGTCATCGTGCTGCTGACGGATGGCGCGAACAATTCCGGGCGCCTCAGCCCGCAGGATGCAGCGAAGCTGGCGGCGACGCTCGGCATCAAGATCTACACCATTGCCATCGGTACGCCGGGCATTCATAGCATTCCTGATCCCCGGCGCGGCACGTTCACACCGGTGGGGCAGCAGTTGTTTGATGAAGGGACGCTCAAAGAGGTCGCGGCCATCGGCAACGGACAGTTCTACATGGCGCAAAACCTGAGTTCGCTCAGCGATGTGTTTGGCACCATCGACAAGCTCGAAAAAACCAAAATCGAGCATCACAAAATCATCGAAACCGAAGAGCTGTTTCCCTGGCCGCTCGCCGTTTCCGCCATCGCGTTGTTTCTCGCGCTGCTGCTGTCTTTGACCGTTTTGCACTCGGCCCCTGAGCCAGTCGCCACCTGATTGTCATGAGTTTTGCCCATCAACATCTGCTCTGGTTCCTGCTGATCATTCCCGCGCTGGTGGGAATGAAGCTGCTGGTGGATGGACATGCCTCCAAGGCAGAGCGCCTTTTCACTGCGGTGCGTCTGCGCCCGGCGCTCGTCATGGGCCGCTCGCTGTGGCGTTCATGGCTGGTGTATGGTTTGTACATCATGGCCATGGCCTGCCTCGTCGTCGCTGTGGCCCAACCGCGCTGGGGGGAGGAAAAGCTCGAGGTTCCTGACAAGGGGCGCAACATCTTCATCGCCATCGACACCTCACGATCCATGCTCGCGCGCGATGTCCCCCCTGACCGCCTGACGCGGGCACGGCTGGCAGCGCATGACCTTGTGATGGAGCTCAGCGGAGAGCGAGTGGGCCTGCTGGCCTTTGCCGGCCGAGCCTACCTACAGGCGCCGCTTACGACCGACCATGACGCCATCATTGAGTCGTTGCTGGCCTTCGACCACACGATCATCGAATGGGGTGGGAGCAATCTGGCTGACCTGCTGGAGGTAACGCTGCGTGCCATCAAAGGCCTGCCCAAGAGCAATTACGCGTTGGTCATTTTCAGCGACGGTGGGGATGCCGATGCGAACCTCGTTCCTTACCTCCAGCGACTCACCGCAGCGGGAATCGTTGTCGTCACCGTGGGGGTAGGCACCGAAACAGGCACGCTCATTCCCAACCCTGAGGTGGAAGGTGATTACATCCGAGACGAGGCCGGCAATGTGGTGCGGTCACAACTGCAAAGCGGTGTGCTGCAACAACTGGCCACCGCCACCGGCGGACGCTTCCTGAAACTTGATACCCGTCCGCTCAGCCGACAGTCCATCCAGCCCGTGCTCGACCGTCTGACGGAGCAGGAGTCCGCCAACCGGCAGACTTCGAGGCCGATTGAGCGCTTTGCCTGGCCGCTGAGTCTGGGTATATTCCTGCTCATGCTCGCCTGGATCATCAGCGCCCTGCCCCGCCCAGCCGCACGCCCGGTCGTGCTGGCACTGGCTGTTGCCGCCTTTGCACCTGCACCACCTGCGCAAGCCGCTGGAGCAGGAGGGGTGCTGGCCGCTCTCTTTGCAACGAGCGGGCCCACACCGGATGATGCGCTCAAGGCACTCAAGGGCGGGGAATTCAAAAAAGCTCGTGACCTCTATGGAACGCTGCTGGAACGCGAGGACTTCGACGCGCATTCCCGGGAGGAACTCCTCTACGGTCTGGCCACGGCAGAGCATGACCTCACCAACTACGATGGCAGCGTCAAGAATTTCAGCGAAGTGCTCCACACGCAGGACAAGTCCCTGCGCGCACGAGCGCACTGCGGACTCGGCCAGACGCTGTATGATCAAGGCGTGCGGGGCCTGCAGCAGCAGCCGAAGATCACGCTGCAACGCTGGACCGACGCGCTGCGCCATCTGGAAGCGGCTCAAGACCTCGACCCTGAAAACAAGGAACTGCGCGAAAACCGCGAACACGTGGACAAAATGCTGGCCCAACTGCGCCAAGTGATGAAGCAGATGGAAGAAAAGCAGGGCAAGAAAGGCGACAAAGGCAAGAAGGGGCAAAAAGGCGACAAGGGTCAAGGCCAGCAAGGTGAGGAGGGCGAAGAGGGAGATGCTGGCAACGAAGGCAGCGACCCGAACGGTGAAGGTGAACCCAAAGAACAAAAAGAGGGCAAAGGTGAAAAGAAGGAGGCTGATGACGGCATCGGCGGCAAGGATGCCAAAGAATTGCCCGAAGGCCGGCTCCAGGCCGCAGGCAGCAACCCTGGCGACAAAGAAGGCCAGAAGGGCAAAGAAGGCGAAAAGCCTGGCGGAGACGATCAGAAAAAAACGGCCAAGGAAGGTCTGTCCGACCAACGCAACCCGCGCACCGGTTACACCCCCGGCGAAGCGGAAGGGATCATCCGTCAGTACATGGACGAGATCACTGCGCCGCCGACCAGCCGCTACCACACTCCGCCGCCGAACAAAAAAGACTGGTGAGCAGCCGCCTTCGGCCATGACGAACGAAATTTCCAAGCTCGAATGATTCAAAGCCTCCATCCCCACTCAATCCAGGCGCGGTCCGCAGTCATGACCGGTATTCCGGGAGTTCGTCCTTGGAAGCTCATCCCTCATTCCATCTTGATGCAGGCTCTGCTCTTCCTGACTTTCCTCATTTCCAGTGCCTCTGCAGCAACGGTGCGCGCTTATCTCCAGCCAGACCATGCGCGCACCGGGCAGGAAGTCAGTTACGTCATCACCGTGCAAAACGGCATCATCCAAAAAGAGCCCGAACTGCGACTCCCGGTGCAAGTAGGCTTGACCACTGCTCTTTCCACCCGGCAGAAAATCGACATCCAAGGTGCGCAGCAGATCATCTCCTCGCAGTTCGTCTGGGGTGTCGCCAGCAATGAACCCGGCGAGTTTGTCATTCCACCGCAGGAGGTGCTTGTTAATGGTGAGATCCTCAAAACCAACGAGGTTCGCCTGATCGTCAGTGAATCGCCAACGGCCGCTCCCACTGCAGCCGAAGATCCCACCATACCGCTGTTTCAGATCGAAGTGGGCAAGACGGAGGTTTATCAGGGCGAGGTCGTTCCCATCAGTGCCAGCCTGTTTGTGCCGCGCGGCAGTGTGATGCTGCGCCGGGTCGGCCTGATCGAAGTGAACAAGAGTGATTTTGCCATCGCCCGCTTTCCTCAGCAGGCCGACCAGAACCCGCAGCGCATTAACGACATTGACTACATCGTCATCACTTACCGGAGCACGCTCTCCGCGCTCCACGCGGGCGATCTGAAAGTGGGCCCCGCCACCTGTGAACTGTTGTACGAGGTTTTTGACGAAGCCACCCAGAGGCAGATGAGCCGGGGCCTGCCGTTTGGCATGATCATGGGTGGAGCAGAGCCACGCAAGCAGGTGGTGAAAAGCCAGGAGGTGAAGATCAAGGTTCTGCCGCTTCCGACCGAGGGCAAACCCGCAAACTTCAGCGGTGCGGTCGGTGATTTCAGCATCAGCGCCACCGCCACCCCCAATGAACTCAGCGTGGGTGATCCGCTGGCTGTGGACATCACCATCGATGGCTCAGGCAATTTCGACGCCCTCAACGCACCCGGCCTTATGCCCCCAGAGGGATGGAAGGCGTACCCTCCGCGGCGTTACAATGTGGACGGCCCGATCGACCCCAATCTCACGCCCGCGATGCAGCGCCGCATTGGATATTCGATGGTCTTTGTGCCGGAGAAAGTGCATCCCGAGCTGCCACCGTTTGAGCTGAGCTACTTCAGTCCTACGCAGAAGAAATACGTGGCCGCACGCACGCCGCCGATTGCGCTGCGCATCAAGCCAGGCGTCATGGCGGCAGCTGCTGCGGGTGTGGAAAGCAGCGGCAGTGGAGAGGCACCCAAGCCGCCACCTGTGCAGCAGCCCAAGCCGCAGATCAGCGACATCCTCATGAACGTTCCGGCCAAGGCACGGTGGCTGAGCACGACAGCCGTCAGCGCGCCGCTGACCACCAGCGCACGTTTTTGGGCCATTCAGTCGATCCCGGCGGCGCTTGTTATTCTGGTAACGCTGTTCACATGGTTTCGCCGGCATCGAGCCGAAGCCACGAGCGGACTGCGGGGCGAACTGCAGCAAATGTGGCATGGGCTGGAGGAAAGCAATCTCGCGGATCGTGATTTCCTGCAGCGCGCCGCCCACTTCATTCACCGCAGCCAGCCGGGAGAAGTGAAGGACGAGGAACTGCGGCAGATCATCCGCCGCTATGAGACCCAAAGTTTCACCGGAGCTCCCACCTCGGGACAAGCGCTTGGCGCGGGCGAACGCAGCCGCATCCTGTCCACACTGGCACCGCTGCTGAAACGCACCGCCCTGCTCATCGCCACGCTGGCCACGCTCTCACTCAATGCCGGTGCTGCGGATGCTTCCCCTGATGAAGTGTATCAGCAGGCACGCGAGGCTCTGGAAAAAGGCAAATTCACCCAAGCACAGTACCTGGGTGAATCACTCACCAAGCAGCAGCCCCCCGCCTTGAGCTCTGCGGTTTTCACCCTCATCGCCAATGCACGGTACCGGCAGGAAGACATGGGACGTGCGGCGCTGTGGTACCAGCGTGCACAGCTGCTGGACCCTTTGAATCCCGAAGTGCGGCAGAACCTGCGACACCTTGATGAAAAGCTGCGATTCTTCCGATTCGGTGAGGACTCTCCGCTGGCTGAGTGGAGCCTGCTGCTGAACAAAAACACCTGGGTCATCGCCGCATCCGCAGGTGTGTGGATCATTCTGCTGGCTCTCATGCGCTGGATTCTTGCCGCCTCACAGAAAGGCGGCAGCGGCGGTGCTTCTGCACTGATTTTCAGCCTCATCGGCCTGCTGGTTTTCATCCCTTCCGCCACTTTCGCCTCCATCCGGCCCGTGCCGGGAGACCGCGTGAAGGATGTGATGGTGGTCACAGCACGCGAAGTCAGCGCCTACACCGCAGCTACAGTCACGTCCGGCAATGTCATTGCGCTGCCACCTGGCAGCCAAGTGCGTCTGCTCGAAAAACGCGGAGCCTGGAGTTATGTGGAAGTCCCCAGCGGCGACGACCATGTGCGCGGCTGGGTCGAATCCGCCACGTACACACCGTTGTGGCCGTGGGATATGCAGTTGCTGCCGTAAAAAGCGTCAGACTCAAGCACCACCGCCAGCCATGCTGGGGCGGGAACCACCGCCTGCGGACTTTCGGCTGCCCGCTTCGCGGTCAAGGACGAGGAGGCTGGCCGGGTCATCGCCAGCAAGTTTGAGGCGGTCGAGCATGTCGCGCACGGTCTTCTCTTCTTCCATCTGCTCATTGAGGAACCAGAGCAGGAGGTTTTTCGAAGCGTGGTCTTTGACCTGCTCCGCCACTTCGTACAAGTCATTGATCTGCTGGGTGACCTTTTCTTCCTGCTTCAGGCTGTGTTGAAAGGCGTCCATCACCGATTTGTAGTCCATCTTCGGCTTCTCGATGGGCTGCAGCTCCACTTTGGCATCACGATCCACGAGGTACTGGTAAAACTTCAGCGCATGCATGGTCTCCTCGCGGCTCTGGGCAAACATCCACTGAGCAAAGCCAGCATAAGGAGTCCGCTCAAACCACCCCGCCATGGCGAGATAGACGTAGCTGGAGGACATTTCGTTGTTGATCTGCTCATTGAGCAGCTTGGTGAGTTTGGGATTGAGTGTCATGGCGTGCGATGGGTTTGGTATCTGAAGAGATTGAACCAGCAGAGCGAACCCAGCGCAAGACTGCTCACCGTTTTTTTCAGGCTGGGAAAGCACCCCTGAAAGGTAACGGACGATTCGCTTTCCTTTAGGGCCAGTCCACGCCACGATGCGATCTCTCCAGCGATGCCACCCGACACCGCAGTCTCACCTCAACAGCATCACCCGCAGGTCGTGCGGCGGAACTTCATCTGCCACTGCCTGGAAGGCGGGTTGTACATGGGTGGAGTGGCGTTTCTCCAGCCGGAGACTGTGATGCCCAAAATGGTGGAGCAGCTGGGGGGACGCTCCGCGATCATCGCGATCATGCCAGCGATCCTGCCCGCAGCGTTTGCCATGGCGGGGCTGTTTGTGTCACCGCTGGTGGAACGACTCACGAAGTTCAAGCTGTGGGTGATGAGTTTTGGTCTGCTGCAACGACTACCGTATCTTATCACCGGGCTGGTGCTGTGGTTCTGGCAGGATGCCGGCCCGTGGCTGCTGCCCGTGGTGGTGCTGACGCCGGTGGTTTCGGGGCTCATTGGCGGCGTGGGTGTGGTGGCCTGGATGGAAATGGTGACGCGCATGGTGCCGGAGCGTGTCCGAGCCGCAGGCTGGGCCGCGCGCTACATCACGCAGGCGTGCATTGGCATGGTGGCTGGAGCGGTGATCCATCAGGTGCTCACCCATGCTCCGGGACAGCGCGGCTACGCGGTGCTGCATTTGATTACGTTTGGCTTTTTGTTTCTTTCGTGGCTGTCCCAGTCGTTTATGCGCGAACTGCCAGCGGCACGCCATTACCATCCGCAAACCGGCAGCTACTGGAGCTATCTGCGCAGCCTGCCCGGGCTGCTGGGCAAACATCCGCAACTGCTCAAGCTGATCGCAGCGCGTTTCACCGGCATGGGCTATTTGATGGTGGTGTCATTTCTTACCCTGCATGCGCTGCACACCACGGGCAGGCCGGAGGCGGATGAGGGCAGTTTCGTTTCGTTCCAGAACATCGGCACCATTCTTGGCAGCCTGCTCGCGGCCTGGCTGGGCTATCACAAAGGTGGCAGGGTGCTGCTGATTCTCTCCCGCCTCATCTGCATCACCATGTGCATCTGGGCCAGCCTGACGCATTCCTTTGGCGGCTTCACCGCCGCCTACTTTATCCTCGGCTTTGGCCTGTTTCTGGATCGAGTGGGCGATCTGACGCTCACCGCAGAACTCTGCCCTCCGGAGCGCCGCTCCACGCTGCAGGCGATTCTTGGCTTCTGCAATGTGTGGTCGCTGATGATCGCCACGAGTCTGGGTGGAGTGATTTACTCTCTCAGCGGTTCATTTTACCTCGTCGCCTGTCTCGCGGCGGTGATGTCGGTCATTTCGATCCTGATTCTACGGGGCATTCCGGAGCCGCGTGGAAAAAGCTGAGCCCTGCGGCTACTCCGAGCACTCGATCAAAGCCTTCATGGAGACTTGTCCTTGAGGCGTGTCTTCCTGCGGATCAGGCCCGAATTCCTCAATCTGCTGCTGCCGCAGTTCCGCCAGCTCCTTGTGAACTGTGGCCACGATCACGCGCCCCGTGTCGTTCACCTCATCAGCCATGCGTTTGCCGAGATCCCGCGAATGACCAAAGATGGCATGCAACATTTCGACCACATATTCGAAAGTGTGGAAATCATCATCCAGCAGGATGACATGCCAGGGGGGCTCCATCGCGGGCGGAGCCGTGAGCGGCTGCACACGCGGCTGGTGCGGAGCCACGCGGGGCTGCCGCGGTCTCACCGGAGCCGTCGCACAGCGGATGTCAGCATGGGAAATCATTGACTATAATATGCCTCAGCCCAGCATTCTCTCAAGCTCCCACATACGCCACGCGCCTGCGGCTGCGATTTAGTCCGCCGGATTTGTGCTGAGGACGGGGATTGCTTGCCTAGAAGTATTGAAGCGTGGCAGAATTTTAATTATGAATCCTTCCATCTGCCGCACTCTCAGCACGATCTGCTTCCAAGCGGGCATGCTCTCCGTCATCCTTTCCATCTGGAGCTGGTGGTTTTTTAACGGTGAAACGCCTGAACAGTCCGCGCATGCGGAACGCCTGGGCATTTTCATCGGCCTGTGGGCGCCAACGCTGCTGATCCTTTCCAACCGCTTTGACCGCTATGCGGACAAAGCCAAGGATCTCCCCGGCTTGAACAATGGCAGCGGCGACACAACCGAGGAAGGCTGATACGGATCACATCGGTTCGCGGCCGGTGGCTTCGACATACTGCTGGCGCAGGCCGTTGTAAGCCTGCTGCCATTCATCCACCACGCGCTGCAGTTCCATCACCTGCTTTTCCAGCGTGGAGATGCGCGACTGCTGCATGACATCTCCCATGCCGCTCTTTTCATCCGGGCGGCCGGTGCCGATCAAGGTGGTGGCGGCGCTGCGAATATGGTGCGGGCTGGCCTGAAACCAGGAGAGATCCGCCAGGCGCGACTCCTTGTTGTCGAGGCAGTTGATGATGGTCACATTTTCATCGATCTCGCCAGTGGCCATGAATTCCTGGATCGTTGCCACGTTCGTCGGGCCGTAGAGGTAGTTGTCCGGCATCTGCACCAGCAGGTCCATCTGCAGTTCAGGGATCATCGGTGCACGCTGCCAGCTCATGCGGTTGTCGCTGGAGATCTTGTCGAGCGGAGAAATCTTGGCGTCAGCCGCCCATCCACGCAGAGTTTCGAGATCTTTGGCTTCATAAACTTCCTTGTCCGAGGCTTTGAGCAGATACCAAGTGTGCATGGGGAGAGATAACCAAATTCCGAGGCCTGCGCCAAGCCCAAAGTGCGAAGGAAATAAAACTCAGGACATTGACGCTGCCTTTTCGCAAGGCAACCTCCGCCGCCTTCGTTTAAACGCGCTCCTTATGACCCGCCTGCTTTTCGCCATTCTTCTCGCCGCCGCCACCGCCCGGGCCGCCGAGCCCGCCGTCTTTTCGCTCAAGACGATGACTGCGCAGATGAAATACGACACTGCCGAACTGCTGGTGCAGCCGGGGCAGCCGGTGAAGATCACCTTTGAAAACGGGGATGATCTGCCGCACAACCTGGTCTTCTGCCAGCCGGGCACCGACACCGCCGCCATGGCGATGAAGCAGATGGAAAAGCCGGAGGAGGCCCTGAAGCGCAACTGGCTGCCCGACGACAAGCGCATCTGGGTGCACTCCAAGATGCTCAATCCGCATGAAAAGGAGGTGCTCAGTTTTTCTGCGCCTGAGAAAGCAGGGAGTTACCCGTATGTCTGCACTTTCCCGGGGCATGCGCTGACGATGCGCGGCGTGCTGAAAGTGGCACCGGTGGGAGACACGCTGCATGACCTGCAATTCGCGCTATACCTCGGCAACTGGAAGCAGCTTCCGGATTTCTCCAAGTTGAAGCCGCACCGTGAGGGCAAGATCGAGGACAACCTGCTTCAGGTGAAACTGGACGACTACAAGAATGAGTTCGGCGTGATCTTTACAGGCAAGCTCATTGCTCCGAAGAAGGGCTCGTATCGTTTTTATCTTTCCAGTGATGATGGCTCGCGCATTCTGATCGATGGCAAGGAGATCCTGGCCTATGACGGCATTCACCCTTCCGGCGACATCAAGGAACAAGGCATCACGCTGGAAAAAGGTGAGCATGTGTTTCGCCTCGAATATTTCCAGGGCGGCGGGCAGATCGAGCTGTATGCGGCATGGAAGGGCGCGGATACGCAGATCACGCCGCTGTCCAAGTGGCTGCATCCGAAATGGCAGGGCGGCACGAAAAAGCAGAAGGAGTTCGAGCCCATCCCGCTGGTGGTGAAGGGCGAGGCGGTGATCTACCGCAATTTCATTCAAGGCGCGGGCAATCGCGGCATTGGTGTGGGTTATCCTGGAGGCGTGAACATTGCGTGGAGTGCGGAGAGCATGAATCTGGCGCTCATCTGGCGGGGGGCCTTCATGGATGCCTCCAGGCACTGGAACTCACGTGGTGGCGGCCACGAAAAGCCTCTAGGGTACGATGTGCTGCAACCTACGGGTGAGGTCACACCAGCATTCTTTGTCACGGACAAACCCGATGCGGAATGGCCGAAGTGGGACAAGACCAAGCGCTATGAAGGCTTTCACTGGCTGGGCTACTCGCTGGATGCGAAACGCAGCCCGACCTTCCGTTACACGTGGCAGGGTGCTGAGGTGGAGGAGTCCTTCCAAGTGGAAGGCAACGGCAACAAGCCTGAGGGCAACGCAAAGCTGATCCGCACGATCAAGGTCAGCGGCAAGCTTCCAGCCAATGCGTGGTATCGCATCGGCAGCGGTGTATTTGAAAGCAAGGACGGCAGCTTTGTCAGCAAAGGGCCGCTTCCCTACCGCATCACCGCTGAAGGAGCGCAGCTCGCCGGCCAGAACCTTGTTGTCCCTGCCAAAGCGGGAACGATGACCATCACCTACCAGTGGGCCCAGTAATCCTTTCGCCACGCACTGCCATGAAACGCTTTTTCATTCTTTCCCTGCTCTGCACGCCGCTTTTCGCCGCTGATCCGGTGGAAGCTGATTTCTACAAGATCACCACTTTTGAAACACCGAAGGAGACGGCGATGGAGGTGGGCTCCATCGACCTGATGCCGGATGGCAAGCTGGCACTGGGGACACGCCGAGGTGAGATCTGGATCGTCAGCGGTGCTGGCAGCAATGATGCCTCCAATGTGAGCTACAAGCTGTTTGCCTCAGGCCTGCATGAGGTACTAGGCATTGCCTACAATCCGAAAGACAAGAACCTCTATGCGACCACGCGCTATGAGATCACGCGCCTCAAGGACACCGACAATGACGGACGCGCGGATGTCTTTGAAAATGTGAACGACAACTGGGGCGTGTCCGGCGACTACCATGAGTATGCCATTGGCAGTCGTTTTGACAAAGCGGGCGATCTTTGGGTGACGCTGTGCCTGACCGGTTCCTTCAGCAGCGCGGTGCCGTTTCGCGGCTGGGCGCTGCGGATCAAACCTGATGGAACCATGGTGCCGACCTGCTCCGGCATCCGCAGCCCGGGAGGCATTGGTTTCGATGCGGATGGCGAAGTGTATTACTGCGACAATCAAGGCCCGTGGCATGGCTCATGCACGCTGCAGCATCTGGTTCCTGGATCCTTCCAAGGACATCCGGGCGGCAACATCTGGTATGATCTCGCTCCGAACATGGGACCGCGCCCGATCGACCCGATTCCTGAAGCCTTTCAAGGTGACAAAGGCCGCAAAGACAAACGTGAAGGAGGAGATCCTGACCGCATGGTGAAGGAACGTGAGCGCATCAAGCAGCTCCTGCCGCCGGCGGTTTATCTCGTGCACGGCAAGATTGGCAACTCCGCCAGTGCCATCATCTGCGATCTCAGTGCTGGCAAGTTTGGCCCCTTCAGCAAGCAGTTCTTTGTGGCGGATCAAAGCCACAGCAATCTGAGCCGCGTCTATCTCGAAACGGTGAACGGGATCAAGCAAGGGGTGGTCATTCCCTTCCGCAGCGGCTTTGCCAGCGGCATCATCGGCGGACGCATGGATGAAGAGGGCCGAGTCTTTGTCGGTGGCAGTGACCGAGGCTGGGGCGCACGAGGTGGAAAGCCCTTCTGCTTTGAAAAGTGCGAGTGGACAGGCAAGACACCTTTTGAGGTGCATGAAATGCACGCGAAGCCGGACGGCTTTGAGGTGACATTCACGCAGCCCGTGGACCCCACCACCGCAGGTGATGTGAAGAGCTACAGCATGCGCGAGTTTACGTATGCGTATCGCGAACAATACGGCGGCGATGAAGTCTCGGAAGTCTTGCCCAAGATCACCGCCGCAACCGTCGCCGCAGATGGCAAATCCGTGCGCCTGACGATCTCGCCACTGACCAAAGGCCACATTCATGAGCTGCATCTGGATGGTGTGAAGAGCGCTGAGAAGCTTCCGCTGCTGCACAAGGTGGGCTATTACACGCTGAACGAGATTCCTGCGAAGTAAGAGGGGGTAACCCCGATTATCACTTCATCGGTTTTGCCTTGGGGACATCCATCAGTTTCAGGGATGGCTCGGAATTTTGCACCTGGGGCTCCATAGCCGCTACAGGTTCGGCACGTCTCACTTCGACAATGGGAATGTTGCGGGTTTGCAACGGCAGTTCTGCACGCTTCACCTGCTCTCCCGCCATTGGCTGGGGTGGCGCGGCAGTGGGCAGGACTGCGCGACGCACCTCCATCTGCTCCTCGGCAGCAGCCACAACTACCGGGGCAGTATAGTTTTTCACTGCCGCAGTAATCAGGGCCGAACGGGCAGGTGCCAGATCCATCGCCGTTTCTACAATTTTGCGCACCTGCGCTGGCTCTGCATTTACAGCATCCATGGCGGCGGTGACTATCTCTGCGGCACAGGCTTCGTGAATGACCAGCGCCTCCTCCAGGCGCATCACCAACTTGTCAGGCTCCATGCGGATCGAAGTGAAGAGCTCCCCGCAAAGTGTCTCGCAGGAGATCTGGGCCGGAGTCGATTTCACTGGCTGAGCGAGCCCTGGTGAAGTCACCAGGACAAGCAGACAGCAAAATGCAGAGATCAAACGCATGGGTTGAAGGAGCTTCAAGAATGACGGATTCAAATGGGCTTCCTTCAAATCATCTTTTGGGGGTTTTAGTCTTTTTCTGGCGGTGGGTTCAGAATGTCTGCTTCGGCACCCCGATGTGCTCGGATGAACTGTTCAGGTGCAACACGGTTCAGGGGTGTATCAGCATATCCCTGGCCAGGATTCACATAAGGACCAAGCCGCACTTCGAAATGCAAATGTGCCAAATAGGCACCCTCAGCCGTTCCCACCGTGCCGATCTCATCGCCGCGCTGCACCAGTTGGCCGACTTCTACTCGGATCGACTGCAAATGCGCATACATGGTCTGGATCACTGGACCGAGTTCATCATGGTCCGGCAGGCGATGGGCAATGAGGATCATTTTGCCCCAACCCGGCCCAGGAATGCCCGCATACACCACGCGCCCGGCTCCTGAGGCGTAAACGGAAGCGCCCAAATCCGAATTGCCGCCGCCGATGCCGTTCAAGTCATCGCCAAGGTGTCGTGAGATGCGAAAAGGCCGGGCATTGTAGGTGAGTGCGCCGTGCTCAGACCCCATGGGCATGTCAAACCGGGTGGCGAGAGGCAAGGTGGCGACTTCAAGGGGAGTCAGTCGAACGAAAGCCGGATCTAGCGGCGTGAGCGCAGAGGAAGGCGAGATCCCAAAACGCAGCCAGATCACGCCGATGACCACCGCCGTGAGGGCGAGGGTCAAAAGCACGCGCATGATCCGCACCAATGTCTGCATGAGGGAGATTCGAGGGCTGCGGGAGCGTTGCAAAGGGAACGTGCCGCCCTTAAATAACCGCATTCCTGTGAACACGCTCTCCCCTTCCTCGTTCGGCGCCCCCAAAGTCTCCGTCTTCAGCGGCAAAGCCAGCTATGACGATGCCGATGCCCTGCGGCAGCAGATTGAGGATGCGATCAAAGCCCTGGAACTCTCTGCGGACTTCATCACTCCGGGCGACCGTGTGGTCATCAAGCCGAACTGGGTCAAGGAGCACAATGCCAGCAAGCCGGAGGATGAAGGGGGCTGGCTCACCATCATCACACATCCAGCCGTGGTGCGCGAAGTCGCCCGCTGGGCCGCGAGAAAGCTTCAGGGACATGGATCTGTGACGCTGTGTGATGCGCCGCAGAGTGACTCGTCTTTCGCCACGATTCGCCGCCTGCACCGGCTGGATGATCTCATCACTGATCTCACCAAGGAGTTTCCAGGCGTCGCATTTCTGCTGTTCGACATGCGGTGTGAAGAGTGGACCATTGATGATGGAGTCACCATCGCCAAACGAGAACTGCCGAGTGATCCCTCCGGGGCTGTGGACATTCATCTGGATGCGGACAGCGAATTTCTGGGGCATCCTGGCCTGGGCAAGCTGTATGGAGCGTCGTTTGATTTCGCCACGACGAACCGGCAGCACACGGACCCGCATCATGAGTACCGCATCTGCCGCACGCCGATGAATGCGGATGTGCTGATCAATGTGCCGAAGCTCAAGACGCACAAAAAAGTTGGGCTCACGGTGGCGCTGAAAAATCTGGTGGGCACCACGCCACGCACCAACTGGTTGCCGCGCCATACGGAGGGCACGCCTGCGGAGGGTGGTGATCAATTTGCCGAATCCACAGCGAAGCGGGCGCTGGAAGGGACGCTGATGCGCACCGCCAAAAAGATCCTCTTTGGGCGGTTTTTCCTCTCCAAGCTTTTCGTGCCGCTGAAGAAGCTGGGGCGTGTCATCTTCGGAGACACCAAGGAGGTCGTGCGCTCAGGCAACTGGCATGGCAACAACACCGCGTGGCGCATGATCCTGGATCTGCACAAGTGCTTCTTCTACTTCGACGGGCGCGGCGTGCGGCGTGACAAACCGCTGCGCTACCTGACGATTGTCGATGGCATCATCGGCGGTGATGGCGATGGTCCGATGTCATGCGATCCTGTGGCGAGTGGCGTCATTCTCGCCGGGACGCATCCGGTGGCTGTTGATTGTGTGAGCGCGCAACTGATGGGACTCAATTGGAAAAAGACCCGGCTGCTTAACGATGCTTTCGCCATTCAGCGACTGCCGATCACGGGATTTGCGCCCTCAGATATCACCGTGGCATCGAACAAGGCAGAGTGGAGCGGGCCATTTGAGGAGATGAAGCATTGTTTCGAGTTCCAATGCCACTTTGGCTGGGCCGGGCATCTGGAGAGTGATGAGAGGCTGGCGAAGATGGGGAAGTCAGCGGTCTGATCCCGAACGTTGCTTCCAGTAATCGGGATGCTGGCTGGCATGTGCTACAGCTGCGATGATGATTCGATCACCACGAATGAAATAGGCGACGTAATAAGGGAAGCCTCTCAAGTTCACGCGCCTGAAGCCTCCTTTCCGCTCATTCCAATGCAGCGGTGAACGGGCAATTGCAGCACAGGCGTTTTCCACCAGTTGACGAAAGCGAAAGCCAAGATCGGGATCGCAGGATTGGTAGTAGAGAGTGGCCTCTTCCACCTCGCGAAACGCTTCGGGGAGAAACTCGAAGCCGCCATTCATCGGCCAGGAGCTATAACGGCAAGGCGGGCAAAAACCTCCGAAGCAGGAACCGTCTGGGAAAACCCAGCATCAAAGCGATGAATGCGTTGTCCGATCTCTTCCTCCCAGGCAGCCTCCGTCCCCTCGTCAACGTTTGGCTCCACGCTGACAAGCAGCTGTCGCGCAAGGATCAGGCGCTCGTCGCGAGTGAGCACCAGCGCATCTCTGGCAACAGCATCAAGTGTGGCAGGCATGGCTGAATGTTAATCAAACCGGTCCGCTTTGTCGAATTCCAAATGTCTCACTCAAAGTGCATCTTACCAATGTCTGAGCGGCGTTGCAGGCCGTCAAAGGTGATCTTGGTGCTCTCGGCGTAGGCTTTCTCCCGGGCTTCGACACGGGTTGCACCCTGCGCCACGACGGCGAGCACACGGCCGCCGTTGGTTTCAAACTGGCCGGCGGTGTTCTTTTTCGTGCCGCAGTGATACACACGGGCACCACTCACAGATTCCAGTCCAGAGATGACATCGCCATTGCGCGATGAGGCTGGGTAACCGGCGCTGGCGCTGATGAGGCAGATACTCCAACCGGGCTGGAAGCGGATGAGGTCGGGCTGGAGGTTTCCTTTGGCGGCCTCGAAAGCATAAGTGGCGAAATCACCGCGCAGCATGGGGAGCACGGCTTCGGCTTCAGGGTCGCCGAAACGGCAGTTGTACTCGATGACCTGTGGGCCGTTGGGGGTTAGCATGAGGCCGAAGTAGAGGAAGCCGCGGTATTTGAGGCCGTCCTTCAAGATACCCTGAACGGTGGGCTGCACGATCTCGCGCTCGATGCGCTGCATGAGTGCGGGGTCTGCGAGTTCTAGAGAAGCGACTGCGCCCATGCCGCCGGTATTGGGCCCCTGGTCGTTGTCGCGGATGCGCTTGTAATCGCGTGCGGGCATGAGGATCTGGTATTTGTCATCGCACACAGAGGCAAAGATGGAGATTTCGGGGCCGGTGAGGCATTTTTCTACAAGCAGATCGCCCGCGCCGAAGCAGCGCTTTTCCATGACGTCATCGACGAAGGCTTCGGCCTCATCATTGGAGGTGCAGACGGCGACGCCTTTGCCAGCGGCAAGGCCGTCGAACTTCAGCACGATGGGCATTTCCGTCAGGGCGGCTTTGGCCTCCGCTGCGGTGGTGCAGATGGTGAAATCTGCGGTGGGGATGCCGTGGCGTTTGAGGAATTTTTTGGCGAAGGTCTTGGAGGCTTCGAGCTGGGCGATTTCTTTCCGGGGGCCCCAGCAGGGGATGCCGGCCTCGGCGCAGAGATTGGACAGACCGCTGTCTTTCACGAGCAGTGCTTCTTCACCCGCCATGCAGAGGTCGATGCTGTTCTGCTTCATCCAGGTGATCAGCTCTGGTAGCCCGGTCACATCCACACGCGTGGCCAAAGTGGCGATGGCATCGCTGCCCGGGTACGCGAAGAGTTCGTGCTTTTGCGGGGATTCGCTGAGTGCGGTGATGAGCGCGTGTTCACGACCGCCTTTGCCTGTAACGAGGATTTTCATGGGGGGTGTTTCTTAGCGCGGCCCGTGGTCTGCGCAAGCCTGCACGAAAGGCTGGTTCTAAGAACTTGGGGGGCCAGCCGTTGCAGCCAGCATGAAATGCTGCCTGCCCATCTGCGCCCTGTTGATTTCCTGCGTGCCTGAGAAAGGAGGCAAGCAGGCGGATTTGCCAGCAGGGATGCCCGACGCGATCCAGCAGGCGGCCGACCAACTGGATGCTGCGCTGATGCATGATTACATGCTGATGTTTGAGAAGCGGCTGAAGAATCCGCACTCAGTCGCCGCGCCGATGCTGCCACCGATGGCGGATGACACGGTCTTTCTGAGGCGGGCGTGTATAGACTTAGCTGGAAGGCTGCCGCGAGCCGAGGAGGTGCACGCATTCATTGCAGACAGATCCCCTGACAAACACGCGAAACTGACTGATGCGCTGACGCGTGAGCCTGGCGCGGCGGAGGTACGCTTTCGCATGCTGGCGGAGGCGTTTCGGGTGAAGGATTACGAATACAAAACAGTCGCGTGGCTGAGGCAGGCGGCGGCGGAAGACCGCCCATATGCAGAAATCGTGGCGTACATGATCGGGGGTGGGCATGTGTCCGAAATGAGGGAGAGCAACCCGCGGCGAACCAGTGTGGAGGCAGCGTATGCGGTGCTGGGTGAGGATTTGTACTGCGCCATGTGCCATGATCATCCCTTCAACGACCATACGCAGCGTGAGTTCTATGCCTTTGCTGCGTGCTTCACGGGCCAGAAGGAGATACGGCTGCCGCAGGACTACAAATACCCTAATGGCAAACCGGGAGAAGTGATTCAACCCAGCACACTGCGCCTAGGCTGGTGGAGGGACCTGCGAGATGATCAGGACAAACTGGTGCAGGTGGTCAAATGGATGACGGAGGAGGAACCGAGCGGGCGCTATGCGATGGTAGCGTCGCTGCGAGTGTGGAGCGGACTGTTTGGCATGCCGGGGCAGGAGGTGGACATGACGGTGGGCGGGGTGGATGATGCGCCGCCGTGGCATGGCTTTCATGGAGAGAGTACTCCTGATCATTATCACCGGAGTTGCTTTGATGGATCGCCACGCGGAGCGGCCACGTGGATGGGACTGCAGCTCAATTCGGCGAGCGATTTCACCCAATCGACCAAGCTGTTGACGGAAGAGTTTCTGAGGTGTGGCGGGCGACTGGCGGAATTTCAGCGCATCCTGGCGCGCACCGAGGCCTACAGGCGCTCCGGCATCGACTACAACTCGAACTGGAGAGAGTGCTACCTGGCACCGGCTCCGCAGATCCGCAGACTGCCTTCCGAAGTGATCTGGAAAACACTCACGGCTGAAGATGACAGCCAGCTACCGCAGGCGCCGGAACGCGAGCACCCTCTGCGCATGCTGGGCCGTGGCACGCGCGAATACACGGATGAAAGCCGGACGCCGCTCTCGCATGAGCTGGTGCGCTTTATGATGAATGACGAGCTCATCGTTCGAGCGACGGCGAAGGCGGGCGATGCCGAGAAAATGTTTCTGGAGCTGCTGGGGCGTAAACCCAATGAAAGCGAACGAACGGCCATCGTGAGCAGTGGATCTTCCGATGAGGATGTGGCCTGGGCACTGCTGAACAGCAACGAGTTCATGTTCCGCCCGTGAGTGGCTTGGCCGGCAAAAGGCATTCGAAGAAGCTCTAAGAAGATGACTTGTGAACCGTTGCTGCCAGCATGAAACGCCAGCTGCTCTTTTGCCTGCCGCTCTTGTTGGGCCCCTCATTGCTCGCCGACATTGTTCCTGAGACTGCGGCGGCTTACATCGATACCGCGCTGGAGCGTGAGTATGCGGCAATACAGACGCCGCGCGGCATGAGACCCTTGCCCGTAAATCTACCGCCCGAAGCAGATGATGCCACCTTTCTGCGTCGGGCCTGCATTGATCTGGCAGGAAGACTGCCCAGGCCCGAAGAGGTGAAAACCTTCCTCACGAGTGCATCACCAATCAAACGCGCCGTGCTTACAGATGCCTTGGTGAAGGAGCCTGCAGCTGCTGAAGCCCGCTTTCGCATGCTGGCGGAAACGTTTCGTGTGAAGGACGATGATGCCGTGATCACCTGGCTGAGACAGGCCGCGCTGGATGACCGTCCCTACGATCAAATCATCACCTACATGGTCGGTGAGGGCCACATGAGCCGGCGGGACAAAGGCAATGCGTTCCGTACCGCGGTGGAAACCGCCTATGCCGTGGTGGGGGAGGACATGCACTGCTCGCAGTGCCACGACAACGCTTACAACGACCATGTGCAGATGGAGGCCTATCAATTTGCGGCCTGCTTTACTGCCAATGAAGAAGGCGACAACATCCGGCTGCCTTCGACTTACTGGTACCGCGATGGAAAACCCGGAGAACAAGTGAAGCCGAAGCTCCTGCGCTTGTCTCGTGAGGTCCCTCCTTCTGTCAAATCAGGCAAAGATCAGCGCATGCTCGTTGCCCAGTGGCTGACCAAGGAAAGCAGCCGTCGCTTTGCCTTCGTGGAGGCCCTGCGCGTCTGGAGCAGCCTCTTTGGCATGCCCGGACAAAACGTGGACCACACCATCGGCGGCAGTGATCCGGCGCCAAGCTGGGAAGAGGTACATGAAAATTCAGACATTCCTGTGACTTTCCGCAAATGCTACGGCGCTCAGCATCCTAACAGGGTCCCGTGGGTCGGCCTGGAGCCATCCTCACTAAAGGCACAAAATGTGGAGGTCGTTCTTGCTGATGTTTTCCGTCACTGCGGTTACCGCATTGGCGTATTTCAGCGCATTCTGGCCCGCACCCGCGCCTACGGACGCATGGGTGTGGATCCTCATCGCAGCGGTTACATGGTGCCCGCGCCTCACGTCCGACGCCTGCCTGCTGAAGTCATCTGGGATGCCCTGTCCGCAGAAAAAAGCGCTCAACTGCCGCAGGTGCCACCGCTGGAGCATCCCCTGCGGATGCTGGGCCGTGGGACGCGAGAGTGGTCTGACGAAAGCATCACGCCGATCTCGCATGCGCTCGCCCGCTTCATGATGAACAGCACGGACGTGGAACTCGCGGTGGCACCCGGGCCTGCGAATCATCCCATGGACGACCTGTTCCTCTCGATCCTCGGGAGATTTCCCACTGGCCTCGAAAAAGCCACTGCCCAGAAGCACTGGAATGAAGCGCCGCTTACAGCGGACTCGGACATTACATGGGCGCTGCTGAACACGAAGGAGTTCATGTTCAGGCGGTGATCAATCGCGGGAGCCAGGGGTGATTTTCATTTCCACTTCCTTGCCTTCACGCTGGACGCTGATGGTGGTTTCCTTGCCAATCTTGAGATCTCCCATGACGTAGGTGTAGTCGTAGATATTCGTGATATCCTTGCCGCCGAGTTTGATGATGATGTCGCCGGCTTTGACGCCTGCTTTGGCAGCGGGACCGATGGGGGAGACGCCGCTGAGTTTGACGCCTTTGATGTCGCCCTGGGCGTAGTCGGGGATGGTGCCGAGGTAGGCGCGGAGGCCGGTGCGGGCTCCCTGATTTTTTGGGGCCTCCATGGCGACGTAGTCAGGTGCGGGATCGGTGGTGGCGATGCCGCGGGCGATGAGGCCCATGAGCTTGGCGATCTTGGCAGCGTTGACGTAGTCGATCTTGTCCGCCGTGTCGCTGGGCATGTGGTAGTCGGCATGGGAGCCAGTGAAGGCGTTCAGCGTGGGGATGCCACGCAGATAAAAGGCGGTGCTGTCGGTGGGGAGGTGGGCGTCATTCTGCGTGGTGATGGGAAGGCCGATGGGGGCGTTGCGTTTTTCGATTTCCTTCGCCCAAATGGAGCTGCTGCCAAGCCCCTGCATGACGAGCGTCTTCTGGAAGCGACCGATCATGTCCATGTTCAGGCAGGCGGCGAACATGCCGGTGAGTTTCGCGTTGGGATCGCCTTTGATCATCTTGGCATAGACCTCGACGAAGTGATTGCTGCCGAGGAGGCCGAGCTCCTCGCCACTCCAGGCGGCGAAAATGATGTCGCGTTTGAGGGTGAGCTTGCCCTGCTTTTTCAAGTCGGCGAGCCACTGGGCGATTTCGAGGACGGCAGAGGTGCCGGAAGCGTTGTCGTCGGCGCCGTGGTGGATCTTGTTCACTTCATCGCCCTTGGCGCGAGAGTTCGAGCCGCCGCTGCTGCCGAGGTGATCCACATGAGCGCAGACGATGAGCGGCACGACGTGAGGATCGGGCTTGTCGCCGTAGGGCAGCACGCCGAGGACGTTGCGGCCTTTTTTCTTTTCCTGCTGGATGACGATGTTCGCGCTGAGCGTGAGGCCTTTGCAGTCGATGCCGCCCATGAGATCGCCATTGTCGAGTTTGTCCTGGAGTTCCTTGAGGTTCTTGCCGGCGCTGGCGAGCAGTTTGTCGCCGACGGCATCGGTGATGCTGATGGCGGCGATGCCGCTGGTGGCGAGGGAGGCATCAAACGTGAGCGGTGAGAGCTGCTGCACGACTTTGGAATTGGGCCCGCTGACGACGATGAGACCGCGCGCGCCTTTCTGACGTGCGGTGAGCGCTTTGTAGCGGAGGCTGGCGTAGCGGCTGAGATCGTTGCGGCGTTCCTGCGTGATGCCTTCGGGCAGGTAGCGGAAGACGAGCACCCATTTATCCTTCACGTCCAGATGCGCGTAGCTGCTGTAAGTCTCGATCTTTTTGCCATCGTTGCCGGTGGCTTCGTCTGGGGTTTCGATGCCGTAACCGGCGAACACGATGCCTGCGGCTTTGACTTCGCCGTTTTGGGAGAAGGAGAGAGGTTTCCAGTCCACATCGACCTTCAAATCACTGCCACTGAGCTTCAACTCATTGCCTTCGCCGAGCGCGACGCCGGCGGTGAAGTCGAAGTTGTCGAAGTAGGTGTCGTCATCGCCCATGGGAGCGAGGCCGATTTTTTGGAAGACGTCAGCGACATACTGGGTGGCGAGTTTTTCACCTTCGGTGCCGGTGAGGCGGCCGCCAAGGGCATCGCTGGCGAGGTAGGTGACCTGCTGCTTCATGTCTTCGGGACGGATCTCAGCGGCGGTGGCGGCGAAGTCGGGTTCGGGAGTCTTGGTGATAACCGCCTGTGGATCGGTCTTGAGGCCAAGTGCGGTGAGCGCGTGATCGTGGTCCCAGTCGGCGAGGTAAATCTGGGAGGCGCCCCCTGCCCCGCGGCCGCTGGTCCAGGAGAGTTTTTTGCCATCTGGGGAGAAGACGGGGAGGCCATCGAAACCGTCGGTGGTGGTGACGCGCACGGGATCGTGCTTGCCTGCGGCATCGACGATGTAGAGTTCGAAGTTGGCGAAGCCGTTGAGGTTGGTGGTGAAGATGAGGTAATCGCCACTGGGATGGAAATAGGGGGCCCAGCTCATGGCACCGAGCTTGGTGATGGGCTTTTGGTCGCTGCCATCGGCGTTCATGGTCCAGACCTCGGCCACATCTCCCTTCGGGGTAAAGCGGCGCCAGCAGATGCGTTTGCCATCGGCGCTGAAGAACGGACCGCCATCGTAGCCGGGGACTTCGGTGAGGCGCTTCACGTTTGAGCCATCGGCATCGGCGGTGTAGATCTCCATGAAGTACTGTTTGTCGATCTTCAGACGCTCTTCGTCCTCTTTGCTGAGCTTCGTTTCATAGGCCTGGCGATTGCTGGCGAAGACGATCTTTTTGCCATCGGGCGAGTAGCCGCCCTCGGCATCGTATCCGCGGGTGTGGGTGAGGTTTTTGAGCGACTTGTCCACGAGAGAGTATTCCCAGATGTCGTAGTGCTCGTCGTAGTCCCAGGAGTAGCGGCGCACTTTGGTGTTCTTGCGCTCCTCATACTCAGCGGCTTGCAGCTTTTTCGAGTCGGGGTCGGTGTGGGTGGAGGCGAAGAGAACGCGTTTGCCGTCGGGATGGATCCAGGCGCAGGTGGTCTTGCCCATGCCGGGGGAGATGCGCTCCTGATCGCCCGTTTCGAGATCCATCAGGTAGATTTGATAAAACGGGTTCCCCTCTTCGCGCTCGGACTGGAAGATCATCTTTGTGCCATCGGCGGAGAAGTAGCCCTCCCCCGAGCGTTTGCCCTCAAAGGTGAGCTGGCGGGGGGCTGTAATGAAATCCGCCTCGGTCTGGGCAAAGACGGCAGTGGAAAGGAAAAGGAAGGCGAGCAGGCGCATGGTGATGTGAATACGACGACAACTGGTGAATCTAGACATCTGAACAACAGTCATGACATTCAAGCTTGAAAAAAAGACTTCTTTCAGGCCATGATGCAAAGATGACGACGCGAATCAGCGCTTTCACAACAAAGGTATTTTGGCTCGCGACGTTTTCACTGGCCTGGTCTCAAACTCCTCTTTCCGCAGAATTGCCTGAAGCTTTTCTGCAAACACGAGTGACCGCGACCTTGGATTTGGGCGAGAAATTTCAGAACGGATTAAGCCTGTTGTGGAGTCCTAGCGGACAGGCCGCCTGGGACAAAATGAGGGAGTTTCACGGGGTGAAAGCCATAAATCTTGAGCCGCCGACCCACATCGCAGATGTGCTCAACAACTTCAAATGGGATGCTGCACAGACGCTGCCGGACGGCACTGTCGTCTATGGCGGCGAGGACTCCGAAGCCCGACGCGTGGAAATTCGCGAGATGCTCAGGAAAAAAGCAGGGGCCAATGCGGCGGCGATGATCGGCCCCTACCTGCCGCCAGGGAAGGTGGATGAAAACACGGATCGTCTGGGTTCGGCCATTTTTGTGAGCTGCCTCACTCATTCGCCGCGTTTCCCGGTTGGTTTTGCTTTGAAAAGGAGCGTTTTTTATTTTTCAAATTGTCAAGGAACCCCTGTGCAAGGATTTGGCAGTGAAGGAGCGCATGCAGCCAATCTGGGCGATGCACTCGAAATCATCGCCGATGATCTTAAAGGGTCTGTCATTCTCAGACTGCCTTTTTACGAAGAAGCGAAATCCAAATCCAGTTTCCTCACACTGGCCAAAATTCCTCATATGACGTGCCTCGAAAACGGCATTCAACGAGTGCGCCAAGCCCTCAAATCACCCCTGCCAGCCGACCAAGCGATCAAGCAAAATGACAAGTGGTGGCGATACCATAATCAGCTCAGTGCAGTGGACAGGTTTTGGATGCCCAAACTCAAAACCACTCTGTCCTGCGATTATGGAGAGCTGATTGGCAAAACCTATTTGCGCCAACCCAATGGACCTGGCTTTACCTATTGGCAAATTCGTGAGGCCCAGCAGTTGCTGAGCTTCCGGCTGGATGAACAAGGCTCTATGACGCAGGCCGTTTTTAAAATTGTGCCGGATTTTCTTTCAGCAGCGGGCGGCCCAGAAAAACCCGTGGATGCACCAAAAGTCGAAACGCTGCCATTTCTGCCAAGGGTGTTTTCATTCGACGGCCCCTTCCTTGCCGCCTTATGGATGAAGGGTGCCGAGTGGCCCTACCTTGCCTGCTGGGTGGACAGCGAAGAGGTGCTGCTCAAAAAGTGAGCTGATTTGACTGCTATAAGAACCGACTTCAGAACCGGATTCCGGCTGAAGCCGGGACTGCAGAACAGTCTTGGGCCGGTCGACACCTTAAACTTTGCGCATGCATCCGGCTCGAATCCGCGTTTGATCCGCCCCGACCTTTTTTCCGACCATGCGCTTACTCCCCCTGCTCGCCCTCTTCCCCCTGCTGGTTTCCGCCGCCGAACCGGTGTCTCTGTTTGATGGCAAGACGCTGAAAGGCTGGGACGGTGAAACGACGAAAGTCTGGCGGGTGCAGGACGGGGTGATCGTGGGCGGGTCTCTGGAGGGGAATCCGCAAAACGAATTCCTGACGGCGAAGAAGGTGTACCGAAATTTCATCCTGCGACTGGAATACAAGCTGGAGGGCACCGAGGGCTTTGTGAACGGCGGGGTGCAGTTCCGCAGCGTGCGCATTCCGCAGCCGCCGAATGAGATGAGCGGCTATCAGGCGGACATCGGCGCAGGTTACTCGGGCTGCCTGTATGATGAATCGCGGCGGAAGAAGATGCTGCTGCAGCCGGCAAAGGAACTGATCGAAAAAGCCGAGAAGCCGGGCGAGTGGAACACCTATGAGATTCGGGCCGAGGAGCAGCGCATTCAGTTGTTTGTGAACAAGGTGCGCACGGTTGATTACAACGAGCGCGAACCGGGCATTGATCTCAAGGGACTTATCGCTCTGCAAATCCATGGCAAGTGCAAGGCGCAGATCTCCTACCGCAACATCACGATTGAGGCCCTGCCGGACGCGATGGTGCCTGAGGAGAAGGATGTGCTGAATCGCTTTGGCAATCCGGGGGCAGCGGTGGCAAAACATGAGGCGTTCAAGGATGGCAAGTTTGTGCTGGAGCAGGACGAGGTCATCGTGATGGCGGGCCAGGAGAATCTGGTGCGCGAGCAGAAGGTGGGCGAATTTGAAGCGGTGTTCGGCACGGCGTATGCGGCCAAGCAGCCGCGTTTTCGCTCGATGGCCTGGGAGGGCGACACCGTGTATGAGCAATGGCGGGATTTGAATTTCGGCGACTGGAAGGCGCAGCTGGATGCGGCGGGTGCGGGCATTGTGATCGCGCAATTTGGCCAGACGGAGTCGTTTGATGGGGTGAAGCGGCTGGCGGAGTTCAAGTCGGCCTATCATCGTCTGCTGGACCAGTTTTCCGCTCAGACCAAGCGTTTGGTGCTGGTGTCGCCAATGCCGTTTGAAAAGCCCACGGCATCCCATGCGCCAGACCTGACGCAGCGGAATGAGGATGTGAAGGCTTATGCCGAGGCGGTGCGCGAAGTGGCAAAGCAGCGCGGGGCGATCTTTGTCGATCTGTTCACGCCATTGTCGATTCCGGCGGCGAAGGCACGCATCACCGACGATGGTCTGCATCTGAATGCACTGGGACTGCGCGTGGTGGCACGGGAAATCGCGCAGCAGCTCGGGGCCTCATCGAGCGAGGCAGATGACCTCACCGCGCTGAAGGCGGCGATTGTGGAAAAGAACCGCCTGTGGTTCGACTGCTGGCGTCCGGCGAACTGGTCGTTCGTCTATGGCGACCGGGTGACGCAGATGTTTGGCAAGCCTGCGCAGGATGCGCCGTCGCTACGCGAGAGCTTTGAAGAACGCAAACCGCTGGTCGCCAAACTGGACGCGCGAATTCATGCGCTGGCCAAGGGTGAGAAGGTGCAGGATGAGCCGAAGCCGGAAGTCAAAGTGGTGACGGAGACGGTGCTGACGCCGGAGCAGCAGATGGCGGCATTCACGGTGGCTGAAGGCTATGAGATGAATCTTTTCGCTTCTGAGGTGGAAGGCGTGGCGAAGCCGACGCAGTTCTCCTGGGATGAAAGCGGACGCCTGTATGTGGCCTGCTCTCCGACTTATCCGCAGACCCGACCGGGCATCAAGCCGTCTGATTTCATCCTCGTGCTGGAAGACACGGATGGCGATGGCAAGGCGGACAAGTCCACGCGCTTTGCGGAAGGTTTGACGATGGTACAGGGCGTTGAGGTGGGAGCGGGCGGCGTTTATGTCTGTGACTTCGACCAGATCGTACATCTCAAGGACACGAACGGCGACGGCAAGGCGGATGAGAAGACGGTGCTGTTTGCAGGCTTTGGCATTGGCGACACTCATCAACTGGCTAATTCGATCTGCCATGGTCCGGATGGCGCGCTGTGGTTCACACAGGGGCTGCATGCGTTTTCACGGGTGGAAACGGCCTGGGGGCTGGCACGGCTGGAAAAAGCGGGCGTGTGGAAACTGAATGAGCGCACGCAGAAGATGGCGGCCTACTTCAACGGGGGCAAAGCGGGGCACAACTGCTGGGGAGTGGCGTTTGACGACTACAATCAGGTCTTCCACAAAAGCGGCGACCGTCCGGTGGGCTACTACAGCGTGCCTGGACTGGTGGCGCTGGCCGATCCCGATGAATACCACCCCACTGGGGCTTTGTTCGACTCGAATCCCAAGACGAACAGCCTGGAGTTCATCGGCACGAAAGCGCTGCCGGATGACATTCAGGGTTGCGCGCTGATCGGCGGTTACTTTGGTAATGTGGTGGAACTGCACCGCCTGGAAGATGATGGCTCCGGCTTCAAGAGCACGCAGCTGCCGAAGCTGGTGAAATCGAGCGACACCTCGTTTCGGCCGGTGGATGTGAGCATCGGGCCGGATGGCGCGATGTATCTGTGCGACTGGTTCAATCCGGTGATCGGCCACTATCAGGCGAGCTATGCGGACCCGCGCCGTGACCGCTCGCATGGGCGCATCTGGCGCATCACGGCCAAGGGCCGTGCACCCGTGAAACAGCCGAAGCTGGCAGAGATGAAGCCGGCGGAACTGCTGGAGCAACTGAAGTCACCGGAGCGCTGGACGCGCTACCAAGCGAAGCGCCTGCTGTTTGATGCGCCGACGGCGGAGGTGCTGAAGGCAGCGGATGCGTTCATCGCGAAGAATGACGACGAACATTTGCTGATGGAAGTCTGCGGTGTGTATGAATCGCATGAGGCGCCGAACGCGGACCTGGTGAAGCGTTTGCTCAAGGCGAAGGATGCCCGCGTGCGTGCGTATGGGGCAAGAGCGACGGAATCGCTGGAACTTCTGGCCCAGGCCGTGCGTGACGAGAATCCGCGTGTGCGTCTGGAAGCCGTGGTGGCCTGCGCGCATGTGACCAAACCCGAAGCCGTGGAGGTGGCGGTGCAGGCGCTCGACAAGCCGACGGACAGGTTCATTGACTACGCGCTCAAGCAGGTGGTGAAGAGCCTGAAGCCGCAGTATGTGCCGGTGATGGCGAAGCTCACTTTTGGCGGCAATGCCAAACAGGCCGAGTATGTGAAGAAGATCGCCAGCGCAGCCGCCGTGGTGGATCATCCGGGCAAGGCGGTGTATGATGCGCTGTGCCTGAACTGCCACCAGCCTGAGGGCAAGGGCTTGCCGGGCATCTATCCTTCCATCGCCGGCAGTGATTGGGCGGCTGGAGATCCCGCGCGCCTGATCAAAATGCTGACTCATGGCCTCAGCGGCCCGATTCGTGTGAATGGCCAGGAATTCAAGCAGCTCGCCCCCCTGCCAATGCCTCCCATGGGGCTGAACGACCAGCAGGTCGCCGATGTGCTGAGCTATGTGAGGGCCAATTTCAGCAATAAAGCGCCCGCCGTGACGCCCGAGCAGGTGAAAACTGTGCGTGCCGCCACGGCGGACCGCACTGCCTTGTGGACAGAAAGCGACCTGGCGAAGTAAAAGGATTCACGGCTAGCATTGAACTTGCTGCGATTTAAGGCATCGAATGAGCGTGCCTTCTGACGCCCCCAAAAAGACCCGCCGCTGGTGGCGATGGTTCAAACGACTGATGCTGGCCGGCCTGGTGCTGCTGGTGCTGGCCGTTATTTTCCATGAACCGCTGCTGCGCTGGGTGATTGGATATGGCGGCCATCGCGGAGCACGGATGGCGGGGATCGATCTCAAATGGCAGGTGGAAGGCTCCGTCCTGCGAGATTTAAAGCTCAGCCACATCGAAGCCAGCGGGTCGCTGGTGGAGCATGCGACGATCGGGCAGGTCGAGGTGAACTATGATGCCTGGACTTTCATCCGAACCCGGAACCTGGACATCATCAGGAGCGTGGTGCTGAAGGATGCGGATGTGGCGCTGGACCTGCGCAAGCTGACGCAGGACACCAAGGTGGAGGTGAAAGTGAAAAAGCCGTCGTCGGGCAAGCCGCCGCCGCTGGTGTGGCCAAAGGCCATCGACATCGAAAATGTGAATGCCGAGGTGACGCTGGCAGACGGAAGGAAGGTCACGGTGCGGGGTTTGACCCTGCGGGTGGGCGAAGGCATGCCGGGGATTTTCGAACTAGCCGAGTTCAAGATGGAGCCCGGGAACCTGCGTGTCGCGAATGTGAAGGCGCAGGTGCAATGGGGGCAGCATACGATGACTGTTTCGGGACTCGATCTGCCATATGGCGGGAAGCTGAAGTCGTTCGCGGTGGATTTGAGCGAGTGGGACAAGGATGCCGCCAGCGTGAAACTCGATGTGGGCATGGGCAAAGCAGCCGTTGTTGTGGAGGCCCTGGCACGCGGCATGTTTGGAGGCACGCTGCAAACCAAGGCTGATGTGCGTGTGCGGGATCTGGCATCGAGCGAATTGAAGGCCTTGAAGCTGCCGGAGGGAGTCGAGTTCGGGCCGGTGAGTGTGGATTTGCATGCGGAAGGCGATCCGCTCAAGCCGATGACACTGGCAGCGGATGGCAAGATCCGCATTCCGGATGTGCGGGCGGCGGGCGCCATGCTGGATTCGATCACGACCACGCTGGAGATTAAAAATGGCGTGGCGCGCGTGAAGGAACTGAAGGTGCTGCGCGGGGTGAACGAAGTGGTGGCGGAGCTGGAGGCGAAGCTGGCGGAAGATGTGATGAAGTCACCTTGGACGGCCAAGGTGAACGCGAAGATTGCCGATGTGACTCAGTTGCTGGCAAAGCCGCCCGCGGCGAGGGGGGGGGTGGAACTGACCGCCAATGCCAAAGGAATCGGCGCCACGCCGACTCAGGTCGCTGCGCAGGTGAATGGCACGGACCTGGGTTTTGAAACTTATAAGCTGCCCAAGCTCGCGGTGCAGGTGAGCCTGGATGGAAAGGAGGCGAAAGTGAGCGTGCTTGCACTGATGCTGGGCGCAGGAAATCGCTTGGATCTGAATGCGACGATGATGATGGAGGATGCCATGCCCGTGAATGCGCAGTGGCAGATCCAAATCGATGATCCGGCGGCCTTGATGCAAGCGGTAGGGCTGCCACCGCAGCCGCAACTAGTGACGGCGAAAATCGCCACTGCGGGCAAAGCGGCCTTCAAAGTGAATGATGTGATGAACGCGACCGCCGATGTCGATCTGAGCGTGACGGAAGGCCGCTACGGCGGGGCTCCGCTGCCAGTGATCACGGTGAAAGTGAATGTGGCCAATGGCACCGCCACACTTCAGCCCTGCAGCATCGTGGTGGATGAGCAGAACCGCATCGATCTGAAGGGCCAAGCGAAGCTAAAGGCGCCATGGGGATTTGATCTGAATGGAGACATCGCACTGCCAGTGCTCGCGAGTTTGAACCCGCTGCTGGCTGCGGTGAAAGCGCCCGCCATTGAGTCGGGAAGTCTTGCGCTGAAGCTGACCCTCAATGGTGACGCGAGCCCATGGCGCGGTGAAGGACGTGTGGAGATGCAGGTGGTGAAGGCGAAGGTGGCAGGCATGCCGGAAGCGGCGGATATGAACTTGAAGACTACCTTTGCCGGCACCACGGCGCAGATCGAGACGATGCAGGCGGTGCTGGGACCGTGGAAGCTGGTCACCAAGGGCGTGGTGACAGACAAGGAAGCGCGAATGACCGAGTTGAGCTTCTGGCAAAAGGAGCGGCAGCTGATGAGCGGGCATGCATATGCGCCTTTTGATGTGATGCAGACTGGCGTGACAAATGGCGTGCCAATGGACGTGGTGCTGAATGCACATGAGCTGCCAATACATGAAATCGCGGCTGCGGCGGGTGTGAAGAGTGTGCCGCCGGGATTGTTGAGCGTGGATGTGAAGATTGGCGGGCGGCTGGACACGACGGATGCCATGGTGAAAATCGGTGTGAAGGAACTGAAAGCGCCCGGACTGCCGAAATCGTTTCAACCCGCCACGGTCGATGTGCTGACGACGCTGAAGGCGAATGAACTGCTACTCGATGTGAAGGTGGTGCAGGCGCCTCTGCAACCTCTGACGCTGAAGGCGACGGTGCCGGTGGTGCTGACGAAACTGATGAAGCAACCGGAGCTGGCGAAGGATCTTCCATTAAAGGCCACCTTGGATCTGCCGGAGAGCGATTTGAGTTTTGTGCGCGAGTTTGCCCCAGATGTGGTGAGATCCGTGCCGGCGAAATTGAAACTGGATGCGAGCGTGGGCGGCACGGTGAAGGCACCGCTGATCGATTCGGCGCTTGATATGAACGCGCCGGAGATCGACTTCGTGAGCGCTGACATGCCAAGCGTGCGCGATCTGCGAGTCAAGGTGCGCAGCCATGATCGCAAGGTGACGTTGGAGGACATCTCGGTGATGCTGGCCGGTGGCAAGGTGCGGCTGGGAGGAACGCTGGATGCCGCCAACACACAGGACCCGCGATTTGATCTGAAGGTGGAGGCCCGTGAGGCCCTGGTGATGCGGAATCCCACTTCGAGCGTGCGAGCGAACGCAGACATAGCCTGCGTGGGAACTTTGAAGGCGGCACGCGTGAGCGGAACGGTGGAGGCGGTGCGTGGCCGCATCTTCCAAGAGGTGAATCTGCTGCCCAATGTGACGGGCATGATTCAGCAGGGTGAAAAACTTCCACCACCGCCGCCTTCGACCTCGAAGGTCGATCAAAAGCTGGCCCTGCCGCCAATGCTGAAGGACTGGACGTTTGATCTGAAGGTGAAGACGCGTGACCCGGTGGTGATCGCGGGCAATCTGATGAACGGAGCCATCTCAGCGGACATCGCTGTGGGCGGCACGGGTGCGGCACCACGAGTGACCGGCTTTGCGAATGTGGACCGCATGGTTTTGAAACTGCCGTTCAGCCTTCTGAAAATCACCAAAGGCGTGGTGACGATGAATCCGGACAACCCCTTCACGCCAAAGCTCGATGTGCGAGGGGAGTCGCGCGTGGGGAGCAATGACATCACGCTGTATGTCTATGGTGATGCGTCGAATCCGAAGACACGATTTACCAGCACGCCGCCGCTGTCCGAAGCGGACATTGTCACGCTGCTGGGCACGGGCATGACGCTGGGCGGCGACAATGCGCAGATGGCGAGTGAAGCAATGACGCGCGCGGCGTTTCTGGTGATCGCCGAGACTTACCGCAAAATTTTCCACAAGAAAAAGACGGTGAGCCCCGACCCGCCGAGGCTGCACACGACCTTCAATCCCTCAGGAGCAGACCGTGCGAATGACAGCATGCAGGCGATGTATGAGATCACCCCCAAAGTCAGGTTCATCGGCCGCTTTTCACAATCAGGGCGCATGAAGGCGCTGCTGGGGTATGTGCTCCGATTTGGCAAGGCGGCGAGAGCCATGGATGAGGACCCACAGTAAAATGACGAATAACGAAAACAGAATGACGAATGTCCGCCTGATGGTTTTTCTGGCGCTGTTTTGCGTACTGGGAAACGCATGGGGATATGAAGTGCATTTTGGCCAGACGACGGTTCACGTTGATGGCGTGGAAGCGGCCCAGTGGGATGACCTGCGCAGCATGCTGATGGACCAGTTGACGCTGAATGGCAGCGGCCCACCCGGTGAACCGCTGGCGGATGATCTGGCGTTTTTTGTGCGGCAGCATTTCATCCGAGAAGGATGGCCGGAGGCTGAAACGGCATGGAAAATGGAACCAGGCGGGATTCACCTGACCGTCAAGCCAGGCAAGGCTGTACGAGTAGGAACGGTGACTCTGAAAGGGGAAATGCCGCTGCCCGAGGAAGAGCTGAAGAAGTATCTGATGAAGCCCACGCTGGAGCGTGAGGACGTGGATAAAAAACTGCCGCAATGGGTGGAGGCGGACATGCAGCAGGGTGCGGGGCTGGTGCAGCGGCGTCTGCGCGCCGAAGGCTATTTGAATGCAGAGACGCTGCTGCTACCCGCGCCAACTGCCGGCCCGGACATGCGGCGTGATCTGACGCTGGAGATCAAAACGGGCCCCAAGTTTACCTTTGGCCAGGTTTCAATCACGGGGTCGCCGCCGGAGCTTGAAAAACTGACGCAGGCGGAGATGACGGAGGCAAGCGGGACGCCCTTCAATGAAGCCCGGGTGCAGCAGATCCAGAAACGGCTGGATTCGATCTGTGCAGAACACGGATGGCTGCACTCAACGACCACGGCAGACTACACACTGGGGAAATCCGGCGGCACGGTGGATGTGGTGTTTCGAGTGCAGGCCGGTGAGCGGGTGCGCATCACCCGGATCACGACGCATGAAGCCTTCAGCCGCGGGGCCAAACGCGTGCTGCTGGCGAAATTCAAACCACTGACGGGCCAGATTTACGAAGCTGAAGAGGCCGACTTCCTTTTCAAGCGGGCTCTGGACACGGGGATGTTTGCACTGCTGGACACCAAGGTGCTGCCTGAAAATGGCAACATGGCTGAGGGCAATCTGCGAATCACGGGCGAGGAGACCAAGCCTGTCACCATCGGCTTTGAGCCGGGCTATGACACTTTCCTTGGACCGCAGTTTGGTGTGACTTATAAAAACACGAACTGGCGTGACACGGGCAACACGCTGGCGGCAGAACTGAGCTACAGCATGGCGGGGCCGGTGGGCTTTGTGAGTCTGACCAACCCGGCGGTGTTTGATTCGCAGTATTCCATGACAACACGCCTGGCGCTGGAGCAGTTCAATCGTTTCGAATATGACCGAGTGGGCACATCCCTGAGCCTGGATGTGGCGAGGCGGGTGAATCAGGCGCTGAGCTATTCGTTATTCATCGGCACGACAGCCAACACGGTCAGTTCCAAAATACTGACGCTGCCGCAGACGGGACCCACGAACTACTCACTGATGAACGTGGGTGGCAATGCGATGTATGACCGACGGGACAGCCCGGTGCTGCCCAAGAAAGGCTGGTATATTTCCGGGCGAATCGAGAGCTCCACCGATGCCCTGGGATCAGGTGTGAGCTTTGTGCGATCAGATCTGCAAGGCGCCTGGTACATCCCGATCACCAAGAAGTTCCGCTTTGCCACCGGGGCGCAGCTGGCAACGATCCAGGGAGCGACGGCGGACAAAATTCCCATCGACAGCCGTGTGTTCAACGGTGGTCCATTCAGCGTGCGCTCCTTTGGCATGCGCAAACTGGGGCCTGTGACGCCGGGAGGCACACCGCTGGGAGGAACCTCGGCGCTGTTTGCCAGCGCTGAATTTTCGTATGAGGTCATGACCAATTTGGAGTTCGCGATCTTTGGTGACATCGGCAGCCTGGGCCAGGGAAACAACTCGTCTCCTCTGTCGTATTCCTCAGACTTCCGTGAGGCCATCGGCGCGGGTTTGCGCTACAAGCTGCCGTTTGGGCCCATCCGCATTGACTACGGGCACAATCCCAACCGCCGCACGGGAGAGCAGAGCGGCTTCCTGCATGTGACGGTGGGGTTTGCCTTCTGAGTCAGGTGGCGTCAGGCTTCTTGCTGAACCCACCCACAACGGTGTGATAGCAGCCCCAGAGCACCAGCACGCCGCCGAGCGCCTGCGCGACGGTGAAGGGTTCGGCAAACAGGGTGATGCTGGAAAGCGAGATGACCACAGGCACGGTCATCTGAAAGGCGCCGCCTGCAGCAACCGAGAGGAAACGGAAGCCCTCCGTCATGGCCAGCTGACCAATGCTGGCGCACAGCGCCGCCGCTGTGAGCAGCACCACGTCCATGGTATTGAGCGAGGTGAAATGAGCAGCTGCCAGGGGCAAAGAAAGCAGCAGCGCATAAATGCACTGAGAGGAGAAGATGGTGGCGCTGGTCTCTGTGCGCGTGAGCTGACGGATCACGACGACGACGGCTGCAGCAAGCACCGCTCCGACAAGGGCGATCATTTCGTGATGCCCAAAGCGTGCCATCGTGCCGGGTGCCAGTCCGGTGAGCAGGCTCAGGCCGGTCAGCGCCAGCAGGATGCCAAAGAGCTTCACGAGCCCGAGACGCTCATGCAGAACGAAAGCGGCCATGATGGCGGCAAAGATGGTCCAGGTATTGCCAATGAGAGTTGCCTTGCCGGCTCCCAACGGCCCAATGGTGGTGTAGTAGGCTGCGGTGCCCAGCGCTCCAAGCACACCGCGTGAAGCGAGCAACCAGCTCTGGAAGGAGCGGCGGAGCTTCAGCGTGCCTGCAGGAGCAAAGAGAATGATCGTCAACAGCAACCCGACGGCCGCACGAAAGGTCAGCGACATCCAGGGATCGATGTTGCGATGCGAGGAAAGATCCTTCAGCAGGAGGGCATTGCCGGAAAAACAGATGAGCGAGAGCAGCATCGCCTGCGCGCCGCGCCTGGGATGATGCTGGAGTTGGGTATCAGGAGGGCTCATGGAGGTGCCGGTCTGAGGGCTACCTTCTGGCATCATATCTGATTGTTTTGTCTCGTGATGATGAGCGCTTTTCGCGCAGGGTCCTCAAACCGTGGTGTCAGGCATGCCAAAGGGCGCGCACCGTTTTTACAACGGCACGAATCGCAATTCGGCTGGCAGGTTTGAGGTTCATCAGACGTGAGGATCATGGATGTGAAATACGGAAGTGCAAACCTGATCTTCTTGCGCCCGGTCCGGAAATAAAAACGGGCGCGGCGACACCACTCGCCACGCCCGCTGTAATGACTCAACACCCACTTTTGTGCTGACTCAAAATGTCCTAGAAGATCACTGACAAGGCGACACGGCCATTGATGCCGGGCTGGGTGTACCGGTCGAGACTCGGATTTGAGGAGTCGACACCGCGCACATTTTGATACAGCCAGTACTTCTGGTTGGTCAGGTTGTAGAGACCGGCGGTAAGGGTGACGTTTTTGGAGAGCTGCCAGCGGGCCACGAGGTCGAGGGTAAGAGCGCTGGGAGTTTTGAACTGATTGATCCCCCCGGGGGTGGAGTTGGTGGCCCCCTTGTGCGCATAGTAGGTCGAAATCAGCTCCATCTGCCATGTCTCACGACGATAGCGCAGACCGGTGACGAGCTTGAAGGGATCCACGCTGGCGAGGGGCTGCTTGTTCTGGCCATCCCAGCCCTGGCTGTACGCGGCATTGGTGAAGGCACCGAAATTGCCCAGAGACTCATGAATGAATCCGAACGTCGTATCTCCTTTGAATTCGAGACCATAAATCTCTGCTGAGGTGAGATTGGTGCTTTGGTAGATGATCGGATTGCCTGGAGCGCCGGTGCCGCCGACCTGCATGAAGGTGTTGATGAAGTTCTCGTAGTGATTGTAATAACCTGCGAAGTTCCATGAGGACTCTTTTCCTTTGCGGCGCACACCGATTTCGAAGCTGTTGCTGGTTTCTTTTTTCAGGTCCGGATTCGGAATGGTCTGGTAACCGAATGCTGTGTTCGTGATGGTGGCGTTCAGTTCCTCGCTGCTCGGATTGCGGAAGCCGTTCGAATACTGGAAGTAGGCGCTGTGCTCCTCGTCGATCCTGAAGAGATAGGCCAGCTTTGGCGCGATGGCGAACTGGTTGAAATCCTGCGGTGCTCTACCGGCACTGGCGCTCAGGTAGAGCGGATCTGAATGCGTGGCCACGTTGTAATACTCGGCGCGCACGCCGGGGGTGAGGCGGTGACGCAGATCCCTGCCCCAGGCAATCTCATCCTGGATGTAAACACCCACACGGGAAGTGCGCGTATCAGGCATGTCCTTCAGTGGGTACGTGTCTGGACTGATGACCTTTGTGACCGTATTCGTGGTGAAGTTGTACTCCGTGGCATCACGCACGCGGCGGGAAAAGGAAGTGACCATTTCAGTGCCGTAGGCCAGCGTGTGGTTCAAAGCGCCCGTTGTGAAGGCTTTGCTGAAGTTGAAGTTCGCCCCGATGTGATCCTGACGGTACATGTAATCACGAATGCGCAGGCGATCCTGCGGGGTTGGGGTGATGCGGTCACGGTCCTCAACCTGGTGCTCCGGCGTTTCGGAAACCTGATAGTACATGTTCCAGGTCAGCTTGTCGAAGATCAGGCCAAGGCCTGCGGCGTCATACTTGTGCTCCAAACTGAAGCGCATGCGGCGCAGATCATCGTTCAGCAGCAGGGAGTTCACGTTGTAATTAAACCCGGGGGCTGCCACCACCACACGTCGCGCACTAAGGAGGTCGTTGTCACTGGAGCGCTCGAGGTACTCACCTGTCAGCTCGAAACGATGACGGTCCGAGGGGTGCCACACCATTTTGCCGAGCCAGTTGTTGACGTTGTAGGTGCTGGTGTCTGGATGGACCGCGCCGCGGTTGTCGATCTCGTGGCCATCGCGCCGGGTGTAATGGAGCAGGAACTCCACATTGCCCGCGCGTTGTGCCATGCTGATCGTGTGGCCCCAGCTGTCATCCGTGCTGTCATAGCGCGTAGTCAGGCGTGCCACGGAGTTTCTGCCGCTGGGCGAAAGCATCAGGAGGTCTTCTGGATCAATGGTGGTGAAGGAAACCACACCCGCTAGAGCATCACTGCCATAGAGGGAAGAGGCAGCGTTTTTGAGGATTTCGACCTGCTTGAGAGCATCCACGTCAACGAAGTCACGGCCGATATTGTAGGCACCGCCAAAGGTGAACTGATCCGCCTGACGGATGCCATCCATTGTCATGAGGACACGGTTGCCATCCAGACCACGAATGTTGATGCTGGAGTTTCCGGCCCGAGAGTTTGCCGCCGGGCCTGTACCACCCACGCCAAATGGAACGCTGACACCGGGTTCGTAACGCGCATAATCGCGCATGCTGGTGGCCAGAGTGAACACGTTGGCATCCTTGTCCAACACCGTGACAGATGCAGGAATGTCAGCGGCTGACTGTGCATGACGGGAGGCGACGATGACAACTTCCGCAAGCACCGCGCCAGCTGCGGAGTTCTGCGTTTTGATTTCTTTTGTCGCCAGTTCTTCAATATCCTGTTCGGACTTGGGCTGTTCCTGGGCCACGAGCGAGAGACCGCAGACGAGCATGAACAAAGAGAGTTTGTGTATTAACGCGGGAGGTGATTTCATGGGCCGCCGCTCTAGCTCAGCGGAGGCATGTGGCGCTTTCGTTGGAATGACCAAGAATGACGCTCATTTGCAGTGACCAGCATCCCTGATCATTTGAGCGTCACTATTTCGCAAATGAGCGCAACCCCTGTGAAATCATATGGCGGCAGGGCTTCGGAGCAGCAACACATCAGCAGCCTCTGCTGCCACGAGGCGCAAAGGACAGGCGGCGGGCACGCGAAGGCGCTCGCCACAGCGCAGGCGCACCTCCGCACCGTCAAGATACGCAGCGGCTTCCCCAAACGTGATGACCACCGTGGTTTCATCCGCCGCACAGGCTTCGAAACATGGGCAGCGGCGGTCAAGCCCCAGCAGATGGGCCTGCACACAGTCATTGTAGAACAGACAGCGCTGCGAAGCCTCGGTACGCAGACGGCTCATGAGCGTGGCTGGGCTTGAGGTTCACCCCTCTCTGCCATGGCAATTTTCTCCGCATGGGTACGCGCTTTGCGGCTGCGACGCCGGCATTCCATGATGCGGCGCAGCAGCGCTGGATTGAGATCAGGACGAGAGTTCAGGCGGGTGTGATGATTGGTGTATTGCATGGCAGCACGCCCTTAGTCATGCGCCATGCACCTGCGCTTTCGCCGGTTTGACGAAGACTGCCGCTGATTTGCGCACGCGAAGCAGGCAGCACATTTGACCGCCAGATTTCGGCAAGGCAACGAAAGCGCAGCCGCCCGGTGCAGGCATATCAAAATGACATACCCAACTCATGGACCCCTCTCATTCCTCTCGCCGCATCGCCTTTAGTTTCACTCTTGGCACCTTCGACATCGAACGCATGAATCCGGATCTGTGGAGCTATGATGATGAATGCGGTTCGGCGTATGTGCAGCTCGACGGCTGCTGGTCGCGGCTGCTGCCTGCCCTGGGCAAAATAGGATGGCTCATGGCCTGTGCACCTTCCAGCCCGGTCACGGCGGCGGTGGCGCTTAAAGAGGCGAGGTTTGGGCCTGTGCCAGATTCACATGACTGGGTATGCCTGGAAACGGGCGTTGAGATTTGCGCAGCGAAGCTCGGAGGTGTGCTCGCCACCCTGGAGCCGCTGGAGGGCGCGCAACAGAGCGCCGCGCTGCAGTTCTTTGACCTCAATGGCGAAGGCTGCCTGAAGCTGCTCATCACGAACCGCAGCGATGTCACTGCTTTTCAACATCTGGTGCGTCGTCATGCCATGGCGCACCACCTCTCACTCTTTGGTCCGGCTGGTTCTGCTGCTGCGTTGGTATTGGGAACAGAGCCAGACGCCCAGGCCGTGCGCAGTCTCTGGGGGGGACTGCGACGCACGCTGCCGACGAGCGCCTTCCCTGGTCTGGAAGGCGTCTCGCGGCGGCGTGCGTTAGGCGTGGCCGGCCCCCAGCATGCCTGGCAGATCCGGGAGACTGCGGTGATGCCCCTCATCCGTGCCATGACGCTGGCAGATGCGCCGCTGGGCATCGGCGTGCGTAATGAGGCTGTGTTTCTACCCGCCGGCATGTGTCCGACTCATTGGGCGGACTGCTGCTGTGGCACCACGTTTTTCGCGGGCACTTCGCAGCTCACACTGCGCCAAGAATTGAGCCAAGCTGAAGCCTGGGCCACGCGCTTCGAGGTGCGTGGCAGGGAATCTCTCTGTCTTGAAATCTATGACGATGGTGGGAACTTCCGAGCCGGACTGGGCCTGTGCCCGGAGGCTGCGCCCACACATCACATCCAGTGGAATCACTGGCTGCGTGAGGCGGCGTGCTGAAGTCTTATTTCATGGCACGATGCACCTGCTCCAACGCCAGGACGGTGTAGGCGGTGACGAGCACTGGATCGCTTTCCATCCAGCGGCCGGAGGCGGTGTTGGCCCAGGAGCCGTCGCTGTTTTGCAGGCTGATGAGTTTACGGGAAAGGTCGGCAGTCCAGTTGGCAGAACCGGACTTGGTTTTCAGTTGAGTGATGCCCGCTGTGGCCAGGGCCTTGGCCATCGTGTGGTAGTAGTAGAACAAGCCCTCTGCACCCATGCCGGGGTTTTCCTCCACGGTATAGTTGTTGCCCAGCCATTCGAGCGCAGCGACCATGCGTGGATCTGATGGTGTGAGACCTGCGTAAATGAAGCTGAGCATGCCCGCGTAGCTGATGCTGCCGTAATAACGCATCGGGACTGGGCCATCGTCTTTTTTGCCGCCACTCGGAGCCTGCGGCACGGGCGTGTAGCCAAAAGCGCCGGTGTTTTCTTTGTCAACGCCTGCCCAGGGCTGGTCGTTCGATGCTTTCAGATTTTGGCAGCGGGAGACGAACTCAATGGCGGCACCCCAATTGAGATCGTCCTTTTTATCCACAGGCTTGCCGGTGTCTTCGAAAAGCTTCTTGGAGTAATACAATGCCTCCAGAGCAAAGGACGTATTGGAAAGGTCCGCATGTGCGCCCTGCTGCGCACCGCCGTAGCCAATGCCGCCGTCGAAAGGATTGTCCGTTTTGCCTGGCGTGTCGGCATCGTTTTGCTGATGCGCCACGAAGTTCCGTGCGCGGCGAATGATCTCTTCATCCTCAGGCCGTGCGCGCAGCACCAGGGCCATGAGACAGATGGCGGTGTTGTAGTTTGACCGCGCCTTCGAGTAGATGCCGCCGTCCGGCTTCACATTCTTGAGGAGAAAATCGTAGCCGCGCTTCAAGGCGTCTGACGTATCAGCCCCAGCCGGATTTTGAATCAAAGCGGAAAGCACCAGCGCGCTGAGCGCCGGATCTTCTATCATCCCCCAATGGCCGCCGTCCTTGTTCTGCTGTGATTTGAGATAATCCAGCCCGCGTGTGATGGCCTGCTGCACGTCCTGTTTGGTTTGAGCGGAGAGAACGCCAGCGAGCATGAAGAAGACCATGGAAATCGTTTTCATGGCATGAACTGCATCACTGAACTTGCCGCGCACAACCCGGAAGTTTGGAAAAAGCAGCGTTGGAATTGTTTTTGACCATTCCCTGCCTGCCCGATCATTCGGCACTCAGGTCATTTTAACGCCAGTATTGCACAAACCAACGCAAGCGGCGTAACGTAGCTGCTGTATCGCAGGTGTCTGTATGAAAGCTTTTCCACTGATTTCCCTATTTCTAATCGCCTTCACTTCTGCCCTGAGGGCGAATGACACACCGCCAGAGATGCCCCTGTCTGTTGCGAGCTTTGGTGCCGCAGGCATGCCGGATGGATCCTTGTATTTCTATGGCGGTCATAGTGGCAAACGTCACAAATACAATCGTGACGAAGTGCATGGCGATCTGTTTCGCTGGAAGCAGGGTTCAGACAAATGGGAGATACTGGCGAAGGATGAACCGGCGCAGGGCGCATCCCTCGTCGCAGCCAAGGATGGTGTGATCCGTATCGGCGGCATGGCTGCCCGCAACGCCAAGGGCGAGAAACAGGATCTGTGGTCAAGCGAGACAGCGGCGCGCTATGACATCGCCAGCGGCAAGTGGGCTCCCCTGCCAAAACTGCCCCAGCGCCGTTCCAGCCATGACAGCATCATCTGTGGCGACACTGTCTACGCCATCGGCGGATGGAGGATGGAGGGCGAAGCGGACTCTGTGTGGCACGACACTTATCTCACCCTCGATTTGGCCAAGACTGATGCGACCTGGCAGAGCCATCCGCAGCCGTTCAAACGCCGCGCCCTAGCAGTGCAAACGATTGGCACGAAGGTTTATGCCATCGGAGGAATGACGGATGAGGACAAGACCACGAGTGCTGTCTCCGTGCTTGATACGACAACCGGCAAATGGAGTGAAGGCCCGTCGCTGCCTGCTGAGAAAATCGGTGGTTTTGGTTTTGCTGCTGTTGCGCATGAAGGGCGGCTGTTTTCCAGCGGTGTTACCGGCCAGTTGCTTGAGCTGCGCGGCGAAAACTGGGTGGCGGTCGCGAAGCTCGCTCATCCACGGTATTTTCATCGGCTGCTGAGCGGAGGAACTGGAAAACTTATCGCCATAGGAGGAGAGAGCCGCGAAGGTGTCAAAGCGCCGCCGGAAGTCATCACCCTGCCGGCTGTGGATTCGGCACCACTGCCCGCCGCCCCAGCCCCGGCGAAGGCCGCAGGCAAGCACCCCTGATCTTAAACAGTCGAAATAACTGGAACCCACCCTAGCAAAGGTGTGATGTGATGAGAAATTGAGACTGAGTATCAATCCCAACTACCAATGCCCGCTGCCGCCCCAGAAGCTCCCTTTCGCTCATGGACCACCGTGCCCGAGCGAATCGAGGCAGACTGGGTTGATGCTGCGGCTGCAAATGCTCTCGTGGCTCATCTCAATTTTCGGGGTGACGCAGAGATGCGCTGGAAGGATGGCAGCAGCACCACGATTCCAGCGCGAACGACTTGCTGGCTGCGCGCCAGTCCGGCGGAGATGCTGATGGCCCGTCGACTCGCCAGTCGTGACCGTCATGAGTGCCTCACGCTGGTGTTTCCGGATGCCTGGCTGCGTTTGACCTTAAAAGGTGTCACCTCGCAAGTGGGCGATGCATTTCAGCCGCTGATCAGCGGCACTTCACGCTGCGTGCTCCGCCAACCGCTGACTGAGGAGGATGAAGGCTGGGCGCGTGGAGCCATGCCACCCCATTTGTGCTCTCAGGCGAGACAGTTGCTCGACTCGGCGCGTCTGACTGAATTTTTCATCCACTCCATCTTCCGCAACGAGACAGCCCAACAAGCAGGGAGCGCCATCAGCCGCACTTTGCGAGTCGCCCAAGAGCGCGTGCAGCGCGTCAAGGATCTGATGCTTGCGCAGATCGATTCGCCGCCTTCTCTGGATGAACTGGCCGCCACGGTCGGCTGCAATCCGAGCTACCTCAGCCGCACCTTCACGCAGATCGAAGGCACCACACTCTCGCAATGGCTGCGCCGCGTGCGCATTGAACACGCCGCATCCCTCATCGCGACCGGGAAGTGCAATGTCTCCGAAGCGGCACTCGAAGTGGGCTATCAGAGCTTCTCGCACTTCAGCCGCGCTTTTGCGGAGGAGAAAGGCGTGCCGCCTTCGCAATGGGTGCGCCGTTTAAGCGGAGACAAGTAGACCCGCCTCACTTCTTCTCTTCTTTGACTGTCCAATACAGCGAGGCGCTGTGGCTGATGATGCCGAAGGGGACACCATTGAAGAAGCCAGGCAGTTCTTCAGAATAACGGGCAACGGCAAGCAGATACTGGCCGGGCTTGGAGATGTCTGGAGCACGCACGTAACCCTCGGCATCAGCCTGCAATTTCTGATCGCTGACTTTGGGAGAGAAGAACAGCAGTTCGACACCACCGAGGGGCTTGCCACGGAAATAAACACGCGCTTCACCGGGCTTGCCGGTGGGAACGACGTCCATCGTCATGGCAGGTGTACCGGCTCCCGCGCCTTCCGGCTGCCAGCGGCAGTAAAAGATGGGCGCACGCGCAGGCTTGTCCTCATGCAGTTTGCGCACGGTGAACTGCGCCTGGGCAAAAGCAGGCCGGGTGCCATCGACTTTGCCGAGAAAGAAATGATCCTTCTTTTTGACCACATCGAAGACCTGTGGCTGACCTTTGTCGTCAAGCGTCCAGCCAGAGACCTGAACGAAGGAATCCAGATGACCGGGCGAGACTTCGTATTCATCTCCCCACTGGGCAAATCGCACGCCGAGACCGGCATTGTCCGGCAGTTCTTCAATCCAGAGAGAATGTGCGGAAGCTGCCAGCGGCAGCAAGCTGAAAACGGCAAGAGCGAGGAGTGAGCGGATCATGGTGGGGTTGGAGGAGATGTTCGCGGACCACATACATGCAATGAACGCGGGGTTCTTGCGGGCATTTGTCAGGAACTGTCGTTGTCTTGCGGTGCCACACTTCGGGCGATCACGCCCACATCTTCCGGTCCAGCGTGCGATAGCCGATGGCTTCAAACACATTGTCGGCGCTGATTTTTTCGTGTCCGCCGAGGTCAGCCAAAGTACGTGCCACTTTGAGAATGCGATCATGAGCGCGGGCGCTGAAATTCATCTCGCTCATGGCGTGTTCGAGGCAGCCTGCGGCCTCGGCATCAAGTTCGCAGTGCTTTTTGATGAGGCGTGGCGTCATGCTGCTGTTGGCATGAACACCCGCATGCTTGGCAAAGCGCTCCTGCTGCATGCCACGTGCGGTTTCGACACGCTTTCGAATGGGCTCGGAGGCTTCACCTCCCTCGCGTGAAGCCAGCGCCTTGTAATCAACGAGCGGCACATCCACATGAAGGTCGATTCTATCAAGCAACGGACCACTGATGCGCTGACGATAACGCTGAATCACAACCGATCCGCAACGGCACTCGCGCTTGAGATCGCCATAGTAGCCGCATGGGCAGGGGTTCATCGCGGCAACGAGCATGAACTTGGCTGGAAAGGTGACGGAGCCTGCGGCGCGTGAGATGGTGACCTTGCCATCTTCGAGCGGCTGGCGCAGGACTTCCAGCGTGCTGCGCCTGAATTCAGGCAGTTCATCGAGGAAGAGAACCCCGTTGTGCGCCAGGGAGACTTCACCCGGACCTGGATTGGAGCCGCCGCCGAGCAGACCGGCATCACTGATGGTATGATGCGGGGAACGAAACGGACGCGTGGCCACGAAGGCGCTGGCTTCGCCGAGCAATCCTGCAGCGCTGTGAATTTTGGTGGTTTCAATGGCCTCCTCTTCGCTCATGCCGGGCATGATGGTGGGAATGCGTTTGGCGATCATCGATTTGCCGGTGCCCGGAGGCCCGATCATCAGCAGCCCGTGTCCACCGCTGACGGCAATCTCGATGGCCCGAATCGCATCGGCCTGACCTTTCACGTCATTGAAATCAATGTCGTAGTGGGAGACAGCGGCGAACAATTCCGTCGCACGGCAGGGCTCAGGTGCAATTTCCACATCGCCTTTGAGGTAATCCACAACTTCACGCAGATTTTGCACGCCCACGATGTCGATCCCGGCCACGACGCTGGCCTCAATGGCAGCGCGCTTCGGCACGAGCAACCGTTTACGCCCTTTGCGCCGTGCTTCCAACGCCACCGCGAGCAGGCCACGCACCGGCCGCAGTTCTCCATTGAGGGCCAGTTCCCCGATCATGGCGGTGTCGGCCAGCATGCCCATGGGGATTCTTGCCCGGTGCGCGATCAAGGAAATGGCGATGGGCAGGTCAAAGCCGGGCCCCTCCTTTTTCAAATCTGCGGGAGCCAGATTCACGGTGGTCACCCCGTCGTTCATGATAAAACCAGAGGAGGAAATTGCCGCAATGACGCGCTCGCGGCTTTCCTTCACGGACGCATCCGGCAGACCCACGATGAACATCTTGGGTGTGCCACCGCCGTCATGCGATTCAATCTCCACCTCCAGGGCATCGACGCCGAGGAGGGTGGCTGAGTAGGTGCGGGCAATCATTCGCCCTGACTATTGAACGCCTATGGATCAGCGCAAGCCGGGAGCTTCATTCGTTTGACCAATTCGAACGACTAAAGATTGGGAGCGAAAGGCATTCTTAGGGCACCCCCGTTTCTACATCAAAACAAGACGCGCCAATTGCAATTTAGAACAAAGGACTTGGATTGCCGCAGGGCCGTAGTTATGGGAAACCAGCTCCTAACATAAATATCCCCCATCAATGAAGGTCATTTTACTTTGTGGCGGTCTTGGCACCCGCTTGCGAGAAGAAACGGAATACCGCCCGAAGCCCATGGTTCCCATCGGCGGCCAGCCGATTCTCTGGCACATCATGAAGACCTATGCGCACCACGGATTCACTGAATTTGTCCTCTGCCTGGGTTACAAGGGAGAGATCATCAAGGACTATTTTCGCAACTACTTATGGAATCGAAGCGATGTAACTCTCAAACTGGGCCGTTCCCGCCAGATCATCTACCACAATTCGCACGAAGAAGAGGACTGGACTGTGACACTCCTGGAGACTGGATTGAACACGATGACCGGAGGGCGGCTGCTGAGGGCGATGCAACACATAGGAGATGAGGACGTGCTTCTGACCTATGGTGACGGACTGACAGACGCAGACATCGGTGCTTCCGTACGTTTTCATGAGGAGAACAAGGCCCTTGTCACCATCACTGCCGTTCAACCTGCAGGACGTTTTGGCGAACTGGGGATCGATGGAGTCACCGTACGATCCATTGAGGAGAAGCCCAAAACCAAGTTCATCAATGGAGGGTACATGGTGGTGGACCGCCGTGTGCGTCAGCTCCTGGACGGCGATGACTGCGTGCTCGAGCGCGAACCATTGCAACAACTGGCCCGGGATGGAATGATAAACGCCTATTGCCATCATGGCTTCTGGCAATGCATGGACACCTTTCGTGAATTTGAAATGCTGAACAAGATGTGGGACGCAGGCACAGCACCGTGGAAAGTCTGGTGATGTTTGGCGGGATTTACAAAAACAGGCGCATACTGATCACCGGTCATACGGGGTTCAAAGGGGCATGGCTCGGTCAGTGGCTGCATCGACTGGGTGCTGAGGCGCATGGGCTCGCGCTCCCCCCGGACACGGACGCAGGAGTTTATGCCACCGCCTGCCATGGCATTTTTTCCAGCGAGTCGGCGGTGGATATTCGTGATGCCGCCGCCACGGCAAAGGCCGTTCTGCAGATAGCACCTGAATTCGTGTTTCATCTGGCGGCACAGTCTTTGGTCCGCCGGGCCTATCGCGAGCCGCTGGAGACGACAGCCACAAATGTCATGGGCACAGCCCACGTGCTCAACGCACTGCGCTCCCTGCCCTCGCCCCCCAAGGCGGTGGTAGTGGTGACTTCCGACAAGTGCTATGAAAATGTGGGCAGACAACAGAGCTATCAGGAAACGGACCCCATGGGAGGACATGACCCCTATTCTGCGAGCAAGGGTGCCACCGAAATCATTGCTTCGGCTTGGCGGCGTTCTTTTTTTAATGGGCCCGAGTCGGTGCGTCTGGCCACCGCCCGCGGGGGAAATGTAATCGGCGGCGGGGATTGGGCCGAAGATCGCATCATCCCGGACTGCATCCGCGCCCTGCGAGCCGGGACTGAAATCCCCCTGCGAAATCCCACTGCCACACGCCCCTGGCAGCATGTGCTTGATTGTCTGAGCGGGTACCTGTGTCTGGGGGCGCGTCTGGCATCGGCTCCCGTAGGGAGCGTGTTCTGCAGTGGGTTCAATTTCGGCCCCTCACTGGCGTCCGTCAGGTCTGTGCGGGACCTGATGGAGGAAGTCATGCTCCACTGGCCGGGCAGATGGAAGGATATTTCCGAAGGTCAGGGCCCTCATGAGGCGCAGTTTCTCCAGCTTGCCATCGAAAGGGCCGCGACGGAACTCGGCTGGACACCCGTCTGGGATTTTGCTACAGCGGTGCGGCATACGGTCGAGTGGTACCGTCACCAGAACGAAGGGACAGCATTGATGGAAATCACCGCTGGTCAGATTTCAGCTTATGAGCAAGATGCCATGCGCTCAGGCGCTGCCTGGGCTGCGTTCGCATGAAATTCTCCCCCACCAAAATCCAAGGCTGCTTCATCGTGGACATCGAGCCACGCACGGATGACCGGGGCTTTTTTGCCCGCAGTTTCTGCCGGCGAGAATTTGCTGAGCAGGACCTCTGCACGGAGTTTGTGCAGGCAAACATCTCGTTCAATCACGAAGCCGGCACTCTGCGAGGCATGCACTGGCAGGATGCCCCCCATGCCGAGGTCAAGGTGGTACGCTGCACGCGGGGCATCGTCTTTGATGTCGCGCTCGACCTCAGGCGTGAATCCCCCACTTACCTGCAATGGACCGGCGTCGAGCTGAGTGCTGAAAACGCGCGCTCCCTATACATCCCGCAGGGCTGCGCCCATGGATACCTGACCCTCACCCCGGACGCAGAAATGCACTATCTGGTCTCCGCTTTCTACGCCCCCACGCATGACCGCGGCGCACGCTGGGACGACCCCGCGTTCGGCATCCAATGGCCGAACACGCCACGGCGCATCCTTTCAGCTCGAGACGAGTCGCATCCTCCCTGGCAGCCATGAAGCGCATCCTCGTCACTGGCAGTTCAGGCTACCTTGGCAGTCGGATCGCCATCCGTTGCCGCCAGGCCGGGCATCACGTCATCGCCACGGCACGCAATCCCACAACCGGGCTGGAGCAGGCCCTTGGTCTCCCCGTGATGGCTTTCGATGTGCAGGACCCCGCCATGGCCAAGTTCCGTCTGCCCGCCGATGCCCTGATTCACTGCGCCACCGCCAGCGACATCGTCTCACGTGATTTTTCCGCGGGCGTCAATCTTTCCGTCCATGGCACGCGCCATGTGCTCGAACTCGCCATTCACAACGGCATTCGGGAGATCATCTTCTTCTCCTCCGTTCAGGTTTATGGCACCGAACTCGAAGGCACCATCAGCGAAAGCAGCCCGCCCCACTGCGAGACCCCCTACGCCCTCAATCACCTCCTCGGTGAGGAAGTGTGCCGTTACTATGCCCACCGCCACGGCCTGAACATCGTTCTCCTGCGGCCCGCCAACGGCTATGGCGTACCAGATGCCCCCACGGTGAACCGCTCCGCCCTGGCGCCCATGTGTTTCGTCAAAAGCGCGCTTAACGAGGAACGCCTCGTCCTTCAATCCTCAGGAAAGCAGCGTCGCAATTATATCTCCACTGACGAAATCGCGGACGCCTGCCTCCACCTCCTGCAAAACTTCCCCGCCGGAGATACAGTGATCAATGCCGGCTCTTACTGGTGCCCGAGCATACGTGAGATCGCCGACATGGTGGCGGCGGAGTATCACCACCGCACAGGCAGGCCGCTCCCGCGGAGCATTCTCTCACTCATGCCCGATCCTGGCAATTGCTTCAGCCTTGAATCAAGCCTCGGATTTCTTCGCCCCACCGTGGCTGGATCCCGCGAACACATGGCTGACGTCATTCGCAGACTGTTTGACTATTTCCAGCGCGGCCACGAAGGAGTCTCCGCTTGAGAACGCACTTCCCGCAAGCCAAGGTCGATGACATGCCTGCTTCTTCGCCCCAGATTTCCATCTGTCTTCCGACGCGAAACCGCCTGCAGGCAATCCAGCGGACGCTCGGCCAGATCACGGCGCAGACCTTCACGAACTGGGAGCTGATCATCACGGACAATGCTTCCGAGGAACCGGGGAAGGTTGATTATCTCAAAAAACTCGCCGCTGCCGATCCTCGCATCAAGCTGCACCTGCAGCCAGTGAACATCGGCCTCCACGCCAACTGGATTTTTGCGCTCAACCAGTGCAGCGGCCGCTATTACATCGCCACCACGGATGATGATCGCTGGGCTGAATCCAGCTACCTTGAGAAACTAATGTCGATGCATGACGGCCACACCGGCATCGTTTACCCAAATCTCTCCATCGACCTGCCTTCGACAGGAGAATTCAGGGAGAAAGTGCTCACGAGCGTTTATCACAACGACATGTCCCGTCATGAAATCTGCGACCGCATGGTCAAGGACCGCCGGGGCATCCTCATGCTGGGTCTGTTTGATCTCCAAGTGGTTCCTAAATCAGCAATCATCAGTGTTTATGACCATGGTCGGCACGAGCACTGTGAAACAGTGGGAATGGTCCGCATGGTGCGGGACTATCCCACGAAATTCTGTCCTGAAGTCTCTTACATTCATACCACCTACGAAGGCAATTACAGCCGCAATTGCGACCGGGAAGTCGTGTTCCGGGATGGCGGCATCGGCACCTTTCAACTGCTCGATGAGCTTAGGCTGGCTGCCGCGCAAGATCCGGGTTATGAGCCGGCGTTGCTGTCGCAGTGGTACAATGCAATCCGCTACTGCCGCGATGTCATGGAGAATTATGAGGTCAAAAGGAAAGGTGTGATCTATTTCAAACCCAGGAAGAAAAAGGGGCACATCCGAGCCTTCATTTCCAGCAAACGCAAGGCCCTGAAGACCTGGTTTAAAGGCAAGCCAACTCCCTCCCCCACCCCATGAGCAGGGCTCCCACAACTGCACTGACCATGCAACTTTTTCAAACATCCTAACCCCATGCAGCGTGTGATGAAATGGTTCGCGGATTTGTGCCAGTGTCTTAAAAACGTGGCATGCCGGACAAAGCAGGAAGCGCAGCTGCTCCAGCACACACAACTGCAAAACCGGATCACCGAACTCGAACTTTACATCTACCACACCACAGCCGCCCAGTCTTTTGACTATGACGCAGACAGCCTGCGCGTCTGGAACAAGAATGTTGACTTCATGTCGGACCCGCGATTCAGGCAGGCCTACTTCAGGGGCATGGACTCGGGGCACCAGATTGGGCGTGCCCCTGGCTCCCATGACGACATTCACATCGAGTGGAGGGTCCACATGCTCCTGTGGGCAGCCAGCCATGCCGCTCATCTCGAAGGCGACTTTGTCGAGTGCGGCGTGAACACGGGCATCTTCTCGCTGGCCATCTGCGATTATCTGGATTTCAACAAAACAGGAAAATCCTTTTTCCTGTTCGACACGTTCGAAGGCATCCCGGTGGAGCAGATGAGCGAAAAGGAAAAAGCTGGCAAAGCGGAATTCAACAAAACATGCTTTCCGGAGTGCTTTGAGCAGGCCAAAGCCAATTTCCAACCCTACCCTTCAGCCATTTTAGTGAGGGGAAAAGTGCCCGACACGCTGACTCAGGTGGACATCCCCAAGGTCGCCTTCCTCTCGATTGACTTGAACATTGCCACTCCTGAACGGTTGGCCCTGTGCTTCTTCTGGGACAAGCTTGTTTCCGGCGCTGTGATCGTGTTGGATGACTACGGCTGGAAAGGCTATGAGGAACAAAAGACGGCACTGGATGATTTCGCACGCGGCAAAGGTGTGATGATTGCAACGCTCCCCACCGGGCAGGGACTTTTGCTGAAACCTTAGTCCTCAGTCATCCGCATTCGCGCCCTGCACCCATTCATGAAAATTCTCGTCACAGGCGCCACTGGCTTTATTGGGCGTGCTTTCTGCCGTGTTGCCCTTGAACGCGGCCATCGCGTGCTTGCCCTTTGCAGGGGCACTGCTGCCGCACTGCCCCCTGAGGTTGAAATCGCACAGGGGACGCTGGTGGACACCCCGTGGAAACAGGTGGAGACATTTGCGCCGGACGCCACGCTGCATCTGGCATGGCTGGCCACGCCCGGCTCCTACCTCATGTCGCCAGAAAATGCGGTGTGGCTTGACCAGAGCATTACCTGGTTTCAGCGCCTGCAGTCCATGAAGCCCCACCATGTTGCAGGAGCTGGCACCTGTTTCGAATATGCCGCCTCGGCACTGCCTTTGCAGGAGTCGCTCTCGCCGCTGGCGCCTCTTTTCCCCTACTCACAGGCAAAGGTGTCGCTGTTCCAATGGCTGCGGAAGGAAGGCGGCTTTTCTGCGATGCCCTGGACTTGGTTCCGCGTCTTTATTCCATATGGTCCAGGGGAGCACCCCAACCGCCTGACCAGCTCGCTCATCTCCCAGTTGCGCGCAGGCAACCGCCTCTCGCTGCGAACACCGTACAGCTTGCGGGACTACATCTACATTGATGATGCCGCCCTGGCGCTCTGCCGGGCGCTCGAGGAAAAAATCACGGGCGCGGTCAATGTCGGAACAGGCCGGGGAATTGTCATCCAGCACCTCGCCCAGCGCATTGCGGATGCGCTGGGTGTGGCCCCCTGCCAGGCACTTCCCACAGGAGAACCGGCACTGGATCCAACTCCCAGCATCGTCGCTGACCTCACACGCCTGGGAAGCATCTGGACTCCGAAAGTAAGCCTGGAAGAAGGACTGCAGCGCTTGATTGACAGCCTCCCTATGGCAACTTAGGAAGCGCGGTGAATCAGGCCCCGAGTACATCCCCTCCAGCACAGCTCTGGTGTCCAGGCTGCCACTCGTCTGCATTGGGAGAAAGCCTGTTTTTGCCTCAGCAGCCCGTGATCCTGAATTACCGCTGCGAGTCTGAAGCGGCCGCCAGAAACGTGGCCAGGCGTGACATGCGCCTCCGCGAATGCAACGCCTGCGGGCTCATCTTTAATGACATTCTGGATCTTGCCGCCATCCCGTATGATGAGCGCTATGACAACCGGCAGAACTTCTCTCCCAGCTTTACCACAATGCTGGAGCAGACTGCAGATCTCCTCGCCCAGCGTTACACAGCCAGAAACGGTGCGGTGCTCGAAGTGGGCTGCGGCAAAGGTGAGTTTCTCCGCCTTTTCTGCGCCCGCGCGCAGGTCGAGGGCATTGGCTTCGACACTTCGTGTGAGGCGGAGGGAAGACAGCCGGGTGAACGCGTGACGTTTTTTCAACGTTACGCCACCCCTGCAGATGTGACGGAGAAAGTCGATCTCGTGGTGTGCAGGCATGTGGTTGAGCACGTGCCTCAGATTGGTGGCTTCTTTCATTTGCTGCATGGCATCGCCGCCGCCGGCGGAAACTCCGCCGTGTATGTGGAGACACCGGCCTTCGAATGGATTGTCGAACAGCAGGCTTTCTGGGATGTGTTCTATGAGCACTGCAATTACTTCACCACCCACACGCTGCGACTCCTCGCTGAACGGGCCGGCTTTGCCGTGCTCGACCATAGGCGCGTCTTTGGCGGGCAGTATCAGGCTCTGGAGCTGCGTCCCCGCAGCAAAGACGCCGCCCCGCCAACGCAGCATGAACGGAGTTCCACTTTGCTGCCAGCTTTCACCGCTAGCCTGGCCGGCTCACAACGTGAGGTGTTGCGGCGACTTGAGGCTCATGGCTCGACGAACAGCTGGGCCATCTGGGGGGCCGGTGCCAAAGGAGTCTCTCTGGCCCAGACTTTCACAGCAACACCTCCAGCTTTCGTAATCGACTCCAATCCCAGCAAGCAGGGCATGTTTCTTCCCGGCTCCGGCATCCCTGTCATCGCCCCTTCTGATCCTCGCGTGGCGGACGTGGCAGTGGTTCTCGTCGCCAACCCCAACTATTTGGCGGAGATACGTGCGACCCTGGACGAACAAGGGACTTCACCGCAACTGCTGCCTCTTTAAGTCCATGCAACTCCACATCGACACCGACACGAATACGCTGACCTCCGGCGGGCAGCCCCTGCCGCTCTACAGCACCGAGGCATTCAAAATCATTTCAGACCTGTGGGTGAAGGTGGGCTGGAACGCCAAATATTCCTACACCTTCTCATGGCTGGGGCGTCCGATCATCCAGCTGCCCGAAGATGTGATGCGCATTCAGGAAATCATACACCGGGTGAAGCCAGACGTGATTGTCGAAACAGGCGTAGCCCATGGAGGCTCGCTTATTTTGTACGCCAGCCTCTTCGAGGCAATGGGAACGGCGGGCCAGGTGATCGGCGTGGACATCGAGATCCGCCCGCATAACCGCAAGGCCATCGAGGAGCACGCCTTGTTCAAGCGCATCACCCTCATCGAAGGCTCGTCAGCGGACGCTAAAACCGTCACCCAAGTAAAATCGAAACTGCCTCGCGGCGCCAAAGTGCTGGTCATCCTGGATTCCAACCATACCCGCGACCATGTCAGCGCCGAGTTAAATGCTTATCACGACATCGTCAGCCCCGGGTCTTACATTGTCGCCACAGACGGAATCATGAGCGAGGTGGCTGATGCTCCGCGCGGCGATCCCGGCTGGGTCACCAACAATCCGGCTCAGGCCGCCAGAGAATTCGCCGCCACCCACCCTGAATTCGTCGTAGAGCAACCCCAGTGGCTCTTCAATGAAAGCGCCCTCAACAGCAACGTCACGCACTGGCCCGGCGCCTACTTGCGTCGTTTGCAAGCGGGCCCTGAAGCAGGCTAACGCAGCCATTCCCGCTCCGCTTTTTCCAACAGCTCAGCGTCCGCGTAAAAAATGGCGCAGCCTGCGCTCAAATGAGCGGCCAGCATTACGCCACCATGTGTTCTTCTGCTGACGTTTGTGGGTGGCGGCAGCAGGCGGAACAGCCGGGGATTGATGGGACCATTTCAGGAATGCATCGTTCATCATGGCACGAACGCCATGGAACTGGTGCCCGTCTGTCCGGTTCTCCCAGTCCACAGCCACCAGTGCCGGAAAATCCGGGCAGTTCTCAGCGACCCATTCCGGCCAGAACATGCAGAGCATGATTCCGCCCAGATCATGCCTGGGTGTGGTTCGAAGAAGGTAAGTATATAATTCGAAAAAACTGCAGATGGTTTCCGCCGCGCGGCCCATCTGATTCGACTCCTTCAGGCAAGGCAGCAGTTGCATGGCAAAGCAGTAGGCGAATTGCTCAACCACCGTTGACCGCTCTTTGCGGGTAGTATTATCCTCATGCCACCGATAGTAGGCCAGCACCTCCTGCACCTGGGCAAACCGGGCTCCACGCCTGAGCAAGGTCAGATGAAAATAGTAGTCCGCCACGCCGTTGAGACCGTCAGGAGGCGCCACACACAGCTCTCTGCGGTAAAAGGCAGCCGGAATGCAGAGAAAATGACGGTTCATCCACGATTCCAGGGCGTTATAGTCACGCGGTGCGTTGATGACATCCTCCATCCAACGCGTCCCCTCGGGGCGGCGGCCAAACGAATCAACCTGCTCGACATACCCGCCTGCCACGTCGGCTTCGGGATGCTTTGCCAGATAGTTCAGCAAAATCTCATGTTTTTTGGAGTCCAGATAATCATCAGCGGACAAAAATGAAAACCATTCGCCCAGACACTGCTCCAGGCCAAAAGCCCAGCCACCGCACATGCCCCGGTTTGCTTCCAGCCGGAAACTCTTGAGACGCGGATCATGATACTGTTGGATCACCTGCCACGAATCATCCGTGGAGCCGTTGTCCACCACGATGAGCTCCAGATCGTCATGTGTCTGCCCCAGCACGCTCTCGATGGCACGTCCCACGTACTGCGCATAGTTGTAGCAAGGGATGAGAACGGAAACTCGCGGGGCTGGCATTTGGAATCAAAAGCTGAAAAAGATTTCTTCTATCCCTCGGTTGGCCTGATCTTCAAGGCATTCCGCCCACGGGATGGTACAACGCCGGGTCTTTATGAAGCAGCAGCTTGGGGCTGACTCCTCTCACAATGCGGAAGCAGTCATCCGAGAGCAGCCTGGTGTCTTTGAACGCGGCCATGTTGAAGCCGTGGGGCGGGCCCTCGAGATAGACACTGTCGCAGGGGATCAGCTCCACGGGCGAGCCCTTCATGTCCTGATTGGCGTTAAAGTCGCGCACCGCGAAGACGCTGTATCCGAGTCCAGTCAGCCATTGCACCACCTCAGTGCGGTGCAGGCCGTGCGTCCAGTCCACATAGTTACGATGGATCTCAAAGACCAGATTGGGCGCTTTTCCAGGCGGCAGCGTGAGAAAATCCCCCGTTCCTTTCAGCGCCATTTGTTCCGCACCTTCCAGATCCAGCATGATCAGATCCACCTCTGTTAAATGCTGCGCGCGCAGGTAGTCGTCCAGCCTCACCGTTGAGATGCCTGTGGAATCTCCGCCCGCATCGTCCTCCATCATCGTCGCGTATGCATCCTGGCCGGAGAGCCGAAGCCCCTCGCGCTTCGAATCCCAAAGCCCCTCGCCATTGATCCGGACATTGGACAAGGCATTGAGCGTCACATTGTGCTCAAGCATGCTGCGCTGGCTCGAATCCGGCTCAAAAGCATGCACCGTGCCGCCGCACCTGGCCATTTCCTGAGCCACCAAGATGGTGTGATCTCCAAAATAAGCCCCGCCAATCACCGCGCTGCGTGCGCCACGCGCCAGACGCACCAGCAGCCGGGTCGTCTGCGGCTCCCAGACATGATCTGGCAGTTCAGGATCACTCATCACGAACTCCCGGGCGATTTTAGAACGGTAGAGGAATTGGAAAAACGTGCCGTCGTGCAGTTCTTTTTGCATCACCTCATTGTCCAGATGCACGGAATCCACCAGCGGTCCGCTGGCCTCTTCACGCAGGTTGGGACGTACGATGCGGGCGGCCTTTTCCCATTGCACGATCGTCCGCACGAACGATTGCCGCAGTTCGGGATCCTTGCGGATTGTCTCCAACGTTTTGAGGACGGAAACGCCCTGTGGGGTGCTTGCTGCCATAATTTATTTGTTACCTCTCACCAGTTTTCGAATCGTGCGCTCAAATTTTCGTCCAGCTTCCCGCAATGGTCCCCGTTTCTTCGGAGGCCCCTTTTTTTGCGGAAATTCCGTCAGGTGCTCATGTTCCTTTTTTGGGAAAATCGACTTCAGGCATCCGCCATCCACGATGGCTTTCAGGGCATGCAGAGGGGGCTCCGCCTGTCTGGAAGCCCAGTCCAGAGTGAGTACGGCGTGGTAGTCTGCACAATTTGCCACCACCCAATCTGGCCAGAGCATGCATAGCATCATGCTTTTGACTTGCTGCGGCGTGGATGCTTGAATCTGCAGATAATAATGATCAAACAAGAAGGTGATGGCCGCAGTGGCCAGATCCTCCTGCCCGGAATCCCTCAAATAGGGCAAAAACTGCGTGGCAAAACAGTAGGCGAACTGCAGTGGAGCCGTGGACTGCTCTGTCGCGCTTCCGCTGGTGTTGCTGGTATGCCAGCGGTAGCAGGCCACCACGTCCCGCAACTGAGCAAAGCGGCATCCGCGCCTCAGCAGCCGCACATGAAAATCATAGTCGCTGACCGCATTGATCCCTCCGGTTGGCGGCGTGCACTGGCTGCGCCGGTACAGTGCGGCAGGGATGCAAAGATAGTGCCGCATCAACCAGGAATCTCCCCTGTTAAAATCACGTGGCTCGTTGATGATTTTTTCCATCCATGCATGCCTCTTCCATGGGCACCCGTTCTCATCCACCTGCGTAACGTAGCCACCGACCACATCCACCTCCGGGTGCGCCGCCAGATACTGCAGCAGGACCTCATGCTTCTGGGACATCAGATAGTCGTCTGCGGACAGAAAGCTGAACCACTCCCCCGTGCACTGCTCCAGCCCAAAGGCCCAGGCCTTCACGATCCCCTCGTTTTTCTCAATCCGAAAGGTCTTGATCCGCGCATCCTTGTAACTCTGGATCACCTTCCATGAATCATCCGTGGAACCGTTGTCGATCACGATCAGCTCCAGGTCCCCGTTCGTCTGCGCCAGCACGCTCTCGATCGCCTGACCGACGTAGTGCGCATAATTGTAGCAGGGGATCAGTACAGAAATCATGGGAGAAGTCACATTGTGCAGGGCATCCGGTTGTCGGTTGTCTCTCACCGCACTCGTTTGAGGTAGCCGTCCAGCCCTTCACTGATCATGCCCTTTGCCGTGAGAAACTGGTCGAGTTCAAAGTCGTCCCGCTCAGCCAGAAACTGCCGTGCGGCCGTGCAGGGATTGTCACCCACATCCCAGGGGCGGTTGTGGTAGTAGCCTTTGGGAAAGAACTCGATGAACGTGTCCGGCAGGATGCAGTACGAGTCCACCGTCACCAGATTCGCGTAAAGTTTGAGCTCCTCGTACACGTGCTGGTGGGTGTGGTTGGAGTCAAGAATCACCATCACGGTCCTGGCTCCGGCAGCCAGTTCCTTCACCCGGGCAAAGACCCCTGCATCGACGGAGCTGCCCTCGATCATCGTGATATGCTTCGACATCGGGTGCGCGTCAATTTCCTGCCGGTTGTGCTCCCGGATGTCGATGTCCACGGCCACCACCCGACCATTCTCAATGCCTATCATCTGCTGCATCGACGCCGAAAAAATGATGGAACCGCCGTGCGCGATACCGGTCTCAATGATCAGATCCGGCTTGAGCCGCCACATGAGCTCCTGCTGGATGACCATGTCCGTGGGAAACTTGATGATCGGCCGCCCCATCCATGTGAAATTGTAGGTATATTTGTAGCGGTCCGCATGCACCATCCACTCGATGGATTTGCGCTTCAGCTCTTCATCCTCCCCCATGCGGATGATGTCAGCATGACGCTCATCGAAGAATTGCTGAACGGCGGGATGTGGCGGGCGGCTCATGGAAGGCGTGTCAGGTAGGCAGCAGGAACGCTGTCATAGAGGCAGATTAAAAACGCTCAAGCTCTTTAAGCATCATTCCGCATGCCATTTAGTTTTTCTCAATCACACGCTTCAGAGCAGACGCGGCCCTTTTGGAAGCCATGCCGCACCCACCTCCCCACAGCAGCAGCTGCGCGAATGCTCGGGGTGTCCACATGACGCGCAAGCAGGAGCGCGCACCCAAGCATCAAAGGAAGTGTGACGAAAAGGCAGATGATGATGGTCAGCGGATAAGACACCCCGCGTTCATCCAAATATAAATACAGACCACAGGTGATCGTGGGCAGGATGATGAAATGGCAGCCGTAAATGGCATAGGACAGGCGGCCCAGCAGACGCGCTGGGGCGCTCAGCAGCACGCCTCTCCCCCACCCCGCCAGCACCAGCAGGAAGAGCATGAAAGCTCCCAGCATCGGATACCCCCCGCCGAGCCTGGGGGTGATCGTCGGCAGGAGGCGGTAAAGCGTTTCACCGGCACTGCCATAATAGGGAAAACTGGCAAACACCACCGCGACGACGAGCCATGAATAGCGCAAAGGTTTGCTCTGCCAGCAGCGGGCCAGCAGCCCTGGCATGTGCCAGACTTCGGCGGCCATCATGCCAAACACGAAACCTTGCAGCAGCAGCCAGTGTCCGGCAGGAATGATCTGTGAATCATAGCCGCACGCCCTCATCATTTCTGGCAGCCGGCCCAGCACCATCAGCATGCCGATGAGCACCGGCAGACGCCCCCATGCCAGCCGGGTCAAATGGGCCGCCATGCCAAAGACCATGAATGAACCATAAAGCTCCAGCTCAATGGTCCAGAGGGGAGGATTGAAGGAGACGCCATAAAAAAACGGGCCGGTCGCCAGGGCGGAGATGTCGTGTGCCTCGATCTCCTTGGGCCAGAAATAGGCCAGCCAGCTATTGTGCAGGCGTGCTGCGGCAGTCTGCGTCACAAACCACCCCTGCCACCAGCAAAACATGCCGGCCAGTTCAGTGACGATCACCATGCCGCCCAGACGCACCGGTCGTTTCAAAGCCGCTGTCAGCAGATCCTGGTTCGTGAAACGCTCTCCAGGTGCAAGCTGGCGCACAGTCAGTACAAAACCGCTCAACACAAAAAACATGCAGACTGCCAGATGCCCGGATGTCAGGAGGTGCAGCGGCGTGCTCACAAACAGTATTTCCCAGGAAAAATGTCCGTCTTTGGCAAACACCGCGCCCGGCAGAAAAATGCCGGCGAAGTGGGCCACCACAACCACTGCGGCAGCAATGCCTCGCAACGAGTCCAATTCCTCGAAACGGTGCACGGAGGATGCTTGCTTGTCGGCCATGGCTGCATAAACCGCAGTTGGCGGCGGTGCACAAGCACACAGAATGACCTCGGAAATCCCCTCTTTCCCCTGCTACGGATCGGTTTGATCAGCCATGAGCCATATGTTCTTGTATTGCTCATGCCTCGGCTGCATGGAGGGCTTTACGTGAAAGGCACGACCACCATCTGCCATGCCCCCTCCATTCTTCACCATCGTCATTCCCACCTGCAATCGCGCCGGGCTTTTGCAGGCCACGCTTGATGCCGTTCTCAGCCAGACGTTTGGGGACTTTGAAGTGATCGTGCAGGACAACGCATCCACGGATGGCACTCGGGAGCTGGTGGCTGGCCATGCAGATCCCCGCCTCAGGTACTTGCGCCAGAAGGAGCTGGTTCATGTGGGGCGCAATTGGGCGGACGGTGCTGCCGCCGCAGTTGGTGAATACGTGATCATCAATCAGGATGACGACCTGCTCCATCGGGATTTCCTGCTGCGCTGCCACCAGGCCGTGGCCGGCAGGAAGGATGTGGCCATGTACGCCGCCCCCGCCTGGCGGGAGGAACGCGGCAGGGGCTACAAAGCGAGGCTGCTGCGTACAAACGAGGGCTATGTGCATGACTTCCTTCTCAATGATCAGATCCTCTACATGGACGGCCCGCGCATGGCAGTCTCCCTCCTGAACCTGGTTTTCTACTTCCTTCAGCCCTCGGTTGCGATCCGCCGTGAAACCATGCTCCGCTCTGGAGGCTACGAATCCAGGGCGGACTGCCAGTTCGACATCATGACACAGGCCAGAGTCCTGATGCATGGCAGCCTCGCCTATGACCCCCGCCCCGGCGCCATGTATCGCGATCATGAGGCCAACACCTGGAAGACCTATTCCCGGTCCCTGCGCAAAAAACTGCTGTCACAAACGCTGGTGTTGATCATCGCGGATCTTGTCAAGGCGGGCATTCCATGGGAGCAGCACCTGGATGCAGAATTGAAGGGATGCTCGAAACGCGACCTTGAAAAGGCCTTGAAAGACTGGTGCTGGTGTGGTGCCCCTGCCATTTTGACAGAAAAGGCAGCTCAGGAGCTGCGGCGTCGCCAGCCCTCTGGCTCCTCCTTGATCTTTAACGCCCGGTTGATCCGCAAGCTGGGATGGCGCTATTTGAAACAGCGCTTGTCGAAGACCAGGACCTAGTATCGAGGGGATTCAAATCGTCCTTGGTGTTTGCGGCAGCGCCGCAGCCGGCTGCAAACCTTTCGTTGGACACAGCCCCCCGCCTCAGGTTAAAACCGGCATCAGCTCCATCTCACTCAGCCACAGTTTGAACCCCCTGTTGAAATTCCTTTTGGGCAAACTGCTCAAAAAAACCAATCCCGCGAGCCTGGCGGCGCTCAAAAAGCTCCTTTCCTATGCCCGCACGCAGTGGCGGCGGCTGGCCACCGGCCTGGTATTGAGCATCGGCTCCGGAATGTTCAATGCGTTCATGCTTCTGTCTTTCAATGTGATCTTTTCGATCGTCTTGAAAGGAGACTCCCCCGTCCTCGAAAAATCCCTGCCGGTTCCCTTTGTCGGCATGGTTTCCCTGCGGGAGGCGCTCCATCTCCCCCTCAAGGGCGAGAAGGCGTCCTTTTACTCGGTGGTTCTGGCCAGCGCCTTGATTCCCTGCATGATTTTTTGCCGAGGCTTTCTCGGCTACCTCGCCACACGCTCCTATGTCAAGGCCTCCAGCCACATCCTCTTCCGCATTCGCAATGATCTCTACGCCGCCATTCTCCGGCAGTCGATGGTCTTCTTCAACCGCTCCAAGGCTGGGGAGCTCATCCAGGTCGTCTCACTTCAGTCCACCGCTCTGCAGGTGAACGCCCTCGCCTTGGTGCAGGCGATCACGCGGCATCCCGCCATGATTCTGTCCACCCTCTCGGTCATCTTCACCATCGATCCGCTTTTCACCTTCATGTCGTTGTTTGTCTTCCCCCTGTGCATCATTCCCGTGCGCATGATCTCCCGGGCGGTCAAGAGCAGCGGCCAGACCGAGTTCAACGCCTCCTCGGACATGCTCGTGAGCATGCACGAAGCCTTCGGCGGCATTCGCCTCGTCAAAGGAAACTCCAGGGAGGACTATGAGCTGGCGCGTTTCGAAAAAGGCAACAGGGCCAGTTCCATTGACGCCATTCGCTTCAACAAGCTCACGGACCTCAGCGGCACCGTGGTTGAAACCGTCGCCTCCCTCGGAATCGCCGCCGGTCTGATCTACTGGTGGCACCTCGATAAATCAGCCGCCGACTTCATGTTCCTCGTCGTGGCCCTCATCGGGATGTACCCGCCCATCAAGGAGCTCAGCCGTGTCGGCATGACCACTGAGCGCACCCTCTCCGCCTGCCAGGAGGTATTCAAGCTTCTGGAACGGGAGCCTGACATCAAGGACCGTCCAGATGCCCTCGCTCTTCCGCGCACCACCGGCAGTATTTCCCTGCGCAACGTCACCTTCACCTACGTGAAGCCAGACGGGGAAAAATATGACCGCCCGGCTGTCAGAAACGTCAGCCTGGACATTGAGCCAGGAAAATTCTATGCGCTGGTCGGCCCCAGCGGCTCGGGCAAAAGCACCCTCTTCTCCTTGTTCCTGAGGTACTACGATGTGGATGACGGCGTCATCAGCATCGACGGCCATGACATCCGTGACGTCACGCAGAAAACCCTGCGCGAAAACATCGGCATTGTCAGTCAGGATGTCTTCCTCTTTCACGACACCATCCGGCAGAACATCCGCTATGGCCGGCTGGAGGCCACGGACGAGGAGATTCTCCACGCCGCCACCCAGGCTCATGTGGATTCCTTTGTGCAGGAGTTCCAGGAAGGCTACGACACCGTCGTGGGAGACGGCGGCTCCAAGATCTCCGGCGGTCAGAAGCAGCGCATCTCCATAGCGCGCACCATTTTGAAAAATGCCCCAGTCCTTCTGCTTGACGAGGCCACCTCCGCGCTCGACACCGAAAGCGAGCGCATCATCCAGGAGGCCATCCATGACCTCACGGCCGGGCGCACCGTCATCGCCATTGCCCACCGCCTCTCCACCGTGCTCGCCGCCCATAAGATCATCGTCATGCAGGAAGGCCGGGTCGAGGCCATTGGCTCCAATGAGCAGCTGCTGCGCAGTTCGTCGCTTTACCGGCGCCTTTATGAGTTGCAGTTTAACACCTCTCCTGATGCAACTCTGGACGCATCCATGGCCTAAGTACCATGCAATCAAACAAACATGTGTCCGAGCTCATGGTTGGACATGGGCTTGTAGTGGAATTGCCTGCAGGCATTTTTCTCATGGAAAAAAGCCGCCTTCATTTCACGATGCAAAGCCCCTCCTGAACTGGAAGAGACTA